>JANNWJ010000028.1:0-48597 GCA_031414755.1 Pirellulaceae bacterium | reverse complement strand
GTCAATCCTGATCGTCCTAACCGCTACGAACCACGAGTCAAAAAACGCCGACACAAGCAATACGACCTCATGAACAAACCACGAAAACAACTCAAGGAACTACTTGCCAATCAATGACTTGCAAAGATGTTAATGCCATTCGGGACAGGTCCAGTTTCGACCCCTTCCAGCCGCACATTGTTCACTACAGGGGGAGAACGGGGACGCATCTCATTGATTTTTTTGGACTTCGTGAACCAGGTGCTTCCACAGGTCGATGACACCCACTGTTTCTGCGGCGTTGGCGACATAGGCCTTTTGATTGGTTGGCCTTTCACGATCGGCACGCCAAATGCGAACTTTTTCCGACAAATCTTTCCCGTAGTTGAGTTCGATGAATTTCAGACTGGCTTCGTTTTCGTCAAACTCGGGGTGACGACGACGGATGGCGGCTTTGCATTGACGGGCGACTACGGCACTTAAGGCAAGTGCTTTTCGTGCCCGCTGCCCGGGTGGCATCTTCCTTAATAACTCAAGTTGAATTTGTTCAGCTTCCGCAGAAGTGTCAGTGGTGTAAGGGAGACTTGTCATATATTGATTCTAACGACTTTTCCATTTTTTGGACAGGTTTTGCAAGACCAACAGGATGGTTCGAGGGATTCATGGTTTTGATCACCCGCCGTTATCGCATCGATGAAAGTGAACGTGTTTCCATTGACTTCCCTGGCGTTGCCAAAGGCGAGTTTCCTCGTTCCGTGATGTTTGCGGCACGCCGTCGGTTACCAGTCAGCTCAATGATCTCGTTTGAAGATTCATGCATCGGTTATTCTTTTCGTAATTGATTACGAGATGAAGGAAGTTCAGCCGCGTATGCGGCGGAAGCAATATTCTTGCGCGGCCTTCGCCGCTATTTCGATTGAAGCCGTTCTCGCTGATTTTGACGCGCTGCGAAGGGGTCTGACCCATAAACGCTTACCTCGTTTCGAATCCAGGTTTCGAATACGAAATCGTGATTGTTTTTTTCGTTGGCCGAATGGGCTTCCGATTCGATACGAGTCCATTCCAGCCAATTGACCTCTGGAAACGTTGTGTCACCATCGATTTGGGAAAGTACGCGCGTGATATAAATCCGATTGGCGATTGGAATAGCCAGCCTGTAAATCTCGCCGCCACCGACGACAAAGACTTCGCTGTCGCCAGCGGCAGTTCGCAAAGCATCGTTCAGATTATCCACCGTTGCTGCCCCTTCTACGATGTATGCAGGGTTACGACTGATGATTACGGTTTTGCGACCGGGAAGCAAACGGCCGATCGACTCCCAGGTTCTTCGGCCCATCACTATGGTGTGTCCCATCGTGAGCGTACGAAATCGCCGGAGGTCAGCCGACAATCGCCAGGGCATTCCGCCATCGCGTCCAATCACCCGGTTTTCGCTCATCGCGACAATTAGCGAGACAATCATACGGCAATGGGTGCGGCAATTCGTGGATGCGGGTTGTAGTTTTCGAATACGATGTCTTCCGACCGGAAATCAAAGACGCATTTTCGGTCCTTGTTCAGCTTCAACTCAGCCAGCGGCCGTGGATCCCGAGTCAGTTGCAGTTGTGCCTGTTCCAGATGGTTGCAATACAAATGAGCGTCACCCAGCGTGTGAATGAATTCGCCTGGCTGCAAATCCGAGACCTGGGCGATCATGGCTGTCAGCAACGCGTATGACGCAATATTGAACGGGACACCGAGAAATACATCGGCGCTTCGCTGATACAACTGGCACGACAATCGACCCTCGGCAACATGGAACTGAAACAACGCATGGCAGGGGGGGAGCTTCATGTTGGGAATCTCCGCCACATTCCAGGCGCTGACCATCAGTCGCCGCGAGTCTGGTTGTGTCCGAATCAAATCAATGACCTGCGAAATCTGATCGATCGTTTCACCGTTATGCGATTTCCATGATCGCCACTGGCTGCCATAGACGGGACCAAGTTCACCCTTGTCGTCGGCCCATTCATTCCAGATCGAAACGCCGTTCTCCTGCAAATAGCGAATATTGGTGTCGCCACTCAAAAACCACAACAGCTCATGAACGATCGATGGCAAGTGAAGCTTTTTTGTTGTAACGAGCGGGAACCCGTCGGCCAGGTCAAATCGCATTTGGTAGCCGAATACGCCGACCGTTCCGGTTCCCGTTCGGTCGGAACGTCTGGTCCCTTGTCGCAGGACATGTTCCAGCAATTTATGATATTGGTGCATCGTGCGGCTTCCTGTTTCCAGGTTCCAGTACTGAAGCAATGATTGTTTGTTAAGGTATTTTCAGGCGTTCGGTGCGACGCATTGGCTTTGCAACTTCAGCGAATCCGCCGGGTAAACTGCCAGCAATTTTCCAGACGTCGACTCGTCCGACTTTAGTAATGAAATCAGGATTTCCGTAGCAAAGATAACCGCTAGCACCCTTAACAGTCAAACATCCGGAGCTTGTTGGAATTCGATAAATGAATCTGTGTGTCAAGGTCGAAAAATAACGTGCCTATACAAGTTCTGATTTGATCGAATGGATTTCGACCAACCAGAGCCGGTCGGCAATGTCCGTCCGGAATCTATTCTTCTCAGGTGAGGCAGGACGCTACCAGCATGTCATCCCTTACGATCGTCGTCCCCCGCCTTGGTTCGGACGCCGCATTTGAAACGACACTTGCATCGATTCTTCGATACCGGCTCCCGCACCATCAAGTGATTGTCGTTCAGGGATCCAGCGATGTCGATGACTACGGGTTGGGGGACGAAGCAACGTTTTTAACTTGCCAGGAATCCGGCGGGCTTGCCCATTATTTGAATCAGGCAATACCCATCGTAACCGGCGAAGTCGTCAACCTGATTTTACCGGGTGTCGAGGTCCACAATCAATGGTTTGCACCTGCGATGCGCGAATTGACCCAGGTTGACGCAGGATGTGTCTCTATTCCGGTTTTCGTGGGTGAGCAGCTTATATCGCGGGGATTGGGATTCCGTGCCGACAGTCGTCCCGGTCATATTTCGGATGAAAGTCGCATAGTGGCCGGCCCTGCGAAATGGGCAGGTTGTTTTCGACGAACCATGCTGCAACAGATCTTTCCGCTGAACGGTGAGTTGGGCGATGATTTGGTGGGACTTGAAATTGGTCTTGCCGCAAAGGGACTGGGACTTCGATGCGTCGTCGCGTGCAACGGTGGCGTATCAATCGAAGAAAGCTTGTCGATCGAATTGCCCGAGGGATTTCGGTCGGGTTGGGTCGCACAGCGATTGCAACAGCGGTATGGTCAAGGCAACTGTTCTGTCATTGGCAAATTCATTTCCGCAATCCGTTTTGGTATCCAGATCGTACAACCGACAAAGTGGTCCTATTTGGCCGGTAGAAAGTCGGCCAAACGTAACCAGGATGCCGACGAAGAATTTGCAAGCTGGTTGGCAAGTGCAGCAAATCGCCCTGAAGTCTCCGGTGAAGTAGATTCCAGTAACCGCCGTTCGCCGCGCCGCGCCGCGTAATTGCCTGGCAGAGCGATGTTTGCCACCTTGACGATTCGATGAATCCCGCGCGCAATAGGGTGCTTCCCGTTGAATGCTTCCTCATCCAGTCGTCCAGGAATCCCCATGCGAAACCACGTTCCGATGCGGCAGTCGTTCGCCATGCAGGAAAACATTGTTCTGCCCGGTGATACCAATGCGCACGACACGCTGTTTGGCGGGCTATTGATGAAACACATTGACGAGACTGCGGCGATTTCTGCGCGGCGTCATTGCCGGGGTTCGGTCGTTACTGCTTCGAACGACGGAGTTCACTTTCACCGCCCGATTCAACGCGATGATATCGTGCGGCTTGAATCGTATATTTGCTCCGTGGGTCGGACTTCGATGGAAGTCTTCGTCAAAATCACGACAGAAAACTGCGTTAACGGAACTCGCCATATAGCCGCAATATCCTTTTTGACTTTTGTGGCGCTGGGCAACGACGGCCGACCCATGGAAGTTCCCGCTGTGATCCCTGAATCACCGGAAGAAGTCCATGTTCACGGTGAGCGGGAGATTCGCCATGCAGCCCGCATGAAGAAACGAGACGAAACCAACGAGTTAATCCAGTCGTTGTCCGGCAACTTGTGATCGGGCAATAATGCTTTTTTCAACGGGCAACGCAAGTCGCAACCATGCCAAGTCAATCGCCGATTCCTGATATCCTGACTCCTCGACTTCGATTGGTTCACGCCACGACGGCGCATCTGAACGCAGAACTGGTTGGCATCGAGTATCTTGCTCGGGAATTAAAGGCAGAAATCCCGCCGGATTGGCCGCCGGAACACTATGACTCCAATGTTATCAATTACGTTATCAACTTTCTGCAGCAAAACCCGGGGCAAGCCGAATGGTCAATGCGCTTCATCGTTCTGTGTGAAAGCGGCATTCTAAACCTCATTGGCGGCTGTGGTTTCAAAGGCCAACCGGATGAAAAAGGCGTTGTCGAGATTGGTTATGGCCTGACGCCAACGTATCAAAAACAGGGATATGCGACTGAGGCGGCACTGGCACTTATCGACTATGCCTTTACGGACCCGCGCGTGCTGACCGTGATTGCCCACACGTTGCCCGATCATTCGCCATCCATTGGTGTCATGCTCCGCGCCGGGATGGTTTTTGAGACGGAAACGACAGAAGACGGGCTACCCGTCGTTCGTTACGGGATTTACCGCAAGCCTTTTAAATCAAACGCCTTTGTGCCGACATCGAACTGACGGCGCGTGTATCAAATCTGCACCGGGTCGATTTCCTGATTCTGCATGGACTTCAATAGAAACTGACCATTCCTGATCGTCAGGTCAACGTAACCGGAAGAGTCTAACAACAAATGACAGCACTTTTTTGATAACGATTCATTGGCATAGTCATTGCAACTTGTTCGATCATTCGTCCCCCCATACGAAAGGAATCGAACCATGTTTATTTGCCAATTGCTGATCATCGTAGGTTTTTTGCTCACCACAGGGATCGCCTTGAACGTCAAGCGATTCCGTCCCTCGACCGATGTGTTCTAGTGCGAGTGAAGCGGCCCGGTCAGAAAGGGTCAGACCCGAACTCGATCACTTTTTCAATTCGGCCAGCAGTCGATCAAACTCGGATGCCATGGCCGAGTCTTTCCAGCCCGGCGGAACGGCTTGCATGTATTCCAGCATCGTTTTGGCATCATCCCGTTGATTGCTGGCTATCAGCAGTCGCGCCACATTTAGTTTGGCCTCAAACCACTCATCGCTTTGTTGACGAGTCGCGTTGGCAATTTTTCGCCATTGAGATAACGCGGCGTCGATTCGGCTGATGTCGGTGTCCGAAGCCGTCAACAGTAATTCGCCAAGCATCTGTTGTATTGCCTTGTCGCGTGGATAGCGGAGGGCAATCTGCTCGACTTGTTCAATCGCCGTTACGTCGCCAATGTCGACGAGTACCTGGATTTGAGCCGAATCCCACAAGTACCGATGTCGTTCATCACTCGACTGTATCGCCGATTCAAAGTGATCCGCCGCCGCCAGTAAGGCTGATTGGCAACTGGTCGGAACCTTATCGGCACGGAGCGACCCGGTAAGCCCGATTCGCAACAACTCCAGCGTTTCCGTATCAGGCGCTAGCTGATCGAGTGAAGCCTTGATTGCGCTGGCCGGTTCTCCGAGGAAAGCAGCGCGGACAATCTGCAAAACACGCCAGCGCTGTTTTTGCGAGTCATCGCCCGGACTCTTGATCCATTGTTCCAACTCGTCGACAACATCCGGCGTATCGAGAACCCCGTAGAGCCACCGCAATTCTCCCAGCAACGAGACTGCAGCGTGACGCAGGGCACGGGTGTCGTCGCTGGCCGTCGCATCATCGATTGAGCTGGCGACGGATTCCATTTGCCTGGCGACGATCGTCAACAAGGGCAGGGTGTCCTCGCCCCCGGATTTTGCCTGTGCAAGTCGAAGCGGGATTACCAGCCGCAGTTGCTCGATAGCTGATTGCAATAGCGGGCTGTCAAGCTTGACATTCGCCAGCAGACCCAATGCCGTCCCATATTCGCGCTGACGCTGGTGAACAGCGGCAAGCCAGATTCGCGTTTGATCAGCACTTGGCGAAGCAGGCCATGTCTGAATATTGTGCTCCAGCATTTGTTGATACTTGTCGAACAGTGCCTTATCACTACCAACCGTTCGCGAAAGATTCCAGCAAGCCATCAAATGGGCAGAATGAGCGTCAGCATTCTCAGGGAACTCCATCGCCAGACTTTCAAAGCGTTCAGCCGCCAACGGGAATTGTTTTTGGTCTTGTTGAATCGCCGCCGCACGAAAACCAAGTTTGTAGGCAAGCTCCCGATTATTTTCGGACATCGACTGAGCACAGGCCGCATCGAGTGCCTTGATCGCTTCTGGCCATTGCATTTTTCGCTGAGCTTCGGCCGCGACGCGAACCAGCAGTTCGAGATTTCCATTGGCTCCGGATTCCGTTACCGTTCCAACAACCATCAAACTGGCTCGCCGTCCCCAGTATCCTCCATGAGCGGATTCGATTTGCCGAGTCAGTTCAAGAGCCCGCTGTTGCCATACTCCTCCTGCAGCGGGATCTTGTCTGGCAAGCAAGGCAAATAAACGGAGCCGCGCGATATCCAGCTCAGGCAACGAACTGGCAAGGGTACTGTCCCCGGCAAGTTTCACTGCTTCATCCGTTCGGTTTTGGGCCAATCGAACAAGTATCAGCTCAGCCTGAATTCGGTCGCGAGAAAGTGAATCGGGCAATTTTTCGGGCAACGCGGCGGCAATTGCGGAAACCTGAGCCCAGTCACCGATCGCTCGCGCCGCAGCAAGTCGATCCCCCTGGATGGTCCACCAAATTGGTTGATCGGGGGAGACCGATTGCAGTACCGATTGCAATTGTCGTTCGACACGAACCATAACGTCCGCTCGACTCGCTTGTTCTGCAGCTTCATAAAGCAGTCCACTTTGCATCAATGCGCGAGTCGCCTGATATTCGATGTTGTAGCGGAGAGTTAACAGCGCAGCACCGGACAATTCTTCCTGACCGCGAGCCGAATCTGGCTGATTGAGCAATTGGCCGAGCTGAATTCGGATCTGTTCAAGATCGCGCTGAACGGACCGGGCAAGCTCCTGCGCCAAAACAGCCGAGTTATTGTCACCCATCCCGACTTCGATTTCCCGAACGAGTTGCTCAAGCCTCGCCTGGTCAATCAGTGAAGCCTGCACGGTGAGCAAGATACTTCGAGGCGCGTTGGCAAGCTCGGTGACAAGCTGACGGGCCTTCCCGGCAACTCCCGACCAGGCAAGCTGTCGTTCGGCGCCCTGAACCGTTGCTGCCTGATGCGTCAAGGTTTCAAGCAACACAACGGCCAACGTAACCTTGTCCACCGGACGGGAGGACTGCTGTATCGCCAATTCGGCATGGATTCGTGCCAGGTCAAACAAGCGGCGTTGTTGCAGTCCCTTGATCGTCCGAACATCCATACTTTCGTGTGACTGCGATTGTCCGAACGAGGCGAAAACAAGAACAATCCATAAGCCGGCGACGATTCCGGCGGCGGTTGCTCCGGCGCGTGGCACATTCAAATAAACGATTCGTCGAATCATGATCGTTTACTTTGAATCCTGATTGATGGCGAACGAGACTTTGGAAAAACCCGCCAATCGCGACTTGTCAAACAGCTCGACCACAAAGCCGATGGGCACCTCGTCGTCGGGATGAATCACTATCGGAGCATCGGCATTGATCTGTGCCAGAGCTTGCAACGTGTTGTCGACATCAACAATCGAACGCAGGGGCTGATTATTGATCGACCAATCGGGCAATCCTTCGTCCCATCGCAAACGTATGACCACTTTGTCAAAATCCTGCTCAGGGACGGGTTCGGCAAGTTGAGCCGCCTGATTGCCTGCTTCGATCGACAACTGTCCTGGCAACAGGTATTCGACAATTTGTGTTCCGGCCGTCCAGACGAAAAAGATAAGGAGCAAGAACACGACATCGATCATGGGAGTCATTGTCGAATCAAAATCGTGAGCGCTCTCGGATCGACCGGCAGGAATTCGGACCATGAATTACTGCTCCTGCCGATAAACAGCGTAGGTCACGTTCCAGATTCCCTGTTTCGTGCAGGCCAGCATGATCGGCTGAACATCACCATAGGGTGTCAACCGGCTGCTGCGAATCCGGACTTCCATGTCGTCTCCAAGTTCCTCCCGGGCACTTGCCAGTCGTTCACCAAGCTCTGCGGCAAGAACAGGACGATTGGCGATTGTCAGTTCACCACTCTCATTCACATTGATCGTAACGCGTCGAGACGATAATGCCGGGTCTTCCTCGCCAGAAATTGCCACAGGCAATGCCAATTGCACTTGCGATTCCTGCTTGGCAAGATGACTTGTTACCAGAAAGAAAATGATCAACAGGAACACGACGTCAATCATCGGGGTCATGTTGAATCCGAGGCGACGGGAGCGGGATATTGAAGGTTGACGCATCTTGTCGCACCGCACTTATTTTCGTTTTCGCCGCAGCGGACCAAACACATGCTGTACGGTGTAGCCGGTTTCGGCAACCAGTTGATCGACGCGATTTCGAAAGATTGCAAATGCCCCAATCGCCGGGATAGCAATGACCAACCCGCCTACGGTGGTCACAAGCGCTGAATAGATACCTTCGGCCAGTTGCGGGGCACCGGCGGTCGACTGACTGGCGGCGACTTGTTGAAAGGCCATGATCATACCGGTGACCGTTCCCAGCAGTCCCAACATCGGCGCGATGTTGCCAATCACCGACAAATATTCGATCTTTCGATTAAGTCGGGCTGATTGTTCGGCCAGTGCATCCTCGATCGCCTTCTCAACAGCGGTCCATCCGAACTCGATTTCCGCAATTCCATGCAGCATCACAAATGAAAGGACGCTTGGGTTTTTATTGCAGACCTCGAAGGCTTGATCGGATTGCCCCTTGGCCAATAGTTGACGAATTTGCTCGGACAGTCCGACGGGAATAATGTAGTCATGTCGAATGGTCAGCAGGTGATCAATGATCAACCCGGCGGCGAGCACTGAGAGTGCAATCAGCAAAATCATGATTGCAATTCCTGTCACACCTCCGGAAAAAACAATCGAAAAGAATCCGGGCGAGACCTGGGGGGGGCTTGTCGCCCCAGCAGCTTGAGCCAATGCGATCGACGGCAAGAACGGAATAGCGAAAAACGCCATTAGCGCGGCAAGCATCGATCGCCGGAATGTTTTATTTCGATAAGTGCCAATCAACTGAGTGCTCGCTATATTACTTGCCAAACTGTTCCATCGAGTTTTGCGATCGCAAGGCCGATGCGGAAAATCCAAATTTTTGGTGCAGTTCCCTGGAGACAATCGCTGCGTCGTCGTTCCTGCCCAAGGCTTTAAGCAACGAGTACGCTTCGCCCAACGCTTCTCCGGCAACTTGATATTGTTCGGGAAACAAGATCGGAATTTGCAACAAGGCTACTGCCGAATTCTCGCCAGGCGCCAAACGCTTTTGTACCACAGCCACAAGGTATCGGGGACCAGCCTGAATCGACTCCGGCATCCGATCGATCGAGGCTTGCCAACGGCGAAGTTCATTCTCGTCGGCCGTAATCAGTTCGTCACGCCAAAGTTGAGCTGCTGCCAGTTGTGCCATTTGAGAATCTCCCGCAATCTGCAATTCACGCAAGCGTTTCGTGGCTTGTTCTGCATCGGACATCAATAACCAGCTGGCTCCAATGAGCCCGCGAACCGGATCGTCGCGATCAAGCCAATTCCGAAGTTCGAGTGCCAATGAACCGCCAGCGCGTTGGCTTGAGTGCCAGGCAAGCGGCATCAAGTGCAAAAAACGGGTTTTCGGCGACAGTTTCAAAATCTCAAGGAACTCGACGACCGCTTGCTCCACGTTGCCAGTCGCCGCTGCACATTGCAACTTCAGCGCACGAATATCCTCGATAACCCACGGTCGCGATTCCCTGGCTATCGCCTGCTCGCACACAAGGGAGGCCTGATCGAACTGGGCTGAAGCGAAATACTGGTCGGCTTGCTGTTGCTCTGGCGTCTTCGCGTAGTCGATCCGACTCACGCGCCGCGCGGGTATCTCGCGATCCTGACCTGAATTGACGTACTTCAGCTTTTCGGAATCCCACGAAAGTACTTGCCCCTGAAACTGTGAAACAACTCCCGATTTGTCATCGACGATCGTGATCAAGTCTTGTCCCGAACCGATCGTCCCATTTCCAGTCAACAGAAATGCAATCCACAACAGCGTTGAGACGTTTCGAAACATTAACGGGAACATTGAGTCACATGATTTTCGGGAACGGGATCGTTTCGATCGCCATGTATGGATGCGAAAACACTGGCGAATAAACATGAAAAGCTTACCCAATCCAGGCTTTTGGACCAGCCTTGTCGCACCACCATTTCGTTAAAAGTTTTTTCGAAAAACCCGTTTTCGACTTTGACCAGACTTGTCCAACACCCGGCGAACAATCTTTTTGTCAGATGCGGTTCGACAAACCGCTTGCTTCCGAACAGGAATCACGAACTCACCTTTCCGAAAGGGGTAACACATGAAACGTCATCGCCGAAATCGATCTCCGCGTCGCCATGGACTTCAGCATATTGACGAACTCCTTTCCATCCTTGTCGATGAAATCGAACAAGTCGAAACGAATCAGTCGCATCCAGTTGCCAAGGAACGCATGTCCGGCCGCCGGCAAATACCTGTCGTTGCGCCTGCCCCCGCCGGCCAATCAACCTTTGCATTCTACCAGACAGCCGGCATTTGATTCGACAGCCGACAGGCAATCGTCTGCATCCCCTATTGAATGAAAAAGCTCCTTGTAGTCACGGGTGGCGGATCGTTGCCTGCTGCCGATTCAATGTCGATTTCAAAGGGCTTTTTAAGGCTGTTTCCGGCTCGATCCTCGAGATTTGGATCGACGACGAGACAAAATTCGCCAACCATCCAGCCTTCGTCGGGAACAAATGAACAGCTTGTTTCCCCGGAACCAACAGAAATGGTTCCGGCGACTGGTTTGCCAAATTGATCGTTGATTTGAATGGCATGTTGCAGTTGGGCGAAATCGAATGGGCGATCGAACGTGACAAACAGTGGTTTGCGCGATCGGGCAGGCGGTAGTTCCAGTTGCCAAAGTTTGATTGTTGGTTGTTCCCGTTCGGGTTCCGTTACAAGAAATGACTTTCGAAATTCCTGTTTCACGAAAACGCCAGCGGCATCCGGCCAACCAGGGCGTACGACCAATGTGATCGTTTGACCGGCCTGAAACGGCGCCCCCAATTCCTTGTTTCGTACGAGCCCGCGTTTAATTCGGCCCGGATCAAACAAGATTGTCAATCGCCTCCCGTCAGGACTCCATAATTCCTGCTCGATTCGGATAAAGGCTTCCTCAATCGCTCGCCCGTTTGCATCAACAAATTCAATATGTTCATATGCCCGCTGGCGAGCCATGGGTGTTACAAACTGCAAATACATTCGCAAAACGTTTTCGGGTAACTCGTCGGACGAAGGATAAACGTTTTCCAGGCGTGCGGCAATTTCCGGTTTGCTCAAGGCGGGTGTCGAGAAATGGAATTCCATTGGCGTTGACGAAGCATTCGTTGGCAGTTTCTCGAAATGAAACCTCGCGACAAAGGAAATTCCTGGCTGCAGCTCAAAGCGGGGTGACAGGATCACGCGCGATCCTTCGACCAGCACCTTGCCCAGGACCGGACTCGTTTGGCCTTCAACAAACAACTCCAGTATGCCGGTCGGAATCCGCTGCTCTTTCTGCCACAACGCCAGCAATTCCAGCTCATCGTCGTTGAGTCCCATGACCTCAACGCCGACATGAGATTGGCCCGGCAGCTTTTCAGTCTGTAGGGCAACGCGGGGAATTTCGACCTGCGCTACCAACCGATTTGTTGCGGCACTAACTTGGAGCAGCCCCGCAACAATCAACAGACAATTTCGCTTCCGATTCGGAAAACGGTAACGAAAAGCGTTCATTTACGGCAACTCAACGACACGAAGATCGTGAGTTCCATCTTCATTTTTGACTATGACGATCGCATGACTTGCTCCGAAACGGTCCAGTTGCACCGCAGATTTCAGGGTATCGATCGTCTCGTAAGCTTGCCCCTTCACACCACCGTTTTCAACGGGTTCGGTGATGCCAACGGTACTTTCCATTCCGTCAACAGAAATCTTCATCATGCCACGAGCGGTATTGGCCATCAAAATGAAAGACTTGCCATCCTTTTCGTAAACGAACATATCAAGCGGCGAGTTCCAGTTCCCCAGTTCGGCAACGGTCGTACCGCGAATCTTTTCCCCTGCCGTTACTTCAGAAAGCGGAAACCGCACGAGCGGCGTACAGGTATACGCAGCCACCAGATGCGGTTCGTTGTCCAGAGTGATTGAGGTAAATGTTCTAACCGGTGCATTGGTTTCGTACTTGCCGTGCGCACCATGGTAGACTTCCAGCGCTGTACCGGCCGGAACGCGGTCGAATGGATACGGGATCGCTCGCAGATTGGACGAAAACTCTTCATTGGACAATCCGGCGACAACGACCTGGTCATCAATCAAGGCGATGTCGGTAATCGAAATCATTCGCTGCGATCGACCCCGTCGGTCCACGGAATCCGCTGCTGGCGCGTTCGGCAAAACGGCCGTCGCATGAGGGATGTTGTCTAATTCCAGTTCGCTGATCGTTCCGTCTCGGGCCAGTTTGAGTATTACGGCGGCGGCGTCCGGGCCGGTTCCTCGCGAAACCGAAATGTAAGGGGTGCCGCTAATCGGATTCACCACCATATCGTTGATCAGAATCTCTGAGGCTTTTGTTCCGAGTGCCGCAGCGAGTTGGCCATCGATACCATCAACCTTAAAGTCCATTGCAAATTCGCCTGACGTTCGGTCACCTGTATCGATCGCGTAAACCGAAGCGGCCAATGGATCACCCACAAACAGGACGCCGTCAGCCCCGAATGTCATCGGTCCGGCAAACTTGATTTCCAGTTTTCCGGATTCCAGTCGTTTAACGTGGTTCTGTGCCTGGGCCACGTTGCACCAACAAAGTGCGGCAAGCGTCGCAAGTAAAGTTCGAGTCAACATCGAATGTCTCCTGAAAAAGATTTTCTACCTGCATCAGGCTAACGGTTTTTCCTGGTTGTTGCCACGGAGTGGACCGCTTTCTTGTTGAACCGCAGCGGCATGACGCAATTCCCGGCGTTGATATGTGATCAAGTTTACCGAGGCTTTTTCGTTCGTCGAAATGAGCTTGTGATTTTCGCATTTAAGATGGTGAATTCTGCAAGCACAAAGTCTAGAATGTCAAAACGGAATTTATTATTAATGGTTAATGGCCCGAGGCGACTGCGGTCGTACACGACCCTTTCGCTGAAATCACTATTTGGAGGGAAGCTGGGATGCAAATGGTCAAATTACCTGGAGTCATTAACTGCCTCGTCGGCATTGTCTCGTTGGCCATGTTTTTCCCGTTCGATGCGATTGCCCAGGACGCGGATACAAATCGCCATGACACGCCAACTCAAATACGGAGTCCCGAATTGTTGGACCCGGTTCGCCTCGAAGCGGACGGAACGGTAATCGACATTGGCGAGATGTCGAAGAATTACGCCCATGCGGGGCCGAGCCTTGGAGATATCGACGGCGATGGTGACAACGATTTGCTGGTCGGGGATTTTCCGGGTTACTTCTGGCACTTCGAAAACGTCGGATCCAACGCAGAACCAAAATATGAGTCGCGTGGCAAATTCGAGGCGGGCGGAGAGGCGGCCAAGACCCCGGTTTACTGATGTATCGCTTCTTCTCCACAGTTTGTGGATTTCGACAACGATGGCATTCTCGACGTCATCAGCGGCTCGTACGATCCCGGTGATCTCTATTTGATCCGCGGATTGGGAAAAGGGGATTACGCAAAGATCGAAAAAATACTGGACAAGAATGGATTGCCCCTGGTGCATCATCCTGTCGAATTGGCCCGATTTGAGAAAGTGAAAGATGACGAGGATGCCGACCCCGATGTCTCGATCCAGGATCGCGTCGCGTCGTTCGGCAGTTGGCCAGCAACGGTCGATTGGGATTCCGATGGCGACCTCGACATGTTGATCGGCAGTTTTAGCGGCGAGTTGTTTTTGCGAATGAACGAAGGGACACGAGCCCATCCCGAATTTTCCGGCGACAGCATTTCGGTCGAGGCCAGCGGCAAGCCGATCAAAGTCAATGGACACGCCTGCCCGGCGGTTGCTGACTGGAATCACGATGGAAAATGGGACATTGTTTTGGGCTCGGACATTGGAAGCGTTGGCTGGCATGAGAATATCGGTTCAGCAATAGAACCGAATTTCGGCCCGTTCCAGGTTTTGATTCCCGCTGTGGCCGAACAGAAATTCATCGTGCAGGAACTGGATTCCGACGAGATCCCAAAGCCGGGCGTCCGAACTCAAATTTGCGTTGTCGACTATAACCATGATGGCCGCATGGACTTGTTGGTTGGGGACTTGTCGGAAATCAAGGTCAAACGCGAACTTTCGGAAGACGAAGTAGCCGCAAGAGCCAAATTGACGGCGGACACCAAGGAGATTTCCGGGAAATTGGAGGAACTTGGGTACGACGAAGACAAGGAAGAAGAACGTCAAAAACTGATCGAACAGTTGATGGGTTTTATGGAAAAGGAAAAGGAATTCTACGAATCGACACGTGAGTCGAGTTACGTCTGGCTGTATTTGCGAAGCGACTTTTCTGACACGAAAGTGCAATCCCCGGCAATTTCCAAAACCGCAAACCAGAAAATAACTGGCCCGGATAATGAAGCTGAATCGAAGTCGCCGGTCGCCGTATCGACATCCGTTACAGCCATTGATTCGAACGACGCCGACGACACTCGTTACAAAGTCTCAGTCACATTCGAAATCGAATCTGACTGGCACCTTTACGACTCGGTTGGCAAAGGAAATTCATCGCAAGTCGTCGATGTCGAGCTGAATCCTGGCGATGGGTTCGAGTTAGCAGGTGATTGGAATCGACCGCTCGGCGACCCCGACACAAAAAATATCGGCTCTCGTTTGTACCAAAACAAAATTACCCTGACGCACGAAATCAAATCCAAATCGAAGGAAACGAAAGGCGAAATCAAGGCAACCATCCGCTACCAGGCTTGCAACGAAAAACTTTGCTTGCCACCAGCGACAGTAACCAAAACGATCCCTGTCCGGTAACCATTGGTTAATCCAGATTTCTGGTCGCACTTGTCGCGCTCCTTGATCCCATGCAGAATAAACGTCGAAGATTCCAACGTCGCAATCAAAGACACCGTCTGGATCCAAGATGGGTGCTACAAACATCCGCACTTTTCAGGGCCATTGTTAACCTCCCACCAGGATAAACAAGGCTTTCCCCCCGCAATCCCCATAACGGCACCCTCGACCGGATACTGCCAACAAAACGAGTAGCCGAACTTTTTACCAGAGCTTTTATCCGCCTTGTTAAAGGTCTAAGCTGAGGCGATCTCGATTTAGCAGGTCACTGGTATTCAAGCCATCGGTCAGCGATGACATCCCCTTCCACAACCCGCGCGACTCTGCTCATGCGAATTCGCGATGCGCAGGACCAGATCGCTTGGGGAGAATTCGTTCAGCTTTACGCGCCGTTGATTCACTCCTACGGAATGCACCGGGGGATGCAAGATGCTGATGCCGCCGACCTGGTGCAGGACGTGATGCAACAAGTCTCTCGCTCCATGCCTGGATTCGACTACGATCGGAATCGCGGCTCGTTCCGCAGTTGGCTGCTCACCGTGACTCGCAATGCGCTGCGGAAGACGGCAAATCGGAATTCACGGCAACCGAAGGGGAGCGGGGATACGCAGGTTAACGGCCTCATGGAGCAGCAGCCGGAAGCGGAACCTGCCGACGAAGAGTGGGACCGTGAATACCGCTGGAATCTTTTTCTGTGGGCTTCAGAGCGCGTGAAGTGCGATTTCCGCGAGGCCTCATGGCGGGCATTCTGGCGAACCGTCGTGGAGGGTCAGGAAATCGACCCCGTGGCGCGGGAGCTGAATCTATCGGTTGGCGCGGTCTACATCGCGCGCAGTCGCATCATCGCCAGGATTCGCCAGGAAATCGCGGCGGTCGAAGTCGAGGGAGGCCAGCCGTGAATGAGTGCCCTCGGATCGACGAACTTGCGAGCCTGATTTCCAACCCTCGCGACGAAACGGCGTGGAGCGAGCTGGAACGGCATCTGGCGAAGTGCGAAAGCTGCCGGAAGCGGCTGGATGCATTGGCGGGTGCCGAATCAATCTTGACAGGCGGAGCCAGTAAGTGGCGCAGCCAAGCCGCGTCGTCGCCCGCTTTGCAGAAAGTGATCGAACAGCTTCAAGATTCGCACTCGGCGGACATCGAGAAATCGCAGTCACTGGAGAAGAAAGTTTCCAGCCTCGCTTTTCTTCAGCCGACTGCTGAGCCGGGCTTTATCGGCCAGCTTGGCGATTACCCAATTCGCCGCGTCATCGGGCAAGGAGGAATGGGGATCGTACTGGAAGCACTCGACCCGGTGCTCAAGCGAACCGTGGCCATCAAAATGCTCTCCCCGTGGAAGGTGCTGGATGACGAGGCCAAAGGGCGGTTCCTTCGCGAGGCCCAATCCGCAGCCGCTCTGACGCACCAGAACTTGGTGGCGATTCATGCGGTGGACGAGTATCAAGGGATGCCGTTTCTGGTCTTGGAGTACATATCCGGCGAGTCCCTTGATGATCGTTTGCAGCGCCAAGGCAAACTGCCGCTGGACGAGGTAGTTCGTCTGGGAGTTGAAGTTGCGCGGGGCTTGTCTGCCGCTCATGCCAAAGGACTCGTGCATCGCGACATCAAGCCAGCCAACATCCTGCTGGTTGAAGGGACGAGCCGAGCGAAAATTGCCGACTTCGGATTGGCCAAGACCGCGAACGAGGAAACGATCACCATGGCCGGGACGCTGCTCGGCACGCCGGAATTCATGTCGCCGGAACAAGCGGCTGGAACGGAAACCGGACCTGCGTCCGATCTCTTCAGTCTGGGCGCGGTGCTGTACTTCGCCGCAACAGGCGTTTCACCGTTTCGTCATGAGTCGCTCTTGGGGACTTTGGAAAAAGTTCGCCTCTTCCAGCCGCAGCCCGTGCAAGAATTTGATCCGAGTTTGCCCGACTGGTTCCGCGAACTGCTCCAGCGTATGCTCGCCAAAGAACCATGGCAGCGACCGCAGTCGGCTGGCGAAATTGCCGAACTCTTGCAGCAACCTTCGTTGCATTCGAGTTCTGCGAGTACGGCTGGATCGACTTCGTTGCCGAAGAGCCAAAGAAGTCGCGTGACGTGGCATTGGTGGTTTGCCACGCCCATGTTGCTCGGCGCGATTGCACTTGCCGCAGTCAGTTCTTCGTGGTTGTCGCGCAGCACTTCGAGCACATCGGAATTATCATCAACCGAGAAGCAGCAGCGAGACGAACCTAATCCGCAATCAGGTTTTACCATCGTCGGCCGGAATGGTAGCTTCACCGGACTCGCGGCAGCCTTGGAAGCTGCCCGGGAAGACGACATCATCGAAGTCCACAGCAACGGTCCCTTTCTCACTCCGCCTCTCAACGTCGAAGGCAAACGATTGACGATTCGCGCAGCAACCGACTCACATCCGGTATTGATGATGGAGAATCCAGGGGCCACTCAGCCCATCCTCCAAACCGATTCCGACTTGCGTTTGGAAGGACTCGAAATTCGCTGGGCTATGGTCGTTCCCCAAACCCATTCGGAAGAGGATATCCTGGCCCGCAGCATCGTGGTCTCGACGCATGGCCGGCTGCTGATGTCTCACTGCCGGATTGTCAGCGACCGGTTCAACGGTTGCGTTGGTGGTTCGTGCCGCGAAATGATTCTACAGTGCTGCCACTTCGTAGCTAAGGATGGCATCGGTGTCTTCTGGGGATCTGAGCCTGGGGGCCGGCTCGACATCGCGGGCTGCGTGTTGGAAAACCGCATGGGCGTCTCGACGCTGGTTGCACCCGGTGCGATTGCGAGTTCACCGCCGCAGATTCGGCTCTCGCGTTGTACAATCGCGGCTGATGGGTGCTTGCAACTGCTCGTCGATGGTCCGCCCAAACGTCCGCTGTTGTTTGCCGCCGAGAAGTCCATCCTGGACGGCGAGCACCTCTTTTTAATGTTCGCGGAGCGCGCACGGCGGGGGGCTAGCGCGAACTTCAAGTTGGAGGACATGGCCGAATCCTTGCGGACTTTGATCGTCTGGTCCGAAAACGGCAACCTCCATCGCCGCAGCATGAAGTACATCGGCAGGCCCTCGGGATCGAATCGCTCCATCGTCACTGCGGACGTCCAGGGCATCGACCGCTGGCTTGAATTCTGGAAGCTGCCGCAGACATCGTCGGTCGCCGGAGAGATTCGCTTTCAGGTTCAGTCGGCATCGGATCCGGTGGGACCGTTGGTCCTGGACACCGCCAACAACGGCAATTCCAACTCCCCGGACTTTGGCGCGCTTCCCAACAAGCTCGGGCCGGGACCGGCCTATCATGCTTGGCGAAACTCGCCTGAGTTTTCGTCTTGGCCTGCCGGCGCCCCCAAATAGCCCGAAACTCGTGTTTTTTTGAACATTCGTCACGAATTGCAATTTTCGTGAAAGGTTTCCGCGCGATCGGGATACCTGCTCTCGGAAGTCGGCCATGTTGGCTGGCTGAAAACAACAGTTCTAGCAATGGAGACAATGTCATGTTCACGTTACGCACACTCACGATGGTAGGTTTGGTCCTGGTCCTGGCCTCCGGAGCATCCGCCCAGGACAAGAAGGGTCGGTCGGGCAACAATCACGCAAAGGGGAATGTTCAACAACGCAATCAATCCAAGACCGCGACCAAATTGGCGGTTGCTCCAAAACCTTCAGTGCACTCACTTAACAACAAGAACCCTGACCTCGTGGGGATTGCTGCCAAATCCGGTTCGCGCGCGATTCAGTTCGCGATCCAGACGGAGCGTCGGGAGCGTCGGGCGGCAATTACTCCTAAATTAGGGTCCCGCAGAATTTCAGCCGACGGCCAAACGGGCCCAGAAGTCTACGGGGAAAACCAATCGGGGTCCCCCGCGCGACAAACGCCCAAGCGCGATTTTGGGGATCGGGTCTATGCAGCCCCCAAGGGAAAGTTCGGGCCACCGGAGCCCCTTTCTAATTTGGCCGACTACGATGAGTTTGTCGAAATGAATGCGTATGAATGGTGGGTGTGGTAGCGTCGGCGAAAACGGCATGTGCCCTCGCTCTACAGTGCGCCAACCGGGCGTCTGGTGCAAGCTTCCTGACAGGAGCCCACGCTACGACGCCCGTTTGCGTTGCTTGGCCGAAGCTGTTGGGCGAGGGTCTCCCGACCCCGCCCTCAGGGAGGATTGAAGGTCTCCCGCATGTGGATGCTGGAGAGGAGACCTGCGGTCAGCCGTTTCGGCAGTGCCATTCGACCAGCGCTGAACATCGCGACATTTTTCTGAAAGGTTTCTTCCCAGCCGGGATACCTGCTTCCAGAAGCCCGCCATGTTGGCTGGCAAACATCAATTTGTCTGAACGAGGTTTCGAACTGTTCAGGCGTCATTTTTTGAAAAAGGTGCAACCATGTGGAAATTCTTCTCAAATCGATCCAACAAAAATCATCGCTCTATAACTAAAAAACGGTCGACAGTACCGTTCCAAAGTAGCCAACTGGCGTTTGAAATGCTCGAAACACGGAGGTTGTTGACCGTCAACTATGACGGGCTCAACGACATCGTAAACATCGTGGGATCGGATTCGGAAACAGCAGCCGACGTTTATCAAGTCTCCAAAATAACCATTGGTGCCACCAACGCGATTCGCGTTACGGAGAACGGAACGAATTACGACTTCCTGCAGTCGGGGCAGCCGATCGCGCTCATCGTTGCCGATCTACTTGGCGGCAATGACCGGTTCTCGATGGACTCGACGATCACGATTCCTGCCACAGTCTATGGCGGGGCAGGTGTGGATACGGTGAACACAGGAGCCGGGGGCGATAACATCTTTGGCGGTTCCGAAAATGACGTTGTCAACAGCTTCGACGGCAACGACGTGATCCAGGGAGAAGCAGGTCGCGATACCCTGCTGGGCGGCAATGGTCGTGACGAGATCGACGGCGGAGATGCCAATGATACCCTGGAAGGTGGAAATGACGACGATACCATTTTCGGAAGGAACGGGAAAGATTTGATTTACGCGGGTGCCGGACTGGATTGGGTCGATGGTGGTGCCCACATGGACACCATCTTCGGTGAGAGCGACGACGATACGCTTTACGGGCGCGCTGGCGATGACTTCATCAGCGGTGGAAACGATTCCGACGACAGAATCTGGGGCGGCTTGGGAAACGACGAATTACACGGGGACGAGGGAGATGACTTGATCTGGGGCGGAGGCGGAAAAGATCTCATCTTCGGAGAGACGGGAATTGACCGGCTGTCTGGAGGCCAGGGCGACGACACGATATTTGGCGGCGATCACGACGACCGTTTGCTTGGCGAAGGCGGCAACGACATCCTCACTGGCGACAACGGCTCGGACATCTTTGACGGCGGAATCGGATTCGATACGGCCGACTATTCGACGCGCACCGTCAACCTGTTAATTGATTTGAACAATATCGATGACGACGGCGCGCCCAACGAACATGACAACGTGCTAAGTTCGGTTGAGCGCGTGATTGGCGGATCAGGAAACGACATCATCATTGGATCTTCCATCGCGAACAACCTCCTGGGCCGTGCCGGGGTCGACTCCATCTTTGGTCGCGGGGGGAATGATGTCATCCGTGGCGGAGCCGACGGTGATTTTTTGTTTGGTGAGGAAGGAGACGACGATATCTCAGGCCAAAGTGGAGCCGATAATCTATTCGGTGGAAGTGATGAAGATACGTTGCGCGGTGGTAGTGCCGCAGACACATTGCATGGCGACGACGGAAACGACCGACTCCTTGGAGGTGACGGTGCCGATCTGTTGTTTGGTGATGAAGGAATCGATTCGCTTTTTGGGGCAGCCGGAGCCGACGAATTAACCGGCGGCGCTGATTCCGATCGGTTCCTCGATTCCTACACGCTGGTCCTGGGAATTCGCAATTGGTCTGACAATCACTCGGATAAAAATACCGAGGACGTTCGAGTCGGATTCAATGACGGAACTTCTCCGAGAGGCACTGGTGACGACGAATTTGCCGCTGGTTCGTGGACCGAAGCCGATGTCGAAGCAATTGATGCTGGCTTGAAAGTCCTCCACGAGGCGACCGGCAACAAAAACCTCCTTGAACGAGCACCAAACGGGATCTTCAATGGAGACGTGGTTACGCTCACTCGTCAAGGTGCAGGGCTTCGCGATGGCGATGCTGACGGATTCGCCTTGGCTTGGAACGAACTCAACGGAAAAATCTACATTCCCAACGCCGTTTTCAGCGATGCAAAAAGTCCCGGTCAGACCATTATCCACGAGATGGCTCATAATTGGCATGAGAAAAAGTATAACGACTTTTATGCGATTAGCGGCTGGATCGGATCATCGACCAGTCCCGGACCGACATTCGTTCAAGCCGACGCGTTCGATGCACCGTTGGGGCCGATGTTCTGGTGGTTCGACAGCACCCTGGAAGGATTTGTTACTGGTTACGCAAAAACCAACCCCCTGGACGACTTCGCGGAGAGCTTCACTAATTATTTCATGAATCTCGGCGGATTGACTTTCGTCGGTAGTTTTGGCCTGGGCGTCGATATCAACCTGCTGCCCGGCAAGACCGCAATACTGGATACCCTGTTGGCAGACGTGATGTAAATGAACCATCGTTGTCTCGACTACCATTAATGTCAGACCACACAACGGACGATTTCATGTGTCCGGTGGGCTAATTGCAAGTGAGTACTGAGGATACAAAAAAACGGAGGCCAAACAAATCGAATTGCGAAATCAAAATATCGGTAATGTCCAATTCATTGCCTTGTGCCGTTTATGGAACACTCGATCCGTATGCCGCCTTGGTGGAAACTGAGGGGACGTACGGACAATCCAATATTCCCTTCGAGCAACGGTTGCCGTTAGTAATGGTTGCAGTTGACCTGACCTTGCACGGATTAAGAAAGGGCGATTCCATTGAAGGAAGTAGGCCGCAACGAGTGCAGCGAAGTTACGGCAATACACTTTCCAGGCAAAATGACTCCTCGGTACGTTCGGTATCCGAGGCGCAGGCGTTTGACGACATCGGTTGCGACAACTATTCAATTCCGAATTTTTCGAGCAGTCGATACAGGGAGCGGCGATTGATGCCAAGTGCATTGGCGGTTCGCGTCTTGTTCCCATTGCAGCGGTGATAGGTGTCCTCCACGTGCAACCGGTTCAGGGTTTCCAGATCGGACGGTTGCCCCGTTGGATTTGTCGCAACGCCCGAGTTGTGCGTTGCAATGGCTTCAGGAAGGTTTCGCAATTCGACTCGATTGTCGTCGGCCAGCACCTTGGCCCGTTCAATGGCGTTTTGCAATTGCCGGACATTTCCGGGCCAGCTGTAATCAACAACCCGCGCAATCACATCGTCATCGATGGACCATTCATCACCGGTGAAATGCCGGGCCAGCAATTCGATATCCCCGGCGCGCTCGCGGAGTGGCGGCAGCCGAATCCCCAGTACGTTGATGCGGTAGTACAAGTCTTCGCGAAATCGTTTCTCACGAACCTCTTTTTCCAGGTCGCTGTTGGTTGCAGCGATCAAACGTACCTTCACCCGTCTTTCCGTTACGGATCCGACGCGACGCATTGAACCGTCTTCGAGTACTCGCAACAACTTGACTTGCAATGCTCCCGACATTTCGCCGAATTCGTCAATGAACAGCGTTCCACCGTCGGCGATTTCAAACAGGCCTGGTTTGGCCGCTACCGCGCCTGTGAACGCGCCCTTCTCGTGCCCAAACAACTCGCTTTCCAGTAGCTGTTCCGCCAATGCGGCGCAGTTAATGACAACCAAAGGCATTTTGGCTAGCGGACTGGAGCGGTGAATCGCCCGGGCAACCAGCTCCTTGCCGGTGCCGCTTTCACCCAGAATCAAGACGGGCTTGTCGGAGCTCGCAGTTCGCTCAATCAAGCGATAAACTTCCTGCATCGACGTGGACTTGCCCATCATCTCGCCCTGGGGCAACTGTCGGCGAATCACTTCCTTAAGTTGTGAGTTTTCCTTTTGAAGCCGTCCCGACTCGAAAGCGCGATCGATTGCTCTTGCAAGATCGTCCAATCGCACGGGCTTCGTCAGGAAATCGTATGCCCCTTTCTTTAGTGACTCGACAGCATTCTCGATGGTACCACCGCCCGTCAGCATAATGATCTTTGGCGGTGGATCCAACTTCATGAACTCTTCCAGAACGCGAATCCCACCGAGTCCTGGCATGTGAATATCCAGCAAGACGACATCGAACTTTCGGTTGGTGGCAACATTCAAGGCCTCTTCGCCATCCTCGGCTCTTTCAACCCGATAGCCAAGTTTCCGAAAATAGCGCCAGGCCGATTCGCGAAAATCGGTCTCGTCATCGACGATTAACAAATCAATATCAATCGATGGCGAATCGGTCATTTTTTGAATGGGGTCACTCGTTATCACAATTGCTTTCTCACTCTGATTGGTTCAAATTATAAATGATGAGCATTTTTACATTGCCACTTTGTCGCAATTGGCGTGCCAGCCTGGGGCTATGTTTTTATTGGGCGAAGTGTTCAAAATTCGCGATATTCAAATTGATTGGCAATACGAAGCCGCAAGTACCGCGTTTCCAACGCCCGATTGCCATTTTCGGGGCTTCGAAAGTGCTGTGCAGCGCGCGATTCCGCACGGCGTCATGTTGCCTTACCCTGTCGGTTTGGCAACTCAATAACAAATTTGGCTCCTCCCGATTTGGCGATTCCAGCGGATATTGAACCGTCATGAGCGTCCAGAATTCGGCGAGTGATCGCCAGTCCCAATCCCGTTCCTTTGGTGCGTGTAGTAAAAAAAGGTTGAAAGATCGACTCTCGGTCCTTCTCCACAACTCCCCGGCCACTATCTGAAATCGCAACAACTATTTGGTCTTGTCCTGCCACCCCGAATCCCAGCTCAACAACAATTGTTCCTTTGGACTCACAAGCCTGACTGGCGTTTTCAAGCACATTGCGAAGCACTTGTCGGATTCGATCACTGTCCAGCCGACAAATTTTCGGAAAACCATCGGCCATGACGACTTCAAATTTTGGATGCGGCGTTGTTACTTTCGCATCAATCACCTGTTGCCACGACTCGCGCACCAGTGCGGCCAAATCGCAATTCCGCAAATCCAGAATGATTGGTGCAGCGTAAAGACGGACCTCTTCCAACAACCGGTGAAGATCGTCGAGGGCCTTCTGCACCTTGTTCACCAACAGAAGACTTTCGGGCATGTCCTTCAGATCCAGCGAAAGTTCGGCCAGGCAGGCATGGCTGCGCTGAAATGCATTGCGACTTTCATGTGCCAGGCCGGTTACCGTTTGTCCAATGGCAGCAAGTCTTTCTTTTTGAAGCAGTTTTGCTTGTGCCAATTCCAGTTCGCGCTGGGTGGCCTTCACATCGGAGATGTCCCGAATGATCCCGGTGAAAAGTTGGCCACTCTCGAACATCACTTCGCTTACCGCCAGGTGAACCGGAAAAACGGATCCATCCCGGCGGCGTCCCACGACTTCACGGCCAATGCCGATAATTTTCTTTATGCCCGTTGAACAATAATTGTGAAGGTATCTGTCGTGTTGCTCGCGATACGGTTCAGGCATCAGTATCTTGACATTTTCCCCCTTGAGTTCTTCTAATGGATAGCCAAACATTTTTTGAGTTGGAGGATTTGCAGATATTATTGTGCCCTGTGCGTTGATCATGATGATCGCGTCAACAGCCCCGTCGAGAATTGCTGCCAGTTCAGCAGATTCAAGTCTTTCGTGTCGGTCTTTTTGCACAGTTTGTCGATCAGAAAAGTTTCGAAGAAAGTTTGATTAACCAGGGCCCTCTCCGAAAACGGCCCATTGCTCGCTGGTTAGAGCAACAGTCGAGTCCTCTTTCAAATTCCTGACATGCCAAGCAAGTCGACGATCTGGGCGAGAAACGATGTAACCCGAGGGTGATCCGACTCAAATTGCGTCACACGTTGCATCAAATCGGAATGTTCCGGGCTACCTGGTTCGGCGTTGAGTTGCCCTTTTGCATTATCGACAATTCCGGCAACGTCGGTAACCAGTTGTCCGAGAGCATCAATCGTCGTCTCATCAACTTGCTCGCCCCTGGACAGTTGTTCGTTGATTGACGAAAGGTCATCATGCAAGCCGCGCAGCTTCTCCAGGAATTTATGGCGATTTTCGTATTGATTCATAATTGTCAAGTCCAGCGGATATTACCCATCGACCGAACTTTCGCCCAACACTTCGTCTGAATAGGTGGATACCGTTTCGACGACCTTTTGCGCATCAACTTCTTCGACCCCGATTTCGCGAAGTGTTGCAAGCAGGTGTTCGGTAAATCGCGTTAAGTGCCGTCGCTCGATTCCACGCCCGGCGTGAGCCTCATACAAGGATATACTGCTGGTCGGAACTGGCCCACCCAGCGCGATCGAAAAAAAAGCCCTTTGCATTCGTTTTAACTTCTCGATCGACGTATCCGCAAAAAACGGCTGCAACATGGGGTCGAACAAGACGTTTTGGTAAAAGGCCGTTACCAGACTTTCTATCGTCGACGCACCGCCTATATCTTCATAAAGCGTCATGGAGCATGGCCCTTCGACATCGAATATTTGGCAATTATGGCCGCTTCATTCACCGGCACATTGTAGTCGGGGGACAATAGCATTGATACCTGATCGACCGACAGTACAGGACAAACCTCCAGACGCTGGCAGCGAACGCAACAGTTGTTTACGACATCAACAAACAGGGGAAGAAAAGCCCTCGAAGCCAACTTCACTCCGGATTCAATAAAGTTTTGGCACTCCATTATGGTTCTCCTCTCCCATTGGAATTATCAACCGGGAATGCGGCACCTCCGAAGTAATTACAATCCGAAAGGCGGCCGCCACCAGGATTGAAATTGCCGGCTAATAGCCGGAATTAACGTATTGCTTTTTCTGCGCGACCCTGAGTCCGGACATTGGTTGTTTTGGCTTCTCGCAAGATCAGGACTGGGCAAGGTGCGCTTCGAACAACTCGTTCAGCAATACTGCCCAGCAACAAATGAGAGAAACCGGTGCGACCGTGTGAAGACATGACAATTAACCCTGCATCGCATTGCGATGCGTAATCGCAAATCCGGGAACCAGGCTCTCCAAACATAGTTGTAAAGTCAATCCCTTTCAGTCGTTCGTCGTTGCGCACCGACTTGCGGAATTCCTCCTCGACACGAGATACAATCTCGTCATTGGTAACGGAATTCCAGACTATGCTATATTCGTATGCCGAAGGCAAATACGTCACATGAACGATTTTGATCTGCGAACGATCTTCGACCATTTCCAGAACTTCGTTCAGGGCCGACCGGGACATCTCGGAAAAGTCCCATGGAACGACTACGGTTTTATCAATGCTTTGAATCTTCATCACACTGTCTCCTGTTGACGATAAGTGAAATTGAGGGCATATCCAGCTCGGTGACTCCCTTATTCAGATTTATTCAGATTTCTGTTCCGACATGCGTGTATCATTCAAGGATTTAAGTGGAAGACGTTGCGTTCGCCCGGGCCTGACTTTGGTAACGTCGTCGTACAGGATTCGCCTGGGCGGCGTCTCAAGGTCATCAAACTGCCCGGAATGCATTTGCCAAACAAATGCTGATACAAATATGACCGATATCAGCAAAGCGACTGGCAATGCAACAAACAACACACTCATGAATTAACACCTGGGCTTCAGGTTCAAGCTAAAAGACACTCAGGTTTCCCTGGTTCCAGCACCATTGAAAAACTGCGTCTTGAATCCTTTTTCAGTCCAAACTGTTTGAACAGCGGGAACTAATTGCAAAAGTCGTGCCTTGTCATGGCAATTCCGTAATATTGCGCAATTCACATATCAAAATGGTTTTCTTTGGAAATCCATTCCTGCGAAAAACTCGTCAGCCGTGCGATTTGGCGCGCCTATGGGCAGGTTCGGGCACTGCAACGATAAAAGGTTGAATGCCGGTCAGCTCCATCTATTCCCTGAACGCAGCGAAAACCCGATGACGGTAATTGAACTTAAGGGCATGAGTAGCGCCGCCACCAGTGGATTAACCATACCCGTCATCGCCAGGCCCACACCAACCACGTTATATGAAATCGAAATCAGAAAATTAACGCGAATCGTTTGGCACGTCGATCTGCTGGCCTGGATCAACGAGACAAGAGGCGCAAGTCCTGGCTTCCCAAAATAAACCGGTGCCGCTGCCAAACTCGCTTCGGCGCCTCCATGCACTGCGATTCCGACTGTCGCCCATGCCAACGCGGCGCTGTCATTGACGCCATCGCCAACCATCACTACCGGCGACATTTCTTTTGTACTGTTTCGAATGATCTCCAGTTTTTGTTCCGGGGACCTTGCTCCAAAGATTTCTTCAAAACTTGTACCGAGTAGCCTGGCTATCGTGTTGACGACTTCGGGATGATCACCAGAGAGTAAGCCCAACTTCCAGCCTGCTTTTTCAAGCAATCCCAAGGTCACTGACGAGTCTGGGCGAATCACGTCTCCCAGTCCGGCGACTGCCACAACGATACGATCGATGGCGATCCAGCAAGGTGAAAGGTTTTGGCTTGTGAACTCTTCGGCGGCTCGATGAAATCCATCACGAATCTTCGCATGGTGCGCTTGAATCAGTTGAAGATTGCCGACAATAATTTGTTGATTGCCGAACAAGGCTGTGACCCCGCCTGGACCGGATCGGGGATTTGTAATCTCGGGCCATTTGTGGCCTGGCGTGGAACTTTCTTCTGATAACGCTCGTGCCACGGGATGCGAAAAATGCGACTCAACTGCTGAGACAACCCGCAACCATTTCGCTTCACCCTCCCAGCCCACCACTCGCATTTTGCCTTCGGTTAGCGTTCCCGTCTTGTCCAGCCAAATCATTCCAGGCTGGTTCAGTTGTTGCAACACGTCTCCCGATTTGACAAGAATTCCCTGTTGGGCCAGTCGCCCAACCGCAACGGCAATTGCCAATGGAGTTGCCATTGCAAGAGCGCATGGACAAGCGACGACAAGCAGCGCAACCATGCGATCAACAGCCACCGACGGATCGATCAGCATCCAGCCTGCCAGTGTCAAAAGCGACAATACCAAAACAACGATTACAAAACGGGCTGCGATGCGATTAGCCCATTCAACAACCTTGGGTCGAGTTTCAGTCGCCTGCTGAACCAGTCGTGCGATGTCCCCAATTCGTGTCTTCGTACCGGTTCGAGATGCCCGAACTGTCAAAAGTCCGTCGATATTTTTTGTTCCGGCCGAAACGCCATCGCCAACTCCCTTTTCAAGAGGCGCCGATTCGCCGGAAAGCAGTTGTTCATCGACAAAAGACTGCCCCCCTTCAACCAAACCGTCCACGGGGATCAGGTCACCCGGTCGTACCTCAACCAGGTCGCCTGGACGGAGTGACACGGCCGGTACCACTTCAACTCGTCCGTTTGTAATGCGCCGTGCCCGCGGCGGTGTCAAACGGTGAAGCATTTCGATAGCGTCCGTTGCCCTATTTTGCTGCCGAAACTGAATCCATCGCCCGAGCAGCAATAAAAAAACCAGGACCGACAATGAATCAAAATATATTTCGCCAACCCCTCGCACGGTATTGATCAAGCCCGCAAGCGTTCCCACGACGAGCGCAAGGGCAATGGGCAAGTCCATGTGTGGCGTACGCGTCCGAATTGCCGCGACGGCCCCCACCAAAAACACGCGCCCCGGTCCAAGAAACGAAACGAGTCCGACGACACAGCTTGCGACACGCAGCAATGTGCCGATGTCATGAGTCATGTACTGAAACATGCCCAGATACAAGGCCGCCGCAATCAGCATGTTGTTTCCAGCCGCCGCAGCCGCGATCCCAATGCGGATCAAATGGCGCCGATTTTCTTTCTGTCGATTTTCCAATCGATGGTTGGCGTTTAGAAGGCCGGGTTGATAGCCTAACTGACCTAGCGTTTCGGCAATCCTTGATAACCGAACTACCTTTGGGTTCCATGCCAGCCGTAATGTTCCAGCTCCCCAATTCACAGAAGCTGAGACCACGCCGGGCACGATCACAGGTAACTTCTCAATAAGCCAAATGCATGCTGCACAATGCAATCCGCCGAGGGCCATGGTTGTGGTCCTTAAGCCGAAGGGGTTTTCGGAGACCCGTTCCTGAAACGCCGCATCGTCGAATTCGGAAACTCTTCCGGCAGCGTCGTTACCGATGCCGCCTCTAACGATGTTCGCCTGAGGTGTTTCACGCATCTCATACCAGGCTTCCAATCCGCTGCCATGAATGAGTTGCCATGCCATCGCACATCCAATGCAGCAGAAGCTCGGCTCGCATGGTGGAGATACCAGGGCTCGCGGAACAGTCAATCCGCAATGGTCGCAGTTAATATCTTCCAGCAGAAAGACATCAACACCGCCGTCCTCAGCGATAGACTTCAATCGATTGTCGGCACTTCGAACAATCACTTGTCTACTCCGCTTTTGCAGCAAGGCAACTCGCTTTGTTCGACATTCGTCAACTGTTGTTGCAACGGCTCAAATCCCGAAACAACCGACGATTGCTGGATGGCCATGACGGGAGCACGATAAATCAATGTGAAAATCCCGGTGACGATGACCAGACTCGACATGACTAGTGGTAATTGCCGTTGAGTCGACTTGCCGAATCGTTGCAACAAGTTGACGCCTGGAATCAAGGCCAATAGAACCGGCACCGAACCAAACCAGAACACAATCATGACCAACATTCCCGTAAAAGGGCTACCTGTGCCGGCAGCTGTTATCGCAAATGTGTACAGCCATCCGCATGGCATCAGGCTTGTCAACATTCCAATGACCAGTGCCTGCTGAAACCCGGAAAGTCTTTGGGTTCGCTTGAACAAGGCCTGTAAAACACGTTGTAATGGTCTGACGACATTCGGAAAACGAACTCGCCACCCAAAAAATCGTGCGGCGCCCACAATTCCGACGCCAATCATCAACAAACCCGCGATCCAGGTCGCGGTTTGCTGCCACAACGAAATCGATGATCCGTAATCTCCGCTCAATGTATTGACCGCCATTCCCGCTGCGCCGAAAACTGCGCCAACAAAAGAATACGTGATCAGCCGGCCACCGTTGTAGAATACCGCTGATAACCAGACACTGTTTGATCGCGTTTCGCGTTTGCCGGACCGTTGCCCGCCACCGGCGAGCAAGGCGAACGGTCCGCACATACCAACGCAGTGAAGGCTACCCAGCAGACTTGCCAAAAATACGGTACTCAATAGCCAAATCATTTCCTAATCCTCCACGCACCGACTTCAACTCTTTCACGGGAGAGAAATCGTTCGTTCTCGCGGGTTGCAAGAAGGGCAAAATCCCACATTCCGGCGTGTTCCATTTGGAAATTCGCCGAATAAATACCGGGTTCATTTTCGATCAATTGCCTGGCTTGCACGTCTGCCGAGTGCCCACAATGAAAGATCGTTAGCTCAACCTGGGCACCATCAACCGATTGCTGCTGACGATCTGTCAAATGCACTGTCACTCGCCGCAAATGCCCGTATTCGTCGCCATCGTCGATTCGAAAACGGGCGCCCCATCCAAGTGAATCACTGGTATTTTGTTCGGCGCGTTGTTCGTCCCACTTCAGCGCCTTCTCGTCGTATCCGGCAACTATGGCTTGCGAATTGTCGTTGGCCGTCAAGGTAATCGCCACAAGCCAAACGATTGCCTGAACACCAAAGAAACCGAGGATCAACAACGTCCACACGAACTGACTCAGCGCTTCATTGGGCGCGGTGGCGGGCTTTGTTTGCATGGCAGCTTATTTCTAAAAAGGGCCCATCAACGTAAATCGCGCCATACGCGAATCCTGTTGGTCGTTTTCAATTTGAACCAGCATGTTGGATTTTCCCATCCGAAACTCCTTGCGTTCAGCGATTACTCCAACGTGGAATGATCGTGATTCGCGCGGTGCCAATAGCACCTTGTCTTCCATGAACTGCAATTCGCCTCCCGCCGGCTCGAGCACGCGGGCAGAAAAAGCCATGTCCTTGTCGCTTCGATTTGTGAGCTTCATCGTCAAAAGATTCCTGATACGACCCTTATCGATTACAACGTAAGGATTACCAGGTTCTCGCATGATAACGACATCGAACGTGGACTTCGTTGACAACACGAACAGGAATGCCCCGATAAATCCGGCAATCAAAAACGGATAGATGATTGTTCGGGCACGAACAAGTCCGCCAACAAGTCCGCGATCCCGGGCTTGCGAACTGAAGCGAATCAAATCAGGCGACCGTCCGATCTTCTTCATTACCTGGTTGCAGGCGTCGATGCATTGAGTGCAATTGATGCACTCCATTTGCAGGCCCTTGCGAATATCAATGCCCGTTGGACACGTTGTCACGCAATTGCCGCAATCGATACAGTCTCCAGCGATTGGCAAGCCGATGCCATTCGCATGAATTCCTTTTTTGCGCGGCTCGCCCCGTTTTTCATTGTAGGCCACGATTACCGAATTCTGGTCAAGCAACACGGATTGAAACCTGCCGTATGGGCAGGCGATCAGACACAATTGTTCCCGAAAATAACAAAAGTTGAACATCATTGCGCCGGTAGCCGCAGCCATCACCAGAAAGGGGAGGGGGTGTTGCAGAGGCGATTGCCGGACCCATCGTGAAAGTCGATCGACTCCCACAAAGTACGCCAGAAACGTATTGGCAAGATAGACACAAATCAAAAAGTAAACGAGGTATTTGGCGAACGTTCGCCATGCGGCCACATTTTTCCTCGGCAATCCGCCACGCCTGACGGTGCCTTCGAACAGCCGTTCTATCGGGCGAAAGACGAATTCCATGTAAACGGTTTGAGGGCAGGCCCAGCCGCACCAGATCCGCCCTTTCAACGCCGTAAACAAAAAGATCGTTAGCAAGGTCCCGACCAGAAATATCGCGAGCAGCAGAGCGTCGGTAGGCAGAAACGTAAAACCGAAAATTGTGAACTGGCGGGCCGTTATGTCGAGCAGGACTAGTGGCCGGCTACCGACATGGATAAACGGAATCGCCGTAAAAACGATAATCAACACCCACGCGACCCAACGACGAAAACGAAGCAGGTTTCCGATGCTGAGCTTTGGCTTGAGCCATCGACGACTTCCATCGCTCTTCAGCGTACTCAGTACGTGCTCTACTGGTTCAAGATTTGCGTTGTTCATCAAACCGGTTTAGGGCGAATGAATGTGAATGCGTATTTGCCGACACGGTGGGCCGTCATGCCAATGATTTGTGGACGATTCGCGTTAATTGACCCATGCCGGAATCTCTTTTCCCTCAGCGACCTTGCCGGTAACCGGATGGGCGCGCATTGAGGCAATGTACGCCGCGGTCAACACAATCTGGTTTTGATGAGTCATACGTTTCTTCCAGGCAGGCATGGAACCACTGGCGGCCCCGTCGGCAATTACACGAGCGACATCTTCGATGGTGGCGACATTTTTCCAGTAGTTGTCGGTCAGGTTGGGGCCTATCAGACCTTGCCCATCTGCGCCATGACAACTGACGCAGTTGGCCTTGTACACCGCTTTTCCCACGGCGAGCCACTCCGGGTCGTTCATGTATTTGATCAATGTTTCGCGATCGGGTTCGAGAATACCGATCGTGGAAAAACGTCGTACGAAAATAGATGCCATCTGCCGTTCGTAATCGTCATGAATCGAGCGTCCCTCGACTCCGAGGTGATAGTAAACGACGTAAAAACATGCAAAAAAAATCGAACACCAAAACAGGTTCTTCCACCAACCGGGCAACGGATTGTCGTATTCCTGGATTCCGTCATACGTGTGAATGGTTTGTACTTCTTCCTCAGTCACGGGCTGGTTCACTGGTCTTCCTCCACTCCGTCATTGAGAACGACCATCGATTGACGATGGGAATCGTCGCTTCGAATAAGGAACGTCCGGATTGCCACTCCGATGAAGATGAGTACAAACATCAAGAGCGCGGATTCGGCAAAAAAACCGTAGTCAAGTTTTTCCATCAAGGTTTTGATCATTGAATCTCTCCGTCAGTCGTTTTGTCTTCGGTCGGCGGCGGGGTGACAGCGTCGGCGTTGCTCGCTTCCTGTTCAGCTGTTTTGACAACTCCGGCCTCTGTTTCGGGAGTTGCATTCAAGTCCGATCCCAGGCGTTGAAGATAGGCAATAACCGCAATTGCCTTTGTTTCTGCCAAAGCTGGCGACATCGCTTGCAGTGATTTGGCCGATTCCTCATCGCATTGCAGCAACATCTCGGTAACGATTTTTTTGCCTTGTTCGTAAGCCATCTCCTCGCTTTCGTACAGTTCCCGATCATAGGGGGCGCCCAGGGATGCGACCGCTTCGATCCGCGCCGGCAGATCACTGAAATTTAACTCCGTCGTTAACAGGTGCTCATACGAAGGCATGACACTTCCCGATGTGGCCGCAGGATCGGCAAGGTGCCGCAAATGCCAATAGTGCGATTGGCGCCCTCCTTCGCGAGCCAGATCCGGTCCAATACGGCGCGAGCCCCATTGAAACGGGCGATCGTAAATAAACTCGCCCGGTTTCGAGTATTCGCCATACCGTTCGACTTCCGAAAACAACGGTCGAATCATTTGCGAGTGGCAGTTGTAACAACCTTCGGATACATAAATGTCGCGACCCAACAATTCCAGCGGCGAGTAAGGTTTGACTGTGACAATAGTTGGAACGTTGGAACGAATCAAAAATGTCGGGATCAACTCCATCCCGGTTGCAACAAGTACTGCAATTGTTGTCCACACGGTAAAGCGAATCGGCAATCGCTCCCAGATCCGGTGCCAGTGAAATTGCTGCCAGACGTCGAGTCGTTTTGCAAACTCCAGAACGGGTTTTCCTTCCAGACTTGAAACGGGCCTGGGTGGATCGACAAAGTTGCGTGAAAGCGGCGGCGCCTCGATGATAGGCACTTCGTATTGACCCGGTCTTGATCGCCATGTCATGAAATAGTTGATTCCCATCAACAAGATGCCGGAAATGTAGAGCGTTCCACCGCCAACCCGCGCCCACCACATCGGCACAACCGCAGTAACCGACTCCATGAACTGCGGGTACGCGAGGTTGCCCTGCGGATCGAAGGCCCGCCACATCAATCCTTGTGTCAAACCGGCAACATAGATCGGAATGATATAGAGGAGGATGCCCAGCGTCCCCAGCCAAAAATGCCAGACCGCCAGGTTTTTGCTCCAAAGTTTCGTTTGGAAGATACGCGGCAATAACCAGTAAAGCATGCCAAAAGTCATGAACCCGTTCCAGCCAAGGGCCCCGGCGTGTACGTGTGCAATTGTCCAGTCCGTGTAATGGGAGAGTGCGTTTACGCTTTTGATGGAGAGCATCGGGCCTTCGAAAGTTGCCATTCCGTAGAAAGTGATTCCGACAACGAAGAATTTCAAAACCGGATCATCGGCGACCTTGCTCCACGCCCCCCGCAATGTCAGCAGCCCATTGATCATCCCTCCCCAACTGGGCATCCAAAGCATCAGCGAAAAGATCATCCCTAGTGAAGATGCCCATGCCGCCAGCGCTGTGTAATGCAAATGGTGCGGACCCGCCCAGATATAAATAAAGACCAGGGACCAGAAATGAATAATGCTAAGCTTGTACGAGAACACCGGGCGTTCGGCGGCCTTGGGCAAAAAGTAATACATCATTCCCAGGAAAGGTGTCGTCAGAAAAAACGCAACGGCATTATGCCCGTACCACCACTGCATCATGGCATCCTGCACTCCGGCGTAGATTGGATAGCTCTTGAACCAACCTGCCGGCACGACCAGGCTGTTGAAAATATGCAGAATCGAGACAGTGACAATGGTGGCAATGTAAAACCATAACGCGACATACATGTGTCGTTCGCGCCGCCACACCAGGGTCATCATGAAGTTGACCCCGAAAAAACCTGCCCAAACGACAGCAATGGCGATATCGATCGGCCATTCCAGTTCAGCGTATTCCTTGCTCTGTGTAATGCCCATCGGCAACGTAATGGCGGCCGCGACGATGATCAGTTGCCAGCCCCAAAAGTGCATTCGGCTCAGGAAATCACTCCACATCCGCGCCTTGCATAACCGCTGGGTGGAATAATAAACCGCAGCAAAGATCGCGTTGCCACCAAATGCAAATATCGCGGCGTTGGTATGCAGGGGGCGCAGCCGCCCAAATGAAATGTATTCGCAAAACGTCCACTGCGGCATCACCAGCAGGATGGCGACAATCAATCCAGCCGTGGTCGCAACGATTCCCCAAATCAGGGTGGCCAGCGAAAACATACGCACGATTTGATCGTCATAGGAGAATCGATCGAGGCGTATTGTTTCAGATCCTCCGTTTTGGTTACTTGATTTTTCCGCGCGATTTTGCAAGGACTCCGCCGCAATCATGGATCAATCGCTTTCCGCTGGTCTGGTTCGTTCGCTGTTTTATCCACCGATACCAATCGGTGGAATTCAGACGACGACGCAAAGTCGATGCCAATCCAGTCAGCATTTCAGCCTTGCGACACAATGTCGCGGCGAAGTCAGCTTATTGCGGAAAATGAAACCCCAGCGAGGACGATATTGGGAAATTCGATGCGCGATACAAGAAGGCGCCATGCTCGTTTGACTGTGCAGCCTGTGCGATTCGGCGCGCAGGAGAGTGCGCGCTCCCAAACCGAAGCAACGTCTCATCCGATCCAAACGCCGTTTGGGGACCGGTTGCAGCCAATCGATCGAGTCATGCCTCCTTGGTCGCCACTGGTTTTGTGAAACGTTTTGACGCCGCTGTCGATCCTCAAAAACAACGGAAACATCGGGGGTTTTGCCCGATACACGCAAGAAGAATTTGCTGATGACATTGTTTAGAATCGACCGATCAAAATAGTCTGTACCAGAGAATCTTAACTTGTTTGGCACACCAACAAAGGCAAGTTTTGACCAGTTCGTCCTGAACCTGAATCATCGGAAACTCAAAAATGGGCCCCGACGGTTTATTCCAGAGGCTCCGTCTTTTAATGTTGGTTTCAGACCATGCGAAATGATGAAGTCGACTAATCGACTTTTTTCTTTCCACCCTTTGCTATGCAGTAGAGTCTCGTGTTGGATCGAATGAACAGGGAGTCGTTGCCGACGGCCGGGGTACCATTAAAGGAACCCGGGTCGGAGGCAAACATCCCTCCGCCGACTGGAGAATACTCCTCGGACGCTTCCAGCCATTGCGCCTGTCCGCCTCGATTGATCACGAGAATTCTGTTGCCAACTGCAATGGGAGACGCATAGTCCCCACGCGGACCCTTTTGCTCTCCTGATTCTCCGGCGACTTTTGGGAATTCGATTCGTTCCTGAAAAACGACTGCTCCCGTTTCGCAACTCGCGCAATAGGCAATTCCACTGCTGGTCCAGTACATCCGGCCGTCGACGATCACGGGAGTGCCAATGCCGGAACGGAGAGGTGCCTTCCAAATGGTATGCGTTTCGCTGACATCACCGCTGCCGCCACAGCGAATACCAATTGCTGCGCCTTGTCGGCCACCCATGAGAAAAACGGTCTTGTCATCAAAAACCAGGCTGGCACAAACGGTTTGGGCAATCGGGCTGACAGCAGTCCACAACTCGGTTCCCTTCTCGGGATCGAGTGCAAAAATCCGACCCGGTGCGGCACAAACCAGTTCCTCATGCCCATCGACTTCAACGATGATCGGTGTACTCCAGCAATTGGTTAGCGATTTGTCTTCTTTTCGCCATGCTTCAACACCTGATTCTGAATCAAACGCAATGATCATGTTCCCTGTGTTGCCAGCATTCATGATCACCAGATTCTTCCAGACAATCGGGCTGGAACCATCGCCCCATTTGGCCGGATCCGATTCCGTGCCCATGGATTTCAACCATAACCGGTTCCCGTTCACGTCGAAAGCTGCGAGTCCAGTCTTTCCACAAGCCATGTAGATTCGTTCACCATCGGTAGCGGGTGTGCTACTGGCAAAACCGTGCTCGAGAATGAAGCCTTCCCAGGCGTCCTCATCCTTTTCCGCTTCGACAGTTGCAAGCCACAATTCCTTGCCGGTGGCGATGTCATAACAGATCAGATGCCGTTTCAAGTCGCCTGGATTTCCAGGTTTCGCAGCGTCCAGGCCATAGCCGGTGTAGCAAGTCACCAGAACTTTGTCGCCGACAATAATTGGACTGCTGCTTCCCGGTCCCGGCAACTCAATGCTCCACGATACGTTTTCCGATTCACTCCAGGTTTCCGGGAGGTTGGCGGATGCGGCTATGCCCGACCCGTTGGCACCGCGAAACCGCGTCCAGTCTTCGGCACAAACAGGGGAAAGAAATTGAATCGAAACTATGGCGATAATGGTCCATATCAAGCGGTCAATATTCGATTTCACTGAGATTGCTCCGTTTTGAACACCAGAAATTGAAAGCCCGATTGTCATAAATGGGATGGTTCAAGTCCACGGGTATGAAACCATCGTGAACGCCCGATTCATCGAAGGAACCGAACGTGTTATTGATTACATTGGAGCGGCAAGCCACTCGGGAATTTGTTGGGTAAAGTTTGGCTTGAACCAGAATTCCGCTGATCTGCTATAATTCACTGGTTATTTGAACCGGAACAAGGAAACGCCCTCAAATGTATTTCAGGCTTGGCAAGCGAATGCTGTTTGAAACAGACAAGCGGCTGCTGTGGAAATTGTTCTGGAACATGGGGGTCAAGGGGCTGCGCAGTGTGCAGCGGCACAAACAGCGTCTCAAGCGTGGTGAGTTCTTTCCACCATACCTCTATATCTCGATCATTAATAGTTGCAACTTGCGCTGCCAGGGGTGCTGGGTCGATGTGGCGCACAAGCAGCACAAGATCGAAGTCGAGGCACTGAACCGGATGATCACAGAAGCGAAAAGCGTAGGCAATTCGTTTTTTGGAATCCTTGGGGGGGAGCCGCTTATGCACAAGGGGCTGTTCGATGTGCTCGAAGCCCACCCCGACGCCTACTTTCAGGTCTTTACCAACGGACACTTTATCACCAACGAGGTCGCCAGGCGATTTCGCAAGTGCGGCAATGTGACTCCGTTGGTCAGTGTCGAGGGAAGTCAAACCGTGAGCGACCAGCGGCGCGGCAAGGCGGGTGTGCTAAACGCCACGATGCAGGGCTTGCAAAATTGTTTGAACAACAAGGTCATGACAGGAGTTTGCACAAGTCTCTGCCAATCCAATTACGAGGACCTGTTGACCGAAAAATGGATCGATCAATTGATCGACATGGGAGTGATGTACACCTGGTACCACATCTATCGTCCCGTTGGACCCGAGTCTTCGCCCGACCTCGCATTGTCACCGGAACAACAACGGACGGCGCGAAAATTCGTGGTCGATATGCGCTGCAAGAAACCGATCATTATTATCGACGCCTACTACGATGCCGATGGCAAGGCACTTTGTCCTGCCGCCACAGGATTCACGCACCACATCAATCCGTGGGGCGATATTGAACCTTGCCCGATCATTCAGTTCGCGCGGGAATCGATTCACGACGAACGGCCCTTGCGAGAAACATTCAACCAGTCTCAGTTCCTGAGGGACTTTCGTGTTGCCGCCGCGAGTTCAACACGCGGGTGCATTGCACTGGAACGACCGGATTTGATTCGAAAACTGGTCGAATCCCATTCGGCCCGCGATACGACGGCACGCCAATCGGCGATGGAGGAATTGACGGCCGCCGGTCATTATCCATCGCAATATTCCCCCGATCTTGAACCAGTACCGGAACGAAGCTGGGCTTATCGCATTGCAAAAAAAATCGCTTTCCACGATTACGGTGTTTATTCGAAGAACTTCGATCCGGCCCAATGGCAAGACCCTCGCGTGACGGTCAATAACAGCACGTCGTTGGAACGAGCATCGAAAGAACCCATTGCACTTGTTCAACTCAAGTCCTGATTCATTCCCGGAAATTTTGAGGCAATATGGAAATCATTCTGATTGTCGGAGGTACCCTGCTGCTCATTGCGGTGATCATTGGTACCGTCAGGTGGTTTGACAAGAAACGAACAGAAGGGTTGCAACGCGCCGCCGACGAAATGGGCCTGGATTTTCGAAAGGATGGCGACCCGGCGTTGCAACAAAGGCTATCCGGATTCCAGTTGTTTAATCAGGGACGGGCCAGAAAACTGCGAAACCTCGTGGTCGGCGATTCGGGCGACATCAACATTTCCATTTTCGATTACCAATTCACAACGGGCAGCGGGAAACACCAGCATACAGCCTCGCAAACAGTCGTTTGCCTGGCATCGCCACTGCTGGAGATTCCGTCGTTCACACTTCGACCCGAATCGATGTTCGACAAGATTGGTGGGGTGCTCGGATTGCAAAAGGATATCAACTTCGAACAGTTCCCGAATTTCTCGCGGATTTACCTGCTGAAATCCGACAATGAAGTGGCCGTCCGCGACCTGTTTCACAGCGAACTGGTGTTGTCGTTGGAGAAGAACAAGCGGATTTGTATTGAGGCTGCATCGGGCAACGTGATCATTTACAATGCTCGACAACGAAAAAAGCCGGAGCAGCTCAAGGAACTTTTCGGTGAAGCGCTCGAGTATTTTAATCAATTGACGAAACAGGATGCGCGGTCGCGATAGGTAATACTTGAAATGTATGTGAGCAGGCCCATTTCCGGAAAATGCCGATCCACCAACCGCGTCCAAACCGGGAGTTTTCAAGTGAAGGTCCGTTCCGTTATACATTCCTGGGTTTTGGGTTACGCGAGGACTCCCTGCGTCATTTTTTTTCTGGTTTTCGTTTTTGTCGGAATCGAAGAGCAGCCCTGTTTTGGCCAGCGCAATTCGAATGATGCGCCTCGTGTCATGCTTGGTGTCCGGTTTTCCGGCGATTCGGCGCTCGTGGCCTACGTCCAGCCGAACGGTCCTGCGTTCAAGGCAGGACTGGAAGTTGGCGACGAGATTTTTTCCGTAAACGACAACTACGTGTTGCAGTCGAGCGATCTTGTCCGAAACCTTTCAAACAGCCGTCCGGGCGACCGCGTGCGAGTCGAAGTGCGGCGTAATGGTGAGTTTCGTTTTTTTGATCTGGATGTAATGAAGGCAACGAGCGATGGGCAACGAATCGCCACTGACGGAACAATACTTGCTCCGCCACCGGAGTTCGGAATGGTCGGCGAGAAGGCCCCTGCGATTACGGTATCCACCTGGCAAAACCTGCCGGACAATCAGACGCGATGTCAACTGGACGATTACCTCGGCAAAGTCGTCGTGCTGATGTTGTTCCAGACAACGTGTGCATTCAGCGAAGCAGACGGAATGCCGCTGATGTCGGAATTCTATCAACGGCACAAGGATGACCCGGACGTCCAATTCCTTTCCGTGCTGGCTTCGTTTCCCCAGTCCGGGGAAAATACCCTGGAAAACGGTCTTGCCATGTGTCAAAAATTCAATTTGCCAATCCCGGTTGGACTCGACACTTCGCAGGATATCGAAAACACGGTTTGCAAACAACTCAAAGCGCTCGGTTCACCGTGGTTCGTCATGATCGATCGCAAGGGTGTCGTGGCGCTAAACGGCATTCCAGGGGACATCGTTGACCGCGACGTAATTAACAAGATCAAACTGGGCGAGACCGTGATGGAATCGTTTGTGGAATCAGAAGCCCCTCCCGTTAACGCAGGAAATGACGATCAGTAGTGCGACCGGACGACGTCTCACACAAAGTGAAAAGGGGTATTATTGCAGCGTCCAGATTCAGAATTGGGATTGCGAAAATCAGCCGTTTGGGCGCTAGCCCCGGTTTTTTGTGACGGAACCATGGCTAGCGCCAAAACGGCTTACCCAAATATCAAGAATTGACGCTGCACTAAATATCCAGTTCGTCCAATTGATCCACAAGATCATCCAGTTCATCGCGCTGTGCCGGCCGGAACTTTTCCGGTTGCCGCTTTTCAAGTACGGCAGTTCCAACCGCCTGACGACCGGCCATGATCAATTGTTCATCGCGCTCGATCGCCGCGATTTCAGCCGCTGATTTTCCCTGTTCCGGAGCGCCAAACAATTGCGACAGATCAATTTTCAGACTGACTCCCACTTCGGCACTTCCGGCAATCGCCGGTGTTTTGTGTTGCGGAAAAATGATCGCGTTTTCCGGGCAAACGCGACTGCATGCCGGGCACCCCTTGCGACAATTGTCCGGTTGTTCCACGAGAATCGTGTCGATCTTGTCGATGCCATACACCCCGAACAGGCAGAAGTCGATGCATTCCAGGCAATTCGTGCAACGACTGTAATCGATCACAGGGTACCATCGTCGCGCTGATTCGTCGTCGATCCGATTTACCACGCCCGCAGCCGATTCGCCACTTACGTCGTCGAGAAGAATCCCGTTCGTGAAATCAGCCAGCCCGTTTCCATTCCGGGCCAGCGCCGTCGTATTGGTCGGTGACTCGAATCGTTGAGTTTGCTCGTTGGATGGAGAAGTTCGAGGTGCCCCCAGTCCCAGACTGACCATTGAAACACCTAGTTCTTTTTGAATTCGCAATACTTCATCGATATACGTCGGGGCGGCGTTGGAGATTTTGAAATCAAGGCAATAGATTCGTCGGTTCGGAACTGTTCGCCGTTCGATTACACGTGGCTTGCTTTTGGCCGAATCCTCAACTTCCTCCTCCTCTTCCTCCTCATCAAAGTCGTCTTCGGCATTCTTGAGCAGTGTCGTGCCCACTTTGCCGGAAATCTGGTTTCGGTCGAGAATCCAGTGGGCAGCGCGCTCGAACATCCAACTGCAAATGACCAGGTCACCACCGATTCCTTTCAAAGCCAGCATTCCGGTACTGTCCGGCTTGAGGTCGTACAGGTTGGGAACGACTGTCACATCGATTGCGGGAGCGAACATCAATCCTGTGATGACATCTTCCTCCAGTTGCCGTTTGGCCGGATTGCTGCTGGCTCCCTGCGAGACGATAACGGAGAGTCGTTTGGCCATGGATCAATCAACAAATCAAAAACAATGTTCAACAACACTAATTCCACCGGTTATCAAGCTCATTGTAACAGAATCGCCAGCAAATCAGCGAACAGGATTTTGTTAGGAACGCCGGTTTTTCAAGGGTTTATTCGTTCAACTGGCCTTTTATCGTCCGTTGCGTTTTCTCCCATACACTTTCGAGGAGATCGACGTATTGTTCCGCTGTGAGCAAGTTCTCCTTTTCGCCAGCTAATTCGAACAGCCATCCCCGGCCATATTTGTCGACGTTGATGGCTGACGGGTCGGAAAGTAGTTCTTCATTAAACGTAGTCAACTGGCCGGCAATCGGAGCATAAAGCGCACTCTCGGCTTTCTTGCTTTCGATCGATCCAATCTCCTGGCGAAATTGCAGATCTCCAGGTGCATCGACGAGCCAGTCCAGAAAATAGACGTCTTGCAACAGTCGAACGGCGTAGGCCGTAAAGCCGAACCGGAAGTTTGGCAGTTCCGATGACGCAGCAGCCGGACCAACAGATAACGCCCACATATGGTTGTCGGCATACATCCGGTCAACAGGAAACTCGGCGGCGAACTCGCCCATCATGAAAGTCAAATGTTCCGCCATCAAGGCATCCTGTTCGACTAGGTGTATCGAACACTCTGGAACTGCGGTTCGAAAAACGCGGGCAACAATCCATCGACTCGCAGCAACCCTTCACGAGTGAGTTCGATTCGGTCGTCACCGATTGTCAGCCAGTTATCGTCGGCATGTTCCTGCCATTGTTCTGCCCATTCTTCCACGATGTCGACACCGTATCGATTTTGAAAGTACGTCCGGTCAAGAAAACCCCTTTTGAGTTGCAGGATCATTTCCCGAACCAGCAATTGATGGGGCGAAGGTCGCATTGCCCGTCCCAACGGCAGATCGCCGTTTTCGAGCAAGTCCGACTTGTATTCCTTGATGTCGGGTTTGTTCTGGTAATGCACTCCGGAGATGTGACCAAAACTGGCAACTCCGGTTGCGATCAAATCGGAGCCTTGCCACAAATTGTCGCGGTAGCTGAAATTCACTTTGCTTTTTTCCTTGCAGACCGTGTAGCCACTGCTGATGTGGTAGCCGGCGGCAAGGAACTCATCGAAGGCATAGTTGACCCAGGCCCGTTTCATTTCCCAATTGGCGACAGGGGTTTCGATTTTGTTTCCAAGAATATCGGCGGAATAGACCGTATTGAACGGCAACTCCATCTGATAGATCGTCACGCTGTCCGGCGACAACTTGATCGCCTTGCGAATGTTGTCTTTCCAGTTGTCCCATGTCTCGCCGACCATTCCGGAAATCAGGTCGATATTGACGTTGGGAAAACCAGCCGCCTGAATCCACTCCCATGCCCGATAAATTTCCCCGGACAAATGGGCACGACCATTTTCCTCCAGGACGCTATCCGTAAAGTTCTCGACTCCGAGACTCAATCGGGTGACGCCCAGTTCGCGCAAGGTGTGGACTTTTTTTTCCTGCAACGTTCCCGGTTCGCATTCGAACGTAACTTCTTCGGCTTCGTCCCAACTGATGTTTTCCCGCAACCGGTCGACCAGAGAGGTAAGCTGTTTCGCACTGAGGTAGGATGGCGTTCCACCGCCAAAGTACACGAAACGAAACGGTCGCCCGCCCATGACGGGCAGTCTGCTGACAAGTTCAATTTCACGCGATAGCGCCGAAACGTAATGCTCGATCTCGGCCGCATTGACATCGGTCAAGACCTTGAAATAACAGAACTTGCAACGCTTTCGGCAAAACGGAATGTGCAAGTAGAGTCCCAGTGGCGTATCGCCAGGCGGTGAAGCCATCGCCTCGCGTACGACATCCAGTTCGTCCTTTTTCCATTGGGAGAAGGGCGGGTAGTTGGAAATAAAGTAACTGCCAACTTCTGTTTTACTTGTTTCGGTCATGAAGCCAGTTACTCTTTCTTGCCCAGGCAATAAACGACACCACGACTTGTCGCGACGATCAGGCGACCATCGGCAACCGCTGGCGAACCAACGATCTTGCCATTCAGTTCTTTCTCGGACACCAGTTTACCATCGGACAGGTTGAGTACATACATTCGCCCGTCATCGGCACCAATGTAAACACGTTGCCTGGCGATTACCGGGGATGAATCGACTGGTCTACGTGCTTCGAACGTCCAGTTGATCGATCCATTGGCCGGATTGAGCGAGTAGACCATTCCGTTTCGCGCTCCGAAAACAATGTGCCCATCGGTTACGGCCGGACTACTTCGCGTCGACGCCGAACCGTTGGCATCGTCGAATTGCCATTCAATGGTCTGTTTCTTCCAGTTCACTGCATAAAAGGAAGCTTGCTCCGTTCCAAAGCAAACCACGTCGCCAATAGCGGCGGGGGTAACTCCGGTGGGCGAGTCGATCTGAACGCCCCCCAGTTTGTTTCCGGTGTCCAAATCGATGATATGCAACATTCCGTCGCAACCAGCGACAAAACAACGGCTCTCTACGATCGTCGGCGAACATCGAATCTGGTCGTCCAGTGTGTGAGTCCAGACGACGGCTCCCGTTTTCCGGTTCAGGCAATAGAGCGAGGCATCTTGCGACCCGTAAATAACATTTTCGCCATAAAAGTTTGCGCCGGAATCGATTTCTGCGCCCGATTCATGCTTCCAGATTTCCGACCCGTTACTCGCGTCAACGCAATAGAAAATCCCGTCCAGATTGCCGACGAAGATTCGATCTTCGTGAAAAGCGGGTGCGGCGACAAATCCGATTTCCGCTTTGAACTCCCATTTGACCTTTCCTGTCTCCAGTTCAAACGCAAACAGCGTGCCGTCAAGGTCACCGATATATACGATGCCATCGTTGATTGCCGCGGTGCTTTCAAAAGCTCCTTTGGGAACCGGGTACTCCCACATGACCTCGAGTTTTTCCGGCAATTCCTGATCAACATACGCTTTGCCGTCCGGCGTACCGCGATACACGTGCCACTGCGAATTCGGTTTGCTTTCCTGACCAACGACAACACATGGCAGGGCGGCACTAAGTGTAAACGCGAAAACAGGAAACGCGAAAACGATCGCCGCCAGTACCCGCGGCGGGGACAAAACTGAAGCAAATTCAAAAAGCGTTTTCATAAAGTCCCGTCAGTGACTGAACATCCACGTCGCGCGGATTGAATCGCGCTGTCCATTGTTTGGAAGCCGCAACCGCTAATTCCGGAATCCTGTTCCGATCAATTCCGCAACCTTGCAAACTCGTCTGCAAACCGGCTGCTCCCACAAGTTGCCCCACAAATTCAGCCAGCCCGTCGGCTGATCTGTCGAATCCGTTGAGTATTCCGTTTTCATTGGTCGTTGCCATCAATTCGGCATACCATGAGGCAAACTGTTCGCCATTGAATCGAATGACATGAGGCAACATTGCTCCAACCGCCTGCCCGTGCGGTGTTCCGTAAATCGCCGTCAATGGATTGGCAAGTGCATGGGCCGCACCCAACATCGAGTCTTCGATTGCCAATCCCGCCATGGCGGCACCGAGCAACATTGCGCCGCGCGCGTCCAGATCGTTCGGTTCGTCCAGGACGCGACGAAAATTGCTCGCCAATAGTTCCCATGCTTGCCGACTGGCCATCATCGAAACCGGATTGCGGGGGCGAGTAACCCACGTTTCAATCGCATGGGACAGCGCGTCAATTCCAGTCAGTGCAGTCACTGCAGGAGGTTGTGTCAACGTCAGGCGCGGATCGAGAATCGCGATGGTGCAAGCGGCGCGGCGATCACCGCAAGCCATCTTCTCTTGTGTCGTCGCATCGGAGATCAGGGCGAACGATTGCAGTTCGCTCCCGGTTCCGGATGTCGTCGGAACACCAATCATTGGCAGCATTGGCCCTGTTGCCTTGTCAACACCCCAATAGTCGCTCATCGTGCCGCCACACGAGTAAATAAAATTGATCCCTTTGGCACAATCCATGGAACTGCCACCCCCCAGTCCGACCAGCAAGTCAGGCTGGAATTCCCTGGCAAATGCAACGCCTTGCGCGACGTGATCCGTCGTCGGGTTTTCACGCGCTCCATCGAACAACGCCGTTTGCAGTCCACTGCGCTTGAGTGATTCAAGTCCGTGTTCGACATGTCCGGCTGAAACGATTCCTGGATCCGATACGACCAGAACTCGAGTGGCACCCCGCTGCGCAGCAAGTCGGCCGAGTTGATCGATGGAATCATTGCCGAAAATGATGCGCGTTCGCAGATTCCAGTCGAACGGGATCAGCCGCGTCGTCCGATTGATTTCCAGGTTGGTTTCAAGTGCTCGACTTCCGCTCATGAAATCGCCACCATTTGTCGAGTGGTCTGCCAGGCCCGCGAACGAAACAGAAAATCAATCAGGTTTCCTTCATGCGGCTGCAACCAGTTCAACCGATTGGTCGGTATGGGACCAATATTGAGCCGGTCGATATTCACAGCACTTCCCAACGCACCGATCCATCGCTCGTCGTCCGTAAGCGCCGTAGCGACGAGCGTTGCGCCAGCGCGTCGGATCATTTCTGACTGGGGACACTCGACAACCGACACAAACGGGAACATATATTCCTTGCTGGCGATGGCAGTATCCGGACTGCTGCAATGAGCAACGACTGGACGCAAATACGAACACCGTTCCTTTTCGATGAGCCGCTCGCCAAACGCGGCGGTCATATCGGTCACGCCGGATTCTTTCATGTCCTGGTCAATCATATTCTTGATCGCTGCGCCAGTACCGGGAACAGTAAAGGCTGCCAATCCGCAATTCGGATCATCAGGAGGCAGGACGTCTGCAGGACCAATTCGCGCGGCAATCGCTTGTGCGATTTCTTGCGTGTGTCGCGGCGCCCAGATTCCGCTGGCATTGATACAGCTTCGACCACCATTGATGAAAACACTTTCCACCATCAAGTCGAGATATTCTTCCCACCGATCAACGCAGTCATCACCCAGAAATATTTTCGAGAAACCAGGCCCGTGTACCTGAACACCTGGATTCCCGGCATACTGATCGATGGTTTTCTGGCTGCCAAAAATCATACTTCGGCGGCAGCCCGACAAAATCGCGCCGCCAACATCATGTCCGCCTGGATAGAGCGAAAAGACCTCTGGCGGAATACCTGCAGCGGAAAAGGCCGATGCGATTCGATAAGCAGTCCACGGTTCCTGCGAACCCGGTTTCAGGACCAGTCCCATTTGCAGCGGGACGACAGGAAGCCACAGCGTATGCACCCCCGGCGAATTCGATGGCAACACTGCGCCAAGTACCGGCGCTTGCGCCTGGTAACTGACGACAACACCCCGCGATTCCATTCCGTAACCCCGAGACAGGATGTCCAGGTCGAGGCCGCGAGTAAGTGCATCAAGAATCCCACGCATGTTGCGGAGGACGAAACAGTTTTTTGTCATGTTGGCCCGGCACATGTGCTCGGGCAAACCCGTCGTAGCCGATTGGTGACGGACGAATTCGTCAGGCGATTGGCGGCCATCACCCAATGCCAGTGATTCGTTCTCAAACAAATCCGCGGCCGTAGCAGTCCGCTGCATCAGCTCCTCACAGGAAAACTCCTTGAGCAATGCGCGAGCCTTGTCAGCGGTACGCAGATCGCGCGTTACCAAACCCCCATTCGCCTGTGACACGACCGCAATCGGCTCGCCACTCAAAAAGTGAACGACTTGTTCCGTTTCAAGCGATTCATAGGGTTTGCCCCAGCGAATGACGGGAATATTCAGCATGAGTATTACTTGTCGTTACCGATTCAATTAAGGGAAACAAGCCCTGGTCGTGGCGATTCAAGGTTACCACCACCATATGAAATCTTGCCGGACCGGTGACCAATCATAACAAACAACGCAGCACCCTCCAAAGGCGATATACGCTTCACGTTGATGATCCAACCAATGTGGCGAACCGTACCATTATTATCCAGCAAATATACTGAAAAAGTCCGCCCACCAGTATTATTACCCGACCGGGCGTGCGAAGTGAGTCTCGTTGTATGAAACAGCATTCACGGGAAATCGGGGGGGCCAACTGCCACGTCAGACGAAGTTAGCGGTTCGGCGCTAGCCGCCGGCCTGTCACCTGATCGATGCCGCAACCCCGGTCGCTAGCGCGATCCTAGAGGGATTCGAATTCATTTGTTGAGAATGATGGCGTTCATTTACGCCTTTTCCAGAATTCGCAATTGGGTTTTCGCCCGCGAGATCGCCTGCTGGAGCAGAGCGGCTTCCGATCCGGTTGCACTCCCGGTTTTGCTTTCAGCGGCGGTAAGGCGATTCCGAATTTCCGTCGCGTTCAGTC
>JANNWJ010000027.1:0-29476 GCA_031414755.1 Pirellulaceae bacterium | reverse complement strand
TCATCGCCAATGAATCGATCTCACCGGCGTAAATGTATTCCATCACCGGAGCGTTGGTTGCTCCTCCGTAGTTGTACTCGGCCACGCAGTTCGGACCGGCGTAAATGTAAACCGTGTTCTCGACAACCACGCTGTTGCGGGTGACTTTCTTCCACGTCCGTTTACCATCGGCGTCGTAACCGTAGTCGTTGGTCCCCTCGATACCCATTGTGGCACCCGATGGAACGACCGTTTGTGTCATCCGGTTGGCGGTGTCCCAGCCAAGGGTGACGCCACTGTGATGAGCGGTCAGGTTCCCGTCGTCGTCGAACGATTGACTGGTGCTGTCGACACTCGTCACTTCGTGAGCACTTGAATAACTGCGCACGTGACTGGTGCTGTTGATCTCGACATCGGAGATGTTTCCGATGTCGCTTCGTGCAAGGTAAATATCCTCGCTCTGGCCACTTCTTATGAAACGGCGGAATCGATCTTCCTGGTCGTAACCGTCGACGTACGTTCCACCCGCCTTTTGGGTTGTAAACGACCAGTTGGCCATCGCACCCGACCACGTCTCACCCAGCTTGTTGCTGTCGGTGTACGTCATGGCTCGGGTGATGCCGTTCATGCTGGTCGAACCACTTTGTCGGAGCAATGCGTCATAACTGAAGTCATCGGTACCGACGAGTGTTCCGTCCGAGTTGCGATACTCGAGCTTGTCCAGCGTTCCATCAAAGCTGCTGATGGATGTTTTGCTCTTGTCCGTATCGAAGGTCAATTTATGGGCCGTGCTGCCGGTGGGGAATGTTCCCGACGGATCGTAGTCGATGGTCGTGACACTGCTGTCGGGGTACGTCGTCGTCAGCTTGCGATCGAGTGCGTCATACGTGTACGTCGTCGTTTTGCTCTCGGCATCGGTCAGGGTAGACAGTCGTCCGGCACTATCGTAAACGCGGGTCGTCGTTTCTCCCAACCGGTCGGTAACCACAGTCTGTCTGCCAAGGATGTCATACGTAAAACTCGTCGTGTTGCTACGAAGCGTCCTCGCGGAGTTCGACCAGAAGCATCGGTCTGCGAAACAACACGGCCGGTACTGCTATTGTAACTCGTGCTGGTCGTTCCGGCGAAGCTCGTTGTGGAAGTCCTTCGTCCCAGCGGATGACTTCAATTATGTGTGAATGGATGTATTCATTTCCGATCAAGACCCAATCGGGGTGGCTCCAATTAGCGTTCAGAATCGTCCGTGTTGAATCTTTGATGCCAACGACAGACCCGGAGGGTCGTCATAGCCTCAGCCGGGCTCGCAAGGGCCCGGTATGTTTGAGAGTGAATGTCAAAAGGCCCGGCAGGGTCGACACAGGCTTGGTGTTGATTTTGATTCGAACGTGGTCCAACCGTTTGTGTCGCCCCATCCGGGGCTTGCTTTTTTTATGTGACGATTTCCGGTGGTTTACACCACCGGCTGATATTCTGTCGGCCCGCCGGGCCTGGAAAATGTGCCATTCATTGTCATTCATGGCTGGGAACTTTTGACTGCTCAACTTTTGACCATGGCTTTTGACCGTCATCCCCAATCAAGCAACAGATAGGGAGTGGTAGCGGCTGGTCCGGACATGGTGGCGTTCATGACGTTTCGTCCCAGACCGTCGCTGATCGAAACCTGCATCGTTTTCTCATCGGGTGCAATGGCCACTGTGGCACGACCAAGTGCGTAGGTACAGCCCGTTGCCAAAGACGAAATGCCCGTCATGCGAGCGATCGGAAAACCGATCACCACTTTCCGGGCTGTATGTTGCGGATAAGCTTTCTGGTTCTTGATCGTATCAGGCATCGTGAAGGTGAAGCCATCAATTAACTTGGCGTGGCGTCCTTTCCATTGCCATTTCGGATCGACTTGATTTTCTGCTGTTTCCGCTACGCTCCTTCCGCTTCAGAAGCACAGCGCCGCTAACCCGTTACCTGTTTCCTAACCCCTTGGACAAGAAATTGGGGCATTCCAGGAGAACTACGCCCGGATTATTCGATGGCCCCGGCAGAAAGCGGTAATGTGATGGCCGAACAGGGATTTGCATCAATAATATCCGATTCCACGGAGTGGGTCGTTCAAACGCCGCGATCCAACGTCTTGATCTATTTGCAAATTCGGTAAAAATGGTAACGTGATGGTGACAGCCAGACGCAATCGTCGCCAAACCGAATTCAACCCTGCCAACTTTCGAAATACCAAATAAAATGACTGCAGTGATCGTTTCATTTTGCATTACGACCGGTGTTTGCGCATTCCTGTTCCTGATTCTTCCGGCATGGGATGGCGCAAAAGTCAAACAGAAAAACAAGAACAAATAAGCTTTGTCCGATCCCAATTAGCGGATCGATTTGTTTTGGACCAGTTGTTACCAACTTTTCCTGGCAGCTCCGTATTCTTTCAAGTCGTCGGGATTACCGATGACCCCGCGCCGCCAGTGCAGAATCGCAAAGCCGGAATAGGACAGAATGAGCGCCACAGCCAGAATTTCAAGAGGAATGTAATTTTGGTCGTTGGTAATCCACCCCTGCTCAACCATTTCATCACGGAAATATGCCAACGACAAACCGAGCATGTTATTCAAACAGTGAAGAATCATTCCGGGTATTGCGCTGCCACTTTTGTAACATAACCAGCCAAGGGCGAATCCCATCAGGGTGGTTGGAATCAGGCGGCTAACACCCAATCCGCTCGTTGTAATCAAGTGGAAGGCACCAAATAGCAATCCAGTTACGACAATCGTTGCAAAGGGGGTCATAGCGGCGCGCAGCGAACGAAACAGCAGTCCCCGAAAAAACAGTTCTTCGCAAACCGCTGGAACGATTGCAAAACAAATCATGACCAATGTCCAGGGAGTAGCGCGTAACCGTTGTGCTTGTTGTTCGGCTGCTTGCAATAACGCCGCACCTGACTTCGTATCGGCATTCAAATATTCGAGCCATTCGCCTGACGAGGCGATCGCCTGCATCAGGAGTGGACCAAGTCCGACGCCCAACAATATTGCTGCCACATAACAGAGAATCGAGGATCGTCGCAGATTAAAACCGGGTAGAAGTTTTACGCGGTGGAAAACGGCGAGCAGACCTGGGATGAAAGCAAATACGACCACCAGTCCGGTTGCCGCCATCACCATTAAGAACTCGGTACTTCGTTCCTCGAAGCGAGCAAGCAAACCTTGCCACAGAAAACTGGCAGGAAACAGAAACGCCAAACACAACATCGCCAACGATGCACTCGCCGATCTTGATGATTGCCGCGGTCGTCGAAAAAAGGAGGCGATACCTTCGTCTTGCCCGTAAAGCACGTTGGCCGTACCGAAAAAGCGGGCCGCCATCGTGATCGCCATCGCCGCGTAAAACAAGGTCGAAACGATCGCCACAAGTCCAGTTGACCATTGCGGGTTTCCACTTAGTACATCACGCGACAATAATACAATGTTGACCAGCGGTGTTACTGCCCAGATTCCAGTCAGTTGCAAATCCGGTTTCAGACTCATCAGACCGGGTGCCAGTGCCACCATCATCACGGGAATAAGATAGGCCTGACCTTCCTTGAAGCTGCGGGCAAAGCTGGTGATAACCAGCAGTACCGATGAAAAGAACCCGGCGAACAACACCAACAACAACAGAATCTTGAATACCTGAAGAAAAGTCAGGCCTTGTTCACCAAACAAAACCGTGTCAAAACGAAATACCCAAATCGTAATCATCATGCCGAAAAGATTGACGACAGCCGTCAGCATGGCCACGGCGACAATCGCAATGAGTTTTCCAAGCAAAATTCGCATACGCGGAATTGGAGCGGCAATGAGACTCTCCAGGGTTCCCCGTTCCCGTTCTCCGGCCGTCAAGTCGATCGCGGGGTACACCGCACCAGTGATTGTCATCAAGGTCAAAATCAACGGGATAAGTGCCGCGAACGAAATCGTGGCCGTGTCGACTGTTTTGGCAACTGAAACAGACGCAAATCGAACAGGAACAGGAATCCTGCGGCCTTGCCTGACTGCAACTCCCTGCATTTCGTTCATGTTTAAAGCATCGAGAATGCTCTCGAACAAACGAACGGCTTGTAAACTGGCAATGTTGTCGTGCCTGTAAACCAGTTCGAATACCCATGGTTGATCGCTATCGACCTGCCGGTCCGGAACGTTAACGACCACGCCGACTTCTGCTTGACCCGCTTCGACCAGTTCCTGCAATGATTCGGGGCTTTCCGGAGGCCGAAACTTGAAAATATGTTGATTGTACAGGTTGTAATTCAGGTTATCTGGCGTCATCCCTTCTTCGGGAGTGGTGCTGTCCGTGGCGTTAAGGCGGCGTCTCATTTCAAAGCCGCGATTCAAGAGCAATTCCACCTTGTTGAAGTCCGATGCGGTCTCAAACATGTACAAAAATTGTGGACCTTCGACTTTGGCGTGAACATGCGCTGTGCCGTTTTCTGGCTGATCCGAACTTGTTTTTCCCTGTTTTGAAGGAGTCTCTGCCAGTGGACCATCCTGGTTATCCAAAAGCTGCGGCGGGGACTCCTTGTCCGTAAATCCGGACTGCGATTCACCAAAACTGGACGCAATGAACCCCTGGAACAAGAGACTGAGGATCGGGTATACCAACAGAGGCATTAGAAACAATGTCCCGATTGTCCGGCGATCGCGTAACGTTTCGCGAAGTTCCTTGCTGGCAAGTCGCCCAACTGATATCGGCTTCCAACCAGGGATTTCCCGTCCATTGGCAGCGCGTGCGGTTGGCTTATCGGTACTATTTGTTTCCATCACGTCTTTACCGCCGATCCTTCGATCATCGATAGAAACATTTGTACCAAAGTCTGATGTCCTGTACGGTCCCTCAGCTCGTCGAGGCTACCCTCCATCGCCAATACGCCACGATGCAACAAGCCGAATCGATTGCAAACACGTTCTGCCTGTTCAAGGCTGTGAGTGCAAAGGATTACTGATTTTCCGGACTCCCGCACCAAATGGATATAGTCAAATACAACCTGACTGGCAATCACATCAAGACCCAGTGTTGGTTCGTCAAGCAACATAACGGGGGGATCATGGACAATCGCGCGGGCGAGATTGATTCGTTGTCGTTGACCAGTGCTCAACGTTGCACAACGCTGATCCAGAAAGGACCGACAACCGAGCATATCGGCAACAACGCGAACGCGGTCACTCGCTCGCGCGTCATGAATACCGTAAACGTCACAAAAAAACATTAGCATTTCACGGGCCGTTAGCCACTGGTAAATTCCGGCCGTTGCCGAAACAAATCCAATTCGACGTTTGACTTCGTCAGGCGATTCGGAGGATCGAAAATGTTCAACTTCGGCAAACCCGCTGTCGGGTTGCATCAATCCAAGTATCATACGCATCGTAGTCGTCTTGCCCGCCCCGTTGGGCCCCAGCAAGCCGTACACATCCCCTGGATTTACCTGAAACGACAAACGATCTACTGCCGCGAACGGTTTGTCGTCGCGCAAGTAGAGTTTTGTCAGTTTTTCAACGCGAATCATGCGATGCGATTCAACATGTGATTATTTCCATGAATTTTCATTGGTCGAATATCGGGAATATGTTGTAACCGCCCGGCGAGAATCGTTCCAGCCACACCGTTTCTGTATTTTTCAGAAATTGTTTCCCAGATCGCGAAGTTTGAAACGAATGATTCCTCGTGTTTTAGCATTTGACGACTTTGACCGGGGTAATGGCCGGGATCGCGTCGCGAGGTTATTTCAGGAAGCTCTTATGTCCACCGCCGCCTGGTCCGCCATTCCACCTGAAAAGTCAACTCACTATGTGAAATACGTGCCGGTCGGATATTCCGATACGCACACGTTAACAGTCGGATACCTGTTTTGGCTGGTCGGATTTACGGGTGCCCATCGATTTTATTTTGGAAAGCCGTTGACAGGAATTCTCTGGTTTTTCACGTTTGGCGTGCTCGGCGTCGGCTGGCTGATCGATTTGTTTCTGATTCCGTCAATGGACCGGGAAACGGATCGGCGATTTCAGGCAGGCACGGTCGACTACAACCTCGCCTGGATTTTTCTCATCTTTGGAGGGATCTTTGGCATCCACCGGTTCTATCAATCGCGATGGGTGACCGGACTACTCTACTTGCTGACCGGCGGACTGTTTGGAGTCGGTTACGTTTATGACGTGATTACGCTCAACGATCAAATCGATCGACGTCACCGATCGGCGTATCGTTAAGCGATTTCGACTTACGCAAGTTTTCGTGCAAGTTTAAAAGTCGAATTCGATTGCATCTTCGGCAACTGTGTCCGTTTTGTCGTGGTTGTGAAAGTTTCGTGCAACGGTATCGACGAGCAGACTCAGGTAGGCTGCTTCAAATTGTTGTGGATTGGTGGAAATTGCCGGTCGTCCGTGCGATTTCGGGAACTGGTACTCGCCCGGACCCTGGTTAAACACGATCTGACCTTCGTTTGCTATGTCATAAACGGAAGTTGTAATCATGGCTCGCCCTTTAAACATGGTCGAACCTTCGCGAATTGAATACGAATCGATCTCGATCGCCAGCACCTTGTCGGCCTTGACGCCCTTGCCAAGTGCCACAAAGTCGATTTCATTCCAACCGTGAGTATCTTGCCAGTTTTCAATTGTCTGCGAGTTGACTACCGTTATTTCCTTGACTTTTTCAGTCAGTCGGGCACCCAGTGCACGTCCGACAACACGAGTCAATGAATCGGGTCCGTAGGATGATGCATCCGACACAACAACAACCGCAACACGGGATTCCTCCAGGCCGCTATAGGCTGCCTTGATTTCCATTCCCTTGATGGCATACATAAATTGGGCGAACGTTCCGCAACCGGCGAGCGTACCCAATAACAACATCGCCAGAACAAAAAACGCCCGATGCAAATTTGATTTTAAGAGCCGATCCATGGCAATTCCTGTTGGTCGAGTTTTCGGTTTCGTTTTTAGCGACGGTTATGAGTTCAAATTCTGCGATTACCGCAACAGCCATTGCGAGAAGGTCGCAATGATGACGGCAGCCGAATAACAAATAAAAAAAATCGGTTGAGGCCGGACGGCCAGCCATGCGCCGCGAACGGCACTCACCAAACACCAGATTCCCAACGGGCCGGCAGCCAAGGCCAACAGGAATCCACCGACGTTAGCATTCATGCCAGCCAACCATTGTCCGCGGGTGAAATGGGCCCAGGCTGTGGTCATTCCGCACGACGGACAAGGGAATCCATACATCAGCGCAATGCCACATGGCGGAAGCCAGGGAATCTGTTGATGTGTTCCGATGCCTGCAGGACTTGGCTGCAAACATCGGGCAAACAACAGCAAACCCATTGCACCCATCCCGACCGCTCCTAACCAGACTCGAAACCACGCAGCCAATTTCGGCATTGGGATCGAAGTCAGAATCGGCGGTCGATCGTGCGTTTGCATTTTGCTGGCGTCGGAACGGTACGTGTTGGCGGAAATCGCGACAAGTGCAGTTTCTTCAATCGGCGAACGGTTCCGTTTCCATTGAATTCCGGGACTTCCTCCGTCGTTCATTTTGCATGTTTAACCCTCATCGTCATCTCCCAGCAATTCGGCCTTGCGTTCATCGATACAAATACGTCGAATTGAAAGAGCTTTACCGGTTCGATTGTCCACATCGAGGAGCACGGCGGAAATCCGGTTATCCTCGCTAGCGACATGAAATGTTCTCGGGCGAAACGAAAATGTCGTTTCCATCACAGCTTGTTTCTGTCGACCCAGGATGCTGTCATGGGGCCCCGTCATCCCGACATCACACATAAAGGCCGTGCCACCGGACATAATCCGTTCATCGGCGGTCGTCACGTGAGTATGGGTGCCGATCAGGGCTGAGACGCGACCATCCAGGTGAAAGGCCATCAGTTGTTTGTCGCTGGTCGCTTCGGCATGAAAGTCAACAAACCGAATCAGGATGTCTTGCGGTATTTCAGCAAGGATTCGATCGGCAGCATGGAATGGACAATCGACGGGCTTCATAAAGACACGACCAATCAAATTGATAACGGCGACTTTTGGACCTGACCCCGAACCAACGATTGTCCACCCTGAACCCGGTGCATCGGCAGGGTAGTTGGCCGGTCGAATGATGTCTTTTTTGGTGTCCAGGATTTCAAGGATGTCCTTTTTTCGAAAAGCGTGATCGCCCAGCGTTATACAGTCGACTTCAGCGTCGCGAAGTTTCCGATAGATGGCGGGAGAGATACCCGATCCTGCGTCGGCGTTCTCCCCGTTGGCAATCACCAGGTCGAGGGACTCTTCTCGGCGCAAGGCGGGCAAACAGTGCTGAACGATTTCAACGCCGGGTCGGCCAACGATATCGCCGATAAAAAGGATTCTCAACGGAGTGCTTTCAGTGTTCGATGAGGAATGAAAGCCCGCGTTGCGGACGCGGGTTCTTGTCAAATGCCACGATGAAACATTGTTGGGTTGCCGGACAGATTCAGAACGTTATTTGGCAATCTCCATGAAACGGGATTCGCGAATCACGGTCACCTTGATCTCACCAGGATACTGCAATCGCAATTCGCATTCGTTGGCGATGTCCCGGCAAATTTTTGCAGCCGTCGCATCGTCGGCATCCATGGCGCCAACAAGTACGCGCAGTTCACGACCGGCCTGAACGGCAAACGCCTGTTTTACACCCTTGAATTCTCGAGCCAGCGATTCCAGTTCTTCCATTCGCCTGACATAGCGCTCCAGAGATTCACGTCGCGCTCCGGGTCGCGATGCGCTGCATGCATCGGCAGTCGCCACGATCACGGTGTACGGATGCTCAACGACGATTTGATCATGATGCCCCAGTGCAGCATGGACGACGTCGCGCGATTCATTGAACTGTTTAAGAATGTCGGCACCGATTTGCGGGTGTCCGCCTTCGCGTTCATGGTCGGCTGCCTTGCCAATGTCATGCAACAAGCCGCATCGTTTGGCAATCATCGGATCCATACCAATCATTTCGGCTATCAGGCCGGACAGGATGGCAACTTCCTTGCTGTGGGCAAGCACGTTTTGGCTATAACTTGTACGGAAATGCAATCGACCAAGGTAGGCAATTACGCGTTCGTGAAGGTTATGGATGCCGACTTCCTGTGCCGCTTCCTTTCCTTTCTTAATGATGAAAGCGTCGACTTCCTTTTGTGTTTCGGCGACGATTTCCTCGATGCGCGAAGGATGAATCCGACCGTCCGCGATGAGTTTATCGAGAGATTGCCGGGCGACTTCGCGTCTCACGGGGTCAAATCCGCTGACAATCACAACGCCTGGCGTATCATCGATAATGACATCAATTCCCGTTTCCTTTTCGAATGCCCGAATATTGCGTCCTTCCCGTCCAATAATTCGCCCTTTCATTTCATCGTTGGGAATATCGACGGTGCTGGTCGTTGTTTCAGAGGTGAAGGCAGCGGCAAATCGTTGCATCGACATCAACAGAACCTCGCGCGATTTGGCCTCGCAAGTTTCGGCAAGTTCTTTTTCATGTTTGAGAATTCGGGCACCGACCTCGTGCGCCAAATTGTCCTCGGTTACTTTCAGCAGGCGTTTTTCGGCGTCTTCCCGGCTCAGACCGGTAATCTTCAATAGTTGCTGTCGTTGTTTTTCGACGATTTCGCCAAGTTCTTTTTCGCGATCATTCGCGGTTTCCAATTTGGCCGCCAAACGGTTCTGCGTTATTTGGACGATCCCTTCCTGCTTCTTCAAGTCGTCCTTGCCCTGCTCGAGTTGTGTTTGTCGTTTATCAAGGGCTCGTTCCTGTTGGCGGAGTTCTTCCCGCGTTTTGTTGAATTCCTTCTCGGCGATTTCCTTGGCCAAAAGCTGTTTTTCCTTGATCGTCAGTTCGGCGTCGCGAATTTTGACTTCGGTTTCTCGTTCAGCGTCCTTGACGATCAACGCGGCCTTGTTTCTTGCATTATTGGTAGCAAGTACCTGATAAAGGACAGCGACGGTCGTCGCCAGAATCAGTCCGGCCGCACCGCCGGCAATTAATGAGATTGTTTCCATTGACTGGTTTCCTGTTTGGAAACCGCAAATGACAAGTAGTGCAAATCACCGGTTGAAGGGTGCAATCTGAAACCAGGCAGTCGATCCGCAATGGTCACCGAAAATGCGTCGAACCGATCAACCAAAAGCAGCAATCAACGGCAAGTTTTCAATATTACCGACCTGACAATTGATTGTCTGGTGGTACATCCAAAACGAACCGACCGGGATTTGCCTTGTTGACTATGATCAAGTTCTGATACTGGAAAACACTCGTTTGGGTACTCCCGCCAGTCGCGGGTACGCCTTGAATTCGTTTGACTCACACCATCGTTCACGACAATCAGGAAAACCCGATTGCAACGAAAACGGGCAACGTATTTGCCGGTGTGCGAAATGGTTTTCCAACAGCAGTGGCCTGATATAGCCATCGGGACTTGTGGCAAAATCGGGACCGGCGATTCGAATTTCGCCAACGCCCAAACCTCGCGTCACAAGCGACGCGGTCATGCGAATGAACAGTAATAAAATTTGTATGATTAAGTGCATGACTTGTCTGATTCATGGTTGATGCTCGCATTCTGGCGAAACATCGAAGTCCGCTGGCCCGACGCTACAGCTTGTCTGTGCGGCAAGTTAACAAATCGGAATGGTCTCGTTGCCCACCAGGCAACTCATCCCGGATTTGTGGGACAATTGTGAACAAAATTGCCAGCAAAACGTTGGCATCTGAAAATGTACCATATCGGACAATGACTGGATACGGTTAGCTTTCCAGGAATCAGGGAATGGAAGGCCATGGAATTGACCTGACTCGTTTGGCGGAACTGGGCCTAAACGCCGGCAATCCTGTTTACTGAGTTTGCCGCTTTTTGATTTTGACTTTCCCCTTCCCCTCGACCGCTTCACCAACGACGAAGTGCTGGAATCCGGCTCCATCCAGTGTCCTGGAAATTCGGTTTGCTTTTTTCGGATTGACGATCAGGACCATTCCAATTCCCATGTTGAATACACGGTACATTTCAGATGGGTCAACATTTCCAAGCTTCATCAGCCATGGAAAAACAGGCGGGATTTCCCACTGGGATCCGACAAGCTCCAGGTCGACGTTACCCGGCATGATGCGTTCAATGTTTTCCTGAATCCCGCCACCGGTAATATGCGCAATGCCGTGAATGGCACTTCGCAGCGATTGGTCGCCGAACAAGGCCTGTACCGCCGCCACGTAAATTCGAGTTGGCGTCAATAAAGTCTCGCCAACGGTTCCTCCCAGCACTTCGATGTGCTGATTTGCTTTCTTGTCCGCCACGTCAAACACAATCTTTCTGACCAAACTAAATCCATTAGAGTGAACTCCGGTTGACGAAAGTCCAATAACCAGATCTCCAGCGGCGATGGCCGAGCCATTGACAAGCTGTTTTCGATCAACGACGCCGACCTGGAATCCGGCCAGATCGTAGTCCCCTTTGCGATAGGTGCCTGGCATGATCGCCGTTTCGCCTCCCAGCAAAGCGCTGCCGGATTGTCGACAACCCTCGGAAATGCCAGCGACAATTTGTTCGAGGCGTTCCGGGTCATCGTGTGACATCGCCACGTAATCCAGGAAGAACAACGGCTCGGCGCCACAACAAATCACGTCGTTAACGCACATTGCTACCAAATCAATTCCGACTGTATCGTGCCGGTCCAGCAATTGTGCGACCTGCAATTTTGTTCCTACCCCATCGGTTCCGGAAACCAGTATCGGGTCCTTGTAATTCCGTTTTTTCCAGCCACTTCCTGAATCCAGACTGAACAAACCGGCAAATCCTCCTTCGTTGGCGACAACTCGAGATGAAAAGGTGCGACGCATCAATGCGGGCAGTCGCTTCATTGATTCAGCATAGACATTCAAGTCCACCCCGGCATCCCGATAGGAAACCGGGCGGTTTTCAGTCCTGGAGCCTTTACCTGGATGTTTGATCGATCGAAGTTTTGAGACAGGTTTTTTGGCGGCCATTGGATTTTGGAAGTCAGGCAAATAGTACTAACATGAAAAGGGGAAAGCTAAACCGAATATTCATCGTTGACCAGCGGGGTGGGAGGGTTGAACGTCGCTAACGACATTCCGGACCGGAGCTACCCGGTGATGGTTGCAAAAACAGTATAAGGCGATCCTTTCGTCAGTCCTTTCGGGACCGCTACGGCAATCAGGACCGGAACATGGGCGCTTGTTTTTCAAGGCGATTTAATCGGTTTTTCATGTCTGTACAGCAACCAAAGGGTAAGTTTGGATGTTCGCATCCCGCCTGGTACTACTTGTTTTCAGGGCTCCTGTTTATGCTGAAGATCATGCAGCATACCCACCCCAATTTGCAATTCATGCACATGTTGCCGTATGGTGCCGTCCTGCACGATCACGGCGTGCAGTTTGTTGTGTTCAGTCGAAGTGCCACTGAAATGCGACTTCTGCTGTATGATTACGTCGACGACAAGGAACCGTCAGAGATTATCACCTTTGATCGGAATACTGATCGATGGGGTGATATCTGGAGCATCTTTATTCCCGACCTCGCTGCAGGACAACTTTATCATTTTCAGGCAAACGGTCCGTTCGATCCGGCGCGGGGAATGCGTTTTCAGCCCCAGGCACGATTGATCGATCCCTACGCCCGGGCGTTGGCCGGGAATTTCCAGTCATCGGCAGATGGAATTACTCGACCACCCAAATGCGTCGTCGTGGACGATTATTTTGATTGGCAAGGCGATCGCCATCTCAATCGCGATTTTTCCGAATCGATTATCTACGAAATGCACGTTGCTGGTTTTACGAAGGACCCGTCCAGCGGCGTCGATCATCCAGGAACCTTTCGCGGTGTAATTGAGAAAATCCCCTATTTGCAATCGTTAGGCATTACAGCCGTCGAGCTGATGCCGGTTGCCGAGTTCCCGATTCATGATTTTGATGGCGCTGTCGCCCGGCAAAAAAATTACTGGGGCTACGACTCATTGAGTTTCTTTTCTCCACATCGCGGTTATTCAGCCGATCAGACACCGGGCGGGCAAGTCGCCGAGTTCAAGCAAATGGTCAAGGAATTGCATCGTGCCGGAATCGAAGTGATCCTCGATGTCGTTTTCAATCACACGTGCGAAGGGAATCACCTCGGGCCGGTGTTAAGCATGAAGGGCCTCGAAAACGCAGTTTACTACATGCTGGAAGATGACTCGCGATACTACCGAAACTACTCGGGCTGCGGAAACACGGTCAATGGAAATCATCCCATTGTTCGCGAGACGATATTCCATTGTCTGAGACATTGGGTACATAACTATCATATTGACGGTTTTCGTTTTGATCTGGCATCGATACTAAGTCGCGATCGTCGCGGAAATCTCGTGGCCAATCCACCCCTTATCGAAGCCATTGCCGAAGACCCGCTGTTGGCCGACACAAAAATAATCGCCGAAGCCTGGGATGCTGCCGGAGCGTATCAGGTCGGAACCTTTGGAGATGGACGTTGGGCCGAGTGGAACGGTCGATATCGGGACGATGTGCGACAGTATTGGCGCGGCGACTCCGGATTGCGAGGGGCCTTTGCCACGCGGATTTCCGGTTCGGCCGATCTATACCAGTCTGCCGGTCGGCCACCGCATTGCAGCATCAATTTTGTGACTTCGCACGATGGTTTTACCCTAAACGACCTTGTCAGTTACAAACAAAAACACAATCTGGCAAATAACGAAGACAATCAAGATGGTGATAACAACAATCATAGTATGAATTTCGGAGTCGAGGGACCGTCGAAGGAGGTTGCGATTGAACGCTTGCGATTGCAAATGGTCCGGAATTATTTGACGACGATGATGGTCAGTCAGGGCGTTCCGATGCTTGTTGCCGGTGACGAATGCCGACGAACCCAATCGGGCAATAATAATGCCTGGTGCCAGGACAACGAAATGTCATGGTTCAACTGGGATCTCATCGATCAGAATGTCGGGCTGTTGCGATTTGCCAGAAGTTTGATCCGGTTTCGCCGGCAACAACCTGCGCTGCGGAATCGCTGGTACCTGACCGGCAACCGAATCGAAGGCCGAACATTTCCGGACGTAACGTGGTTCGAAGCCAATGGGACACCGGTTTCCTGGAAGAGTCCGCAGTTGCCGCTGGCTTGTCTGTTGGGCGCATCGGCAGACGCCACCCAGGATATTTTTATGCTGTTCAATCCGCTGGCCGACGCCTGCAATTTTGTTGTTCCGGAAACACTGTTCCAGACAAGCTGGAATCTGTTCGTCGATACAAGTGCCGAATCTCCTGCAGACGTTTATCCCGATGCGAATGGACCGCTACTGGATGCAAAGACCCTTGCCAGAGCGGGGCGCTCGATTGCCATTTTTGTTTCCGGAAAGAAATAACCTGCCGGTTTGATCAACCTGCTTCACCAATCAGAGTTTGGCGGTTACCGGATTGCAATGGCACGCTGCAACGGGACCAGCACGTTTTCCACAAGATATTCGCCGGTGATGGTCTCGGCATGTTCCTGCAACGGCTTGATCGCATCGGCATACGTTGTACCGACGGGCAAACTTCCATAGCGACGGATCGTCAAATAGACGCTTAATTGTTCCTCAGGAAAATCGCCGGTTCGAATCGCAAGAGTGCTCGAGCGCGATTCGACGGAAATCCGGCATTGAACACGGCATTCACTGTCCAGTGCAAACTGGACCGAAGGGTCGACTCCAATCAGCCTGGTGGCTTGTCCACGAAGTAATGGTTCAAGTGCCGGCGAAACACCAAGTGCTTCAGCGATTAATTCCGCGTGGTTGCCACGATACGAGAAATCGAAACCGTACATGAAGTTCAGGGATTCGCAATCGAGCCCGCTAATCGAAAGAGTATACGGAATCTGTTCGAGGATGGAGGTGTGTTGATCGATAGCGTCATGATAGTTTGGCGGGTTGACATATCCCGAGCAAACCCGGCGCTGCTCAACCGATGTCCAGCGATAAAAGCCCTGCTCCTTTTCTTCTTCCAATACGAATTCGCCACGCTCCCGCGCATAGAAATTCTTCATCGACGGATATTGCTTCCGCACTTGTTCAAAATAGTGCATGACACTGTCACGCGACGTGGAAATATCCATTTCGGTGTTCAAATTGACGTTGACGTAGAAATCGTCACTGAAGTCTTTAAATACAATCATTATCTGTCAGAAGTTGCCCGGAAAAGCTTGTTTTCCGCCGTAACTGGCAAGAGACTCTACGCCTCGACGGCCAGGTCGACCAATGTTGTCCGGCAAATTTAATTGGGTTGGGTGAAATACTTGATCAGTGAAACAATATTTGGGCGGTTGCCGATTTGTTCAAGGGGTCCCGGGTGACGATTGGCCGGAACTCCTTTGACATCCACAAATACCGGGCTTGGCGGTTGGATTCACGGTTATTTCCCGATTTTCGAACGGCGGACACTCCCGCCAGGCATTGCAGTTGATTCTCCATGATTCTCCCTGATTCGTCGAGGATGGTGGAGTCGTTCGCGTCAATTCCAACGGGTGATTACGCAGGTGGGATGTCGTTTTCCAGTCCAATCGTGCAAAATATCGACTCCAGGATTCAAGAGATGAATGACCGGAGAGTGCCTGAAATGATCATGTTGGACAAATGCGGAGCGACCGTTTTCGATTCCGAAATTGGCTGGATCGGTATCCAGTGGAATGGACGAACGATCATCCGGTTGCGAATGGGATTTCAAACCCGTTCCGACTTGATTCGACAAATGGAAATCAAGTCCGGTTCGCTGGAATCGCGGGATGAAAGTGTCGTTGCATTGATTCAGAAATTCGTATCGGGAAACAGGACGTCGTTGGCCAGTTTGATAATTGACGATTCCTGGATGACCCCATTCCAAAAGCGGGTCAGCGAGTCATGTCGCAACATTCCCTGGGGTGAAACGGTTACTTATGGTCAAGTCGCCGCACTGGCAGGTTCACCCGGGGCCAGCCGCGCCGTCGGATCGGTAATGGCCCAAAACCGTTTTCCCTTAATTGTTCCCTGTCATCGTGTCGTTAGCAGTCAGGGACTGGGCGGGTTTTCTGCCCCGCATGGTGTGGATTTGAAAAAGCGATTACTGGATAACGAGGGGGCGTTGAAAACCAGACCTTTAAACGTTCGTTTGAAAGCGTAGGCTTATTCGATTACGCCAGGACGTCCTGAATCAATTTGCCGTGGACATCGGTCAATCGCATGTTGCGGCCTCCCCACAAAAACGTCAATCGTTCGTGGTCCATGCCAAGTAGATGAAGCATCGTGGCGTGCAAATCATAAATCTCTACCTTGTTCTCGACGGCCTTGTAGCCGTATTCATCCGTGGCCCCGTATACGGTTCCACCCTTGATTCCGCCGCCGGCCATCCAAAGGCTGAAGCCGAACGGATTATGATCGCGCCCATCCGAGCCTTGAGCGAATGGGGTCCTGCCGAACTCACCCGACCAAACGACCAAAGTGTCTTCAAACAGTCCATTTTGTTTCAAGTCAGTTAACAAGGCGCCGATTCCCTGATCGACTGCCCGCGCATTGTCCAGGTGCCCTTGTTTGAGGTTTTGATGCTGATCCCAACGATCGTGACCAACGGATGGACAAGTCAACTCAATAAAGCGAACACCTTTTTCCAGCAACCGCCTGGCGAGAAGGCATTGGCGTCCGAAAATCGCGGTACCGTTATGTTTTTCGTTTAACCCGTACATTTCGCGCGTCGCTTCGCTCTCTCCGTCCAGACTGGCCAGTTCCGGCACCATCGACTGCATTCGAAAGGCAAGTTCATAGTTGTTGATCGACGATTCGATCGGGTCATTCTTTCCTATCGATTCCAGGTTTTGCCGATCAAGTCGGTTAAGGAGTGCCAGTTTGTTTTGTTGCAACTTCGATTCTCGTTCGTGGGGAACGATATTGGCGATGGGCTGATTACCTGGGTTAAAGATGGATCCTTGATAGGTTGCCGGCAAAAAACCGCTGTTGAAGCAATCGAGTCCCCCCGGTGGGATCAAGCCCCCGTTCAGGATTATGAATCCTGGCAAGTCAAGACACTCGGAACCAAGTCCATAGCCGATCCACGCTCCCATGCTGGGCCGACCCTGGAATCCGTTACCCGTGTGCAAAAAATAATTCGCGTTCGTGTGTTCGGAAAACTCGCTCGTCATCGATCGAATGACGGCCATGTCATCAACGTGTTTTGCAACATGCGGGAACAACTCGCTGACGGGCGTACCGGATTGACCGTATGGCTGGAACTTCCACGGGCTCTGAAGGGTCTTGCCGATGTTATTGAATTGCGTCGGTTCGATTTTCATCTTGAACGGTTCGCCATGCTCCTTTTCCAAAAGTGGCTTGGGATCGAAAGTGTCGACTTGCGAGGGGCCCCCATCCATATAACAGTAAACAATCCGTTTGACTTTGGCCGGGAAATGAGATGGTTTGGGAGCAAGCGGGTTATCCAAACCTGCAGTAACACCGGGAAGGAGTCCGCCGAATGCGCGGTCCGACATCAGCGCCGCAAGTGCCACGGACCCAAAACCACAAGCCGCATCGCGCAACATTTCGCGCCGCGAAATGCCAGTTGTTCGAAATCGTCCGCAGTGTGTCGATTTTTGCATAGCAGGTACTTTTTTTCGCTAGTTCAAATAAATGAACTCTTTAAGATTGAAAATCACGTGACACGTATCGGTCCAAACAGGTTTGCTGGAGGCAACCTCCTGGGGCGGCACGCCGAGTAAGGCGGCTTGCGATTCGACGAATAAACTCAATTCAACAAGTTCGCTTTCGGTTGGCAGTCGCCCTGTCGCAGCACGAAACGCGGTCTGCAATCGTTTCTGTGGATCAGGTACCGTTTCAATCAATCGCTTCGCCCATTTTTCTGCTTGATCAATAACAAACGGATCGTTAAGCAAAATCAACGACTGCGCCGGAACATTGGATTGGTTGCGGCGTCCCATCGCGTTGAACGGGATCGGCGTATCGAAGGCGAGCATCATGGGCGAAAGAAAATTGCGACGGATTTCAGTGTATAGACTACGGCGCCTGTTACCATCGAGCGGCCCACTTTCGCCAGGACGTCCCCGGCCTTGCATAAAATCAGTTAAATGAATTGGAACCGGAGCACCATACAGCGTTCGGTCCAGTTCCCCCGACACCACAAGCATCGCGTCGCGGATCGCTTCGCCTTCGAGTCTTCGAACGCGAAAGGCGTGCAGCAAGTCGTTATTCGGATCAGCTTCGGCGGCACCTTCCGAACTGACACTGCTCATCCGATACGATTGGGAAAGCACGACGCGCCGAATCAGTTTCTTGATGCTCCAGCCCTGATCGACGAATTCCGAAGCCAAATAATCGAGCAGCTCGGGATGCGTTGGCTTGTCGCCAAGAACTCCAAAATTATCGACCGAAGGAACAATTCCCTTGCCGGTCAGATGATGCCAGATCCGGTTGACCATGACGCGCGCGACTAGCGGATTTTCCGGACGAATCAGATCTTTCGCCAATTCCAAACGGCCACTGCCAGCCAATACAAGATCGTTCCATTGACTGGTGAATTCAAATGCGGTCAGGGGGCGACGATTTGCTTCCTCACCCAAATTTTTATGATTGCCGCGGATAAAAACGAATTCGTTTTCCGGCGATCCATCGGTCATGCCAATCGCCAAAGCCGGGGCAGGAATGGTGTCGGCAATCGCCTGCATTTGTGACATTGGCTCTTCGATGGCAATTCGAATTGATTCATCATCAAACGATCGAAACAGTCGATGTCGAAGCATAAAATTGAAAAGTTCGTGGTCTCGAATAACTTCGCCGACAGGATCGGTCACACGATTCGTTTGGAATGAACGCGATACTATCTCAGCGATGTGCTCAAGAGCCGTTAGGCTGGATTCTGGCCGTAAACGGTGCCATTCATCGTTGTCCGAGCCGGTTTCGAATGATGTCCACGATGCAACTGGCGGTCCACTGGGTGACGTTGGATCATCAGAAAAACGAACTTCCTGAACACCAATAAAGCCCTCGCCGTCATCTATGATTTCGATGTAGGCCCGGTGCCCGATATGGTTTTTCAGATCGCCACCCTGGACCACCCATTTCCAGTTGCCATCAGTATCGACAGGCATCGTCATTCCGTTAAACAACAGTGCGTTATACGTGTCGAGTTGATAGCCGTCGATAATCAATCGGATTTTTGCGTTGTGCGCGGAAACGTAGTAATGAATGAACGGTTTGGTGATTTCGAAAGTGGGTGAACTCAAAACGCCCTGAAGCTTGGACCCGTAACAGCCACTGTGAGGAGGGGCAACAACGTCTGGCGTCGACCATCTCCACACCGGGTTATCGCGATCAGCCAAATTGAGGCCTCGATGCGATTCCCAATTCCTGAACGCAAGTCCAGTCGAATGCCACAAATCAAATCCGGTTGGAGTCTCGAATTCGAAATCAAGTTCGCAAGTCGTCGAAAAAATCGTACATTTATTTGCGGAGGTCTCCGCTTGCCGTTCCGCGAGCTCAATCGTCTTCATGCATTCGACAAAAAAGTCGGCTCCGTCGTCGGACTCCAGATCAACAGCAGATTCTGCGGCCCGTCGCAGTAAATACAACGGATGGTGGACATTGGCAGTTGCGGAATCGGAAAGTGCACGAATCCAGCACTTGAGAGTATCTGTTTCCAATTTGTTTGATTCACAAATCGACTCGAGTCTCGCTGCTCTGTCGATCCCGCCGAACAGGTCTTCATCGAGTCCGATCTCAATAAAATCGATGCCGAACATAAATAGCGGAATGGCCGCTTCGTTCTTGCCAACGATTTCGAATTCAAACTTGTTGGCACCTTCGTTCAGTTGAAGTTTTCCGAGATCAAGTAATCCGGTTGTGGACAGGCTGGCCGAATAGCAGTCAATCGGTTCACCAACGGCTTTTCCGTTGATGTATGGCTGAACAATTCCGTAATCGGAAGCGATCGTTAACTTCAGCCGAACGTCGAACTCAGCAGAGGCAGGAGCGGTAACGTCAAAACTCAAGCGATCGCCGGTTTTAGCCTCTTTCCACCAAAGCTGGGAACCATTGCTCCACTTATCGAAGCCATCGATTTTTTGCGTTTCGACCGTTCCGGCTGTCTGCTGAAAGCCCTCGATCGTTTCACCTTCGATCCGCTTTACGTCCCGATGCTGCCACGACCGGTCCCGTTGCATGTAAAGAACGGCGGCTTCCATATATTGTGGAAATTGCTCGAACACGTGGGGATCAATGGACTCGATCAAATTAGCAATTTTCGCAGACGCGGCATTGTCAATTGTCCGAATCTGTTCCAACGCAATTTCGATTTTGCGACCCGGATCGAGCATTACGTCCTGGCGACGGGAGCTTTGCAGAAAGCCGGCGAGAGCGTAGTAGTCTTTGGTAGCTATGGCATCGAATTTGTGATCATGACAACGGGCACAGGCGACCGTAAGTCCCAGAAAGGTCTTGCACATCACGTCGATCTGATTGTCGATATGTCCCGCTTCGTCACCTTTGACATCAACGGGTCCATGAGTCGCCTCTCCAAGAAACCAGTATCCTGTGCCAAGGACCGATTCGTTGATGTCGTTTTCAGGATTGCGTCTTGGGTCAGGATCGAGGTCGCCGGCGATATGTTCGACGACCAAATCGTTGTAAGGAACATCGGCATTGAAAGCGCGAATCAGGTAGTCGCGGTATTGCCAGGCGTTTGGGATCGGGTAATCGAACTCGTGGCCGCAGGTCTCGGCGTAACGAATCAGGTCCATCCAGTGTCGCGCCCAGCGCTCGCCGAAATGGGATGAAGCCAACAATCGATCGACGACTTTTTCATGCGCGTTTGCCGAGTCGTCATTCAGAAAAGTATCAATCTCTTCGGACGTCGGTGGCAGACCAGTCAAATCGAATGTGGCGCGACGGATCCATGTTTCGCGAGACGCGGGACTTGCCGGGGCAAGATCGTGTTCCTGCAGTTTGGCCAAGATAAACCTGTCAATAGGGTCGATGGCCCAGTCGTCACCGGCGGCCGGAACTTCCGGTCGTTGCACAGGATGCCAGCACCAGTGCGATTCGCGGCGCGATTCCAGGTCAAACGCGTCGACAACGACCACATGAGTTTCGTCGGTTTCTGGCCACGCCGCTCCCTCGGTAATCCACTTTCGAAGTATCGCGATCTGTTCGACGGGCAATTGTTTATCGGGCGGCATCTGAAACAGGTCACCATATTCGACGGCCGAAAGCATCAAACTCTCACCGGGTGAATTCAGATCGATTGCCGGGCCGCTGTCGCCCCCATCAAGAATTGACCTGCGCGACGCCAGGCTCAATCCACCTTCCAAAGAATCCGTGTCAGTGCCGTGGCACTCGAAGCAGTTTTCAACAAGTATCGGCCGAACCTTGCTCTCAAAAAATTCGATTTGTTCTGCTGAAAATGCTGCTTGTTCGGAAGGCGACTCTTCGTGTGGCTCGACCTGGGCAAATGCCGGTAGAATGACAAAGTCACCCAGCGTAATCAATGAACAAACAAGGATCGATAATTGGAAGGGCATTCGAATCGCGTTTACCTGGTTCATTTGATTGGCTCGTAAGACAACTGCTTGATCGATGCGGATTATAGACTGATTTCCTGATTCCCGTCAAAACGGCAAGAGTTCGGAGCGATGTTTGGCAAGAACTTTCGCTGCAATGTGGCAGATCTCGCAGCCGACTGACTCAAGCAGATTGTTGGTCGCGTTTATTTGATGCTGCCGCGATAATTTGATCGGGCGTGGTGGGTACCGACTGCCCGCAATCCGATTCCATTTGAACGTCCTCATCCAGGTCAGCTTTTTCCAGTTTTTGCGCAACGCGTTTGTGCAAACGAGTAATATCGCGTTTCAAGAACTCGATATCTTCCAGTTTTTCCTCGAGTTGGATTTTCAGTTTTTCCAGGCGACGTTCCGGATCGCGACTCAGCAGCATTTCGACGATCTCCAGCGTTACCAGTGCTCGCCACAACCGCATGGCGAGTCCGCGAAGTCGATAGATTCGCGCTGCCCGGGAGATTTGGTTGAGTCGGGCCAGTTGAGCAAGGCGGGCTGCACGAATAAATGTAACCATCGGCAACAGAATGATGGCCACATCGATCCAGTGTTTGCGCATGTAAGTAAACCGGTACTTGACAACAGACATCAGGACTGTGAATTCGAAAGTGAAAGCAGCCCATATAAACGCCGCAGCTATTTGCAGCGCCAGTCGCCAGCCTGGATTATCTTCAACAAAGGCGGCCCAAAAAAATTCGATGATAATCACCGGCAATACCAATAGCGCTGTGACAATCATGGGAATGCTGAAGTCCCTTTTCAGGCTGTGCTCCAGACGGCGATCGACCGTTTTCCAGGCGGTCCAAGGCAACCAGATCTTTTTGCCAGTTGCATGGTCCCGCCCCCCAATTCTCAAAAACGGAAAGAGGCAATACCAGAGATTGGAATGGGAGCGTGGACTGCCGACGAAATAATGGGCGATTGTTTCAAGCCAAAACAGCGGATAGAGAAGGGCAACGCCAATGAGACAATATCGGACGATCGTGGTCCCGTTTTGGACATTGTGCAAATGCAAAAGTGCCGCGAACAGCGCAAGCACAACCAGCGATGCTGAAAACATCGGTGCCGCGAGCCGTTGGTCGAGCCAACGAGTTCGTTCAAGTAAGGGCATTCGCTGGATCTACTCGTAAAAAGCGCTTTCGTACGCCAATTCGGCATCGTTCTCCTATTATGGCGTAAACAATATGATCCGCCCAACAGGATTATGCCGCCAGTTTGCACCGCTTTGGCAATAATTTCAGGAAATCGGCGAATTCTCAGGATTACCATCCGACTTGTTGCGACTCCAGAATGCGCCAATCGTCTTGTAATCTGGACGGACGCATTTCCGGCCATGGATTTTTTCAGCAACCCTCGCTCGCTGTGCACTTTATTGAAACAGGGATTTCAGGACTATAATTCTGAAATTCGTTGGGTGGCGATTAAAATCGCAACCAACACATTCGGATCTGGCATTGACTGATTTACATGATGATTGCGGCCTTGTTTCCGGAGTATCGCCAGCAAGCGTGGAAATATGCGCGCTGGTTGACCGGTTGCGATTTTGACGCAGACGAAGTCGTACAGGATGCGTTTTGCAAATTGGCAGAGCGCGAATCGAAGGGCGCAGCGGTTTCCGCCGATGCGAATCCTGCTGCTTTGTTGTTTACGATCGTTCGCAATCAGTCTTTCGACCTATTGCGACGGAAAAAAAGAGATCAAACCGTTACCTTGAATTCGATTGACGAGCCGTTGAGTCCGCATCAGGATGCTTCGCAACGACTGGAATTGTACGACTTGTGCGTTGATTTGCGAGAAGCGATTGCGCGGCTACCACAGTCGTGGGCCGATGCACTGAGTCTGCGCGTTGCCGGTGAATTGTCATACGACGAAATCGCCACGGTGATGCAATGCACCAGGAATCAGGTGCGAACATGGATATTCCGGGCGCGCCGGCAACTGTCGGCTGATTTGGAAGGATTTCGCTCCGATAACCGATCAAAGAGTCAGGTGGAACATGACAAATAGCACAAACGATGACAAAGGTCGAAACGATTGTCAGCTCACTTGGCAAGGCGATGATATTCAAGAGCGATTGAGTGCGTTCGTCGATGGCGAGTTGCCGGCAGATAAGTTTGAGGAGATTCAGCAGCATATCGTTTCATGCCGCGGCTGTGCACAAACCGTGCAGCAATACCGGGACGTTGATAATCAATTGCACAAGGAAATGAGTCGTTCGCAGTTCTCACGGCCATTGACAACTACGGTCAGTGTCGGCAGGAAAAACACCGTCCGTGAATTGACATTGCCGCATGCAGCGCCGTCACGTCATTGGCTTGCGACCGTTTCGCTGGCGGTGGCAGGAGTTGTCGTACTGGCGGCATTCGCTTCAGGAACATTTTCCTCAAACAGGGAAACTGCCCGTTCCGTCAATCAACAGTACACGGACCCTTTCTCTCAGGTTTTCATGACCAATGTCGTCGCGCCCCTGGGTGAAATGGCCTTGAACAACGACGTTTGCAAAAACCAGCAGAAACAAGTGGCGAGATCACTTGATCTTGAGCTTAGATTGTTGCGACTTGATACCAGAAACATTTCGAACAAAGACGATGAAGTGCGAAAAATCAACGAAGAAATCGAGGTGCTAATGAAACAACTAAGACAATTGGGTGATGTTGCAGATACGTCCGCCAGCGAAATTCCCTCGCTGTAATTCAGCGTTCAACTTGTCAATTACTGAAATCAGTTTATGTCCCCTGGAGAATAAAGGCTTATGAAACGTACGTCAATAATTTATCGATTCCTTCGTTGGCAAATCACGGTTGCCATGGTGTTCGTGCCGATGTCGGTGATCGGCCAGGAATCTGGCGATGAGTCGGAAAATTCGTTTGATCGAGGCGAATACGAGAAAGCGCTTGAAAAATTCTCCGAGGAGAACGGTCAACGTATGGAACAATGGGCTGAAAAACACGCCGAACGATGGGAAGTCTGGGCGAAACAGTTCGAAGGCAATTGGCAAGAGTGGGCAAACGATCAGGAAAAAGTCTGGGAAACCTGGGCTGAAAAGTACGCTTCCCGCTGGGAGGATTGGGCTCACGAAATGGAACAAGGCGATATGAGCGCCGACCAGATTCATGAACTTGTCGAACGAAACATGGAGATGATCGGTGAAATGCCGATGGGGCAACTGATCGAGCGCGCCATGGAATCGGGAATGCAATCCATGGATGAAGCCCCATGGGATTCGCTGGATGACCTGCAGGGACTCGTTGGCGATGCCATTGAAAGCTCACTGCATGAACTTGAATCGCATCAAGATAATCACCAACCAGGTGAACCGAGTGAACCCCATGATGGGCACGACGAACAAGATGCCCATGAAGCGCACAACGATGAAGGGGACAACGAACATTCAGATCCGAGCGCAGAAGCCGAGCAGAGGATTGTACGATTGCGTCGGGCGATTGAAAAGCTTCGGTCGGGAGTTGATCGATCCAATGAACAGGCTGGGGAAAATGCTGAATTATCCCGTACCCGCGCTCAGGAAACGATGCAGCATTATCGTGACGCGATCGAACAGTACAAACAGGCGATGGATGCAGCTAAAACTGAAATTGACGAAAACGGACAAGGCGCTGCTCACGAGGAAGCAATGCTGTCCTACCTTCGGGCGATCGAGGAACGTGAGAGAACGTCTCGTGAACGTGGACGCGAAACTGACGATGAGGGCACAGAAAACCAGGAAACCGATGATCGAACCCGGGCCATGCGCGAAGCAGACAGGATTCGACACGAACTGGAAAACGGTCAAGATGACCAGCGCCCCAATGCTCGAGAAAACCGTACTGACGTCGACAGGCGACGATCGGACGAGGCACGAAGGCAGGCTGATGTGGAACGGCGTTTGGCCCAACGGGCACGTGTGCTGGAACAGCGCAATGAGCGACAAGGAAATGAAACTGAACCGGACAGCGACCTGGTTCAACAATTGTTTCGCGAACTGGAATCCGAGCGGGCTGCTTTAAGAAACAAGGAAGACGAGCTTGGGGCTCTGCGCCGCCGAATCGAGGAACTAAGTCGCAACGTCGACAGAATTCGCTCGAAATCCGACCCGGATGACAACGCTGACGATGTTGGCGGCGACGAAGCTGATGACGGCGACGAAGCTGATGATGGCGACGACGATGACGACGAGGAAGCTGATGGCGACGAGGATGGGGACGATGCGAATAGTCCGAATCTGGTTCGTAACATCGTCTAGCCCAAATCGGTTTTCAAAACGCTTTCATTCGAATCGACAATTCAACTAACGCTGGTTGCCAATAGGCGACCAGCGTTTCGTTGATACGTAGCTGAGTGCTGTTCAGTTCGGCAATTGACACCAAATTGACCTTGCGAACTGCCGGAATTGTGTAAATCGTCTCTCCCGACGCGAAAGGATGTTTGCTAAAATCGGGACATGTCATTGCTCGACCCGGAAGGATCCGACGGCCAGTCGGTGCCTGAAACTACAGTATCAACGCCAGTATCGATGAGTGATCAATCGACGCTTGCGGTTGTTATTGGCTTTTTATGTGCCATTTGGATTTCGTTTACCTTGATTTCAGCAATTTGGAAACCGGACTTTGTAGACCATGATTCCACACTATCCATTGTCGGCGTGTTTCAAGTTGATATTAACTCGGCAGAATGGCCGGAAATTGCTGCGTTGCCCGATATCGGTCCAACAAGGGCACAGCAAATTGTTCAGTGGCGGGAGACGCAAGGGCCCTTAACGTCAATTGATGATGTGGCGAAAATTTACGGGATCGGTCCGGCAACCTTGCAAACCATTGAACCGTATTTGCGTTGGGACAAGCGACCAAAGAGCCATGTTGACGCCCGGCCGCCATTCCCCATTGAATCGCCAGGCCTGGATCAATCAGGGCAATGACGTCATTACTTTTGGTTGCACCAACCTGTTAAATTGGGCGATATGAACTTCGAACTTGAGGCGCCGTTTAAACCCGGAGGCGATCAGCCGGAAGCGATCGAGCAACTGGTACATGGTTGGTACGCTGGCAAAAAATCCCAGGTTTTGATGGGTGTGACGGGATCCGGCAAGACTTTTACCATGGCCAACGTGATCCAGACCGTGCAACGACCGACACTGGTGATCTCGCACAACAAGACGCTTGCGGCCCAGTTATACTCCGAGTTTCGCGGGTTCTTTCCGCGCAACGCCGTCCACTATTTCGTTTCGTACTACGACTACTACCAGCCGGAAGCGTACATTCCGTCTCGCGATATCTACATCGAAAAGGACGCGTCGATCAACGAAGAAATCGACCGGCTGCGTTTGGCAACCACCAGTTCACTCGTCAGTCGCGACGACGTCATTATTGTGGCCAGTGTTTCAAGTATTTATGGGTTGGGTTCGCCGGAAGACTACAAACGGATGATGGTGGCACTTCGCAAGGGCGAAACGATCGATCGCGACGATATGTTGAACCGTTTGATTGATATTCAGTATCAACGTAATGATATTGCGTTCGATCGTTCGAAATTCCGGGTGCGAGGCGATTGTGTCGAGGTCTGGCCATCCTATGAAGAGTTCGCTTATCGAATTGAATTGTGGGGGGACGAAATCGATCAGCTGTCCTATATCAATCCATTGACTGGCGAAGTGCTTGAGAAACGCGACCAGTTGTTCATTTATCCCGCCAAACACTTTGTGACACCGGAGAGTCGCATCAAGGCCGCTGTTCAGGAAATCAAGAAGGAACTCGACGAACAGTTGTCTCATTTTCGCGAAGTCGGCAAACTGCTCGAAGCGCAACGGCTTAGCGCACGGACCCGTTTTGATATCGAAATGCTGGAAGCCGTGGGGCACTGCCCTGGTATCGAGAACTACAGCCGCCCGCTTTCCGGCAAGCCGCCAGGTTCGGCACCCGATTCGCTGTACAATTTTTTCCCGGATGAGTTCTTGTTAATCGTTGATGAGTCGCACGTGACAGTACCGCAGATCCGCGCCATGTATCATGGTGACCGATCGCGGAAGACGACTCTGGTCGAACACGGGTTTCGATTGCCTAGCGCCCTCGATAATCGACCGATGAAATTCGAAGAGTGGGAAAACAAGAGCTATCGGGCGATTTACGTGTCGGCCACGCCGGGTAATTATGAGCTGGAAAAAGTCGGTGGCGAGATTGTCGAACAAGTCATCCGACCAACCGGTTTGCTCGATCCGGAAATCGAAGTCGTCCCGGCGCGGGGTCAGGTATTGCACTTGCTTGAACAGATTCGCGAGCGGCGTGACCAGGGCGATCGAGTGTTGGTGACCGCCTTGACGAAACGGCTGGCGGAAGACCTTTCGGCATACCTTTGCGAAAACGGGATCGCATGCAAGTGGTTACACAGTGAGCTTGATGCATTTGAACGAGTTGAATTGCTGCAGGATTTACGGGCGGGTCGCCACGAAGCGCTTGTTGGAGTGAATTTGCTTCGAGAGGGTCTCGACTTGCCAGAAGTGTCGCTGGTCGCGATCCTCGATGCGGACAAGGCCGGTTTTTTGCGAAGTGAGACCTCATTGATACAAACGATTGGCCGAAGTGCCCGAAACGTGAACGCGAAAGTGATCCTTTATGCCGATCAGGTAACGGAAGCGATGCGTTCCGCCATCGAAGAGACACGTCGCCGCCGAAAAATGCAGGAAGAATTCAATACCGCCAACGGAATTATTCCATACTCAATAGCAAAAGAGATTCGCGGCGGTATCGAAGCCGACAGAAAGTCGCATCAATCCGTAACCGACGCGGCCAGCAGTGCTGGCGAAGTCGTTTACATTACAGAAGAGTACTTGGCCGAATTGCAAGATGAAATGATGCATGCCGCCGAGGAACTTGACTTCGAAAAAGCCGCCGCGCTCCGCGACAGGATTTCCAGGATGCAGGATTCGATTGGTGAGCCGCTTTCCAGTTTTGCTTCATCGGAATCGGGAAAAAAAGGTGGGAAAGGGCGACGTGGTAAAGCGGGTGGCAGCGGGAGACCTCAACGTGGACAAGTCCCCCGTCCGCGTAAAATGGATTAACCAGGAACTCTCTGCTTTCCTGCTAGCGTCAATTTGCATGGCGTTTTCAAACGGGAATTCCCATTGGTTTGTCGGGCTGGTTTTGCGATATTCCCCTACGATTAATTCGCACTTTTACCGGGGCCAAGGATGGCACGCGGCAAGTCTGTTTCGATGACGAATGATCGTCGCCTTGTTTGCGATGTGATCGCGATTGCGCGGCAGATGCCAATCGCCCCGATTGAGCGTACGATTGAGCTTGCCGAGCTTGTCCATCTGAAGCGTATGGCGCGACCGAGGATTTCATGGCCGGTGTTGATGATGCGGGCTTATGCTATCGTCGCCAGGGATAATCCTTTGCTTCGAAGGGTTTATGTCGGGTTGCCACGACAGCACTATTACGAGCACCCGGAAAATGTTTGCGTTCTGACGATCAGTCGCGAAGTGGACGGCCGGGAACAATTAATCTTTGCCCGGTTCAATCAACCCGAAAATTATTCACTCGCTCAACTACAGGAGCAGTTTGATAATTACCGGAGGCTGCCGGCCAGGCAGATAAAACATTTCCGGCATCAAATCCGCTTTTCGAAAATGCCGTGGCTTGTCCGACGCTTCGGCTGGTCGTTGTTGACTCGCTGGATGCCGGCATCTCGCGCCAAACTCATGGGAACATTCGGTATGAGTCTTTCAGGATTTCGCAATACACTCGGAACGTGGCACCTCGGTCCCTGTACCACCACCCTGGGATACGATCAATTCTGCATCAAAGGCAACGCGCGTCTGACTTTAACTTTCGACCACCGTGTCCTCGACGGAAAACCCGCCGTTGACGTGCTCGAATCACTGCGCGCGGT
>JANNWJ010000026.1:0-105400 GCA_031414755.1 Pirellulaceae bacterium | reverse complement strand
CGTCTTTAATCAAATTCCACTGTTTGTCCGTCAAGCGATTCCGTGCCATGATAGTCCGTCCTTGTAAAACAAAAATCGAAAAACAAAGTTTCGCATTTTTCGATTCGTCAATACAATACGAGTTTTCTGACATAGCCTAGTGCTGCGTTACAGCCTGGAATCAGGGTTGTGTGCCACTGGCTCTGCCAGTGTTGGTACTGGTTGCTTCAGTTAATGAGGCACTGGCATAGCCAGTGACACCCCAATTTTAAGGAGTAACAAAACATTAGTGCCGTTCAGGATTTTTTGAGCTGTTATGGATTGGGAGTCATTTGCCGACTACTGGCCGTTCGAACTTTTTGAAGCCGACGTCGTATTAACTGACTCATGAGTCAGCGCATTTACGTGCTCTGGACTCTGGACTTCGGGAACTTAACCATTTTTCACAAAGGATTGATTATGAAACGCACTTTCGCCTTAACCATAATACTGGCACTTTGTCTTGTACTTTTTGGATCCATGGATACCGCCGCACAAACAGAATCAGTTGTGCAGCCAGCAACTAGCGGTCAACAAACCGGGATTGCCGAACCCGCTGCCGAACAAGTCATTATAAAAAAAGTCGGGTTTCGCATGGCCAACTGGCGTACGATTCACGGCGATGGAACTCCCGCCACAACCGATTTGATTGCAACACTTCAGAAAATTGGTTGCGAAGTCAAACAAGACAATCATGGCGGACATGTCGATATCTCCTTTCGATGCCCGGGCTGGAAAACAGTTAGCGTCGATAATGACGAGCAATCTCAACAATGGCATACCTGGTTGGTCGGCAACGAGTTCGAAACGGTTGTGCTCAACCCGTCTGAATCATCCGTAATGCCAGTCGTCAAAGTTCGATTGGCGAACTGGAAAACGATTCATGCGCGTAATGCCGACGAGGCGAAAATACTTAAGGAGACGTACGAGCTGATTGGCTGTGAAGTCGCCATCGACAATCATGGCGACCACATTGACGCAAAAATTCGTTGTCCCAACTGGAACACGATCGCCCTGCCCAATGCAAATGCAGCACACGTCTGGCAGGATTGGCTGAACAAATCCGGCTTTGAAACAGAACATGATCATTCTGCTGATGGACACGATGCCCACTCGGGGCATGACCACCCGGCTGATGAACATGAAGGCCACGACCACGGAAAAGACGACCACTCCGGACATAACCACAAAAACTAGCGGGATTTCAGTGACCCGTGATTGGAGGGTGGGGCGAATACTGGTTCTCGGCCCCGACTGCCAAACCGCCGGGTACTTCTCCTGCTTCGCATTTTTCAGCCTCCCGATTTTCAAACGTTGGGCATGTGGCATAATGGACCCGAAAACCGGGCGGCTGGAACAGCTTCTGAATCCAGGCCGCTCCGGTTGTTGTGCTTCCATTGGAGTCAAGTCATGAAAGTCGCCTGCTGTTCGGTTTTTATAAATTCATTGTTTTCCTTTCTGTTTGTCGGTTTGGTGTGTTTGAGCACGCCTGAATCCATCAATGCGCAAACCGAAACAACAATCAAGGTTGTAGGCGTGTCGGTCTCCTTGCCCGATCCGGATAGCGAATTTGGCGGAGCCGCCATTCCGGGTCGCCAGCCGGGAACCGAAGTCTACGTGCAAGTGCGCAACGAAAAGATGTTCTTTACCGGACTTGCAAAAGATGGTGACAAGGAAAAGACGTCAGTGAAGATACTTGATGAAAAAGGTAATGACATCGTAAACGAAAGCAGCTTCAGCAATTTTGGATTTGGTACAAACATCAGCGATGACGGTCATACGGTAACTATTCCGGTCAACGCCAGTGGCTTGCCACCCAAAGGGGCAGACCAGATTCAGGTAAAAGGCAAAATAGTACTTGTCGTGGCCAAAGATGAAAAAACGGAAGATGTGGCGATTGAACTGGAGCAAGGGGCGAAATTGAAACTTGGCAACGTCGACGTCAAGATTTCCGAGATCGAGGCCAACCCCTACGGTGAAGATGGCTGGTCAATGAGCTTCGAATCATCCAGTTCGCTGGATACCATTGCCGAGATCACGTTTCTTGACGCGTCGGGCAAGAAAATGGAGTCATCGTCGTCCGGCGGATACGAATCCGGCTTTTCAGGTGAAATGACATATTCCCGCAGTTACACCGTCACCGGCAAAACAGAAAAACTGTCGGCACGCGTTCGCTATTTTCAGTCGACAGTGGAGCTGGAACTCCCGCTTGATTTGCCGGTAACTTTGGGCCTGGAAAAATAGTCCGCCTGCAACGCGATTGAACTTCACGCATGGCGAGTTGCGAATGGAGACTTGATTAGTGCCAATGGCAATTTGTCCACTTATTCGATCACTTTATCCAGCATCTTGCGTATTGCTGAAACCTCGTAGCCATCGGCAGTTGGAATTCTCAACAACGGTAGTCCCGCGTCATCAAAAGCCGCGTTGACGAATTTGTCCCGCTGTATTCGTGCTGGCTGCAGGTGGGACGGGTCGTCCAGCTCGATTCCGGCGAGGACTTCCAGCGAGTCCTTGTCGCAAATCACGAAATCGATATGCTTCGAAAGGATCTTATTGAGCCAGGATCGGTGATTGTCGGTTCCTTTAGGCACGGACAACAAGTCCGCAATCCGAACCATGGCAAAGATTTCCCAGTCATTGTTGACAGCGTCCTGCAATACTCGATAAAACACCAACTCGCTTCGCGTTACCAGCCGCCGCCGACGCGAATAGGGCGTTTGCTCGCGGCCACGCAGCAACCGAAGCAGCATAAAGGCGGCAAACGCCATCAGACCAACAACTGCCCAAGGCCAGTATTTCCAGATTGCGTCCAGCATGGTGCCAGTAAAACTCTATTCCAAAAGTTGCTGTTACAAAGAACAAACGGGTTCCATAATATTCCTGCGATGACGTTCAGCTCACAAAAACGCCGAACTTTGTAACGGGCATTTTGTCCCAAACAGCAAACCAATTTCAATCTCACATTTGACAATCACAATATTTTCTGCGCAATTTTGAACTTTTCCTGTTTCAATTCACTTCATTCGACCATTTAACGGCCATCCCCCAAATTCAATGATCAATCCTTTGGTAACGCCTCAACAACTGCCTGACCTGGCGATTGGACCAGTCGTCGTCGGATTTCCCGTCGTGCAGGCCGCTTTGTCGGGATATAGTGACTGGCCAATGCGCGTACTGGCCCGCCGTCATGGTGCGTCGTACTCATTGTGCGAAGTCATGCTCGACAAGTTCCTGGTGGAGTTAAAAGACCGTTCAAGAACGAGTCATTTTCTGCATATCAGCGATGAGGAACATCCCGTCGGTGGTCAATTGATGGGTGCCGAACCGGAACAATTCGCTGCCGGCGCATACAAACTTGTGGAAGCCGGATTTGATGTGATCGATATCAACTTTGGTTGCCCTGTTCGCAAAGTACTTGGTCGATGCCGTGGCGGTTTTCATCTGGGTCAACCGGATATCGCTCTGGAAATTGTCAAAGCGACTCGCAAGATCGTCCCGGATCACATTCCGGTGACGGTCAAGATGCGGCGCGGCATTGATGACACAGCGGAAAGTCGTGACCGGTTCTTCGAAATCCTCGATGGCGCATTTCAAATGGGTGTGGCCGCCATCACCGTACACGGGCGAACCGTCGAGCAACGATACGTTGGTCCCAGCCGTTGGGATTTTCTGCGCGACGTCAAACAGCATGTTGGCGACCGTGTCATCCTTGGCAGCGGTGATTTGTTTACCGCGCAGGATTGTCTCGGAATGATAGCGGAAACGGGCGTGAACGGCGTTACCGTCGCGCGCGGTGCAATCGGCAACCCCTGGATTTTTTCACAAGCCCGGGCACTGGCCAGCGGACTGCCACTTCCCGAGCCACCCCGGTTACCCGAACAGCGTGAAACCATTCTGGAGCATCTCTCGCTGGCCGCCCGATTGTACGGCGAGCAGCGCGTCGGTCCCATCATGCGAAAGTTCGGAATCAAGTACTCAATACTTCATCCGGACTATGAACAGGTCCGCAAGGAATTTGCCACGGCCAAAGACATGAACGGCTGGCGCTCTGTCCTTGATCGCTGGTACTCCGAAGACCTCCCCGGCCAACACCCCGACGGCCGCATGCACACCGCCCAGGGAAGTTGCGGGTTTGAGTAACGCTGTGTGCAACTCCCTGACCCTCTCTCTTGAATGAGCACTTGGGCAATGATGGCCTGGGCTAAAAACAACGGGAAGTCGATGGCAAGTTTTGTCGGTAATTTTTTGCGAGGCCGTTGATGCTGGTTCAGCGGGAACACCAGGCGAAAGTCGTTTCGTTTCAGCCCTTCGTTGTCGTCACAACCTTGTTGTGGGCTGGTCTCCTGACCAGCCCACCCTTTCAGACCGATAGCTTCGCCCATTGATTCCGCGCGAAATGGTTGCATCAAGAAGACCTTTGGTTGATGCAAGTAATCGGGTCCGGAGACGCAATTGCAACAGCATGAAAAAGTAGCCTAATCCCTTTTTCTTTTTCTACTTGTCCGATTTCTCGTCGGAACCGGGCAAGCCATTATCTGCCTGATTGGCCGACGATTTAACCTTGGCAAAGTCACCGGCGGTCACGATGACCAGCCGTTTGGGATCGACGATCCTGCGCATCGCCGCGTCGACCTGGTCCTTGGTCAGTCCGCGGTAGCGATCTTCGCGGGCGGAAACAAAGTCCATATTGCGATTCGTTTGCAATTGCGACCGCAACAGGCTGGCAAGATTGCCGTCGTCGGCGCGATTGCCCTGAATCGTTTCCAGATAACTGTTGCGGGCGGCCATCACTTCTTCGCCAGTTACACCACTGTCGAGGAACCGTAGCACTTCTTCCTGAACGGCGCTGACTACTTTCTCGGTGTTTTCAGGTGCGGAAATGGCGAAGATCAGGAATACTCCCTCGGGATCCATGTCGTCGGCCCGGAAATTAGAACCGACTCCGTATGACAATCCCTCCTGTTGCCTGACTCGATTGGCAAGTCGCGAAGATAAACCGCCGCCGCCAAGGATATAGTTTGCCAAAACCATCGCTTCGTAATCCGGATCATCGTCACGGAATTTTTCCGACAAGCCGGCAACATACAGGGCATTGGCCTTGTCCGGTGTCTCGATATCAATTCGCTGTCCTGGCACGTCGGTGTTGGCTGAACTTTCGATGCGACCATACGACTCCGTGGACGTCCAACCGGACAATACATTGTCCAGTTGAGCAAGCGCTTGCTTCACATCGAAATCGCCAACAATCGCCAGTTCACCATTTGAGGCACCGAGAAACTGTTGATGCAGCGACTTGATCTCGTCCAGAGACAAGGATTCGGCTCGTTGAATTGATTCCTCGATGGTTGGAATATATCGGATGTTATCGACAGGCTGGGGATCCAGTTCCCTTTGAAACCGATTGATGGCCAGCATTTGGGGATCAGAAATCCCGTTCTTCAAATTGGCGATCATTTCACGTCGGGCGATCTCAAACTGGTCCTCGGGCATCAACGGCTGACGCAAGACCTTGCCAAGTACATCAATCGCTTCGTCGAGATACTCGCGGCGCGTTTCGATATTCACTTCCAATAGACCCGGTGAACTGGAGAGTGATAATGAAATGCGGTTGGCGTCCAGATAATCCTTGAGTTGCTGGTAATTCATGTCATCGGCACCATGCATCATCACCGTAGACAACATCTCACAGGCGGATGCCCTTCCGGCCAACGATACTTCGCTACCGAATCGGAGCGCCAAATCGAGAACCACGGTTTCGCCCCGGGTTTTACGAGGCAAAACCGAATACCTGATTCCGCATTCCAGTTCGCCCGAACTCATTTTGGCAGCAATATTTTCGGGTGTTGGCAAAAACTCTTCCCCTTCCGCGATGCGGGCGCGTCCCTTGTAATCGGCGACCATGGCGTCAACTGACGGCGTTCCAGGAATCGCAATACGTTCGACTTTTTCGACCGGAATGAACAGCCCGGTTGTCCTGTTGTCCCGCCGCAAGTATTTGGCTGCCACGGTTGCAACATCAGCCGCATTGACTATCTCCAGTCGATCGCGATGGAGGAAAAACAGCCGCCAATCGCCGTAAGCGGTCCATTCGCTCAGTTCAATTGCCAGTGCCTGACTATCGGCCAGCAAGTCTTCACGCGACTTTAGCAATTCCTGAATTGATCGCTGGACCTCCTCATCCGTAAACGCACCGAGGTTTTCGATGGTTTGCAAAAGTGCTGACAGGGCAGCGTCCGGCTCCGTGTTTTCGCTGACCTGGCCCATGGCAATCATCGTTCCGGGGTCATGTGTCGCCATTCCGCCTGCGGAAATACTGCTAAACAAACCCGGCTCAACAAGAGCCTTGTGCAACCGGCCCCCAGGTTCCTGACCGAGAATATTTCCGAGCACTTCGGTTGCGGCAAACTCCGGATGGGCCGCTGCAGGGATGTGATAGATAACACCTGCCACGGGAACATCACCGACACGGCGCAGGATAACATTTCGCTCGCCATCCTGGGCCGGTTCCTCTGTCCAGGTGCCATCACGCCGGTCTTTGGGTGCTTCAAGTGTACCGAAATATTCCTGAACCCAAACCAGTGCCTTTTCGGAATCGAACTTGCCGGCAATCACCAACGAAATATTGTCGGGTTGATAAAACCGTTCGTAGAACTTTCGCAAGTTGACGACAGGAACTCGTTCGATGTCGCTGCGGTTTCCGATCGTCGATTTTCCATAATTGTGCCACTCGTACGCCACCGCCATCATTCGCTGGTTAAGAATTCCGAACGGCGAATTCTCACCCATCTCGAATTCATTGCGAACGACGGTCATTTCCGTGGCCAATTCATTAGCATCGATCAAGCTGTTAACCAGGCGGTCCGCTTCCAAACGGATTGCAAACTCCAGATTGTCATCACTTGCCGGCAAGGTTTCGTAGTAGTTGGTGCGGTCCACCCATGTGGTTCCGTTCATATCGATGGCACCGCGATCCTTGAGCAGTTTCGGAATGTCCTTGTGTGTTGGAGTACCCTTGAACAACATGTGTTCGAGCAGGTGCGCCATGCCCGTTTCGCCGTAGCCTTCATTCCGCGAGCCGACCAGCACTGTCATATTCACCGTCACGGTGGGCCTGGAGTTGTCCGGGAAAAGCAGGAGCTGTACGCCGTTTTCCAGCAGATATTCCGAGATCCCCTCGATTTCCGTGCGGAGTGTCGGTTGTTGGGCACAAACTATCGAAGCCACCATCGGCATCAAAGTTGCTCCGAAAATCAAACAGGCAAAAACAAGTTTCTTCATAATGGATTTTCCAGTGAGTATTTTCCAAAGAGTATTAGGCTGTCCAACAGGACTCGAGCGTGTCGGCTTCTCCCCTATTGCATAACGACAGGCATTTTATCACCTTGCAAAAATTGAGAAAGTGACCGTTGGGCCGGCTCCGGGCCCGGACCTGCCGGGAACATGTCTGGCAAAGTCTGACATTAAGGAATCCATAAATGGAAAACGACTGGCAAGTACTTCGGCGAATCATCCGCGAGCGAAAAACTGAAAAAGTGTTTGTCGACCCGGAAAGACCGCTGGCATTTTCTACGGAATTACTGAATAAGTTCGAACCGTTAGTCTGGCAATCATTGATTGACGCCGGGTGGGCACCGTTTCACTACGATCGCAAACATGCAAATCTGGCCGAGCCATGAAGGGTTTACTGGCTGGATTACGGTTCGTGCCGGAATCTGGCGAAAGCAGTCGAGCGATTGATTCCGGATTTGAAACCGGGGAACAAACTGGCAAGCATGCTGTGCGCTTGCGGCGGAGTTGCCTTGTTCAACTGGCTCCCTCAAAAACTTGAAGACGATCGACTCGTTTCGCCGTCGAAAATGCAGCAAATCAACAATGAGCACCTGGCAGCAACGGCTGCTGCCGTTCAGAACTTTCTGCTTTTATGTACAGCAGCCGGAATGGGTACTTACTGGGGAAGCGGAACCGTTTTTGAACAACATTTGTTCGAACCGTTGCGAATCGGGAATAACAGCGATGCCGAACGATTATTGGCGGCAGTCTTTGTAAACTTTCCGGTAAACCCGAGTCCGATGCAGACGTTCGCCACAGGCGCTCAGCGGGAAAAACGAAGTCCAGACGCCGGATGGTTGCGTCGGATTGAGTTTTGAGACCAGCCGATAGTCAGCATGGATCGGGCTTTTTGAATGAAGTATCCGTCGTAATGTCGATACTCGCGAATACGGAAATCAGGCCACTCGTACTAGAAACCACCTTCGCGTTTTAGCGAGCATTCCGCGAGCAGCTCGGTGTTCTTGTTGTAGAGCATGGGAATCGTGGTGTTCTCGCTCACTCGCAAATGAATTGCGACATTGACCCGTTTGGATCGAAATTCGATGGGATTGGGTGTCACTTCGATTTCAAAATTGCGAACGCCCACTGTCGCCAAAATGAAATTGGCGGATGCCTCGACATCGGCGACCGTTGCACCTGGCGTAATTCCCGTCCGCGCTGCTTCGTAGGCTGCCGCGTTGATCGCGTGGCGCATCATGTTGGTGCGTGCAAATTCGTAACATCCAAACAGCAACAGAAACAGGATCGGCATGCACATCGCCATTTCCACAACGGTGGCCCCGCAACGTGGGCGGTGCACGCCTGTGCGGCGAGTCGCAACGGTTGTCTGGTGAGAGTATTTTGTCATGGAAATATTCTGTGGCTTGATGTTGGTGATATGGCAGCGACTGGCGATTGCTAATCGATCAGGATAATCGGAATTTGCAGAGCGATTTCGCGAAAGACATCAATGAGTTGCTGGTTGGTATCGGCGTGCAGGTGAATTCCGTCAGTTAATTCGGCTACTTGTTGCATAAGTGTTTGATTGGCATCACTGCCGAATGTGACCGTGTGAATAGTTATTCCGGCTGCCACGGCTTCCGGAGCAACCAGTTCCGGACTGATATCTGTATTGTGAATTCCATCCGTCATCAAAATCACTTCCTTGTATGCAAACTCGCGACTGAGAGGATCATTGGCGATTGAATCCAGTCCCGTTCGCAGTCCAAGTCCAATCGCCGTAAAGCCGCTGGCAATTTCGTTGTCAAACGCAGTCCGAATCGTTTCGAAATTCTCAGTCATATCCACCAGTTTCCTTGATGTCGTACTGTAAACCGACAAGGATACGAATTCTTCCTGCGGCATGGAATCCAGTTCGTCAAGAAACACGGTGAGGGCATTTTTGAGAGCGGGAAACCGTCCAAAGCTGTTCATGGATCCGGAAACATCGAGCACCAATGCAATGTCACGGTCAAGCCGGCAGGAAGTCGCTTGCTGAACAGGTTGAAAATCGGATACGCCAAACAACGGGCCAAAGAAAAGGGGCACCGGACCTGAGGGAGAATCGGCCGTTCGACGGCCAACAACCCGGATGGAATTGACTGGATTACCATTCTCGACGAACTGGAATTTTCCGCCCGAATCAACAACATGGGAACCAGCAACAATTTCGCTACGATCCAGCAACAGGGGTCGTCCGGCAACGGTATTCGCGGCTGCCAATTCGAGGGCGGCATCAATCGCCGCTTCGGTATCCTGTAATCTGCCAAGTGCCTCGGTGGCCGCCCGGGCTGCTGCATCCGTCGCGGTTCGAAGTTCTGCTCGCGTTGAATGCATGTAGGCAACGTCGATTGCAAACGCAGCGGCGACAAATAAAATGATCAACATAAAGGCGACCAATACCAGCATTGCGCCTGGTCGCCGGGACTTCGCCTGGAGGGTGTACACTTTTGATCGGATGGTCATCTTTGTTATTCCTGATTGCGTGCAGCAGAATTCCGACTTGATTTTGTTTGGGCTAGCCAGCGACGGCTACTCTTTGACCATCACCGCTGTACCGGTGATACTTTGATTTCGAAAAAAGCCAAAAGGGAAAAGACTGTTGGAGTCGGAAGGGGCGGATACCCGTATGATTACGTGGTCGCCGCGACTGGCGGATTCGACGCTACTCGGGTTGGTTTCGACTATTGCGTTGTCCAAAGTCCGTCCGACGAGTACGGCGGTTGTTGCCGTTTCGATTTCCTCGTTCGTAGAGTTGTGTTGAATTGCCACCTTTGCACCTTCGTAGGCCGATTGAACCAGCATCTGTTTCAAAAAGATCATGCTCGCACCTTCGACAGCACCAAAGGCCACCAGAACGATCAGTGGCAAACACAAGGCCAATTCCGTAGTTGCTGCCCCTTGTTTCAGGCGGCATCGGCGGTTAAGCCAATTCGTTCGCGAGTTTGGCAGGCTCGGAGTTTCGATGAATGAACACATGGTACTTCGCTTGTATTGTTTTGGGATGGATCGTTCTAGACGGTTGCCTTGCTGGACTGGGCCAGTTGCTCTTTTAACGATTCAATTTCGCTCGCCTGGTCCTTGACTTTCAAGGCGATCACGTTGAATTCGTCAGCGACATCACCCCAGAAGTCGTTATCGCGAAACGTGAGTGCGTTAATCGGTTCGCCAGCCGCTAATTCCCGCATGTAACGACGCAATCGGGCGATCGGTCCAACGAACCGGTTACTAAAGCGAATCGTGTCCAATGCAAATGCCGGAAATAAGGCCAGCATAATAATGGCGATCAAAACCAACCCGGATCCGGACGCGTTGATCCGCTCACTCACGGGCTGTTCGGGACTGCCGAGCAGAATATTCATTACCAGGACACAAATTATTGTGACGGCAAAGAAGGCACACCAGTGCGTAAGGATTCTCCGGACAAGTGTTCCCTGAACACTTGAGTCAACCCAATGTTGACGTCGCATTTTTCGTGACATCAATAAACCTTTCAATTCATTCGGTTACAAACCTGGTTCCGCCGCCCTGGGCTGTATCAGTAGCCCTGGGGGGAAATTCATTCATCGCTGAAACCGTAGGTCATCAATAGCGAATGGAAAAAGGTTCTTCCAAAGAAGTTCGGTTGCCCTGGAGAGATCAATCCGATTTTGCCGATTAAGCTGCCACAAGTCGCCGGAAATCAACTAACCCGGACAAAAAACTGCCAAGGCAGGAATGCAACCGGGCACAAAGTCGAATCTCGTCAACTGCGCATGAAAAAAGGATCCCGTTCCCGGGCCCTTTTCCTGAAGCAATGCAATCGCTTGTTGGGCCCACCGGATTAAAAGGCTGGACCCATGACGTCAATCCGCGCGAATTCCACTCCCCGACATGCTCATCCCGTTTCAGAGAATGGTCCGAATAAGGACCGGATTAACGGGTCACCTTTCGCGTTCGCTCGTTGCGACGCTCGGCACGAAGACGTGCCCGCCGATTGGTTTCACTTGGTTTTTCGTAATATTCCCGACGTCGCATTTCCTTCTTGATTCCGCTTCGTTCGACAATTTTGCGGAATCGACGAACAGCCTCCTGAATCGACTCCTTTTCTCTAACTTGCAACTTAACCATATTTTCTCCGTAAATTGTCCTCCCCGTAATCATTGTTACGACTATCGGTAATCCGACGCGAATTACCTGGGCAGGCTAACCCAAAAACTCTCACAATTCGGCTTTTTTTCAGCCAAAGGCAAGCTGGCAATTGTAATGCTCTGCCAATACATCTGTCCAGCGACGTTTTGGAATTTGATGATTCAATGAAACGACCCATTCCATTCCCCTGTTGGGGCGTTATTTTCCGCTCCAATGCCCCAAACGTCCCAGTTTTCGTGAGCAGGACAACCTGATACTTCATGGGGGTGTTGGCCAGATTCAACCGATATCCTCTCTGTTCGAGGTTCAATTGGCTTCAAAAATTCGTCGGGTAACCCATTGTCCGAATTCGCCCCAGCAGATGTTGAGACCATACGCCTGATCGATAATCGTCAAGCTCAGCTCCTTGAAGACATCGATCTGTTGAACGCCAGAATCCTGGCACTTTTGGAAGAGTACAACCCGTCGAAAGAGGAAATCCCCGCTGTTGATTCCGCCATCGTCCTGGGGCAATCGAATTCGCAAACAGCCTCGGACAGAACCTCAGACGGATATGAATCTGCCGCCTGATCAATTCCAGGGTGGTATCCGTCGATTCCGTTGGTTCCGTTTAAGGATCTACGTCATGTTGGATTTCGACAGCTCGCGAATTTCTGATTTCCTGGATAGGTAAATAACCAATCCAATCGCCGCAGTAATCAGCAAAATCAAGCGGAATCCAATTGCAACAACGAACCCGTTGTTTCCTGGCATCGATTCGCTGGAAAACGCCCGATAAAACCAGGTGACTGCCGCTTCCATTCCGCCCAGACCGCCCGGCAGCGGAATCGCGTTGGCAACCATGGCAATCGGCGATATCACCAGGTGTTGCCGAAAGGTTGGATGCGACTCGGTAAGGCCCGCCGCAATTCCATAAAAAGTCGTAGCAAACATCAGGTTTACGATCGCGCTTAACAACAACGCCTGAATGACTGCCGGAAACCGATTGCGATAGACGAGCCCCACACCAACCATCTTCTTGAACAATCCGCCAATTCCGGGACTTCGCGACACGCGTTTGTAGAACCCGGTCCTGGTAAGCCGGGGTGTCAAAAACAACACACCGAGTCCCGCCAGGCCGATGATTGACATCACCATTGAAAACTGGCAAATGAAATTCATCGCCTTGTTTTCAATCGCATTCACGGCGCTGCTGGTCGAGAATTCGGTGAACCACCAGGCCGTTCCCGCGAATGCAAACATCGTCAACAATCCGATCGCCCGGTCAAAAATCACAGAGGCAACCGCTTCGGCAGTTCGACCCGGCTCTTGTCGGGCAAGAAAAACGGCTTTGACGGCATCGCCGCCCAGCACGCCAACTGATAACAAGTTCAGCAAGTTGCCGAGGAACCCCAGTCGAATCGCGTCCAAAACCGTGAACTTCAAATCGAGCGCCCGACCCAACACGTACCAGCGATAATAAGCGACAAGACAGACACCGATACCGGAACACAGTGCAATCGCCAGCCAAATGTAATTTTTCTTTCCTTGCCACAAAACTGAAAACTGATTGGTCTGCCAGGCTTGCCAAAACAGCCATGCAAGGATGCAAAACGAGATTCCGTATTTGACGATCGTGACCAGCAGCTTGTTCAAATCGTTCTTCCTGAAATGATTCCGCGGAACATTGGCAGTCCATCGATTTATTGGCCCATACATTGCAACTCGTTAATCCGTCGCGGCAACGGTCACGGCACTTTCGCGAAAATCGATCAACTGCAGTTCTACGCTGCGCCGACCGCGAAAATGATTGATGATCGGGCGAAACACGAAATCGTACATGCCGTTTTCAGGGTCCAGTTGATCCGCCCAGTCGCCAGCTCCAAACGCGACGCTTCTCAACTCGATGTCGTGTTGGGCAAGTTTCGCTGAAAGGTGCCGCTGGCCACCGCCAATTCGCTGTGGTGGTTCTGTCACTCGGACCCCGCATGCACAAAACACCGGACGCCGGTTGCCCATCCCGAAAGGAGCAAGTTTTTCGAGCTCCAAAACTGTTTTCAGCGTGAGATGTGACAAGGGTACTTCCAGATCAATCTCCAGTCGCGGATTAAAATCATTCGCTTTGGTATTTTCGGAAACGTATTGAATGAGAGCTTCACGAAACGCATCAATGCTATCGTCGTTGATTCGCAAACCGGCGGCAGCTCGATGGCCTCCAAAACCGACGAGGTGCTCGCGACAATGACACAAGGCCTCGTACAAGTCAACGCTTCCTGCCGTCCGTCCGGAACCCGTGCCCGGATTGTTCCCCGCTTCATCGCGTGAAATCAAAAACACCGGGCGATTAAAGTGCTCGGCAACGCGACCGGCAACGATGCCAATAATGCCAACATGCCAATCCCGGTCGGCAATGACAATAGCCGGATCTTCTTCCAAATGGTTGTCGGTGATCAGCTTGAAAGCAGACTTTTGGATCTTGCGCTCCAGACTTTCGCGACTGCTATTGAGCTGGTTGATGTACTCTGCCAGCGCTTCCGCCCGTGACTGCGAATCGGTCGTAAGCAATTCAACCGCCAACTGCGCTTGCCCAAGCCGACCCGCCGCATTGAGGCGCGGGCCAATGCAAAACGCAACATCTTCGGCATCAAACGCTGGCTTTTTTGACAGGTCGTTCAGCTTAAACAGTTCTGTCAACCCAATAACCGTTTCCTGCCGCATAAATGTCAATCCATGCCGCACGATCAAGCGATTCTCGTCGACGAGTGGGACAACATCGGCGACTGTACCGATGGCCGCCAATCCTAACGCGATCAACAGGAACGAACGATGTGCCGGTGCAACTTTTTCGTTGCCTGACTTTCTTTGGCACAGGGCCCATGCAAGCTTCAACGCAACTCCCGCTCCGCAGAGTCCGGCAAAAGGATATTCATGGCCGGGCAACGCAGGATGAACGAGCGCAACCGCATCGGGCAATTCGCTGCCATATTGGTGATGATCAGTAATGATCAGATCCAGTCCCAGACGACGGGCTGTTGCCGCTTCCTGAACGCTGGCAATTCCACAATCGACAGTCACGACCAGCGCCGCGCCACCTTTTTGGATTCGCTCCAGTGCTTCATCATTCAAGCCGTACCCATCGTCAATTCGACTGGGAACAAAGGAATGGACGTTTCCTCCAAGAAGCTTGATGCATCGAACAAGGATCGCCGACGCGGTCATTCCATCCGCGTCGTAATCCCCATAGATGACTATCTTTTCATTTGCCGCGATGGCCGCAAGAATTCGCTCGGTCGCCTTGTCGATTCCTGGCAAAAGGGCAGGGGCTCGCAAGTCCTGAAACGGGGCGTCGATGAATTTGCGTATGGTGGCCGGATCATGCATGCCTCGCGCCGCCAGCAATTGGGCCACGACTGGCGAGACTCCCGAACACTTTTCGATGGAGGCGATGATGGCCGCATCATGGGGCCGGACAATCCATTTCTTTTTCACAGTTCCGCTCCCTTCCGTTGGAATGAACGGAACGGTTACTTTTTCTTTTCGTTGTGGACCGTGTGTCGGCGCAAGCGAGCACTGTATTTTTTAAGTTTCAGCTTTTCGCCACCGGACTTGCGACGAAGCGTATAGTTGTAGTCGCCGGTTTCTTCGCAGACGAGGTGAACGACTTCCAGTTTCTTTTTGCCTTTGGCCATCGAACCAAAATCTCCGCGATCGATAATAATACTTGTTGTTTGAATTGAGTGCCAGATTCTAGCGAATTTGTTGCCAAACGTTAATAGGTCCAATCGGCGATTCCTGACGTGAAAATACGTTTTTCGCTCAGGAATGGTCGCCCGTCCAAAACGAATCCCGCAACTCAAGCCTGAGAAAGGCTGGCGCAAGCGCAAATCCTAAAGGTAACGAGAACTCCATCCCTGAATCATATCGGCAACATAATTCGCGTCGTCCGGCCTGTCGACCAGTAAATGATCCGACCCGTCAAGTGTCACAAACGATTTGGGACTGGTTACAGCCTCGAACATTCGCAATCCCCAGTTGTACGGCAAAGTCGAGTCTGACGGCGAGTGAAACATCAGGATGGGTTTCCGCAATTGGCCGATCCCGGTCTCGATGTCGTAACCTTGCAAGTCCTCCAGCAACTGCCGCCGCAGCAAATAACTGAAACCGCCAATTGTCACTGTTCCGAAACCTTCCGCCGCGATTTTCGGATTCGAATCCGACAGGAAACCCGCGAGACGCCTTGTCGAACCTGGCGATGCGATTGTCACAACGGCTCGCACTGACTCGATCTTGTCGGCTGTGATTGCTGACGCCGTCCCCCCAAGACTGTGCCCGACCAACAAGGCGGGAGACGCGTACTCCAGTTCAAGGTACAGGGCAGCCGCCTGAACGTCCAGGCAATTGGTTGTAAAGTTCGATTGCGAAAAGTCTCCTTCACTGTCTCCGAGACCCGTGAAGTCAAAACGCAAAACGCACAATCCATGTTCCGCAAGTCGACGACTGATCCGTACCGTTGCCTTGAGATCCTTGCCACAAGTAAAGCAGTGCGAGAAGATCGCGAAAGCTCGCGGCACTTCGGGCGGCCATTCCATGATTCCGGACAGGGCCTCGCCCCGTCCGTTGTCGAACTTGACTCGTTTGCTCCCCCGGTTTGTCATGCAATCTTGATTTCCGCGCAATTATGGAATGAAACGGTGCATGCTGACTGCGATAGCGTCAACAAGGGGTGAAAATGTACGCTCGTTCCAATGAAAGTATGGTTTCCAACGCAAAACGATGGAGGGGGCTACCCGGACCGCGTTCCCGAATGTTATACGTGTTGCCTTGCTGCGTGTTAATGCACCCAAGCCGAAAGGAAGCCCATGATCCGTTTATGGAACATTAAACAGGCATTCATACAGTCATTCCAACGTTGTGCATTCGCCGCCGCACTTATTGCGTTGGCATCCGGCAGCTCGATATTACAAGCGTCCGACCAGGACGATCCTGACACGGCAGTCTTTGCGGTGGCCACCAGCGCACCAGACTTGTTACTTGATGGCGCGATCAGGCGAGTTATCGAAATGGCAAATAGTGGCGACTATGCACATGCAATCGCGCAAGTCGAGTCACTTCAAAAACAGTATCCCGATGGCGATCGGTTGCCGGCAATCCTGGTTCAACTCATGGCGGCACGATCAAATCAACTGATTTCCGAAGACAATCGGATAGAAGCGGACAAGTTGATTATTCGCGCCGTCGCCATCGCACGCCAGTTACTGGCAACCGTCGATGATGAAGATGCTGCACGACTCAAGCCGTTATTTGCATCAACCATCTACGAGCAATCAAAATCGCTGGCGGTCGCTGGCAAGTCAAACGAAGCGATTTCATCACTCGCTGAAGCCCTCGATTGGGGACTCGAAAATATCGAACGAGCCATGACTGAACCGGACTTCGTCTCGGTTGCCAGAGACCCGGAGTTCCTCGCACTTGTCGACATACGAAAAAATGCTGCGCTAGATCGACTTCGAAATCAAACACTGGCTGAACTGGGAGCCTTCACCCCTTTTGAATTCGATTTTCAGATAGACGTGATCGGCCGGGGAAAAGCTGATCCAATGACTCTTTCGCAGCTCAAAGGGAAGATTGTGATCGTCGATTTTTGGGGAACATGGTGCTCACCCTGCCGCGCTGAAATTCCATCCTTCGTAAAACTCAAAGAGAAATTCGGCGGCCAGGGACTGGAAATTGTTGGCTTGACGTACCGGCCGGAAGGGGAGGTCTCCGAATCGATCGAAGACATTGTGCAAGTGATGCAGGAACTTGGAGTCAATTACCCGTGCGCCATCGGAACGGAAATCATCAAACAACAACTGCCGCAGTTTCCCGGTTTCCCAACGACCCTGTTTATCGATCGAACAGGAACGGTCCGCCTCGTCATTGCCGGACTGCATCCTTACGAAAAACTGGAATCGATCTGCCAGACGCTGCTCGATGAATAATTGAATTGGTCGGCGTTTTTCCCGGGTTCCGATATCAGGCCCTTCGTTTTCGGTGGAATAGCTTTGTTCGAAACGAAAATCGCCGATCGGGATTCAATGGCGGCGTTGTTGGACTGAATTGCAACCATGAATATCGAGCATCGACTGCGGGATTTTCATGGTGAGTTTGCTGGATGTTTCCTGCCGCAGGATACTGGTAACAAGGCGGCGAATGGCATCGCCCAGCTTGCTCGCTTTTGGAGCGTGTCTGGTGATGTAGTATCGAGTTTCACAAGTCGACAAACGCCTCGCGAACCCCGTCTGAAAACTCAACTGCAAGCAACAACTCTCCAGCATCCATGCCTTCATCATTCCGTTCTCCCCCCAAACCAAACCACAAAAAACCACCGCCAAACGATCAAATCTCGACTGCCGCCGACACACTTCAACCAACTTTATACGCCATTCAAACTGTTTTTGATGCGTCAGCCCTGTCTTGCATGAGGTCTTCTCCGTTTTGCCGTTGCACTGTCCGGTTGGCTACACGCGCCCTTCACGAGCCTGTTTGCCTGCACCGCACTCCTCGGCCATAGACTTGCTCGCCAACAAGGTCATTGCACCATTAACTGATACCGAAGTGCCAACATGCTTAACAACGATTTTGGCTCGAAAGGAATTCCTGGTTTCCTTCGATATTTTTCTGGCGATTCGTACCTTTGTTGCCCGCTTACAGTTGTTAATCCGCATTAATGAACTGGATAACCGATTTCCCGGGGGTTTTCCAGGCCCAGGCGTTTCATTTTCTTGTACAACGTGGTTCGATTTACGCCCAGTTGATCGGCGGTTTCGTTGCGGTTCCAGTCGTTTTCACGAAGGACTTGCAGGATGATCTGGCGCTCGGGAGCTTCGAGAGCTACCTTGAGCGTTTGTTTGTCGCTTGACGAGGCACGGCCGGGCGGCACGCCATCGCTGACGTGAGTTGGCAAGTCGACGATCGAAACCCGCGGTCCCTTTCCTAACAAGACTGCGCGCTCGATAACGTTTTGCAATTCGCGGACGTTGCCCGGCCAGTTGTACGACTGCAGGGCGTTCAGGGACGCCGAATCGAAACCTTCAAATTTGCGGCCGGTGTTTTCACAGACTTGTTTCAGGAAGTAATCGGCCAATACGGGAATGTCGGCGATCCGCTCGCATAACGATGGCAACTGCAAGTTGATTACATTGATCCGGTAGTACAGATCCTGGCGAAAACGGCCTTCGGCAACGGCTTTTTGCAAGTGTTCGTTGGTGGCAAGAATTACTCGCGTATCGACAGTAAATGTTTTCGATCCGCCGACCTGTTCGAATTGCAGTTCCTGCAGAACCCGCAGCAGTTTGACTTGCATGGCAGGTGACGCGGTTCCAATTTCATCCAGGAAGATCGTGCCGCCGTTCGCTTGCGCGAATTTGCCTTCCCGGTTGCCGACCGCTCCTGTAAAGGCACCGGCGACATGGCCGAACAGTTCGCTTTCGAGCAAGTTCTCAGGCAATGCGCCACAGGCAACCTCAATAAACGGCTTGTCGCGTCGTCCACTTAACCGATGAATGGCGCGGGCTACCAGGGATTTTCCGGTACCACTTTCTCCTGTCAGCAGCACCGTGGCACGGGTATCGGCGACGCTGTCGATCACTTCAAAAATTCGGTTCATTCGCGGCGCTGTGCCGACGATGTTTTCCAGTCCAAAACGGGTGTCCAGTTGTCGTTTTAGTTGGCGGTTTTCGTCAATGATCTGTTGTTGCGACATGGCCTTGTCGACCGACATCATCAATTCCTGATCGATCAATGGCTTGGTCAGCAGGTCATGGGCACCGGCACGAAGAGCCTCGATCGCGGTGTCGACCGTTCCGTAACCGGTCATCAGGATGACGGGCAGTGCCGGTTGATTTTGACGGCAATGGTCCAATACCTGAAATCCATCACCATTGCCAAGTTGCAAATCGACCACCGCGACATCAAACGGGAACCGGTCAACACACTGACAGGCCGCAGGAGCCGACATGACAGCCGTTACCTGAAATCCCTGAGACTCCAGCCAGCCTGCCATCGATTCGAGCAGGTGTTGATCATCGTCAACCAAAAGCATATGCGGCATCGATTTTTCAGTCATTTTGGTTGGCCGTGTGCAGTTGGACGATGGGCGAGAAACAGGTAACAAGCGAGCGCAGTTGAGGCAAAATAGCTACAAGCGACAGGATTATTTAGGTTGCCTTCTGCGGTTGGTCAAAGCTGCGTCATCGGTTATTTAATCAAAACGGGAATGATTTTCCGGTGGCAGCCGGGATAAACATCTTTTTGACATAACTGATCGTTACGAGTCATAATGTCGGCAAATCCGGATTCTCCGGACCTGTCAATACGACCGCTTGTTGCTAAAAGTATCCGATCGAGCTGGCTGGTTCCCCAATCCACAAAGTTCTTCAGGTGAAATGAATTTCCAATGGCTGCCACCATTTTGGTCGTTGATGAGCACCCGGTGGTTTGTTCGGGAATTGCCGACGAATTGGCAAAGGCCCGATACCGGGTGACGATTGCCAATGCCAGTCAGGCATTGCGGGTTGCCTGCCAACTCCGGCCAGGCCTGGTCGTTCTGGAATCGCGGATGGGAGAAAAAGACGGCCTTCGCCTGGTGTGTCGTTTGCGCGACAAAGCCGCCGTTCGACAAGCGATCGTTTTTTCTGAATTCGACAATCCGACATTTATTGCCAGAAGTGTTGCGTTGGGGGTATTCGACTATGTCCTGAAATCAGCCAGTGTTTCAAGCCTGATTCTGTCAATTCGCAATCTCGAAGGCGGAATTGAACCGGCACCGGAAAGTCTGTTTGGCCAAATGAAAACACATTTGCATGAAGAGCCAAAACCCATTCATTTGCTTCCCGAAATGACTACGCGAGAGTACCAGGTCCTGCGGCACCTGGGCTTTGGATTGAGTAACCGCGAAATCGGCAGCTCACTCGGTATCAGCGTCGAAACGATTAAGGAACACGTGCAAAATATTTTGCGAAAGCTCAATGTACGCGACCGGACGGCCGCTGCCGTAAAATCGGTTCGAACGGGTGTCGCTTGAGCAATTCTTCCGGCCATCAATTTATCCGCCTGAATGAATTCAAAACGCCTTCAAACGATTGGTTCGATTCCCTACTTTCGTTTTCGATCAGTGACCCATTGTTGCATGACAAGTTGCGGAAAGATCCATGCATCGCGAGCATATCGTTTGACGAGCCGCCTGGGCTCCGAGCACATACGATGGGCCCATTCGAGACCAACGCGCTGGATCCATACGGGTGCACGATGTTTCTCTCCAGCAAGGAAATCGATCGTGGCACCGACACAAAGTGCAACCTTTGCCTGAATCTGGCGATGATGTTCATGGACCCAGCACTCTTGCTTGGGCGCGCCCAGGCCGACAATCAAAACATCCGGTCGTGACAAGGCGATTCGGCCGAGAATGTAGTTGCATTCCACCGGGTCCCGTTCAAATCCCGGCGGTGGACTGTAGATGCCAACGGTTTGAACATTGGGCCATCGGGTTTTCATGTTTTCGGCGGCGCGTTTCGCGACACCGGGAGCCGCACCAAGCAGGAACACTTTCAATGTATGGTCCCCATTATCGACGGTTGAAAAGAGTTTGGGCACAAGATCAGAACCAGGGACACGCCCCGGAACCGGTTTGCCCAGCAGGCGTGACGCCCAAACGATCGGGTGTCCGTCGGCGAGTATCAAGGCAGCTTCATCGTAAGCACTTCGCAATCGTTCGTGTTCGCGCAGCAAAACTGCGTGATCAACATTGGGCGTAACGACATACCGGCATACATCGTCGCCCATTCGGGTCCAATCGAGAATTTGCTGGATCGCTTGCGGCATGTCGATGGCATCAATGTCGATTCCGAACAAATGGCTTTTGCGGCATTCCATGGCTTCCCGGATTTCCGGACTCTGTGGCAGGCTGGGTTTCAAATTCTGCTAATTGGGACATGCGGCGCGCAGAACAACGCACTTATCTGTTATCGTTGCTAAAATATGGCACCGGTGTTGCAACGCGGACCAGTCAATAGTTCCGTCGCAAGCCGGATCAATCCGCTGCTGGTCCGGTTGTAACGAATGTCGGGCTCGCACCGATAATCCGGATTTGCTGCCGGGCATGTTGCAGAGTCTCTGTACAAGGGGTTTGCGTACATGCTGGCAATAACCAACAGTTCAGGAGTCAATCACACAAGCAATCTGGATGGACTCCCTGTCTCCGGCTTGCATTGAACTCCGAATATCCTGTTGACGGACTCCCGATGGACCCTGCCCTTCGACATCCTGCTAAATCAAGACTGATTGATGCCTGGCGAATCGCGACATCGCCATGGCGCCAAATGCAGCTAAATCGGGCGAAGCGTGCCGGAACCGTTCCGGTCGGAATTCTTTTTTATCATCGCGTCTCCGACTCATCGAGTAATCCCTGGACGATCTCCAGCAATGGATTTGAAAAACAGGTCAACTGGCTGAACGATCATTTTGACATTGTCTCTCTTGACGAAGCCCAGCGACGAATCCGCAGCGGAACAAATTCAGTTCCAACGGTTTGCCTGACGTTTGATGACGGATATGCCGACAACTGTTCGTTTGCCGTGCCATTGCTGATCGGTCGCCAGATTCCATTTGCGTATTTTGTCACAACCTGGCATACCAAATCGGGTCGTCCCTTCGAACACGATGTACAACGCGGCTGTCCCTTGCAACCCAACTCCGTCGAGGCAATCCGGGCGATGGCAGACGCTGGTGTCGAGATCGGCGGACATTCACGACAGCACCTGGATCTGGGTCAAATCCACGATCCGGAAATCCTGATGGATGAAGTGATTGTAGCCACGCAGGAAATGAGCGAGTTAATCGGTCACCGAATCCGATATTTTGCATTTCCGTTTGGACAAATCGAGAATCTGAATAGCGCGGTATTCAAGTTGTTGAGGGATCATGGTTTCGAAGGAATCTGTTCTGCCTACGGCGGGTGGAACGAGATTGGGACGGACGGATTTCACTTGCAACGATTCCACGGCGATTCGGAAATCGCCTATATCAAAAACTGGTTGACGATGGATCCACGAAAACGCCACGTTTGGCAAACCGCGATTGCGGAGGAGTTGGTACCGTGAAACGTTTGCCACTAGCCGAACGCGGACCGTTACAGGTCATGTTTCTGATTACAAGCATGGAAACCGGTGGTGCCGAAGTGCTGCTGGTCAACCTGATGCGCGGACTGGATCCGCAGCGCTGCGTCCCCGAACTGGTTTGCATGAAGCACCTGGGAGAACTTGGCGAACAACTCGCAACGCGGTTTTCCACGCACTGCGACCTGATTCGATACAAATTCGACGCCAGTGTGCTGGGCCGCCTTTCCCGGATAATGCAGCGCAGCAAGACCGATGCCCTGGTTACCGTGGGAGCAGGTGACAAAATGTTCTGGGGACGACTTGCAGCGCGCCGTGCCGGAGTGCCGGTTATTCTGTCGGCACTTCATTCGACTGGCTGGCCAGATAACATCGGTCGCCTGAACCGAATGTTGACACCGATCACCGATGCGTTTATCGCCGTCGCCGAGCCTCATCGCGACTACCTGATTCGAAACGAGCGATTTCCAAAATCGCGCGTCCGCCTGATTCCCAACGGGATCGACACCGCCCGATTTGTTGCTGACGCGGAATCAAGAAAACATTTCCGTGATCAGTGGACCATTCCCCAGGATGCACCCGTATGTGGCATTGTCGCGGCCCTCCGCCCTGAAAAGAACCACGAGTTGTTTCTTTCAGTTGCCGAAACCGTTGCACAATTAATTCCCAATGCGCACTTCCTGATCGTCGGTGACGGCGTCCAAAAAAACAAACTCGAAGCGATCGCCAAAGGGCTGAACTGTCGTGACCGGATTCGATTTACGGGAAACTGTTCCGATATTCCGGCAGCCCTTTCGGCTATGGACCTTTTTTCACTCACCAGTCACAACGAAGCCAGCCCTGTTTCGATACTGGAAGCGATGTCATGCAAGTTGCCAGTCGTAGCGCCTCGAGTCGGTTCAATCGATCGGGCGGTTGTCGATGGAGAGACGGGGCTGCTGGTCGACGCGCATGACCATGATGGTTTTGTCCAGCACTGGTTGAGACTTCTCGGGAACGGCCCATTGACGCGGAAGTTCGGAATTGCCGGACGCCAACACGTCATACAATATGCTTCTCTGGACACAATGACCCGGGGTTACATGGACCTCATCGAGGAAATCTACGTCCGAAAAGTATGCAAGTCGGGCTCCAGCCGACGGCTGGCTTCGACCTGATCGGCGACACCCTGCCGGCCATTTGGGAAATAGCCCCGTCGCGGTGTTGGGTCGCCAGAGGGCCGGTTGATCCAATTCAATCCGGCATTGCTTCGCCCGGTTTGGATGGAGGGGCCCAAAAGGGACTGCCGCCTGGACTCTCCAGGCTGTCGCGAGGTTGTTACAATGGCGCGCTTGTTCAACATCTGATAGCCAGTGACACATGAAAGCTGTTTCGGTTCCATTATTGGTTGGCATCGCCAAGCTGTTTTCAGGTGCAACATTGCGCTGGGTCGATTGCCAGCCAGACACTTGTCAGCGAATTTATTTCGCCAACCACACAAGTCATCTGGATGCCTTGATCCTGTGGGCCTCGCTTCCCCGGAATATCCGGGCGTTGACTCGTCCGGTGGCGGCCAAGGACTATTGGGTGCGCGGGCCAGTGCGCCGTTACATGGCACATGTGTTCAACGCGTTGTTGATTGATCGTGACGAAATCAAGGTCCACAATAGTCCCATCGACATGATGTTAAAGGAGATTGGCAGCACGTATTCGCTGATTGTTTTTCCCGAAGGTGGAAGAAATACATCAAGTGAAATGCAACCATTTAAAAGTGGCCTTTATTACCTGACGAAGAAGCGACCGGAACTGGAACTGGTTCCGGTGTACCTGAATAACATGAATCGAATTATGCCCAAAGGCGAATTCCTGCCGATCCCACTGCTCAGTTCAATTACGATTGGACCGCCCATGTGGCTGGAACCGGGTGAGTCGAAAAATGCGTTCCTGGAAAGGGCGCGCAAGGCGATAAACGAACTGCAGGACATTTAGCAAGCCCGGTTTCACAACCATCAGTACCAACCATTCCGAGCTACAGAAAGCGTTTGACGTTGTTTGATTTTCGATTGTTCGACCAACCGACTTTGATCCTGCTGCTGTCCAATTTGGCCGTGCTGGGGTTGCTGTTTGGGGTGGGTCGATTTCTAAGGAGAAAATCGGAATCGGAGCTCGACATCAACATCGTTCGCTCGTTCAATCGAAATATCGTGGCGTGGTTCATCGTTTGCCTTGTACTGGCCTTTGCGCTGATGATCCACTGGGTTGTCACGGTCGTATTTTTCTGGGTGGTTTCGTTTTGGGCGCAACGGGAGTTCGTGACGCTGACACCGACCCGCCCCAGTGATCACCGAACCTTGTTCTGGGTACTGCTGTTGTTTCCCATTGTTCAGTACTTGCTTGTGGGTTTCGAACAATACGCCTTGTATACCGTGGTAATTCCGGTTTACGGTTCGCTGTTTGTCGGAGCGAGAATTGCCTTTGCCAACGACCCGGAACGGTTTCTCGAGCGTATTGCCAAGATACAGTTTGGGCTGTTGATTACCGTATATGCCCTGAGTCATGCTCCAGCACTTTTGACTTTGGAGAATCTGCAAACGTACAACAGCGAAACAGGGCAAATGCAAATCTGGGGTGGTGCCAATGGGGGTTTGCTGTTGTACCTGGTTGTGATCGTTCAAATCAGCGACCTGATTCATTTCGTCGTGGATCGTTCATTGGGCAAGCATGTTATTGCTCCCCGCGTGAATCAAACACGTTCGTGGGAGGGCCTGATCGTTGCCGCTTGTATATCGGCTGTGGTGGGAGTGGTGATTCAGGTTTTCCTGCCGGTAACGCCGTTTCAGGTGTTCGGCTCAGGGTTTATGGCGATGATCATTTCTATCATGGGCAGTTCCGGGGGAATGACCATGTCGGCGATCAAGCGAGACCGGGGAGTGTCAAGCCACGGCATGATGATTCAGGGACACCAGGGAGTGCTGGACCGGATCGCATCCCTTTGTTTTGCAGCCCCAATCTTTTTTCACGTGACGCGATACTTTCTGGAACAACCCGTTGTTGAAACTGCCCGACTGACAATATTGTCGCAAATCGCATGGTGCGTGTAATGGACGAATCCCCGATGGACGAATCTCCGATGGACGAATCTCCGATAGACGAATCTCCGGAACGGCCTGTTACAACGACACTGGAAGAAGCCCTTGCGTTGCATCAGTTTGAAATGACCAAAGCGACCCGACATAAATTGCGTCGATGGTGTGAGTTGCTGTGGGAAGCCAATCAACGGATGAATCTGACCCGGCATACCGATTGGTCGACGTTCGTCGGTCGGGATTTGACTGATGTTCTCGAGTTGTCAAAGCTTCTTGACGAGGGCTTGCAGGTGCTGGATATTGGATCGGGCGGAGGTGTTCCCGGACTGGTGCTTGCGATCGTTCGGCCTGACCTGGACATTTCCGTTTGTGATTCGGTCGGAAAGAAAGCAGAAGTGCTCAAGTCGTTTTGTGAGACTTTGCAACTACCTGTGACCGTTTTCCACGAGCGGGCCGAATCGGTTTTAAAGCAGTATGCTTTCGATTGTTGTGTTGCAAGGGCAGTCGGCCCAATGTGGAAAATGTTGACGTGGCTGGACGGACGATGGGCCGACGCGAGAGTACTTTACACGTTCAAGGGCCCGCGATGGCGCGAAGAATTGACGGAGGCAAAAGAACGAGGACTGACCAAGCGCCTGGTTGCAACCCCTGTTGCCCGATACCCATTGCATTCGACGGATCCGAACGCTCCACCCATCGAGAGCTTCATCATTCGCGTGATGCGCGACAAAGGATAATCCAGAAAGCCATAACCGTTCATAGGTAAATACCGCTGTGACTCGGTTTCGCGAGCCAATGCTGGCCGATCGCATTGACAAAATCAACTGATACTTGATTTTTCAGTGATTGCAGCATACAAAATTGACGAGCTTGATTCCGTCGAAGTTGACGAGGCGTTTTTCATCAACGAATTGATGCGGGAGTATGTCGAGCGCGGCGGTCAGGACTTTTTGCGGAAACTTTTAAGAAATGCATGCGCGTGACACAGCGATCGCCAGGCGAGCCGTGGAATCAAGCCGCTTCCTGAAACCCGATAACGATTCAACGAATACTGTCCGTTGGTCCAGCGGGCGGTTGCTTCACTGAGAATTCCCATCGTGTCGACTTGATGGACTTCGTTGCCGGCAAACCAGCATTGCAATTGTTTGTAAAGCAAAAGTTGTCCTGGACTATAGCGTGCGAACTCGGGATCAAAGCCGACTTTGTGTGAATGATAGACGCCCTGATCCAGATATCCCCATTCGAATGCGATTGGGCGTCCATCAACTCGCAAGAACTGCAGTTCCAGCATACCGGATTCGTTCAAATACGTTCCAGCGCTTCGATAGAACCGTTCGATCGCCGGGTGGGAGCGAACCGACGAATTTTCGTTTCCTTTCCAGCCGAGATTCTCGACGAAAAACGCTTCCGACATCAATTGTCCAAGGGCTGTATCGTCGGCAATGTGTCGGTGTCGATCGAAAGTCACGTTACCCACCTGTTCCAGTTTCCGCAGGTTCGAGCGCATTTGTTTTCGATGGTTGCTGGATCGCGATGACCAGTATGTGTCCCAGTCGCCTTCGACGGCGATCGTGCCAACGTCAAACATGTGACGCCGGTCTACATAACAACCGCGCCGTTGGAGCGCCTCCACGAATTGACACCAGGCTTGTGTTTCACAAGCCCACGAAAAGTCCAACAGCCATGCTCCGGTAGCAAGTGCCTTGTCGGCCAGTTCATCAAAATCCCGTTTATTACAACGGGACTTGCTGGCCATCAAATCGCCGCATTTCATCCATGGATTCAGGGGCAGGGAAGCGACCGAAATACCGCAACGCACCCGAATCACCATGGGCAAGGCGGCAATCAAATCACCTTGATCGTGAACACACGCGGTTTCGAATCGCTGTGATTTAGCAAATGTTGCAAGAAACAAAGACAAACAATCGCCTCGCATCGTCGGCAACCCATGGGCAGCCGCGCACCACAACTGATCCCATTGAGCGAGGTGGTCGCATTGGCTGTTCAGTGTCAGCGATTCAAGTGATGGTGTGGAGACGGCGAGGCTCATAAGTTTCCTGCTTGCCGAGATGGAATAACATGGGGTTCAAAATCCGCCTCGATCGTCACCAGAGGTTTCGCGCAAGCCCAGTCCCGAACGCTGCGACCGGCACTCCACAATCCGAAACGCAACCGGGAAGTGATTCGATTCGGTACGACTCTTGTCCGCATCAAGGGAATTCGAAGGGCATTCCACCGCGCCTTGTAGGGTTCATCACCTCGCAGGAAATCAAAACTTCGAAAACCCCGCTCGATCGCATTCCGAATGGCCCAGGTAAAAATCAAGTGACCCGGTTCGAAATCTGAAAACTCCGGATCGAGACCGGTTTGGTACATGTAAACGGCGTCACCCGCGTTGAATTCCAGGTTCGTAGCTATCGGCCGGTTATTCAACCAGGTGATGTTGATCTGGACATTACCGGATTCCGACAAGCCAAGAACTGCATTCCGAAGAAACTTTTCAAAACGGCTGTCGGCAAAACATCCTGCTTCGTTCAGGCTTGTTCGACGAAGTTGATGCAATTCGACGAAAATGGGCCAGACACGATCAAGATCCCCTTGCGTTGCAGCAATTGTCGTCGTGACATTATCTGACTTCAGGCGGCTGTCAGCTTTCTTGGTTTTGCGTCGAAATGACTTGCTGATTCGTTGCTCAAATTCCTTCCACGAACCGGCCAACTCCGTTTGCCAGGTTCCTGAAACGACTTCTGTCAATATATTTGCACCGCTGGTTCGTAATCGTTCCACCAGAGTTGCGATTGCCTGGTCGTTTTCAACGTGACCATCCCATTCAAACAAGTCGACATCGCGAAACAAATTGTGTTCTGCCTGATTTAACATCAAACCAGCCAACACTTTGGCAACTTCGGCTTCATATCCATTGCGCGTCGCGATGCTCGTATAGTCGGAACAAGCCGACCCTGACGCCAATTGCCGAACGACTCGACCGCGTGTTGCCGAAACCCTCGTGTACCAGGGAGCGATTCCCAACCACTGACCGGTGGAATCCGTAATAACAACGATCGCAAGTTGCGAACCGGATCCAAAATTCTCCCACCAGTGGAACATCCATTCCCATCGATGGAACAACCGCGGTCCGGCAAGTTCATTCCATTCCGAACGACAGGCGGCAAATTCTTCCACGCAGCTTATCAGGTGACTTTTCAATCCGTGGGACATTTCGATCGATTCCAAAACGTGAACGGTGACAAACGAATCTGGCGTCGTGGCTAGGCAGTCGGCTTGGGTACGGGGCGGGCAATCGCCGCACGTTTTCGCCGTTCAACCCAGTGATTTTGCATCCACCGTGTCAACGGCGCTTCAACTTTGTTAGTCACCACAGCAGATACTCCGGTTACGAAAACGATTCCGGCCAACATGGCTGCCACGGGCGGGACACCCGCCTGATTGATATACCAAATGAAAACGCAACCGAGATTGTTATGCAACAGATAGAGTGCATACGAGATGGTGCTGACCCAAACCAGTGGACGGAATCTCAAAAACGGAGCGCGACCGTACAGGGCCGCCAACAACAGCCCAAACAGGATCAATGTCGCTGCCGGATTGTGATCGTGCTGGTCGATAACATGGAAGACAACCATACTTGCGACAATTCCAATACCGTTACCGACCAGGGATCCGCGCTGGCATTTGATTTCATTTAACAGAATTCCGATTGTGAACAGGGGCAGATACTCGAGAATCAGCAGATCCCGATACCAGATCAGTCCGGCAAGCCAGTAAGGAGCGTTGGGGAGCCCCGAAAGGAAACTGACTGACAGACACGTGACGCACGACAAAATCAACAGGTACGTCACGGTGCGCAGTGGACGCTCCAGTGCTCGGGTCAGAAACAGAAACAGAATCATCCCGTAAAACAGGATTTCAATTTGCAGGGTCCAGGTTACCGGCTCGATGCATTCGAATCCCAGCAGATTGGGCATGATCGTCAAGTTGGCTGCTATTTGCTCTGCTGAATAACCCATTCCGGTAAGCGGCGCCGTTCCTGCGATCAGCAAGTTAATAACAATGACGGCCCAAAATGAGGGACAAATTCTGATCATGCGTCCAGCAATAAATCCGGGTGCGTCGTTTTTCTTCATCAACGTCATTGCGTTGACCAACCCGCTCAGCATGAAAAACAGTTGCACACCATATTTGCCAAATGGAAATTCAAATCCCAGCGGGCTGGTGTAACCGTACTTGACGGCATAGACGTGGGTGAAATGAAACAGGACCAGGTTGATGGCGGCCAGCGCGCGCAACGAGTCCAGCTCGATGATTCGGCCTTTCTTGCTGCTTGCAGTGGTCGGCGATTCGATGGACATCGGACCCGTTCCGGATATTTGCCTGGAAAACCTGGCTTTGTTCGATTCGTGAGTCAGCCCTGCGTAAAGCCAGGGCTGCACCGAAAAACATAGGGCAAGGGAATGAACTGGCCATTATTTTCCCGGTATTTCATGGAAAACGGTGCAGCAAAATGCTTGCGAAAACATGGTTGCATGTTGAATAAATGCATCATGCAAAAACACGGTGCTGAAGAGTGTTGCAATATCAATTTCCTGGTTCAGGTACGGGTTTGCTTGCGTTGATCAGTCGCGTTTTTGATTTTCAGGGAACGTCTATTGACCCGGTTTTCTGAATTCAATAGTCTTCGCCACGTCAGACAAACGAGTCATCACGACTCCTACAAAACAATTTGACGGAACAATTGTTGTTGAAAACTTTCCGGGCATTTGAAGTTCGGGATTTTTCAGGTCGCTTGATTGCAAGGATGCGATTCGGCTCCGCGTTCAACAACAATTGATCGTCAGGTGGTCAGGGCACGGACGCTTCTGACTTACCATCCAATCGCTCTCGACGGACGAAAAAGTTCTTCAGCCCCCCCTGGAGCTTTTAGTTTGCGAGAGCTTTTTTTATGCGCATACCGTAACCCCGGAATATTCCGAATCGAGGCGGACAACCTGCCCGGTCTGCCTCAATGTCATGGAAACCCACCCGTACATCGGCCGGAGATGCATTGCTATTGACGCCTGCACCAAATGCGATTTGGTCTGGCTGAGTCGTATTTCCGGGTGACCGGCTGGCGCTCGTCGGTTATCCCACGAGCAATCCCGATACAATTTCATTGGCCATCCGGCCAATCGTCCAGGCCGAAACGGACACAACGATTGCGGCACAGAAAAAAACCAATAGCAACTCAGCGGCAATCAGTTTGAAAATGGTTGCGCGACTGCAACCCATTTTGAACATCGTTTGCATTTCCCGTTCGCGTAAACGGATCGACAAGGCCACGACCAGTACCAGCAGCAGCAAGGTCGAAACACCAATCAGGATCGCGTTGGCGTAAAAGAACTTTTGCACGCGGAAAACAAGCCCCATCAGTGTTTCGACTTCATGAATGGGTTTGCACATACAGGCAACCGACTCCGAGCTGTCAAACCGACCCTGCAAGAGTGCTTCGGATCGATTGTCACGCGGAATAACAATCAGGGAGGTCACGGGAAACCCGGCAAAGTCTCCGTGAAAGTGAAACGAACCGATGTTGTCGTCTGTGATCTCGGTATACGGTAACACGGCGGGCGACAGGGTGACCGAGTTGCCTTGCCGGTCCATAACCAGGTTGTCGTCATGCGAACGGGTGACGTCGTTGTGCCCATGCCCGAATCCCTCGACGACCCACGCCGTCTTGATGTCAACAAAAATGGCATCGTCATCCGCTGTTCGGGTTCGATTGAGTATCCCGGCCACACGCATCTTGAGCGGGTAGTCGCCGGCAATCTCGAACACGTTTTCCCGATCCGTCAGAACGAAATCGCCTGGCTCCTTGTTGAATAGACGCGCGACATTTGAGCCGAGCACACAGTCTCCCAATCGCATCAAGCCGTCGCCGTTTCGCAACGACATTTTCCGGAACTCAAAATATTCCAGAGTGGTCCCAACAACCGGAATATGGTCCGCCGAAATTCGAACATGAATTGGAATGGCTTGCCCGAACTCTTTTATGGAATCCTCCAGGCCCATGCGAATCGTATCGGTTACAGGCACTTGAAAGTACAGCGCATGCATTGTCAGATCAACGCGACTGCCACGCGCACCAACCAGCAAAGGTGTGGCATTGGCACGCGCTACGATTTGCTTGTTGAAACTTGAAAGCAGTATTCCCAATGCCACTGGTAACAAAACCGTCAGTACGATACAAAACACCATCAGCACCGACTTCATCCGATGGTGTTGAACGTAACGCCAGGCGAGTCGCATGGACTTCATGAATTGCTCCCGCTGTCGAGAAAGTCCGCGAAGTCAATGGTTCGATTGAATCCACCCAAAATGGAATGGTCATGCGTGACCGCGATCAGAGTCAGGTTTCCCTGTTGACACTGCTGGAACAGCAAATCAAGGGCCCGTTGCTTGTTGGCGGGATCAAGGTTCCCGGTGGGCTCGTCCGCCACGATCAACTCGGGAGACGGAAGCAAGGCACGGCAAATCGCCACTCGCTGTTGCTCGCCCTGGGAAAGCAGTTGGACGCGACGGGCCAGTTTGTCCGACAAACCGGTCTGTCGGGCAAGTTCGTCAACCCGTTGTTGAACCAATCGATCGAGCTTCAGTACATTTGTGATCAGGTATGGCAGCAGGATATTTTCGCGAACCGAAAGGTAATCGACCAATTCGAATTGTTGAAATACGGCACCGATGCGGCTAATGCGAAAGTCCCGGCGACGCCGGTCATCCAGTTGCGAAATGTCCGTCGTGCCGACTTGAACCTGACCGGATTCCGGAATCGAAATACCGGAGATCAAGTTCAGTAACGTGGTTTTTCCCGATCCACTGGGCCCAACAACGGCGACGCGTTCTCCTTTGCAAATCGACATTGCGTCAACTCGCAGGCGGAAACCGGAATTCGGATATCGAAATTTCAGGTTCCGGATTTCAATCATTTTGATTCTTCGAATTCCTCGACGACGACACGATGGCTTCTCAAGAATAACAAAACCCCGATTACTCGTATCATGATCGACAAAAACCCCGGAAATGAACTGAATTGCCTGGTCATTTGCAATCAAACACGGCTGCGTACGGAGCGGACCGGTATAATTGGGTGAAAAACTTCAATTGTGGCGAATGTTTTCGGTGTGAGTTGACGAAAAAACTAAAACCGGTTTATGGACTGGCAATTTGGACGGTTTGCGACCTACAATTTAACGAAGCTAATTCGGTAGTTATAATACATCGGAATTAGATTCCTCTGACGATCAAGGCTGAGGGACCATTTTATAGGGTAGGCCCGAATCAAAAACGGCTAGTGCTCAGCACGCCCGATTCGCGACTTTCTCCCAGTAGCTCCCATCGCTACATCCAGTCGGAGGATCTAACACAAACGCCGCAGCGGACCCCTCGGGTACGCTGCGGTTTTTTGTTTGCGATTTTTGTCGCGTCATAGTCGGCTGTTGCGCAGCGATGAAAAGATGCGGACTCGCGAAATTTGTCGCTTGCCGATAAACTTTCTTTACGTACGTGGTACTGAATCGCTATTCGCGTTTTGACCCGATGCGCCAAAAACAATCCGGGCTCGGTCCACGGTTTACGGGCTGATTTACCGGTTTATTTCCCGGTCTCCATTAACCTGTTCGATTCGAGGAAATCTGTGAGACGTTTTCTGATTGCTGGCAACTGGAAAATGAACCTTGACCGAAAGGGTTCGGATTCACTGGCGCGATCTTTGGCTGAGCATTACCCATCGCCAGGTAACGTTGACGTTGCGGTCTTTCCGCCGTCGGTTTACTTGCAAACGGTCGCCCGAATCCTGGACGGTTCGGCAGTCGGTTGGGGTGCCCAGAACATGTACCATCAGGGCAACGGCGCCTACACGGGTGAAATCAGTTCTGCCATGCTGCTGGATGTGGGTTGCCGCTATGTAATTTTGGGTCATAGCGAGCGACGGGTCCTGATGGACGAGACGGACCTGAAAGTTAACGCCAAGGCACTTGCGGCGCTGGCGACCGATCTAACACCTGTCGTGTGCCTTGGTGAGACGCTTGAACAACGCGAAGCGGGCAAGACCCAAGAGGTGATCAAGCGGCAGTTTGAGGCTTCATTGGCTGGAATTCCCGCAGAAATGATAGCTGGAGTGGTAATCGCCTACGAACCGGTTTGGGCAATCGGTACCGGAAAAGTGGCAACGGGCGATCAGGCGCAGGAAGTCCACGCCGACCTTCGCAAAATGCTGGTAAGTCGGTACAATTCGCAGTTCGCCGAACAGGTCCGAATCCTTTACGGTGGCAGCGTTAAGCCGGACAACGCCATCGATTTGTTGGGACGACCTGACATTGATGGTGCTTTGGTTGGCGGTGCATCACTCAAATCCGACAGTTTTGCCGATATCGTGGCGGCAGCGTTCGCGTTGGCTTGATTGAGATCAAGGCAATTCGAACAAATTTGTTCGCCAGTTTTCCGGACTACTTTACAAACAAACAGTCGTTCAGTTTTGGCGGCTGGAATTCATCAAGGGTCGAACGATGAACCTGGGTTTATTTTTTTTCGGTTTCCTGCTGTTTTTGACAAGCCTCTTCATGATCCTGGTCATTCTCGTTCAGCGAGGAAGAGGGGGTGGCCTGACGGGTGCGTTGGGCGGAACAGGTGGACAAAGTGCATTCGGTGCCAAAGCCGGTGATACCTTTACACGTATTACTGTTGTTACAGCCATCATCTGGATTGCCCTGTGCATGTTGACGATCAAGATATTCAATCCGGTTCACCCACCGGCTGCTGCACAATCCGATCAAACGATGGGCGCAGGAGAAAGTGGAAATGCACTTCCAGAAGAGGACAAAACAGGAGTCGATAACGAAAAAGACGGCGACCAATCCGCTGCCGGAGATTCCAGCGAAAAAACGTCGGAGGTACCAGTCGTACCCCCCGCTGAAACTCCCACTGAAACTCCCGCTGATGATGCCGCGAACAAGGGGACGGAGTCAGTTCCCGCTACTGAGGAACCTCCCCCTTCAGACGACGGCAAATAACGTCTGTTGGCTGAATTAAGCGGGAATTTGCAGCGAAAGTGATGATTTTTTGAGTCCTGATATTCCAGACGGTAAGGTTCTGGTTTTTCATGCGATTGAGAAAACCACGTTGTTGGTTTCTGGAATCGGGCTCGTCTATAAAATCAGCCTTGGCCAATTTTCCCGACTTGTTTTTTCTTTCACCATTTGTGTCCACTTTGGCAACAAGCATTAATCGCGGTACGGGAGTCATTCATGTTGCTTAGCATGACCGGTCACGGGCAATCGCAACGATCACTGGACGGGGTCAATATTTGGGCCGAAGTTCGCTCGGTCAACAACCGTTACCTCAAAATCTCGGTTAGTACCACTGACCGGCTGGCCGATCTGGAAGCAAGTATTCGACAAAAGGTTCAGGAACAATTGCGACGCGGCTCTGTCCATGTCAGTATCGAAATTCGACGTGACACAAGGCAGGAGCCGTTTCGCATCAACTCGGAACTCTTGCAAAAAATTCACAAACAACTTTTGATCCTTGATGCAAATGCAAGTGTCACTGCTTTGGTTGGGCTTCCCGGTATCGTCGAAACAACTCCTGATCAACGCCCCGATTCCGTCGAATTGTGGAATTTGGTTCAACCCGTTCTGTCGGTTGCCCTTGAGGGTCTGACCCATATGCGGCAGGTGGAGGGCGAATCGATGCAAAGGGATCTTTCGGATAACTGTACTCTTATCGAACAACAGCTTGCACTGATCGTCGAACGCGCTCCAACGGTTGCTGCAGGATATGCCACTCGTTTAAAGGAACGAATCAATCAGATGCTGGCCGCGCACGAAGTGACCATTACTCCGTCCGACATCGTTCGCGAAGTTGGCATATTTGCCGATCGATGCGATATTTCCGAGGAAACCGTTCGCTTGCAAGCGCATATCGATCAATTCCGGACCAATATCGACTCTGGCCAGGGAGACGGTCGTAAACTAGAATTTCTCACTCAGGAAATGCTGCGTGAGACGAATACGATTGGCTCCAAAGCCAATGATTCGGGAATTTCCCGATGTGTTGTCGAAATCAAGACTGCAATCGAACGCGTTCGGGAAATGACGCAAAATGTCGAATAATGCAAGCGGATCCAGTTTAGCGGGAAGTCAACGCGCTTTCGAAAAAACAGCGGACCGCCAATGATCCGATACAGAATTCGAACCTGAAAATCAGGCCGATTCATGAATTCAAACAAACGGGGCAGGCTGATTATTATTTCCGGACCATCAGGAGTCGGGAAATCGACGATCGTGCGCCAATTGCTGAAACAAGGTGAGTTGAACTTGACTGTGTCCGTATCAGCAACGACCCGCGAACCGCGGTCGGATGAAATCGAAGGCACGGATTACTATTTCATCGACGTGAAGGAATTTGAAAGACGGCGAACGAAGGGGGACTTTATTGAATGCGCTGAAGTATTTGGTGTTGGCGATTGGTACGGAACATTAAGGAAACCTGTCGAACAGGCACTGACAACGGGATGCAGCGTTGTCCTGGAAATCGATGTTCAGGGAGCTTTGCAGGTACTCCAAAGCTATCCAGATGCCATCACAGTATTTATTCACCCGGGTTCCCTGGGAGAACTGGAACGACGGCTTCGTGGCCGAAAAACTGAAACGGAAGCACGCATTCAGGCTCGCCTTGCAGTAGCGGCAGGCGAGATTGAATTGGCAATCCACTACGATCACATAGTTACCAACGACGAAGTTGACTCGACGGTCGCCAGAATTTGTCGGCTGTTGAAACCTGGAACGGGACAAAACGAGGAAAATAAATCATGTACGACGAACTAAAAGAAGAAGCAATCGTAAACCTGGTCGGTGGACGATTTAAGCTTTCCACTTTGATACAGAAACGACTGGTTCAGCTTTATCAAGGTGCCAACCCGCTTGTTGATACAACATCGATCGACAAGATGGCCATTGTCCTGCAAGAGATTCGGGAACAAAAAATCCGGTTGGATATGTCCAATGAAGTTGTCATGGGTGACGACAGCCCGGACTTTTCTCAAGGGGCGGAACTGGATTTGGAAAGTCTTTAAGAATATTTTGTTGCCGCATGCTTGCGGCAGCGAACGATGTTGTAAAGATTTTCCGATTGGGGAATCTCTGATCGTCGCGTGAATCTGTCGCATCGGGAAGGAAAGTCGGTTTATATGGCAAGTTCTTTCAATTCCGACAACAACGGTCGATGAAAGTTTCAGGAACAGGTTGGCACCACCTTAATGGTTTCAAGCCTTGTCCAGCGGGAGTTCGTTCCGAGACTTTTCCACACTCCCGCCGATGCGTGCTTTTTTCCCGGTAACGGCCATGCAACGCGACAAGCCCAATCGGCAACAGAAAACCTTGTTTCGGAAAGACGCTGGATTCAGACTCATTACGATCGACCGGCATAACCGCCTGGCCGTGATTTTGTTGGCGAGTACCCTGATGATTGGCGTGACTGTAGCCAATCGCAATCTGGATGGACAGGAATTCTACCAGTGGACTTCCGTCAATGCGTCACAAAACGTTGTTTCACTGTCCCAATCGGATTTGTACTTTCTGGACAACAATGCGATCGAAATGGGAGCGCAAGAAACACCCCCGCGTGACTTGGGAAGTTTGACAGCGCCGTCGATCCCCAATGTGATGGACATAGAACCCGGTTCATCGCAACGAACAACAATTGTTGCAGCTCGTGATGAATCAACCCAATACGATCCGGAACGACTGCAAAGTGTTGCTGGGGGACTGCCAGTCGACAGTTCGCCCCAATACCCGATAAATTCGAACGACGAACCAGAGATTGACCTTTCGTCCAGTTTAATGATGGCGGATTCGCAATCGCATCGACAAGTGGACGCACAAAGCCGTGAATTGTTTTGGGATCAGTTTTCCAATATTTCCAACGGGGACAAGAAAGGACGTACGGAAGGTTACGACTCTCTGCCCGCCATTCTGAATAACGGATTCTGGTTTGGCGGAGTGGACGTCATGTATCTTGAACCGATCTTTCAAACCAACAACGTTATCACAACATCCGGCAATGGCGCAAGTACGTCCTCACAGGCGGATTACAATTTCGACGCCGCCTGGAGAGGTTATTTTGGATTCGAAACGAATGCCGGGCCGGCGGTCAAGGCATCTTTTTTTCGTTACAACGAGTTTTCCGGTCCTGTTTTTTTTGTCGCCGACGGGACGACTTCCGGCGAATCAATCGTTCAAACCGGCAACCCGGCAAACGTGTTTCGACTTGCCGCTACAAACGCCGGTGACCGAATTGATACCCGGCAGCAAATCAAGCTGAATTCGATCGATCTGCTGTTTTACAAGGATCATAAGAACGCAGTTTCACGGGTTCGCGGCAATGTAGGATTACGTTTCCTTTCATTACAGCAATTCCTGTTCGCTGACTTGTTCGAATCGGCGGGGCCGATAACGTCGTTGCGAAGCGTCAACGATTTCCAGGCGATGGGGCCGAAACTTGGCATCGAGTACTTTCGACCCATTGGCCACACCGATTTGGAACTTCAATCAGGGTTATTTGGTTCCTTGATGTTTGGTCGCCGCGATCACGTTGTTACAGACGTTGGAAATTTGCAATTCAGGCAAATTGGCAAGCTCGAACCGCTTTCTGTATTTGAGATGTACCTGGGCATGCAATGGAATGTCAAAATCGCCAGGTGTCAAACGGGATTCATCAGAACTGCCATCGAATCACAATACTGGACCGGGGGCGATTCCCCATCGGAAACAGGGACCGATTTCGGTTTTTACGGACTTACGGCAGGTTTTGGGGTAAAACGGTAATTGGAAAACACCCAAAAATAGCATCTCGCCCGGCAGAGGGAACGTCCCTTTTTCCATATGGCGGTCACCTGGCTATAATCAGGAGGTGAATACCGGATGGCGCTCGGTCTGATCGACGCGCTTCAACGATTAACCGAATGCAGCCCGACGATCATGGACCAATCCCAAAATTCAGCCGGCGATGAACGGCTTTCTGGCGATTCCGGAATCTTCCCAATCGACAGGGGTCGATCTCCGGAGCTTGAATCGGCACATTACGCTTCTGCTCAGCATAGCGACATAAACAAGTCCCGTTTTGAGGCACGGCGCGATGGGGGAAGCGGCTTTCTTTGGTTGTTGGCTTCGATCGTCTTGTTGTTTGCCGCCTGGTTTCTTGGCCCGGAACTGGTTTCCCGGTACCAATACGCTGCAACGCGCGGCAGGGTTACGGCGGAGTACGACAATGCCAAGGCTGTTCTGGCCGAGGCACCTCTCGAAAGTGTTTCAACTGCGTTTCAACTGGTGGCACAAAGAATTCGTCCAAGTGTTGTCAGTATCGTCGCCGAGCATCGAGAAAATGGGCGACGTGACCATACAGCAAGTGGCCAGGGATCCGGCGTAATCATGTCCGTGGATGGTTATGTAATTACCAACGCTCACGTCGTCGGTGAAGCAACCATTGTTGAAGTCACTCTGGATGATCGTCGAACCTTTCAAGCAAGTGTGGCAGGACGAGACGTTCGTTCCGACCTCGCCGTTCTGAAAATCAATGCCGACAATCTGCTTCCCGCCGAATGGGGTGACAGCGATAAATTGCAAGTCGGTTCGATGGTCTGGGCGGTCGGAAGCCCCTATGGCCTGCAACAAACGGTGACATCGGGAATTCTGAGCGCCAAGGAACGGTTTGACTCGTCTGGGAAAGCGCAAGAATTGCTTCAAACCGATGCCGCCATCAACCCGGGTAACAGCGGCGGTCCACTGGTCAACTCGCGAGGACAGGTCGTAGGAATCAACACTTCTATTTACGGTGAATCGTTCCTTGGAATCAGTTTTGCAGTTCCAAGCTCGGTGTCACAGTTCGTATTCGATCAAATCATTGATCACGGCAAAGTCACACGAGGATACATTGGCATCGAACCGAAACCAGTTTCCCATGGCGAACTCGTACGACAAAAGTTACCGGACCTGAACGGTGCCCTGGTTTATGACATTCCCAGCCGGGGACCGGCAGCAAACGCCGGATTCCTGCGGGGCGACATCATTCGTCGCTGGGATGGACGAGAAGTGGAAACCTACAACATGTTATATCGATTCATCGGGATGACCCCGCCACAAACACTTGCCAGAGTCGATATCATCAGAAACGGTAATCCCCTAAGCCTGGAAGTCACCGTTGGAGATTTTGACGACTACCAACAGATCAACTGACTTCGCAATTCCAGGATATTAGTGCCGCTCGCGACTTGATGATCGCCGCAATTGCCCGGCGTCATTTGCGCCGTTCATTTCCCTCAACAAGTTTCGGCAATACCTGATCGCCTGGGATGAAACGCATTGAAAGCGAGTTAACGCAATGGCGCGTGTCCTTGGCGGTCAACTGCTCGCCCTCGAACACATGTCCCAGATGCCCGCCGCAATTCTGGCAAACGATCTCAACTCGAAATCCATCGGCATCAATATTACGCCGGACGGCTCCGGGTAGTTCATCATCAAAACTCGGCCAGCCACAATGGCTTTCAAATTTGTCGGCCGAACCGTACAAGGGCGCATTGCAACGCCGGCAAATATAGGTCCCTTTTGATTTGTTTTCGAGCAACTCACCGGAACCGCGAAGTTCAGTACCCTTGTTCATAATGATTCGTGCTTCTTCGGGGGTCAACTCGTTGAAGCCCGTCGCGGCATCAATTTTGGGCTGGTTCATGGCAAGTCCTGGATACAAAAGTTGATTTATTTTCTCGGCGGATTCCGTGCGGATTTCTTCAATCGGGATGTTCAGTTCCAGTTGCAGGGTCGCAAGTTGTTTCTTTAGTTGGGAAACCTGTTCTTCGGTCGCATCACTTGATTGATTACTCGAGTTGCCGTCGACAATTTCAAGAACCATGACCGGAGCCTGGCAATTTTGCAGAGCCCGATAGGACCCACGGTACTCTTCATTGGCAAGCAGTTTTGAAAGCGCCTGCATCGGTTCCAAATACAACGCTACTATTCGAGGAGCCGTCGTCTCGAACTGGACATTTTCGCTCGTCGCGGCGGTCCATCCTGGATCGTAACCATCGAAAACTCCAGGCACGAAATTTGACACGCGATCAATCACCTGGGAAAAGGTTTCCGGATTCCTGCTGATGCTTGCGTCAACAAAGGGACTTAGCTGATACCGCAATGCTGCCAGGTATTGCTTCACGTCAATTTGCGCTAATGCCTCGGGAGGAAAGAATCGCAAATCCAGTTGTGCCCTGATTTGGGCGGCATGAAGACAAAAACCGGCGTCCACCAGGCGTCGTTCATCAAAAGCGATCGCTGCCTGACGATACAAGTCCCTCGTATTTGCCGTTGCTGCATCAAATGGTGTATCGATAGTTGATTGCTGAACCAGGTCCTGAAGCGAATGGGCAGTCGATAATGCCTGACTGGAACGGCTTGCCGAAGACAGACTAAAACCGAACCCTGCACTTATGAAGAGCTCAATTGCCGCAATTAGACAGGCGCGCACATGCAATGAAGAAAACATAATTGGCAGTTGTCTAAAGCTATGGGTTGACAGGACGATGTCCCAAAATCCCTGACCAATGCATACCAAACACCCGGAAAAAGTGCCGAAGAGAGGACTTGAACCTCCACGCCCGTTAAGGCACATGAACCTGAATCATGCGCGTCTGCCAATTCCGCCACTCCGGCAAGAGTGTTTTTAGCAAGAGCTCGTTTTCACGTTCAAAAGCTCTTTCCGCATCGCATTTTTATACTCACAGGAACCAATGATTTCCAGTGGGTCTTGCTAGCGGGAATGAAATTGTACTGGAAACATACGAAAGACAAGCCCTTTACGGCAACTATCCGGTTGGCGCACAAATCGCTAAACGATTGTAATTGATATTCCGATGACGAAGAATATCGGTGTCGAACAGGTTACGCCGGATATTCGTTGTTGGGAAAGAATAACACGCCGGGGGCAATTATGTCGTGGCAGAGCAAATTATGTTTGTTTATGACGGGATTGCTTTTGTTTGTCCCGGCGTCGGATCTGCGAGCGCAGGTTTTCGGTATTGAACTTCAAAACAACCTGATGCCTGCTTCCGGGGGCATGGCTGGAACAAGTTTAAGCCAACCCCAGGACTTGCAATCAGCGATAAACGGAAACCCGGCTACATTGCGACAGTTTCGCGGTACCCAGTTTTCATTTGGCGGAGCCTGGGCTGATGCAAACTACCGGGTAACGCAAACTGCCCCGCTTCCACTCCTTGGCGTTACGCCTTACTCGGCGTCATCGGCAACGCCGGGTGCGTTGCTGGGAAATATCGGACTGACACAGGATCTGGATGCGTTTGGATTACCGGCAACAATGGGAATGGGATTGATGTCCAACGCCGGGGCAGGAGTCAACTTTCTTGGCGTGCCCGCATCCAGTGGAACAACCGCTCAATACCTCGCCCTGGATATGGTTGCGGGGGTTAGTACGCATTTGACTGAACGACTGGCATTCGGTGCATCGGCAACGATCGGAACATCGTACATTGACGGACCCTTTGCCGATCTTGGTGGAATGACGGCAGCCTATGGTTTTCGAGGTAACGTTGGATTGAACTACTGGTTCGATGCAGACACGGCCCTCGGTGTTTATTGGCAATCAAAAAAGAACTTGTTATTCAAGGATGCCGCGTTGTTACCTGGGGGTAATTCGTCGAGCATTGCCTTTGATCATCCGGAGAATATTGGGGTGGGTATCTCCAGAAACAGCCTGATGAACGGCCGGTTGTTGCTGGCTACCGACGTCTTGTACAAAGCCTACAGTGAAGCAGACTTCTTGCGCGCTTTGTATGAAAACCAATGGTGTTTTCAATTCGGTGGTCAATACAAGGTCAACGAGCGGGTTTCATTGCGCTCGGGTTATGCCTACAACGAGAATCCCATGAGGGACGCGCAGTTGGAGTCGATCGGCGGAATCAACCTTCCCGACGGCCTTCCAGCGGTGCGTTACGTCCAGGGACAATTCGCGTCCATAACCCAACACCGTCTTACATGCGGTTTGGGAATTCGGGATTTTCAACCCGGCATCGATCTCGATCTGTTCGGGGGCTATGCGTTTGATGCCGAAGATCAATTCGCGACAACAACTGCGAGTATTGATGGAAATTACTGGGTCGGTTTTGGCACTACCTGGCGGTTTGGTGGTTGCTGTTCCAACGATTGCCAACCTGTGTCCAATCAATAGACCCCGGTAAACTTCCACCTGTGAAACGGCCTTTCAACCGCAGGTTGAAATTGAATCGGGCAATTGCTGGTTCTCATTCGATCCAGCTCGCTCGAAAAAAAAGCCGTATCGGAACACGTACGATGTCCCGACACGGCCGCTTGGATATTTCATTAACTGGTACTAAAAGTCGATCCCATATTTCTGGGACATCGTCTGTTTAACTTCACGACGACTCGTATCGACAGTAGCAAACATCCCAACAACGGATTTGACTGCTTCGGATTTTTCCTTGTTCTGGGTTGCGGTTCGAATCCGCGAGCCATCCCCACGGTTGGTACCTTCGCCCCAACCGACCCCACCCGTACTGAACCCGCCACCCCAGCTCAGGCTCGCGCCGTAACCGCCGCCGCTCCGGGTCCCGGCAGCCAGAAGCTGTTGGTTTGCCTCCTTGGCTGTTTGGTTCGTATTGCGCAAGCCAGTTCCGGCATCGCGCATGGTTTGGGAAACCTGGTTCCCGTAGGCGACAACCGCTTCGTCGATATTCAAAACTGACAAGCCGTCTATCTTGTCGGCGTAGGTACCAAGCCATTTGGCGTTCTCAAGATACGCGGATGCAGGCGTGACTTTCGCCTTGATTTCGTCATAAAATGAGTTGACCGTTTCAAAATACTTTTTGCTCAGACTTCCCGGAGTATCAGCATCCGGAGAATTCGCGGTTTCACTCGCAGTGGTAAAGGGATTTTTGTCAAATCGAGGAACGTCGACGATGCTGAGAATTTTTCGCAAACTGGGGGTCGACAAGTCTCCTGAAAGCTTGATCTGTTTACCACTGGCTCCGATTTTCCACGACTCGAATTCCTCAATTTGCAGCCCGGTTCGGGCAAACACCGACTGGGCAATCTCGGAGGCAATGGGACTCAGTGAACTGATATCTTCTGCGAAGTCAATCTTGACCGAACCGTAAACCTTGTCTTTCACGGTCACACCCAGTGTGAATCCACGCATCGACGCAATCAGTTTGGATACTTGTTTAGGATCCAGAGAGCTGGTACGGACCAGGTCCATGTCCTTGATCTTGTCGTAGACTTTTGTCCGGCTAACAAAACTTCCGAGATCAAAGGCCATGATGATTTCGGCATGCTCGTCAGCAAAACCAAGACCTTCCTCCAGATAGCCTTCGACACGGGTCGATGAACTTTTCAAATCCTTTAACCAATTCGTGAAGTACGGCCTGTCACCAGGGCGTAACCCGACAATCAACTGGTCACTTGCCCGGAAAACGTAGGCATTGGCTTTGGTTTCAACAATTTGATCGCCGGCTAAATCGTCGATCTGGCCATCGCTAATGCTGCGAATGGTTTCGATCGGAGGCACTTGATCCATGGTTACCATTATGGCAGTCTCACGCGGTTTGAAGGCATCGAAATCCATTACCGCCCCGATCAGGACGACGTTGGCTTGCTCGGGAACAAACATCAATCCACTGGCAGTTTGACCGGCATATGATGTCGCCCATTGTTCGCGCACGCCAATTTGACTGTTCGAAATCCTTTTAACATTGACAGCCATCACGGCATTGACATTTCCCGGTAGCTTTTTTCCCAAATCTTCAAAGGTCGTTTCCTGGGCATTGCCAACCTGGGAACAAAAAAGGCAAACCGGTCCGATTACAAACAGAATCGACCACAGCCTTGCAGGAATACGCTTCATAAGACAATTCTCCAATAGTGAATGGTATTGAGTGGAACCGGCAACGTAAGTGACCGGCCAACCAGTTGTAATTTTTTTTAAGTTTGCGACGACAAAATCTCTCGACTCGATTGGTCGGATCACGGATGCCTGGCGCATTGCACAAACGATGAATTGAGAAACCGGCCTTCGGCAGCGTCCATTGTAACTGGGAAATGAGCGAAAGAAATACTCGCTTTCGACTCTTTTTCACCCCTATGTCAGCTAATCGATAAATATTATTTGTCTTATCGAAATGCTTACAGCTTGCCCAGTCGGGTTCGAGCCGCTGGCAGTTGGCCGGAAATCTTTTCCCGTCGGAAATTTGAGTAGTGGTGCCACCAGCAGGCCAGGAGTAAATGACTCCCGGCCTGTTTGAATTGCAGTGATAACCCCCCCGATCACTTGTCTTCGGCAGGCGTATCGGCAACCGTTTCGGGAGGCTTTTCCAGGTGTGCCATCAGCCATTGCTGAGTCGTGCCGTCGGCAAAATGAACCAAAACATTTGTTTCATTCTCCGTCAAACCCGAAACCTTGGTCTCCATAATCGGCGTGTTTTTTCCGGCGAGAGTCCAGGCAGCTCGTCCACTTTTTGTGTCGACCATTCCTTCGATCGATTTTGTTTCATCGGTCGATTTGTTGTTGTACGTCCCGGCGACAATGCCTTCCTTGCTCACTGCCAATTGCAGAAACATGTTGGGTGCGGCATCGGAGCCATCGTTGGGTGCCAGAACAAAAACGCCCAACGGCAGCCATTCCATTTCTTCCGGTTTTGCAACTTCTGGCGCGCTTTCAACTATTTGCTCAGCTTGGGCTGCATACTCTTCGGCAGGGATCTGTTCTTCGCCATCCTGAACAGTGCCCTCTTCATAGTAAACTTCGCTGCTCGAGCTGCTCGACGTGGTACCGCCGCCACAAAAGGCGCTCATCGTGCCAAGTGTAGCCCACGTCCAGAAGGCCGGGTTTTGATTAAAGCGATAATAGGCTTCCGGATTGTTCTTCCAAAAATCGTCGAACAAGTGATTGCTGTCGAACTCGTTTTCCAGTTCGTTTCGGATATTATCGGCTTGTTCACTTCGTTGTTGTTGCCGTTGAGACCTGTCTTCGCCTCGTCCAGCGGCGAGGGTGGAACGCGTTTCACCACGGTCGGAAACACGAGCAGCCTGGTTGTCGCCACGACCCGAGACGCGTTCCTGGCGGTTATCCGATGCAAACTCACGGTTCTCGCCTCGGCTGTCACGAAAATCTGAACGCGTTTCGGTCCGACCGGCAATATTCTCAGATCGTTGATTTGCAGCCGAGCCGGCGTCATGCGTGGCCGTGGCACTATGGGTTGCGGCCGCCGCGTCGTGACTGAAAAAATCGTTGACGGCTGCATTACCACCGGCAGCTCGTTCACCCGCAGCTCGCCCACCTGCGCCTGCCGCTCCCTGACTGGGGACGTTCAGGAAGCTGTTCAAGTCTCCTCTTGATGGATTTCCTGCCTGACCGGCCCGATTGGCTGGTGTTCCCGCACGATTGGCCGGAGCTCCGCCGCGATTGCCGGCAGCAGCATTATTACCGGCTGCAGCACGATTTGACGGCGCTCCCGTTGCAGGTCGAGCAGCCCTTGATTGACTGGGGGCCGACTGACGGCTCATTGAGGGGCTTCGATTGCTGGACTGCGGCTGAGGTCGAGAGCCACCACCTCCGCCTCCTCGAGCACCGCCGCCGCCCCCGCCCCTTCCTCGTTGGGCAGACGCATCGGAAATGGTCAACAAGTTAATCGCAACCGCCATTGCGAAAACTACGGCGATTCGCGCCGCCGAATTCAATTTACTATTTCTAAAGATCATCGTTTTACTCCGAGTCTGATTTGCCAGTTAGTTTGATTGGGTCGATATTGGGCAGGATTTCTCCGTCCAATTCCCGGCCAGATGCTTGCCAGGTAATCGTTTTGTCGTCGACCAATGTGATGGTTCTGATGTCCGACGATTTACGCCCGTCAGGAAGTGTCGCCGTTGCATTGATGATCCATCGATTCTCTTTTTTCTTCCAGGTCGAGTTTCCAAATCCGCCATCGGAATCAAAAACCCACGATCGAATGTTTTGAGAAACCGGGTCCCAGCCGATCAATTGGATTCCGGACAGATCGGATTCGCCTTCGATGGAAACGGTAAATGTCTGGGAGATAAAGTTTTGATTTTTCGTCCATTTGGACGTCGATTCAATTTTCGAGTGATCATCTTCGTCGACCCATGTTCCGATCATCCACTCGAGATCTTTTAGGTGCTGGTAATTTGAACGAAAGACAGGCACCGATTCCTCGCTCATTCGATCCAGCAGCCAGCTTCCGCCCGTTTTGATGTACACAGCCGAATAAACAGTTTCGTCCGATTCGGCACCAGGCCGCAGGACACGGGCGGTACCCTCTTCAACTGCGACACTGGGTGAAACGAATCGTACGGAATCAACGGTGACTTCGAGTCTTGTCTCTTTGGATTCCGCGAAAATCTCAACCATTTGCTGTTCAATCGCATCTCGACCAACAACTTCGTCCCCGGTCTTTGGGTTCGTGTAGACGGCGTCCGGCGACCATAGCGCTGCAACAGCCTTGGCGTCCTGATTGTTGAACGCCTCGACATACGTCGTACCATTCTTGCGAATTGCATTTTCGTCCTCCGTCTGGTCGGCACGAAGCCAACTCGGCGCTGTGCACGCCAAAAGAATGGCAAAGCAATAAACAAATCGTGTTTTCATTTTTTTGTCCCCTTAATCAACTGATAAAAATAAGTTCTGGAATGCCGCTTTAACAGTCTTTCGCAATGACTCGCTCCACTCTGGATGACAGCGGGCGATCTGATTTGGATTTATGTTGCGACAAGAGTACGGTAGTTTATCATACTGCGTAATTTAGTCGTTAAGCCTGCCATAAGGTGTAACTCCACTCATGGCCCGACCCAGGGATTGTTTTCAACGTCGATTCCGAGGGGAGTGCCCACGCTCCGCATCACGGAGAGTACGGACATCATTGCCTGGAAGTGAAACTTTTCCCCGGCGACGCCACTGATGTACTGTGGCTTGGCTTCGGTCGGGATCGCCTCCAGCAGGAACGTCGCGCGGACAAAGCGATCGGCGGCATTGGACGTGCCGGGCAGAGACTTCGTCAGCCCGCCCGCCAAACGCCAATACTCCATGATGGCCAACTGTTGGTCGTATGTCGGCGAGTTGGTCATCACCTTGAACTGTTTGCCATGATGGATGACGAGTTTCCCCTGCACGTACTCGAAGATGGCTGAATCGCCAGTTGGGTCAGCCATCGAAAGATGCATATTTGCTGGTTTGCCTGTGGGGAGCACCACGGTTTGAACCTGGAAATCCCCTTTTCTGAAGTCGGCCACTGCCTCGGCAACCGTGGCGTGATTGTCGAGGATGTACTGTGCCCAGGTACTCATCGAGATGACTTTGGTCCCTTCCGGCGGCTTGCCATAATCAGATTCGACGAGCGCGAGCATATTGACGACCAGCCCCATTTCATTCATCCCTTCGGAGGTGCCGATGTCATAGCCTGAAACGATCAGGCTGCCGTACTTCGACTCCCAGGCGATGCTGTTCTTCCCGCCCATTCCGTCACGCTTCATGCCTCGCGGCAACACCCACATGTTGGACTTCAAGTGTCCTCTCCCCAGTCCATCGAGCGGCCGGTGATGACCGTGCCGTCTTTCGCCACATACAGCACGCGGGTACAAGCCGATACAGGTATCGGCATGGAAGTGATGACAAGGACCGCGATCAAAGAAACCTTCAATCCCGTGGAAGTGTAAATGGTGCGCATGAAATAGTTCTCGTGTTTTGGAAACAATACCTAAATTATTTTGTAACAAACCAGCAGACCTGGCCGTACACGGCAGAACTCAAACACGAGGTCGCGGAGGATTCAGAGCTTTCAGGTCTCATTCCTGTTTGCACCGTTTGCTTCAGTTGAAAACTTATTTCTTTTGTTCTCCGTCTTCCGGCGCAGGCAACCTGATCATCGACCAGGTTTGTATTTTGTCGGCCCCGAAGTGAACCAACGCGTTCGAATCGCCCTTGGTCAGGTTATCGATTCCCGTTTCCATGACGATCTCGGGGTTGTTGCCATCGCTAAATCGCCAAGCCGCGCGCTGGGTTTCGCGATCGACCATTCCTTCGACGGGGCGGCTGACCTGGGTGATATCGTTGTAAAACGTGCCGGCGATTATCCCTTCCTTGCTGACGGCTAATTGGACCATCATCCCCGAGTCGGTCCCGTTTTCCTCTGCAATCGCGAACACGCCCAGGGGCATCCACTCGATCGCCGATTCGTCCGCGACCTGAGGAGCACTTTGGGCTATGGTTTCCGCCTGTTGATAGTAGACTTCGGTCGTTACTGTGGGCTGATCGTTCACGTAAATATAGTTGTCGCGATACACGACGTTGGTGCCATAGTTGTATGGCATCGGTTGCGCCCACGCCGACCACGCGAACCAGGTTCCAAAGGCGGTCCAATTGCACGGTTGCCAACCCCAATGACCGGGGTGCTGATTCCAATGGGACTGGTAGTGCCAATTCGGATTGCCGGCGTATCGAGCACCCGACCAATAGTTATTGTCAAACGGGCGATTTTCGACATTTGTATATTTGTTGCGAACCGCGTTGACATTGTTCTCTCGACTGATGGCAACTTTGTTTCCGGCGTTGATATTGACATCGCCGACTTTGACATCGCCGACTTTCGTGCGATCACCGATATTAGTGCGATCGCCAACGTTCGTTCGGTTTCCCGCGATGCCCTGGTCGGGAAACGATGGCCGAGCTGCCGGTTTCGTATTGCCGCCGGGCATGCCCAAAAAATCCCGAACGCCGTCGCCCGACGAGGGCAAGTTGGGCCGCGAAGTATTGCCACCAAAGTCGGGGCGATTGTTCGGTAGATTGGGGAGATCGGTACCTGCGTTCGGTCGATTGTCGCCTGCGTTTGGCCGATTGCCTGCCACTTGATTACCGGCATTAGGAAAATTGGGCCGGCTGTCTCCGGCACTTGGACGACTTGATGGAAAATCTGGTCTATTTCCAGCCGACTGTCCGGGGAGAGTCTGCGGGCGCGTCGACACGGTTGGGCGATTGACGTTGGTTGGCTGATGGGGAGCCGATGGACGGCTACCAGTCGTGGCGCGACTCATCGAAGGAGTCCTGGAGCTGGCATTCGGTCGGCTGGGCGCGGTATGACCTCCGCCCCCCTGAGCACCACCACCTGCTCGACCTCCGCCCCCCTGAGCACCGCCACCTGTTCGACCGCTGCCTCCCTGAACACCACCACCTGCTCGACCACCACTTCCGCCTCCACCACGACTTGCGCCTCCGCCACGCTGAGCAAATGCCTCAGAAGGAACAAGAATTAAACTTGCAAGTACAAACGCGCTGCAAACGATTATTCGATATGTCTTCATTTTGAATCTCCAAAAATGCCAAGCCATATTGGCGGCGGAATCTGTTTCTATTCGATGGGTTTTGTTTCGGAAATGCGACTAACGACGATGGGCTCGACATTGGCGACCAACTCGCTTTCGACCTGGCGACCAATCGAGCTGTATCGCAGGTTGTTCTCATCGATCAATTCATAAATATTGGTAGCTGAGGCGTTTCGACCATCGGGCGTAACGTTGAGCGTTTGCACGGTCCATCGGCCATCGCCGCCGCTCCAGCGGCCGGCACCAAAACCACCGTCCGAGTCGAAGAGCCAGGAGCGAATGGTTTCAGCCTGTGGATCCCAACCAATGACTTGAGTTCGTTCAAAATCCACACTCTCGTTAACCACAACCCGAAACGATTGGACTAAAAAGTTGTTGTTGGTCGACCAGCGACAAGTCGATTCCACGCTCGATCCATCAGATTCTGTCGACCAATGACCGACCATCCAGGCGAGTTCCTGGAGTTTATCAGCGTTGGATGGGGGTGGAGTCACGACTTCAGATTCACCCACGCTATCGATTTTCCAGCCGTCGGCGGTCTTTACGAGTACGGCACGATATTCGGTTTCTTCTGGTTCCTGGTCTTTTATGGTCAGGCGGGCGATGCCCGTCTCGACAGCCACACTGGGAGACTGAACCTCGACATGTGGATCGAGCAATTCCAGTCGCGCTTCTTTAACTTCAGCGAACCAATTGGAAAATCCTTCAGCAATTGCAGTCCGCCCCTGCCAGCGCTCGCCGGATGAAGCGACAAACTCGCCTTGCTCATTCCAATAATTTGCCAACGCCTTTGAGTCGGCTTTGTTGAAAGCATCGACGTAGCCCGTAATTCGTTTTTCAAACGACGCCGTTTCCTGATTGTCGGCTTGTTGCGATTGAGCTGGCGGCGGACAAAACAGGATAAAAAGTGCAGCCAACCCCAGCGTTAAAATAGTTCTATGCCTCATGTGCATCCCCTTTGGTAAACACTCATATTCATCCCAATAATTCTGAATTCGCCTCGATCAATGTTTACATCCCTTGCCCAAATCGTTTCCCTGAAAAAGATGGCCATTGTGACGGAAGATTCTAGGCTGGATTGCAAAAAACGCAAATGAAATGCTGCCGCGCGCATCGTTGAGAGATCGATACCCAAGACACGCCCACAGTCGAAGTTTGATGAGATTCGCGACTCTGTTGAAATAGCCCGTCATTGAATGTCATCAATCATCATCTGCTGTACTTTGACAAGGCAAGCGATACACCAAATTCCCATTGTTAAATGGAGAATTATCGCAGGCCACAAGGCGACGCCATAAAGGTTCAAATCGAGGTAAGCGAAAACCAGGATGAAGACTACGGCGCCATTGTAGGACAACATCGCACCGACCAGTCCTTTTGTGGCGAGGCTCATTGCATCACGGCGTGCAATCCAACAGGCGATCGTCAAAGCCAGTAGCCCAGCACCGCCGACTCGCGCAACAATCGAGGCGGCGGGCTCGATCAAGGGTGCTCCGATTAAAAGCGACGCGATTGTCGAGGGGACGCAAAGGAGTGCCAGGCTGGCGCCTCCTTCGATGACTGCCGTTGCCGTGAGCAAAGTCTTCATGCTTCCCTCGCCACGATTGCCTGGAATGGAGCTCACTCTTCCTTTTTACTTCACGGTGATCGTTACTTTTTCAATCTTGCCATTGAACCGGCTTGTTTCCTCGGTGTAATCCGAAGAGACAGACGTTTCGCGATCGATGCCGACGTTAGCCGTTTCGTCCGCCGACCAGGCAGCGAATTGGGTTCGCTTGATACGCCCGGAGCCGGAAGATTTGCCATCGATGAAAATGGTCGCAGTCCCGCCGGCACCCAGTTTCGGATTGTCGTCGTAGGCAAACTCCATTTTCACAGTTGATTTGCCATTTGGAAGAGCGGATTCTGACCTCACAACATACGTCTCCAGTCCCAGAAAATTGTACGCGTAAGTCGGCTTACCATCCTTCACATAAAAACTCCAGCCGCCAAAGCGGCCGGCTTGGCTGAGGATGACCCCATTCGTCGTACCGCCATTGGTTGCGACGTCAGCCACAATGTCGAACGAGGTATTTTTGGTGTTAAGGAAATCGTTTTCCGGAAGGAATCCCATCCCTTCGTACATCGTCAACGATTTGCGACCCGCCATGATGTCCGGCCGACCGGCCAACGCGGGGTTAACGCGCTCAAGGCCCCGGTCATCGATTGGCAGTACCTGGTACTTCACCGCTTCCGAAAAAAATACTTCCTGTAACTCTTTCAGTTTGTCCGGATTTTTCGCGGACAGGTCTGTCGACATGCTGAAGTCTTCGGCAACGTGATAAAGTTCCCAGATGTCCTCGGTCAAACCACGACGGGGCTTCTGTTCCCACGGCGCACGATGGATTGTCCCCGCGAACCAGCCGTCGTAATAAACACCACGGTTGCCAAAGATCTCGAAGTACTGCACCAGATGGCGATCACCTGCATTGGCATCGTCAAATGTGTAGACCATGCTCACTCCCTCGATCGGACGTTGTCCGACACCGTTGACAATCCGGGGCTGCGGCAGACCCACTGCTTCCAAAACTGTCGGCGCAATATCAACGACATGGTGCCATTGCTGACGCAGTTCGCCCTTGGCTTTGATCCGATTGGGCCAATGGATAACCATCCCCTGGCGTGTGCCGCCGTAATTCGATGGGACTTGTTTGGTCCACATGAAAGGGGAATCAAAACAGACGGCCCAGCCAGCAGCCATGTGCGGATATGTGCTGGGACTTCCCCAGGCATCGTAGTGCTGGAGCATGTCTTCAACCGTCTCGGGAACAGCATTGAAATAGGTCATCTCGTTGAACAAACCATTCATACCACCTTCGGCGCTGGTACCGTTGTCTCCTGCGATAAAGACAATCATCGTGTTGTCCAATTCACCAAGGTCTTCGATTGCCTGAATCAGCCGGCCGATTTCGGTATCGGCCATGTCCAGGTAGGCGGCGAAAACTTCAGCCTGATGTGCGAACAATTTTTTTTCGTCAGCCGAAAGATTGACCCAGTCCTTAATGTCATTCGGCTTGTCGGCCAGTTTGGTGTCCGCTGGAATCACACCCAGCCTTATTTGGTTTTCGAAAATTTGTTGACGAATGACGTCCCAACCAGCGTCGAATTGTCCCTTGTGCTTTTTGATATACGATTCAGGAACGTGATGCGGGGCGTGTGTGGCTCCCGGAACGAAGTATGTGAAAAATGGTTTTTCCGGAGTCAGGGATTGCTGTGCCCGAATCCAGTTGATCGCCTGGGTCGACATATCGTTCATGAAATGATAATTGGGATCCCCTTTCGTCGGGTCATCGACTGGAATCACGCCGTCATAAACCGCAGGCGACCATTGGTTGGTTTCGCCACCAAGAAATCCATAGAACTTGTCAAACCCGCTTAGCGTTGGCCAGCGAGTGTAGGGACCCGATGGACTGATTTCCCAGGCGGCAACTTCGTGGCACTTGCCAAAGTGTGCCGTGCTATAACCGTTCATTCGCAACGTTTCTGGCAGCTTCGTGCAGTCAGCCGGGAGCAATCCGGTATTTCCAGGAAAGGCCGTAGCAGTTTCTGTGATACTTCCCATGTTGACCGAATGGTGATTCCGGCCAGTCAACAACGCCTGGCGAGTAGGTGAGCAGAGCGCCGTTGAATGAAAATGGTTGTACATTAAACCGCCATGCGCCAAGCGATCAAACGTTGGCGTATTCATGACACCACCAAAGGCACTTGTCCCGCCGAATCCAAGGTCATCGATCATGATGATGACGACATTCGGCGCATCCTTCGGCGCTTTCACTTCGAAAATCGGCGGTGCCGTGGCTTTCCGCGCATCCAGTGTGAGAATAGGTTTTTGATAAGGAGCCTGCAGAGGTAGAACCGTGCGGTCGATCGCGACACTATTAAGATCAACGAAGTTTTGCGCAGACGTCCGTGTTGTACAAAAACCGATCAATATCGCCGTTGCGAAAACGACCAATGGCAGGGAAAGACATTTCATTGCTTTACGTTTCCTTTATCTATCTCAATTTGGTTCATTAAGAATGACATGAAGGCCAATAATTAGCGGCGGTCGCATGTCACAAATGCCCCGTCAATTTAGTCTCGTTTCGCCGGCGGTTCAAGCCGCGCATAACGAAATCCAGGCTGCAGCCATTGCAGCACACCCACGAGTGGCGAGAACACCGAAACCAGTCTTTCATCGAATTGGGTTTTCGGTTGGAAACTGCCCAACACGTGGGTTTGGGTTTCAGCCGTCCGATATAGCACAGGCAGCTTCGAAGAGGATCACTTCAATGTGTGGTCGCCGGCGACAGTAGTCAAAGTGCCGATCGGCTACTTTAGCAACATCGGCGTTGGCGTGCGGTTCTAATCCAATTAGCAGACCGTTGAAAAACGACGAAATACCAGCACGTGGCGCCAGCGAGCGGAGAAATCGTGTTCAATTCAACCGGTGTTTTCACTCTTCGTGCTTGTATTTCAACAGGCTGTCAGAGCGAGAATGCGGCGGAAATTCTTGCTTGCCAGGTCGATAAAGTTGTATCCCTGGATCGACCATGCCGATTAGGTAATCATGCGCGATTACAGGACTCGACATTGCAGCGAAGCTGAGACCTTAACGAGGTGCAACAATTTTATGACCGCGGCACGAGAATTCGCTTTCGCCCGGAGGCTTTGGCTACTGTCGTGGTGCTTTGCATTTCTGTTTATTGGGACAACGCTTCAAGCGAATCCGCAGGAATCAGCGATTGAATCACTGGCGAAAATAGATTCCCAATCGTCCAAAAACAATGCCGAACGAACCGGATACGAAAAGGGGTTCATCATTGAGGGTGAAGAGTTAAATAATCTTGACAAACCGGCATATCCATTCCGCCTCAAGTTCAACGGTTGGGGCCAACTACGACATGCAATTCTGGACTCGGATGGGGCCAATCCAGATAGCAACCAATTTCAGTTGGCGCGGGCCCGGATCGTTCTTTCCGGACATGCATTCACACCCGATTTTTCTTACTTTATTCAACTCGATGGTCGCAGTAGCTCTGGCGACAATTTTCGACTGCTGGATTATTATTTGAATTTCGACAGCGGACTCTTCCCGGGCCGCCTTGATTTCCTTCTGAAAACGGGGGACATAAAGCTCAGGATCCAATGGACTTGCCGGTGCGGACGATGCACTCTCGAAAGGATTCAGAGACAGCCACTTTTCATAGGCCGGCTTGAGTTCCTCGGCGAATCGATCGGTGTAAAACTGTGCCCTCTTCACGTCCCCTTCCAACTGCGCATCTATGGCTTCCATAAACATTCGGGTGTGCATGCTTTCAATTTGCCGCGCGTCAAGGTGCATCACACTCGCCTCGCGCTCGAGCCGGTCGGCGCGGGCGTCGAGATCACTGCTTTGCCCGCTCCATTCCGAGTTTTGATAGGAGCACCAGGCGGTTGAGAGCGACGCCACCGCCATCAGAATTACGGAAACAGGTTCAAACCACCGGCGTTTTTCATCGACTGTGCTGCTGGAAGGCCGTATGGTTTCCCCGATCATTGACATTAGTGGTACTCCGCCGTTAACGCTTTGGAAGATTCTCCTCGACGGATGCTGGCAGCGTCCGCCGCGTGGCCAATGTTGCCGGCATCGGCAATTTTGTTGTCCGCGAAGATCTATCGACAATGCAAACAGTATATGCCAGGAGACCGTATTCCCGCAAACCAGTTCGTTTTTAGTGAGTCAAGTCGAACTTAGGGCTTGCTGGATCAAGTGCTGATTTCCGTTGCTGCATGACTCGAATCTTTCATGAATTGAGGAGTCGTGATTCCCATCGATACGTAGATGCTCATGAGTCCGTCGACCGACATTTCAGCCGGTTTGACGTTTTCGACCGGCATAAAAACCAGCGCTCCTCCAAACGGCACAGGCGCCGTGGGAATGATCACGACCTGGTAATCGCGGCCGGCGATGTGAAATCGTTCAGGCGAAGGCATCAGCGCCAATACTCCAGCACCCGCTTCCTTTCCAAAAAAGCACCACACCACGCTCATCGCTTTCATGTCCGTCTCGCCCTTTTGATCGAACATCGCGACCAACTGTTTCGACGTCCCATAGAGTCCACCGAGCAACGGGACTCGTCTGGCAATCGCGTCGAACATTTGCTGTAAAAATCGCTTGGCACCCATGTTGACCAAAAGGCCGAGGCCAAAAATGGCGGCCAGCACGAACACCCAGCCAATCACGTAAGCGGCCGCACTATTCGTAACAAAATGGAGTCCCAGCGATCGAAGACCATTTCCCAATGCCGTGCCAGGGCCAATCAGACCATGTATAAATCCCGCGACCCAGGCGACGATCCCGATCGTGAGAACGGCCGGCAACACGACAAGCAGCCCTGCAAGGAAAACACTTGCCAGCCTTTTGAGAATACCGGTCGGAGCGATTTTCATGTTGGGTTGTGCCTCATTGAGAAAATAATAACTGACTTATTCGTGTGCCTCATTTGCCTTGGACGACTCGCGCGGTTTGAGCAAACTACCCGACAAGAGTGACCAAGCTGAAGTAAATCGCTTGACTCAACTCGGACGGGCGTTGGCGTTTCGGCGCACCAGCGGCATTCGAAACGAATTAATGGCCCCCACCAAATGGGATGATGATGTAGTTTTCCCAACTCTTCATTCGCAAAATAATCTTGCGAACAAGGCTCAACGCGTGCAACTTATGGGTGTAAACGGCGACACTTGCCTGCGATCCGATCGGCAGGTTGAGCGCGGCGAGGTCGTCGTCATATTCGAAAACAACCGGAATTTGTCCAGTGGAAAATTCCGATGTCACGGAACGAAGCTGTCCGCCGACGGTGGCCGTACCTTCGGGAATGATCGGGAGGATACGGCTCACGCGGGCTTTGAAGATCTTGCCGGGGTAGGCCTTGAACGCCAATTCAGCTTCCAGACCCGGTTCAATCCCCATGATAACGTTTTGTTTGAACGAGGCGATTAACATTGGCCGTTCACTGGGAATAAAGATCATGGATGGGCTCATTGGAAATGGGACAGCCATTTGGCCGGGGCGCAAGAAAACCTGCGTTACGAATCCATTGCCGGGAGCGCGAACTACGGTTTGTTCCAGTTCCCAGCGCTTGCTGTCCAACTCTGCCATGATCTGGCGGACTTCGGGGTTCACGCCGTCGTTTTCAGCTTCCATGGCTAGTCGCGCATCACTTTCTTGCGCTTCCGCCACAGAAAGCTCTTCACGCGCAGCTTGCACCCGATTGCTGCCGGACTTGAGTTTCTCCTGGGCTCCAAGTTCTGCGGCAACCGCTTGTCCCATCTCAGCTTCCAATCCCTGGACGCGCGCTAAAGTCGTTTCGTATTCCTTTTGGGAGACGGACTTCGTTTTGACAAGCTCGCTGTCGCGGTCAAGTTGCGATTTTGCAAGTTCCAGTCGGCTTGCAGTTTGAGCGATCTGTTGCGTCGCCTGCTCGAGAGCCACGCGGGCTTGTCGATCATCATCGGATTCTGAAATCAACAGGTTGGTTCGTTGAAAACGAGTTTGTGCCTCGGCAGCAGCAAGCCGCGCTTCCAATTGCGCGACGTTCGCATTGGCCGACGTCAGCGCGGCCTCTAATCTGTCGACTTCGTATTGGTACGGACGAGGATCAATTCGAAAAAGGACGTCGTCGACCGCTAACGGCTGATTGGCAATGACCTGTACATCGGTAACCATGCCGCGGACTTGCGGGACAATCTGAACAGCGGTCGAGTAAAGCCGACAATCGTGGCTCACCGGATGACAGATCGACAATGACATGAAAATGCCAACGAGCAACACGATTCCGCCCAGAATAGCCGTGCACACGGTATACGTCGTGATTCGAATCAAGCGAAATTTGGCAAACACCAGCCAACAGAGGACGCCGTATGTGCCAATAATTAATTCGATCATCAGAGGCCTTTCGGCGATGGTTTATTTAGAAGTTTTTTCAAGCTGGCGCAAGCGCTCATCCAGCCCTTGTAGGCGCTTTTGCAAATCATCGGCATTGCTCACATCCGTGGTGTCGCCGGGCGGGTGGCCTTTGGCGATGGACCAGATGAAAACGATAGGCCAGATCGCATGAAGCGTGAACAGACTTAACCAGCCAGCGACGTGGATGGCCTCGGTTTGCGGATGATTCCGTTTCCTGGCGATTCTGTAGGGGAGATCGTGGATATAGATAAATGTGTAAAAGACCAGGATCAATCCCGCCAACAAAATGATCAACGACAAGTAATTCAGGAACATGGCGCGCCCACTAAACAATTCGATTGGTTTCGGCTTCGGACGTTTTTTCGGAAGGATTCATTTGACAGCACATTCTTGCGGCCTTGAATCCAACCGTCAACAGCCAACTTCCTTACAGGCAGCTGGCGTTAGCGAAATGAATCAGGTGTCCTCGACGCAATCCTGCGTCGCGTCGCCTAGTACAACGGCCGACTTTGAACTGTGACTTGCTATTTTAGTTCGATAACAACCTTTTCGATCGTGCCGTCGAATTTAAATGGCACGTCATAGGACAGATTCACCGGGGTGCCACAGTCCTCGCCGACATCCAGTGTCTCATCGAGAGCGATACGGATCGGGATCGTCCGCTCGACCCGCCCCTTGGCGATTTCCTTGCCATCAACGCTGATCGCTGCAAGTCCACCTTTGCCAATGCCGCCGCCGTCGTAGATAAAGTCCATCGTGATGGTGTGCTTGCCCGGGGTGAGTGCGTTCTTCCCGCCGACATCATAGTGGGCCACGTCCACAAAGTTGTAATGGAACACCGGCTTGCCCTGGTCCAAATACAAGCCCCAGCCTCCGAACAGCCCGCCAGCCGTGATGATCATCCCCGTAGTGTCCGCTTTCACTTCCACTTCGGCGGTGATCGACCATGACTTGTTCTTGATGTCCGGGCTGGCCCCTTCCGGGATGCGGGTCATCCCTTCCTTGAACGTGAACGAATTTCGGCCGCGGGTCAGGCTCGGACGGATCGCCGGGTCAAGACGGGTTGTCTTGCTGTTATCGATCGGCAGCACGTTGTACTTGCCCGCCTCGGCGTAGAAGAGGAGTTGCAAATCCTTGAGCTTGTCGGGCATCCTGGCCGCGAGGTTTTCGGCCTGGGAGAAATCCTTGTTCGTGTCGTACAACTCCCACTTGTAACCGGTGATCTCGTCCACAGTCGCACCGGCCGAATCCCACGGCGCACCGACGGGGGTGGTACATGCGACCCAGCCGTCGGAATAGATCGCCCGATTGGCGAGCAATTCAAAATACTGCTTCGTTCGCCGACTCGTCGCTTTTGCGTCCGTGAACGTGTAAGCCATGCTGACCCCTTCGATCGGTTTCTGTGTCACGCCGTTGACCGACGCCGGGGCCGTCACGCTACACACTTCGAGAATGGTCGGCACGATGTCGATGCAGTGGTGGAACTGGCTCCGCAATTCGCCCTTGGCCGCGATCCCCTTCGGCCACGAGATGACCATGCCGTTGCGAGTGCCGCCGAAGTGGCTCGCAATCTGCTTCGTCCACTGGAAGGGGGTACACATCGCGTGCGCCCAGCCTACTGGGAAGTGGTTATAGGTCTTCCACGTCCCGATCTCGTCCACCCGTGCCAGAACCTGTTTGAGATCTTCCTTCACACCGTTGAAGAAGGTCATCTCATTGAGCAGGCCTTGCAAACTCCCTTCGGCGCTAGCCCCGTTATCTCCTGCGATGAAGATGACAAGGGTGTTATCGAGTTGACCGAGATCCTCGATCGTCTTGATCACCCGACCGACGTTGAAGTCTGTCTGTTCAAGATAGCCGGCGTACACTTCCATAAATCGGGCGTAGACCAATTTTTCTTCCGGCGTGCAGGAGTCCCATGCCTGTATCCCCGGCGCGAGTGGGTTAAGTTTGGTGTCAGCGGGGATGACGCCGAGTTTCTTTTGTCGAGCAAAGGTCTCTTCGCGGACCTTGTCCCAACCCTGGTCGAACTTGCCTTTGTATTTGTCTACCCATTCCTGTTTCGGGTGGTGCGGAGCGTGAGTCGCGCCAGGGGCGTAGTAACAGAAAAACGGTTTGTCGGGTGCGACGGCCTTCTGCATCCCGATCCATTTGATAGCCTGATCGGCCATGTCGTAGTCGAAGTTGTAATCGGGCTTGCCGAGGTACGGCTCGATCGGTTTGGTCCCTTCGGTTACTGCCGGACGCCATTGGCTCGTATCGCCGCCGATAAATCCATAGAAGTGATCGAACCCGAGCCCGGTCGGCCACAAGTCGAATGGTCCAGCCTGGCTCGTCTGCCAATCGGGCACGTTATGATTCTTGCCGAACCATGCGGTCCCGTACCCATTTTGCTTGAGCACTTCGGCGACCGTGGCGGTATCTTTTAGCATCAAAGAGTCGTAGCCAGGAAAACCGGTGGCAGCTTCGGTGATAACGCCCGTGTGCGCCGAGTGGTGATTCCGGCCGGTGATCAGCGCTGCCCGCGTTGGGCTGCAAAGTGCAGTAGTATGGAACTGGTTATACTTTAGCCCATTGTCTGCCAGCTTCTGAAACGTCGGCGTATTGCACGGGCCGCCAAATGTACTGGTCGCTCCATACCCGACGTCATCAAGCAGGACCAGCAGAATATTTGGCGCGTCTGGTGGCGCTTGCACCGGTTGCGGGAAGTCCGAAACGGATTCCTTCGCGCGCAGGTTGATGGTTCCCTTGAACGGCGACGGAGGGACCGGCAGGATGATTCCGGTCGTTGGTGTTTCAGTCGACTTCTGGTCCTGGGCAAACGCCTGGCCCACGGCCAGCCAACTCATTATCCCGCTAACAGTTAGTATCGTGGCGGTCCATATCACTGATCGCTGCATGATTTTCTTCCCTTCATCATATTAATTTCGTTATTGGAAATTCTATTCCATCCCAGTCTCACCGAACATCGAACACCGAACACCGAACAAGGAATGTCGAATATCGAAGTATTCAGCTCGTCCCTTCATCCTTCGGAGTTCCTTGTTCGATATTCGTTATTCCAACGCAGTCAGTATAACCACCACCATTGTCACAACCGGCACACGCCAATCGATACTTTAGGATTGACCGTTGAAACTACCTAATTTTATCCGCACGAGCCATCCGAACCAATGAGGAGCAATGGCTTTGGCATTTGATTGAACTTGTGTTGGAGTGCGTCGATAATGTTGCAATCCCGTTTTGGGTTTATTTTCGTTCGTACTGTGTTGGCAATCATTGTCAGTACGGTCGCGATTACTGCGATTGCCCAGGAGCCGACCCATTTCACTCTCACACCGACTCCGTCCACGTCCCCGCCGATTAACGAACTTTCGGATTTCAACGCACCGGCCGTCCTGCCGCCGATCGCGGATCAGGAAGAACCGGCCGCACCTCAACCGTCGCCGTTTAGTGGTCCGCTCCTCGAACGAGCGAAGCTGACCGGTGATTGGTTTGGCACACGATCAGCACTCGCCGGCAATGGGATCACACTTGATATCAGCAACACCCAATACTTTCAGGGTGCGACCAGCGGTGGACTTGAACAAGAGTTTCGCTATGGCGGGCACAACGACTACTTCCTGAACGTGGATGGGGAAAAGGTTGGACTCTCGAAGGGGCTATTCATCACTTTGCACGGAGAAACCCGATACGGTGAGTCGGCAAATTCGCTCACCGGAGCATTGATGCCGGTAAACTTCATTTTGTCGGTGCCTCAGTCGAACGGAACAATCACCGCTTTAACCGGCGTGAAGTTTACACAGTTCTTGTCGGAAAGCACGCTGGTCTACGCCGGAAAGATCAACACGCTCGATGACATCAAGCAACCGTTAACGGGAGCTGGTGGTCTGACGGGATTTCAAAACACCGCTCTGATATTCAACCCGGTGACTGCCCGCACTGTTCCGTATTCGACGTTCGGGGGCGGATACGCATATCTCAAGAACATGGAACCATTGTTCGCGGCGGCCGTGTTCGACACCAACAATACGCCGACCGTGAGCGGGTTCGACACGTTCTTCGACAACGGCGCCACTGTCTTCGCGCAGTTGAACCTCCCGACCACATTCCTTGACCGGCCCGGCCACCAGGGGATTTCGGGAACGTACAGCAGCGGGACGTACACGAACCTTTCGCCCTCGGCTTATTTTGACCCGATTGACGGGCTAGTGATCCTGTCCCCACCGAAAACCGGGTCGTGGTGCCTGGCCTACAACTTCGACCAGGCTGTTTACGTCTCGCCCGACGACCCGCAGCGAAAGTGGGGTGTATTTGGCAACCTCGGCATCGCAGATAACAACCCCAGCCCGATCAACTGGTTCGCCAGCGCCGGGATCAGCGGGGCCAGCCCTGTCGCAGGTCGGACAGCGGACACTTTTGGCATCGGGTATTTCTATCTTGGTGTGAGCGAACCACTAAAAGATCTGGCCCCGATCCTGTTGCCGCTGCAGAACGAAAATGGGGTTGAGCTGTACTATAACGTTGCGGTTACTCCCTGGTGCCAGATTACTCCAGACATTCAGATCATTGATCCATTCCGCGAACGAGTAGATTCGTCGCTCCTTTTTGGCATCCGTGCAAAGATCGACTTCTGACAGCAGGTTTCCGGGGTAATCGGAAGTCGCAGTGGAGAACAATGGCGTTACTTCATTGGTACTTACTTTGCAAAGTAGCAGTCACTTTCCAAGTGCCGTGGCCTCTGTAAAAGCTGGCGATTGCGGACGGCACATGGAGTTTGCCTGCTACATTTTGGTCAAAATAAGCGAAATTGGGCGTTACTTTGGTGGCGTGTATGGATCAGGTGTGCCGGGCGAAATGAGTGGGTTCTTCCGAGTGCTTAGCTCGAACGCCGCAATCATTTTGGTCATCGGTTCGACGGCCCAGGTGTTTTCGACAGTCACCGGAAATTCTTCCTTGGGATCGAGAATAAGGTTGAACAGCTTCGGCGTACCGAGCTTTAACGGGGGCGTGAACCAGTTGTGCATTTCGTCATAGAAGTGCAGTTTCCAGTTTCGCCATTTCACCGCTTGCAAGCGATCCGCAAGGAACAGCAGGATCCCTTCGCGGTTCGAGGTTTCCTTCTTGCCCAACAGGAAATCGGTCTGGTCGATGCCGTCGATTGGGCGGTCTTGCGGTAAGGGAGCACCGGCCAGTTTGGCAAAAGTCGTGAAGGTGTCCATCTCGTGTACGATTTCGTTGCTTACCCGGCCGGCAGGAATTTTCCCCGGCCAGCGGATGATAAACGGCGTCCGGGACGAGCCTTCCATGTACGTGAAGTAGTAGCCACGCCACGGGCCGGAACTGCCCTGATGTGGAAACGTCGGGTCAGGGCCGTTGTCACTGGTAAAGACAAAGATGGTGTCGTTGCGCACGCCCAGTTCGTCCACGGCATCGAGGAGTTGGCCGACGCGAAAGTCCATTTCAGCCAAAACGTCCGGAAAATTGCCGAAGCCGGTCTTACCTTCGAAGTCCGGATGCGGCAGCACCGGGAGGTGCGGTTGAGTCATGCAGACATAGGTGTAAAATGGTGTCCGGGCTTTCACGCTGCGCTTCATGAAGTCCACCGTGCGGCGGGTGATTTCCGCGTCAATGAGGCGGCGCTGATTGAGATCATAAACTTCAAGATTACGGCTCAGCTCGCCTTTTTTATCCTCCATGATGTGCTCCGGCTCGACACCCGATTCTTTAAACCCGACCGCCGACGGATAAAGGGATTCATCGGTAGTGCGCGGGATGCCAAACCACTCGTCGAACCCCTGACTGGTGGGCAATCGGCTCTGGTCACTGCCGAGATGCCACTTGCCAAAGTGGGCGGTAGCGTAACCCTGGCCGGACAGCAGTTCGGCGATGGTGATTTCCCACTGCGTCAATCCGTCAAGCTGGCCGGGGAATGGCACGGAGTGCGTGCCGCTGCGAATGGCGTGGCGTCCGGTCAGGATGGCCGAGCGACTCGGCGTGCATTGCGCCTCGACGTTGAAGTTAAACAGCCGCGTGCCTTCGGTGGCGAGCTTGTCAATGCGCGGCGTCGCCGCCCCTCGAAGGATGCCACCGCCGTAACAGCCGACTTCGCCATAGCCAAGGTTGTCCATAAGAACGAAGACGATGTTGGGTTTACCGACTTCTTGCGCTGAGGCGCAGGTGATTAAAGCGAGCGAACCCACGAATGCAGATGCCAGCAGGATTAGTTGATGAGTGGTTTTCATCGTCATGACTTTTTGGTGTTGATTGGTTTACTGACATACATTCAGGTAATCGGAACGATCACGGTGAATCGCGAAGCATCATTTGCTGCACGTCGGCGATCGGTTGCTGACTCACTCGAATCAGGCCCGCCCTCGGGCGGTCGATGTCGGCAATCATCAGGATCACAAGCGAAAACGCCGCTGCCAAGACGGGTGTTCCGTAAGTTCGACGCGACCCCGACATGCCGACTTGATAACCCACAGCCAGCATCGACAGCAACGACAATAAATAAACGGCCAACCAAACTGTCCCAGGAATCCGATACTGTAATCCGACCGTCACGCGACTTTGATGCAGGTCAATCAATTCGTTCAATGTGGCGATGAACAAACTGCGAATCTCGGAGTCCATATCTTCCTGGACCAGCGATTTTGCTTGAGACCAAAGTTGAGCGTGAATTGCTTCCGACTTTTTCAGCGTCTTGTCAACGCTCTCGATCGTGCCATTCAATCGGAGATCGGCGTACTCGCGCAGCAATCGTCGGACTTCTAAACCCTCGGTTGGCGGCAGCAAGCCTGCTCGAAGAAAAGTAGTTCCAATGGCGTTCGCTTCTTCCAGTACCAATTGCTTGCGCGAGTCAAAACGATTCGCAGTAATTCCGAAAGTGAACGCCAAAATGAACGCGAGCAGCCCGAGCAAAGCGCCGACAAATGATCCTAGCGGACCCTCCGGGTCTTTTTCCTTTCGATGCCACAGGGAAATTCGCGCCAAAACAGTTCCGGCTTCCACGGCGGCGACGCAAATTGCCAACGTAAGCACGAACACGGCCCACAGCGGCAGCATATTGATCCACTCTCCAAAATCCATACTTGTCTCCAAAATTATTGTGTGTTCATCGTTGTCCGTGTTCGTGGCCGATGCTGCCAGCGTCGCTGTGTTCCATTCGAGCCGATGACTGACGGACGCTGGTAGCGACCGACACGTATATGGTTTTTATCATTTCTGAAATGGAAATACAACATTCCAATCGTGCTTGATGTCCACGACAATCATCTCTTTTCCCGGATACACACAGCGAAAGTCGATCAACTTGCAAAACACGAAATTCGTTTGTCGGTCTGTGGCAGGTTGACGCCAATCGACAGGATTTGCGATTATGTCGAATTCTGGCAAACGATTGAGTTGATTTGTAGTAACGGAAACTCGCGATTGCGAGCCCTTTCGGAAAAGACATGCTTTATGAAATCTTGCTGGCTGTTTTTCGTTGCGTTTTGTTATTTGATTCCACAATCAAAATGCGCAGGCGATACACTCGATGTTATTCGGCAACGAGGGACGCTAATTTGGGGAGCGGACCAGGAAGGGGGTGGGCCGTTCGTTTTGCCGGCACCGGAAGATCCCACAAAGTTAATCGGCTTTGAAGTCGAATTGGCAGAACTGATTGCAGCCCATTTAGGAGTTAAGGCACAATTTGCCCAGGGGCAATGGGACAAACTGCCCGATCTGCTAACGCGTGGCGATATCGACTGTGTGCTCAATGGTTACGAGTGGACGCCTGCGCGCGCAGCCGCGTTCGGAACATCCGTTCCGTACTACATTTACGAGCTGCAACTGTTGGGGCGAAAAGACGACTTGAGCTTGCGATCCTGGTCGGATGTCAAGCAAACTGAGGACGGTCGCAAAAAACGGATTGCCGTTTTGGGCGGCTCGGCGGCGTACGAGTATCTGGAGACAAAGTACGCAGACAGCGTCGACATCGTGAACTTTGATGGCGCGACCGACGCGATGCGGGGTGTGGAACTGGGTGTCGACGGGATCGACGGAAATTTGCAGGACCTGCCGGTTTGGACCTATTTTCAAGAGGGGTTTCCGGCGCTCGAAGCTGTTGGCGAGCCGATTGGTCGAGGCTATTACGTCGCCCTAACGCGAAAATCCGATGAACGGCTGCGGACGGAAATCAATATCGCCATACTTAAAGCCTTGCAAGACGGCAGCTTGCGACGCATCCTGGAAAAGTATCGGATTTGGAACTTAACTCAAGCTCAACGAGCACTGGAGATCGACTCGCTGGGAAACTTCGTCGGCGACAATGCCAGGACGATAAATGCAGATTCGACGGCGAATGGAACCGAGTCCTACGAAGCTGTCCGAGGTTGGAAAGTGGTAACGCAGCGTGGCGGATTGCTGCTTCGCGCTTCGATCGTAACGGTCGGGCTTGCAGTCGTTGCCATGCCGCTGGCAGTTTTGATCGGGTTGGGGCTCTCTCTGGCTCGCCTTTTCGGTCCGCGTTGGCTGGCCTGGCTGGCAATTGGCTACATCGAAGTAGTTCGCGGCACGCCGCTCGTGCTGCAGTTGTACGTGATTTTCTTTTTGTTGCCGGAAATTGGCATTTCGATCCATGCATTTTGGGCGGGTGTCCTCGGTTTGGCGATCAATTACTCGGCCTATGAAGCAGAAATCTATCGTGCCGGCTTGCAAGCGATTCCGCGAGGTCAAATGGAGGCGTCGCTATCGCTGGGCATGTCGCGCTGGCTAGCGCTGCGCCGAATCATTCTGCCTCAGGCAACACAGTTGGTGATCCCGCCGGTCACAAACGATTTTATCGCGCTTTTCAAGGACACGGCGATTTGTTCTGTGATCACGGTGGTCGAACTCAGCAAGGGATATTACATTCATGCCCGGAGCACCGGTGCCATTGTCGAATTGGGAATTCTCACAGCGATATTGTATTTGGCCATGAGTTATCCGCTTTCACTGCTAGCCGGGCAATTGGAACGACGCATGCGACAAGAGAGGCCGGCATGATCGAAATCAATAACATTCACAAACGCTTTGGCGGCATCGAAATATTGCGCGGTATTGATCTTTCGATTCGCAAAGGCGAAGTCTGCGTATTGTTGGGTCCGTCTGGCAGCGGCAAAAGCACATTATTGCGAACCATAAACGGACTGGAAACGTTTGACGAAGGCAAGATCGTCGTCAACGGAACGGTTCTGGGGCCAGCTTCGGACCTGGATCGGGAAAGCGCACTTGTCGTGATTCGTCGACAAGTCGGTATGGTTTTCCAGCAGTATAACTTGTTTCCTCATCGATCAGCTCTGGAAAATGTGATTGAAGCGCCGATTCACGTGCTCAAGCAACCTCGCGCCGAGGCAATCGAAAACGCCAGACAATTACTCGATCGCGTCGGGCTCGGAGACAAGATCCATTCGCGTCCCGCACAGCTTTCCGGCGGTCAACAACAGCGTGTCGCTATCGCTCGAACACTCGCCATGAATCCAGCAGCCATTTTATTTGATGAACCAACGAGCGCGCTGGACCCGCGTATGACGTCCGAAGTGATCAATGTCATGTCGGATCTTGCGGCGAGTGGCCAAACGATGATTGTAGTAACTCACGCAATGAGTTTTGCCCGTTCCGTCGCCCACAGGGTACATGTCTTGCATCAGGGCCAGATTGCCGAATCGGGAACGCCGGCGCAAATTTTTGAGTCACCCCAGCACATCGCGACAATCGAATTATTGTCTCAAACGGCCTGAACTCGATCCACACGGGTATCGGAGAAATGCAAATTGCAAACGCAGCCGATCCGTATGACGGTCGCTAGCCGGGAATGATCGCGTTGTGGTAGATGTCCTGAACGTCATCGCAATCGTTTAGCAACTGGATGATCTTTTCAAACATGGGAAGATCCTCCGGGCCGATCTCAACGTTTGTTTGAGGGAGGAAAGTGATTTCCTGGACTTCCAGATCGGTTCCAGGAAACGCTTCCAGCATTGCTTGCCGGGCTTTGTAGAATTCGGCGGCCGGGGCGAAAAGAGTCACCTGGCCATCCTTGCATTCGATATCGTCAACATCCACTTCGGCGACCAGCATCGCCTCGAGCACTTGTTCTTCGTTATGTCCCTTGAAGGACAAGACTGCCATGTGGTCAAATAAGTGCGAAACCGAACCGGGTCCACCCAATTTGGAACCGGTCTTGTTAAAGCAATTGCGGACATCAGTAATCGTTCGATTGTTGTTGTCGGTAAGACAATCGACGATGATCGAGCAGCCACCCGGTCCGAAGCCCTCGTAGCGGGCGGACGAAAAGTCTTCACCTCCCACACCGCTGGCTTTTTCGATCGCCTTTTCAATCACGTGAGCAGGCACCTGATCCTTCTTGGCTTTTTCGATCAGCATCCGCAAGGCAGGGTTAGCTTCCGGGTCCGCAATTCCATTCTTGGCAACGACATACAATTGCTTGCCGTATTTGGAATAGATCTTGGTTTTCTGGCCGGCTGTCTTGAGTATCGACGATTTGCGATTTTCGAAACTTCTACCCATAGCGATTCGTTTTTGCCCTGTTACCGATTAAGTGGAGTCTTTGGTTCTGTTTCAGCCCGGCATTTTACCAGTTGACGAAACGACGGCCACTGACGATTCCATATTTGCGTCAAATGTTTGTCAGGCACGGGAGTCACAAGAAACGGCCATCCGAAGCGACCGGGGCCCTTTTTCCAGGACATTTGCCCCACAGGCGTCCGCAAAGTTAAACCAGGGTCAGTTTTGATTTCGAAAATCCCAAGGAGGGATCGGTTGCTGCGTATCGGACCAAAGTCCGAGGCGGTTCTGTTGAGCGTTGGTTTGTGCGAACCCGTAAGTTGGATCCTTGCTGTACTGAACATAATGCCAGGCGAATCCGTTTTCGACCATGCCAAGGTTGAAATTGTACCGGCCGTCAGTCGTGTAGACCACGCCAAGCGTCCGGCCGTATCGGTCCTTGCCTTCCTCCACGACGACGACCTGGTTATTGGCTTGTGTCAACATCGCGGACAGGAACTCATTTGCCTTGCTGCCAAACGCCTGCTTCTTTTCGGGGGCATCGATGTGTGAAAAGCGGACTTTGATCTGCTCCGTGCCAACCAGGACCTTGATCGTATCGCCGTCAGAAACGCCGACCACCATTCCCTGAAAATAGCCGGGTGTGCTTTTCGGAGTTGCCGATGTCGGTGGAGTACTCGAAGTCGGAGTCGTCGCCGGAGTCGTCGTCGAATCGGGTGTCGTTGTTACTGATGGCGGGACGACGTTTGGTAATCCGAGCCAGCACATAAGTGCGGCAAGGAATGCAAGGAGTACGGCGGTGGGAGTTGAACGTTTCATGGCCGGGACGTTACAGAGAACCCGGCCATCGTTCGATAGCAATTATTACATGGAATTCAGTCGCAAAAACGCGGCTAACGACGAAGCGAGCTAATGAGAAGACGCTCGAAAGACAGGGCCTGATGGCGACCGGCAACGCAATCCTGCATTCGATCGGGCATACTACTTACTTTGATCGGAAAGGGTTCGCGTTATTTCGAATCCCGAAACGGCTTGTCTTGTTCGTAAAGCTCAAGTCTTTTCTTGTAGTCGGCGGTGTCTTTTCCCGCTTCCTCGGCCAACTCAATGGCTTTGTTTTGCCATCGAACCGCTTCGTCGAAATCACCAGACTCGGCGTAAGCAGCCGCAAGCGAATCCAACCCACTGCGGCTTTTCCATTTCGTAAGTTCACATGCTTTTTTTGCATTTGACACCGCTTTGATGCCGTCCCGTATTTCGTCGTCCGGGCAAGTGGCATAAATCCAGGCAAGGTCATAGTACGCGGATGCATCATTCCGATCGAGTCGGATTACAACTGAGTAATCCTCAATGGCTTTGCCGAATTCGGCTTTGTCTTTCCAGCCGAGGCCTCTGAGGGTAAAGGCGTTCGCAAGTTTCGGATCAAGACGGATTGCTTCGGTATAGTCCTCGATCGCCTTGTCGATTTCACCGCTGGCGTGCAAACAGCTCCCCCGGATAATGTAAGCTGATACCATATCCGGATCGAGTCGGATCGCATTGGTAAATTCCTTAATTGCATCTCCGTATTCTTTTTTGCGATAGCTACTTATCCCCAGTTCCAAATATTCGGATGCAGCTTCTGTTTCGAGCCCCATTGCTTCAACAAGTTTACCGAGCGTCTCGTCAATTTCGGCGTTTAAGTCCCTGTCGTAGGCGACCGCAAGGTCGGGACTGAGTCGAACTGCTTCATTGTAGTCCTCGGTGGCTTTGTCAAACTCACCCTTTTTGTAATGGCTGCGACCCCGGACGTAGAAAGCCTCGGCATCGTTTGGTTCCAGCCGGATCACTTCGGAGAAATCCTCGATAGCTTTGTTGAATTCACCTTTGCTGTTCCAACTGAGGCCCCGGACGCGGTAGGCTTCCTCATTTTCTGGATCGAGCCGAATTGCTTCGCAGTAGTCCTCGATGGCTTTGTCGTGTTCACCTTTGTCGGACCAGCTAATCCCCCGGGCGTAATAGGCATCGGCATCTTTCGGATCGAGTCGAATCGCTTCGCTGTAGTCCTTGATGGCGTTGTCGTGTTCACCTTTGTCGGACCAGCTAGTTCCTCGGGCGTAGTAGGCATTGGAATATTTCGGATCGAGTCGAATCGCTTCGCTGTAGTCCTTGATCGCGTTGTCGTGTTCACCCTTCGTGTACCAGATAACGCCCCGGTTGTTGTAGGCTTGGGCTAATTTCGGATCGAGTCGAATCGCTTCGCTATAGTCTTTGATTGCGTTGTCGAGCTCACCTTTCGTTTCCCAGATAACGCCCCGGTTGTTGTAGCCTTGGGCTAATTTCGGATCGAGTCGAATCGCTTCGCTGTAGTCACTGAAGGCGTTGTCGAGTTCACCCTTCGTGTACCAGATAATTCCTCGGTTGTTGTAGGCTTTCGCATGATTCGGATCGAGCCGAATCGCCTCTTCATAATCCTTGAATGCGTTATCGATATCGTTTTTTTTGTACCAGCTCTTGCCCCGATAAAAGAAGGCTTCGGCAAGATTCGGATCGAGTCGAATCGCCTCGTGGAAGTCTTCAAATGCTTTGTCGAATTCGCCATTATTGAAACTACTGATACCACGGTCCAGGAATGCGGATGCATCATTCGGTTCTTGCTGGACGTCCTGGCCAACACTTGAATGGCTGACAATTGAAATCAAAAGAATCGTGACCAACAGAATTGTTTTGCATTGCATTTTTCTACCCAACCAAACGGCTGATACGACTGGTTTCGTTTTGACCTATTTGAGTTCAAAACGGTTCGAGATGCAAGTTTTTGAGTTGCACGGGTGGTAAACCCGACCGATGCACGATCTACCAGCGATAGGACCGTTCCTTGTGCTGACGCAACGCTTCTTTGATCCGCTCCTGACGCTGGCCAATGCAAAGCCAATACAAGGCACTGCCGGGCAAACGGGCATTGGCACACTTGCCCCAATACAAGATGGAGTTTTTGCCTGGTTATTTGAAATGTTTTTCCAATTTCTTTGGCAGACCAACGAATTAACCCTGGTCCGTGCCGGGCCATGAGTGACCGGAAACCGCGGCAGTTGCAAGAATCGTGGTTGCAGGGCGACCGAATCTGCGGAACGAGTTCAATTTATGCTTCAAAAATCGCGTTTTTTACGCTTGCTGTATTTCAGCGGTCTGGCGCTTTGGACCTTGTATGTCGTACTCAATCCACCCTGGATCGGGACCTCGTACAATCTGGATGAATACAAACAACCGGTAGAGTGGATCCACGGTGGAGTGTTTGGCCTGGAGGGGGCCGATGGGGTTGTGAAGCGCGCGCCACTTTGGAGCCCGCCCGCCGCCCACAGTCCCGTGATCGAGGCAACAGTTCGATGGCCGTGGCAAGGTCCATCGGGCCGCCAGCATATCGAGTTATCCGTCGCCGGAATCGCCAAACTGCTTTCGTATGGACTGATCGGACTGGGACTGTTTGCCGGGTTGTTTTCTTTTACGCGATTGACTGCGCGCGACGATCGAGCGATTTCGATTGCCTGGAGCGTAGCACTTTGTCTGATCATCGCCTGGATTGCCATTGTTGTTCTTTCCGTCGCATCGATGGGCTATGCCGCGACGGGGGCCATGGTCACCAGCTTGTTGATGGCGGGAGTTTTGGGGGGATTAATCTACGGCTGTGTTTCCCATTCCCGGCAAGCCGCGCGTCGAACCGGAACTTCAACGCCAACCGGAAGGCTGGCCGTCAATAATTTGGGGGGCACAAAGAGAATGAAAAACGAGCGATCGTGGATGCCCGGTCGAATGAGCTTGTTGTTGTTCGTTATGGGCCTGGTGATCAGTTGCATTATTGCATGGACCGCCATTGATGTCGCAATCGCAATATCCCCGTCACGATTAGTTGGAACAAATGTTGACGGGTTCGGACAAGTAGGTGGTTGGATGCGAGTGCTCACCGGTGTCGGTGTCGCCGTGCTGGGCTGGGTCCTGGGCGTCCTGTTGTGGTGGGCAACCTGGATTCGCGGCTTCGCCATCGGCCTGATCGCCGGTGCTTCAGCATTGGGTTTTCTTTGCGTATTCTGGCATTGACCCGATTGCAAGAATCGGGCGGATTAGGGCGGATTAGGGCGGATTAGGGCGGTTAAGGGCGGTTAAAAACAAAAAGCCTGGTCCGGATTTGCGTCCTGAACCAGGCTTCGTTTGTTGCTTTTCCACCAAATCGATTTCTATCTATCAAATCGATATTTATTTACCGACAGTCCACATCGTCAATGAATCCTTGTCTTTGACGTAAATGCGGTTGCCGACCAGGATCGGATAGGCATAGGTCGGCGTCTCGGAAACTTTGTAACGGGCCAGTTCCTTGAACTCTTTTCCGTTAGCATCGTAAACGAACAACTCGGAAGTTGGAGTCAGGCCAATCAGGACTGAACCGGCTGCGACAATCGAGCCGTAACCGCCACGACCTCCGCCACCACGACCACCGCGTTGTCGTCCGCCGCGCTGCGGTTGGTCGCCAGCAGCCGGTCGATCGCCACCACGTTCTGCGCCATCCTTTTCACCTTGTTTGTCACCGGCTTTTCCGCCTTGATCGCCACCCCGCTCCGGGCGTTGCGTCGGTGCGGCATTGCCCGTTGCACCTGCCAAAGCAGAGTTCCAGGTCATCGTTCCATCTTCGGCATTGACGCAGAACAATTGGTTGGCATTGGACAAACCGTAAAGCATTCCGTCGACCATAACGGGAGTGTTGTATTGAACCGTAGTTTGTTCATCTTCGTTTCGCCAAACTTCCTTGCTGGCAATTGTGTCACCTTCGTCAGTCAATTCCAAAGCGGTAATTCCGCGGTTGGGCCCGGCAAGGTAAACGGTTTGCCCATCGACGACGGGCGTCGCCGCGTTGTATCGGCCTTGCGTGTAGTCCATCGACCAAAGACTCTTGCCATCAGCCAGTGAAACGGCAACGACTTGCGTTGCGGCCGGAGCCAGCGCAATCGCGTGCTTGCCGACTTTCATCAAAACGGGCGAAGCATACGACGATCCGTTTTCGGTCCAGGCCCATTTTTCAGAACCCGTTTCAAGATCATATGCCGCGATGCCCCCTTTATCCTCGCCGCCAAACTGAACGATGCACATTCCATCGTGAATGACCGGAGAACTGGAAGTTGAGAAGCGGGGTACTTCGCCTTGATGATCATTGTTACGCCATTTCATTTTTCCGGATTCCGCATCCCAACAGGAAACCGTACCGTCAACGCCCATCGTGACCACGTGCCCTTGTCCAATGGCCGGTGCGCTGCGTGTTCCGGCAAATCCGCCGGCAGGACCCGATGCGGCTTTCGCGTCGTATGCGTCGGTCCAGATTTCTTCGCCGCTTTCAGCGTTGAGGCAACGCATGACTTCTTTTCCATCCTGCAACGCCATAACGTACAGTTTGTCGCCCATCACCGATGGGGATGAGACACCGTCTCCAACTTCTACAGTCCAACCTTTGGCAAGTTCCCTGGGCCAGGATTCCGGTGCCTTAAAATTGCTGGCGACGGCGTCGCGATTATTGCCCCGCCACTGCGTCCAGTCCTGAGCGGCTGCGGGTGCAGCGCTCCACGAGATCATCGCGATCACGGCAATAAAATGTAAGGATTGTTTTTTGGTTCGGGTCATTGTTTTCCTTTCAAATTAGTTGATTCGGTCGTTGTCGCATCCCTGACTATAACGGTCGCTGGAAAACCTCAAAGTACGTCCGCGCGGTATTGGTAGCTGAATTGTCTTCCATCGTACGGTAGCTTACAACGCCCGGTTCCCGGTACGTTGAACGACCTATTGGGATTGTCGGTGACAACGTCTTTGGATTCGGATATGTCGGACGTCAAATCGTACAACTCCCATTTGGATTGACCGGGAACGTGGATTGTAATCGTGATCTGCCAACGATGCTTACTGGAACAATTCCCCGTCGGAGTCGTGAAGCGTTCGTGTAGCGAAATCGGTCTGTTCTGGCTACAATCCCGCTTTCGAAACCGATACCAAAACAATGCTCGAAAACGCACCTTTTCTCAGTTACACCCACGGCGATCTGACGATCGAAGGCTATTCGCGCGCCGCCGTTCAGACGTATTGGCGCATTTCCGAATTGCGAATGGGATTTGATCTTGGCGGCCACCCCTGGGACTTTATGGGAACGCCGAACTGGTTGATTACGCACACGCACCTGGATCATATTGCGGCCTTGCCGGTTTATTTGGCCCGGCGGCGGATGATGAAGATGGAGCCACCAACAATCTATTTGCCCGAAGAAGCGATTGAACCGGTCGGTCATATGCTGGACGGCTTTACCCGTCTGGATCGGGGCCGACTGCCTTGCAATTTTGTTGGCGTTCGGCCCGGTGATGAAATTGAATTCTCGCGAGAGTTGGTGCTAACCGTTGGCCGAACGGCGCACACGGTTCCAAGTGTTTGCTACATCGTTTGGGATCGCCGCAAAAAGCTCAAAACGGAATTCCTGGAATTGAACGGCGATCAAATTCGGGACTTGCGCGCAGCGGGCACCGAGGTTACTCACGAAGTCCGCTTGCCTCTGGTTGCCTATATGGGCGATACGTCGCCGCGTGGACTGGACGACAATCCCGATGTTTACAAAGCGAAAGTGCTGATCAGTGAAATGACGTTTGTCGCGCCCGATCATCGCCAGGAATTGATTCACAAAAACGGACACATGCATCTGGATGACTATGTCCAGCGTGCTGACAAATTCGAAAATGAACTGGTGATTTGTGGACACTTCAGCACACGGTACTCGCGCAAACAGGCGGAAAGTCTTGTATCACGAAAGTTGCCTGACATGCTCGGAGGTCGGCTGCGTTTGTGGTTGTAACGTCAGCAATGCCGTTTCTGGCTGGAGGGTCCGCTGATGACCAGGGCCACTGGTAAGGACGATGGGCGTCAGCCGGAATCAGTCTACTTTCATATTCCGTTTTGCCGCCATCGTTGCGGTTATTGCAATTTTACCCTGGTCGCTGGTCGCGATTATCTCGTCGATGACTTTCTCCGCGCCATCGAGATTGAGCTTTCCCGCTTTTCCGAACGGATGCCGGTCAAAACGATTTACTTTGGCGGCGGAACGCCCAGCAGGCTGAAACCCCGCGCCATGAATCGGATGCTGGAACTTGTGTTGCAGCATTTTGAGTTGAAACCCGGAGGAGAATTTACTATGGAGGCCAATCCGGAGGACTTGCCGGGAGACCTGGCGGATGTGATCGACGCCAGCCCCATCAACCGGATTAGCCTGGGTGTGCAGTCGTTCAATCCTGCGAGATTGAAATTCCTGGATCGAGAGCATTCACCTGGGCAGATACATGATGCGATCGAATCCGTGCAACGAATCGTTGACCGGTATTCCATCGATTTGATTTTTGGAGCGCCCGATGACGACGAAGTTGTTTGGCAAAATGAACTCAACGAAGCGGTTCGATCTGGCGCCGAGCACCTTTCGACCTATGAATTGACGATCGAGAAAGGGACAGCGTTCTGGAATCGCCAGAATCGCAACGAGACCGTTTTGGCACAAGACAACAAGCTGGCTGATCTTTATGAGCAAACGATCGAGACACTGGTTGCAGCGGGATTCGAACACTACGAGATTTCCAGCTTTGCCAAAACGGCCGGGCGTAGTCAACACAACCAGGCCTATTGGAACGGCGATTCATATCTGGCGTTTGGACCGGGAGCGGCGTCGCTTGTCGGATCGGTTCGATCGACGAATCATCGCAGTGTTTCCCGCTACCTTCGCGAAGTACTGGACGGGCGGAATGCGATCGCAGAGAGCCAGCAAATGTCACCCGCCGAATTGGCAATAGAGCAAATCGTATTCGGTTTGCGACGGCTCGAAGGGATCGAACTGGTTGAATGGACCAGCCGAACTGGTTTTCGGATCGATGACGTGGTCCCTGTAAGCGTTCGCGAAAAACTGGTTGATAACGACTTGATCGAGGCAAGCGACCATCGAATAAAGCTGACGCGCCGCGGCTTGATGCTGGGCGATTACGTGTGCCAGCAAATCCTGAACGCATCCATGGAGCCGTGATTTTGCGGGCACCGATTGCATTGCGCATTGGGAAAACCTTGCCCAATTGGATCGACGCAAACAAACGGAGCTGCCTGGCTGGCTGGTATTTCGGACCCGGCATGAGCGCGAATGATGGTGCAAGCATGTTTTCGATTGGAATCGTTGCGACCGGAATCTCGATTTGACATTTGGGTGTACGTCCATCGGTATTCCCCGTACTTGCCTAGACCGAACTTGCCCGCCCGCAATGACCAACAACCAGCAATTGAAGAGTACCAGCCGCCCGACACGCCGCGCCGCATTAGGTGCAGCAGTTGCCGCCGTTGCGGCAACCGCCGGGCTGCCCCGACCCGTTGCGGCTCGCCAAAACGTAAGCGGAAACCTGGCGGCATTCCTGGCAACGACACAAACAAGCGAAGATACGAATCTCAAGCGGCGTGCCGGCGACGACTATCGGCGCAGTATGGCCCGGTTCGGTGGCAAGTTGTCCAACTCGCCAGAAGAGTTGTTTCACACTTCGACACTCGATCCAGGAATCCAGTTCGACGTATTGATCGTTGGGTCGGGTTATGGTGCCGCGATGATGGCTGCTCGATTGGCACCGCAATTAGGCACCGGGAAACGACTGGCGATTATCGAACGGGGCCGCGAATGGATTCCCGGCGAATTCAAAGACACGTTTCCCGGACTACTTGCCGAAGCGCGCGGTCAATTGCTCGGTCAACGAAAGCGCACGGTCGTCAATCCGCTCGGCTTGCACAACGTCATTATGAATGACGAAATCAATGTTTGGACTGGTAATGGGCTGGGTGGTGGATCGTTGATCAACGCCAATATAGCCTTGTTGCCCGATCCGGAAGTTTTTACAAAATTTAAATGGCCGCGAGAGCTAAGCGACCGTCGGGTCCTGCATCACTACTATCAGATTGCCGGTTCCGGCCTGAATTTGTCGCGTACTCCGTGGGACATGACATCCAAAGTTCGTTCGCGACGCGAAGCCGCCGATCAGTTGCACCCCACGCCGGGATTTTTTGACCTGTCGCCGATGTCCGTGATGTATGACGAGCGATGGCTCGATCCGGATTCTGCCAACCCACAGCAAATCCAACAACGTCCTTGCACCTTGTGCGGCGACTGCATTACAGGTTGCAACGTCGGTGCGAAGAACACTCTGGCGATGAACTACTTGCCCGTCGCCAAATCGCATGGCACCGAGATTTACACGCAAACTGAAGTTCGTTCCATCGAGAAAGTCGACGGGATGTATCGGCTGGATCTGGTCTATTACGATGATCGCGATTGCGGGATGACGCGGCGCTACACTACGGTTTGGACGCGAATGCTGATTCTCGGGGCGGGAAGTCCCGGTAGTCCGGAATTGCTTTTGAAGAGTCGGGAAAAGGGCCTTTGCCTGTCCGAGGCACTCGGTCATCGATGGTCAGGCAACGGTGACACGTTGGGTTTCATTGTCAAGAAACAAGGTTGCAGTAATATCGGCGGCATCGGTGCGTACGATAACGAAGTCGGAAGTATCGGCCCAACGGTGCAGACATCGTTGAATTACAAACACCGCCCGGTTCTGGAAGATCGCTTCCTGATTCAGGATGCGGCCATTCCTCGCGGCGCCAAAAACCTGTTTCGTACCTTGCTCGGCGACGCCGATATGCAAAACAGTGCGGTGATGCTTGGCATGGGACACGATGGCGCCGTGGGGCGCGTTGAAGTCGACGAACAAGGCCGCGCAACAATTCGCTGGCCTGGACTGAAGGACGCGCCGTTTCGCAAGGACATGTGGGCCGAGTTTGAACGAATTGCCCGGGCTGAAGGAGGCGAGTACAAACGGCTGGCGGCGTTTGGTGACAACCTCGTCTCCGTACATCCACTGGGAGGCTGCGCCCTGGCCGACGATCCGATCGATGGAGTCGTCAACGCCCAGGGTCAAGTCTTCGATGGGACTTATGGTGGATTCGCAGACGCCAACGGCGCTCCTGCCGTACATCACGGATTGTATGTGGCGGACGGTTCGATCATTCCGTCATCGCTTGGTTGCAATCCCTTGATGACCATTTCGGCACTCTCGCTCCGAATCGCCGACTGTATACTGGCCGATCCACTTCATCGCGATCTGTTCGTTTAGCTAATCGGACAGGGGCAATTACCGAGGTTGTCAATGGCGATCCTGTTTTGGAGTCCGTATGGATTCGGGAACAGCATTACTTCACCGATGGTCAAGTAATGGTTCGCGGCAAGACGGTGAGCCAAGTAGTCAAAGGAGCCGAACGGCAATTTGTCCGTTGGGTCGAAGAGCCAATTATCCGGCGGTCTGAAAGGCCGATTGTCCGGTGGCCTGAAGGGCCAAAACATACCAGCCCAGGGCAACGCCCTGGGTTAGCGATCCATCCAACGGCCCAAGCCCTGGAAGGGCGAAACATCCATCGGTCGCAACATTGTTTCGCCCTTTCAGGGCTGCCGGGGCGTGTTGGGATTCCGTACCCAAGGCGTTGCTCTGGGCTGATATGTTGTGCTCCTTCGGAGCGGAAGACATCTCGACGATGCGGTCGTGTCAACCATTTGCCGGGAGGTCGCCCATGACCCCTGAAACCTTCTGCGAGCAGTTCGCGACCTTCGCCGAAGCCCTCAGTCCACACAATGGTATTGCGTTGATCGCGAGCCTGCACGCATTATTTGATGCCGGTTTCATTACGTTTGAATCAACTGGACAGATGCTTGTATCCAGCTGACTCTCGAACAATGCACGAGAGATTTTTTTAATTCAAGACAGTGCTCTACGCAAATCGCTATCGGAGGAAACGGCGGAATTCCTGGTTTTTCATCGAGAACGAATCTTCAAGAAGTAGGCCGGGCAGGACCGGAACAGAGTGGAGAAACGCGAGAGATAGTTGGCGATTCTGAAAAAGCGACGACAAAAGCGACGACAGTGGACGATGAGACAGCCGTTTTTGAGTGGTTGGCGCTGTGTCCGATCACTCTGGAAGAAGCCCGGCGAATGGCAGTTATGAAGATCATCCTTGACCCATGAACTCAAAGCTGGCGATTGGTAAACGCGTGTCGCTTCCTGTGGCATTTGATTCATAACCGTAACGGATTGGAGGATGTCATTCGGCTGCATTCACTCGGAAGCGTTCTCGATATTCTCAAAATGCCGCGATTGGTGTCGCAAATTTAGTTCTGAGAATACTGGGAGCGCGAATCAAATGTGGCGGAATCGGCATTGGGCGCAAATCATCCAGTTCGAAAATGGCAGCATTTGATGCGATTACCCCGATTCGCCGTCATGCCTACCGGTTTCCCATGTGGCCTCGGCGAATCGCTACCGGCCTGCCGTCGCGTGTGATGCCATCGGTGCATTTGTGGGTGCGAGTGAGTCGTCAGGTGGTACCCTGCCTTCCGATGGCGAACCAGATTCCGATCCGAGGTAGATGTAATGCCGGGCCAATTGTCGGCGTGATGCCAACTGAATCGAGTAGCGATGGCGACGACGACAAAAAAGGTGGGACTCCTAGTTTCGACGTGGGTCCCATCCAGCCGAAAAATCTGAACCACGCACCCACCCCTTCCGATGGCGGATTCCGGATACCTACCTTCTGTCCCAGTTCGGACCGGAATCTCGGCAACGCGCAATGGGAATATTCAGGTTCGTGAAACGGCCCTGTCCAACGACAGTCGGAAGGTCCTAATTAGACCAAAGCACCTGAAAAATTCCTGCCATGTTTGATGTAGACCATGTGCATGAGAAATTCGGACATCGCAACCGAGCACTCGCGACCTATTTATTAGGTGCTGAACAACTTTAATGCCTTGGCAAGATTGAGAAAAACGAATGCCAGCCGAATGGCAATCAACGATTGATTTGCCCCGTGTCAAATGGGTTCGTTGTTGAGGGTTAGAGAAAGGTAATTGAATTGGGGGTCTAGCTAACTTGATCTGAAGAATGCTGTCTCAAAAATTGGGAATTCAACTGATTTTTGACTTATCGCTCAAAAAAATTGGCCACGCTGTTTTCCATGAGTTCGTTCGGCCGCAACAAACTTAAGTTCAGGATGTATTATTCCTGCTGCTGTTAAACTAATATATCGACTCCGTGCTGCAGCACGTTTGTATTCATGTTCAAATTATATGATTGCTGTTTTCCCCGGCGTCGAAATGTCTAATTCTTTCCCATGTTCATTGTTGTTGGAAATCTCGTGCGGAACACACGAGATTGGCAACGAATCTATCCCTAACGCTGCTCCGCGTCATAATCGTCTTATCCGCAAACCAGTATGGATATTAGCCGTTCCCTTTGAATGGTCACGTTTTGAAATGTTTGTGATGGGTGGTGGCTTTGCAACGGAATCAGTTCGCCTGGGTTTTGAAACGAAGTCAAAACCTTTAGTTTCGGTAGACCAAAGAGTTCAGCAACTGCTTGCAGAGTCATTGAGCCTCAACGATGATTATCCCTGGAACGAGTACGCTGCTCTTGAGCAACCGCTGACGGGGACGACCTGGCATGAAGCGAATACAATTTCCAGTTTTTTCGGAGCAAGGCTGCCATCCGAAATCGAATGGGAAGTTGGCATGCAGCAATTGTCATTATTAACAGACGAACCTACGTTGTCCCGCAATGTTCGTCGACATCACGACTGGATTCAGGAATGGACAGCCGATGCTTATTCACCCCGATATTGGCGAGCCGATTTTGAGAAAACCTGTATACCATGGCAGCCCGGTTCCAGCTCAGAAATTGCTATACGCGGAAGTGCTCCCGGTGATATTCACAAACACGTTTGTTGTCGGAAGGGCGGAACACCCGATGAAACCAGTCCTTGGCGAGGCTTTAGACTAGCTTGGGATGAACTTCCTGCCGATGCCGTCCTGATCAATTCAATTCTTTGATACAAGTACAAAACGATGACTCCATCTTCCGGCAATCTCAACGAACGAGAAGTCATTTGCCCGCATTGTTGGCATCAGTATTACCCTGACCAGGCATATTATATTGCATGTCACCCGGAGCTGTATGACGATGCGGTGTTGGGACCACATGAGAAGAAGAGGCTTGCACCATCGGAAGTTACCTTAGATCGAAATGGCGTTGCGTTTGATACCCGCGGCGGACGGGTAACAGAAAGGGCATGTCCAAATTGCCACCTTCAAATACCCCCGGAACTGCAACGACAGCGAGGAAAAATCTTGTCATTGGTTGGCGCACCCTCATCAGGAAAAACCTATTTCTTAACGTCAATGCTGCATAACTTGAGAAGCGAACTGACGCGAAATTTCGGTTTTTCGTTGCGAGATAGTGATAGCCACGAAATACGCGGCTTTCTGGAATACGAACACAAGCTGTTTGGATCGGCAGATCCCGACAAACCAATCCTTCTGCTAAAAACCCAAGAAGACGGGCAATGGAGCAAAAAGGTCACGCTGGATGGAACGGATTTCTTTTTGCCGAAGCCGATGATTTTCTCGTTAACGCCGACACTCTCCAATCCAGATCTCGCAAAACGTTCGGACAAGTTGGATGTGCCTGTCGTGTTGTACGATAATGCCGGAGAGTCATTTGACTTTCTGAAAGAAACAAATTCAAGCTCACGCGTCACACAACATCTCGGCGAATGCGATGCGGTAATGTTTGCCTTCGATCCAACATTGGATTCGGAAACGAATGGTCGGCTCAAATTAACGTCGAGTGATCCACAGGTTAATGAAGCCGCGAGAAGCTATCGCCAAGACTCAATTCTTACCGAAGTTGTCAACCGCATGCGAAGGAATCGCAGTTTACCTCCAACCAAACAAATTCCAGTGCCCTTGTTGATTTGTGTTCAGAAATACGACATTTGGAAGTCCTTGGTTCCTCATGCAACCAGTATTTCTGCGGATGGGAAAATCACCGACAACATCGACCACACATCGGTGGAGTTTTTTGAATCCCATGGAATTGCTGGATTGGATGTTTTTGAAATCAATCGCGTTTCACTATTAATCAGGGGATTTCTCCAAGACATTAGCCCCTCCTTCGTTGATCTTGCCGAATCCCAGTTTTCTACGGTTCGCTATTTTCCGGTCTGTGCATTAGGCACCAGTCCAGAAGTGGACCCGAATGCCAAACCCTCCGCGAATCCACGAGAATACCTGAGAGTGAGGCCGAATCGGATCCAACCGTTTCGCGTCACGCATCCTTTTTTGTGGCTGATGGTGCAATGGAAACAGATTCGACCGTTAAAACGAATGAAACCTCGAAAGGGCATCCCACACGCAATTGCCGAACCAGTTTCGGGGCGAATACGCGTTACGATGCCCGGCAGTGGGCGAGTCATGGTATTGGACAACGATTATGGTGGATCCGAAATTGTCGATCCTCATACGGGTAACAGGGTCTGGATTCCGGAAGTTGTAGTTCACCAGAAGTCGCAGGTTAGCGAATCCCCTCGCTCTCAAACAAACGTCAACATCGAATCACTGCGATTGAAAAGCCTAACACCTCCACCTGAAAAGCCAAAACGCGGATGGTTTAAGAAATAGACCACGGGTATCGCCCATGAAATACGAACTGGAGGTATACACTTCCGCTCCAGAGCTACTGCAACCTGGAACTAGCGACTTGGGAGTTATTGCCCAAACTCGTAGTTATCCGGCGGAATTGTCGCGCAACCTTGCTAACCTTCGGTACTACACATTGCTCGATCATCTTTCACTTGATGAACCTTCGGAGCATCCACCACGAGTAATTGCCGGACCAATAGATTCCAATCAATATTATTCGATAGTCCATTCCGTTTTTGCTGGCCCAGACCATACCGGACGTACCACTCCTTTGGTTCAAAGCATGGCTTTTCGAATCTCAGAGATGATGGAGCAGGGTGTATCTGCCGCAACCGCCATTGCTAATGCCAAACCAGCCTTAACCGCTGGTTGGCAGGGGCCACCACGTTGGCTGGAACCGCCGCCAGAGATTTCGAACCAACGACTGGACTCCGCCACATGGCCCCGCGCACAAGTATGGGGAAGAATTGTGGCGCGTGAGCGCAACGAAGAATTGGTTTCCGCAATCGCAGATTCGTTGATCAATTTCAAACAGACGTCACGACCGGTAATTTTGCTCCTATCTGAAGAAGACGCTAAGGATACGCTGCTAATCCTAAGTGATGTCTTGGCGCTACTTCCGCCGTCGGTACAAACCCGAACGATTTGCATATCTCACGTACTGGACAATTCCGATTTTTTTCGAGGCGCTGCGTTTGGTCTGACTTATCGCCAAAGCGCATTCTACCAGAATGTAAGCGAGCGACATGATCCGCGTCGACCAATTGTTATTGATCCGCAGAGCCCGAGCACCTTCACAATCGAGAAAGACCAGGCATATGCCCAATTCCTTTTAGCCCATCTTAAACAGAGTGCGGCTTTGCCACTGTCCGGTTTGCTGAACGACTGGGACGCCTGCGGATTCACAACGGATTCAGTTGATACGTTTTGCAGGTTTGTTGAATTGCTGGAAAAACTTTCACATACCACGACGAGCGAAGATGTTGAATCGGCAAATGGCATGCTCTTTCGCCTCGGGCAGATTCCTTCAAAGGCCACACAACGAATAGTGGACGCTTGTCTCAAGTCAATTAACGCACCAAATGGCGAGGAAAGTCTTTCCAAACCTCAATTGATGGTATCCGTATTGTCCGCTTCTGATTGGCCCGAGCAAGTTCGACGTGTTGCCGCGAGCCGGCTTACCGATGTACTTGATAATGCGCTTCCAGCAATTTTCAATCAAAGTCGGCGAGACGGCGACTTTCTTGAGATCAATCAGATTCTGAACGATGCGTTACGCACCACTGTGCAACAGCATTGGCCAACGATCGCAATGTTTGCACTAACGAACAACAGCTCACCGGCCGTTGACCTGTCGACGAAACTTCTTGATGCTCCCGATATTCCGGCATCTCGGATATTTAAATGGACAAAAGCCATCAGTAGGCGTAGAGAGAAAAACGCTGAACCGATTATTAGAAGGCTCGAATCAAGACTTGCGACTGCCCTAACGTCTCCAAAAGCCAGTGAGATCGTTCAAGAATGTATGGAGAAGGGAAGCGGCGCGAGTGATGTTCGGCTATTGGTGAAGACAATTTTGAAATGTCCGCCCATGCCGAAAAACGATGCTTTGCACTACGTTTTGCAAGTGTGTTTGAACTCTAAAGAACCGGAAGGAATTGTCGAACTCATCAAATCGCTTCATTCCTCTGATGCACTAAAACCGAATAGCGCGATATTGGGGCAGTTATTACGTCATTCGTCTCAATCCGCTCACCACGAAACCGTCCAGCAGACGTTGGCTCAAATTGGAGCCGTTGTACATAGGTCTGACGAGGATCAAGTAAACATAGGCGAGGGAGTCGCATCACGCCCTACGTCTCTTGACCAGGGCCACTCTCAGCGCCGCCCGTTTCGAAGGAAACCGCCGAATTTGCGCCGTTCTGGAATTGGCTATTGGCTAAGGAGAACAACGTGGCCAGGTGGGTCATGGCTCGCAATAGTACCTTTGGTCGGTAGTATTGGAACACTTGCAATTGCATTTATTGTTAAGTACAGCATAAGAGGCGATTTAAGACCGCGAATCCTGAGTTCCTTCGGATTGTTGACAGTCTTGATTGTGGCGGGAGTGGTTGCGTGGCAAATGCATCAATATTTTGACCGGCATCCCGAGAAGCCCCCGATCCTTAATTTCTGCATCCAGAATAGTATTCTTATTGTCATTTTGCTAGTTCTTGCGTTGTCGGTAATGACGTTAGCAAACGGCCACTTACCCGCCCTCCCGTATTTTTCGATTCCAAACTTTAGCCAGTAGTCCGGGCATTGAAGTACTTAAAGCTCGAATAAAAAAATGAAACGCACTGCAATAAAAGCAACGCATTCGGCCGACAGCTTCCAAAGTGGCAGGATCAAAGCCATTCAACCAGAGATGGCTTCTGCAGACTTGGCACAGCCAGTTATGCAAACTGAAGATCCTGTGGCGATTTCGTTCATGACAAACCTATTGCGTATTTGGTCGTTCGAGAGGCACGACTTGCCTCCGGATTTTGTTGACGAAGTCGAACTCACTCAATTGACGAGACAACCCATTGCGATTGTTCGTGTTCAGGTGGAGATGACTAGTGCGAAATTGGAAAATCACTTCGAGCCATTTACCGACCAGAAAGTCAATGACAATGCCTGGCCGTCCACCGATGTGTTTGAAATTCGTCCGTTGAAAATTGGAAAATTCCCGGCCCAGCCGCTTAAGGAGCGGGTTCGTTTATCGGGTCAGGAATCAGTTGGCACCTGTAACCAGTGCAATTCAGCGGGTGAAGTTCCATGCACAAATTGCGATGGTGGGAGGGTTACTTGCCCGGATTGCGGCGGTACGCGACAGTTGATTTGTCCACGCTGCGGAGGCGGTGGAATACATGAGGGAGTAAGCGGCAAATTGATTAATTGCCAATTGTGTGGCACGAGAGGCACTCGACGTTGTAATCTTTGTGATCGAGGTCAAGTGTTGTGTAGTACATGCTCTGGCAGTAGCCTCCTTACTTGTTCACAGTGCAATGGAGCTGGAAACCTGCTTCATTTCTGGATTCAAAATACGGTGATAAGTTCGGAAGAACATTCCGTTGGTTTAATCGGCGAGGATTGGCCGGTCGATATCAAGTGCCTTGAATCAGAATCGACGATATTTCACGTTGAACAATGGAACTGGCCAATAGTAAATTCCCCAGGCACGCCGATACAGGATTGGGTCCCCCAACACCTTCACGGAATGGTTAAGGAGGCCTTAGACGATCAACTATCAAAATGCTCCAGGGATTTGGAAGAAAGCGAGCGAGTTTCCGCTGTTCGCGTCAAATTGCTGGGCGTGTTCTTGTATGCCGTCGACTACAGTTATTTCGACGAACCTTCGCGAGTGTATGTTGGAGGCTTGCGAAATCGCGTTTTTAGTAAGCGTCAAACACAAAAGAAGAAAGGCCTTTTTAGTCGTGTAAAACGATTGGGTTACCACATTACAAACACAATCAGCAATTACACTCCCCCCGTCGACAAAAAGTATCTGGCCGCGATCCGTCAGGGGCAGGTGCATATAGGCGATACACGTTGCCTAATTCCGGCGGTGGCAAAAGCCATGATCGCTACGGCCGACATCACAGAATCGGGATACGATATTGAAGTCAAATTGCCTCGGAATGTCTCATTTCAACTTAAATTTGATTTTAACTCGGCTGGTAAAGCAGTCCTTTGCTTCCAGCTCGATTTGTGCAAGGCTGAACGTCAGCGATTCTCTCAGGCAATGGAGTTTAACAAGAGACTTGCCTTCGGGAGAATTGCTGTAGTAAATACGGAGTTTGGAGAAATGTTCTCCATGGTGGACAGGCGTGAATACGGCACCGCTCGGCCAGAGCAACTAGTCAAAATCATTCGGGGTTTGATAGCTGACTGCGATGAAATTATTGATGCAAAATTTCTGTTCTAGGTCAATTCTTCAATAACAGCGGGTGGAATAATGTCGGGATATCTGGAAAGCCTTTCGAAACAGCTGCTGGCCGGGCAACACGGATTACGACTGGTTGTTGAGAAAGGCGAACGTGAAATCCTGGTAGAAGTGGCTTTGGAAAATCGAAAGCAGACTGTGAGCATTTCATTGAAGTTTCACAAAAGCGCTGGTTGCCATAGTTTAAGACTAGTCTCCCGTGCATGTCCCGTTAAGGACCACAAGACGGTCAGAGCGGCGCTCTTGGCAAATAGCAATTTGGAATTCGGTGGTCTTTGTTTGGAATCCTCAACCAGTCCTCCGGTTATGGATGTTTTTTACAGCCTTGTGGCTGAGGAAACTCCCTTCGAGGATGTTGTAAAGGCTCTGGTTTCTGTAGCACAATTTGCGGATCGGATCGAGAAACGCATGGTTGGTTCCGACGTTTTTTGAGAAGTCAATTCCTTAGTTAGCGAAGTAAAGTGCTTTTGCTAATTGTTCAGGAGATTCTATTTGTGAGTGGTCCGAAAGATTACAGTGTTTTTTTTGACGCAGCGCGAACTGCGTTAATTGCGGCACGCCGAGTCGAAGAGATGCAGCGTAGAAACGAAGCACTCGAGAGACGCGCCAATGAGAATCGCGAACGCTTGCAACGAGAAATGGCTCGATTGGCTTCAAAACGCGAGAACTTAACCAGGAATCGCGACGAGAATAATACTCGACGGTCAGCACTGCCCAAAGGCGTGGCGTCGCCGCCTGAAGTTAAGAATGCATCTCTTGTTAATCAGCGAGCCAAAACACTCGAAGAACATTCACAAAAAAATAAAAATCGTCTTGCGCGGGAGCAAGCGAAATTGGATAGCATCGCGTCAGAGGACGCCGCAAACCAGTTGTTAGACACTATCGCTTCGGATGTCATGCCATCGCAAACGCATCTACCAAACAATCCTGTTGCATTTGCAGGCGGAACTGACGTAACTGACGTAAGTTTCAAATCCGAACTCGATGTACAACTTGGGGAGTCATTAGTGGCGGCACTTCAATGGCAGGAGGAACTTAATGCCGACACAGATGTCGCGGATTTCGAAAAGGTAGCTGCCGAATTGTGGACGACGCGACGCCTCGACTTGTTCAAAGATGCTGGCTTGCGAAACGACAAGACCTACAAAATGGAAGTTGACACATTGGTTGAAAACGCAAAAGAGATTCATGCGCGGGCAGGTGAGCGGGCAGTCAAGTTCAATACTAGAAATGAACTTCTTGCTGATATAATTGCATCTTTGAAGGAAATCGGCTTTTCAGTCAACGATCCGAAATTTGAAAACGACGCGGACCCAGGAGGAGTGGTCGTTCTCGTCGCGACGCGCGGACGCGAACGAATGGAAGCCAGCGTAGATTTGAGCGATGAAATTCGATCAACATGGGATCATGTATCAGGCGAACATTGTAAGACAGCGTTTTTTGAGTACATCGATGCGATGGGAAAAAAGGGGCTGGAAATAAAACCGCATCGTGATGATTTACAAAGCCGCCCAATACAACGACAAAAAGGGGCAAAAGATCTGCCTCGCTCGCAATCCGACAACGTCTAATATGGAATAAATTAATGAGCGAGCCGATTTGGCGAAGAAGTATCCGGGATGCCTTGCTGTTGGATCAACTTGTGCTGGTACACGGAAATGTTAAGGACCTTTTTGCTGTCGAACCGACAGCGGTCGGCCAGCTTCCTGCAAGTTACCGTGAGCTGCCATTCGTCAATTTTGATGTTTGGTTGGCTCTTGAGCTAGAACGAATGGGGTTTTTGATTATTACGCTGTATGACCCGGTAGACAACGTTACGTTTCTAAGACCTCAAATGAAAACTGCCTTTAACAATTTGATGTCAGAGCGAAACTCGCCAGATTGCGTTCCGGCAGCGACTAATGGAGATACTGCAGGTCGAGTACTGACAAAGTCTAATACGGGAAAATCGATTTCGGAGCAGGAAGAGTCAGAACAATGGATGACTCGTTGGGACACTCAACAAGACCCGGCCGCGTTTATCAATGAACTTTACTGCAACGTCTTTCCTCAACAAAAAACGCCTGTCGCGGCGATTTGCCGATTTACGGACCGTTATTTGAGTTTTACAGATCGACAGGACGAAAAAGACAAAACGCTTTCTCTGCTTATTCAAAAAGCAGCAACTGTAATCCCACCGCGCGCTGCTGATTGCAAATTGCAATCCCGATTGGTCTTGATCTTCAATACTGAAGGCCAAGTTCCCTTGGAGCTTAATGTCCAGGCACCTTACGCTCGATCTGTACTAATTCCCTCTCCATCAGTTGAGGAGCGCGAAGATTTCTTTCGGTTTGCTTACGAGCGTTTTCACATTGGCGACCCAGGAGATCGATTTGATCCTCTCAAGGATCCGGAACACCTGAGGCTGGTGGCTAATTCGGCTGATGGTCTGAAAATGCACGATCTGATAAGCCTCATTGATTTGAGCCGACGCGAAGGGCTCGGGCTCGGACCGAGTCAATTTAAGGTACTTCTGGACCGGTTTAGGTTTGGGACGCGAGAGAATGCGTGGCTAAAGGTCAAGCCAGAGACTTTACGTGCCGCTCACGATAAGTTACAGGTGCGAGTCAAAGGACAAGACGAAGTAATTAAGGAGGTTATTCCCGTATTGATTCGTGCCAAGCTAGGCATGAGTGATTTATCGGGCAATAAACACTCATCCAAACCGCGTGGTGTGTTCTTTTTCGTAGGGCCCACAGGAGTTGGGAAAACTGAACTCAGCAAAGCAATCGCTGAACTGATTTTTGGCGACGAAAAAGCACTAATCCGGTTCGACATGAGCGAATACTCAGAAGAGCATCAACAAGCGAGGCTTGTCGGTGCGCCGCCAGGCTATGTCGGGTTCGATCAAGGCGGCCAACTTACCAATGCGATTCTTGAAAAGCCCTTCAGTGTGATTCTGTTTGATGAGATCGAGAAAGCACATGGGCGAATTCTGGATAAGTTCCTCCAAGTTCTGGATGACGGTCGACTAACAGACGGAATGGGACGTACAGTCTATTTTTCCGAAGCAATTCTGATCTTTACCTCCAACATAGGAACAGCCCGTTCGAATCTCGCGAGCCAGGAGCTTGGAAGCGCAGGTCTCAGTTTGCCAACCAACGAGAATGTCGAGGATATATACCAGCAGCTAGGACAATTGAGTTACGATGATCTTTGTGAGCATTTTCGTCGCGAAGTAAAGAATTACTTCGTCAACACTTTGGGGCGGCCAGAAATTCTAAACCGGGTTGGAGAAGAAAACATCCTGGTTTTCAACTTTCTACGCAACGAAGACGCCAAAACGCAGATTATTGATCAATTGATTAAAAACCTTAACCGAATCCTGGAGGAATCGCATCACGTTGTCGTATATTGCACCGCAGCGTTTCGACGATTGCTAATGTTTCATCCTGGAGGTTTCAATCGAAATGGGGCTCGTGGAGTTCGCAACTTGCTTGACAAGTTGGTAATAAACCCTTTAGCCGAGCAGCTTTTCTTGGAACCGGAGAAATGCAAACAAAAGACTTTACGGATCGACTATCAAATGGCTACTGACCGAATTGCATCTGACAACTACGACAAGTCAGCCCTGAAATACGAATGGATCACGAGTGAAAGTCGATAGTACATATTTGATTGAGAATGCAGAGCCACGATTCCAGTCCAATACAAGTTTGCGGATTGGAGCGTTTGAACCCAAATCGCAAGTCGCCGGGCCCGGTGTCAGGGCTGTACTTTGGGTCACTGGGTGTAATCGGCGGTGTCCAGGTTGTATAAAACCAGAGTTCTTGCCATTTAATGTGGGGGCAACCAAACGAATCGAGGAAGTTGCCAAGGTCATCCTTGCCTGTAAGAAAATTGATGGAGTGACATACTCAGGAGGTGAGCCGTTCGAACAGTCAAGAGGTTTGGCTGAACTGAGTCGTATCGTTAAAGCGGAAGGATTGAATATCTTGGCATATAGCGGCTATACACTGTCCTCGATCATTGATCATCTCGACCGGTTCGGTCCGTTACTTGAACAACTGGACTGGTTAGTCGATGGCGAGTACCGAGCAAAAAATGCTGGACCACTTCAATATATTGGGTCGGACAATCAGAGGTTATTGAAAAAACAAGCCGACGGCAGTTTTGTTCAAGTCCAGACTGCACATCAACATGAAGTTCAAATTTCATTTAGCAAGAAGGGGATTCGTCTCACAGGTTTTCCCGATCAGGATGTTCAACAATCACTTACTGCCGCACTCGCAAGTCGCGGCGTTCTCATGGTACCTGCGCGCAACGGATTTCAGGAGTAATGATTCAACCGACAATTCAATATCGTCTACTGACAGACAATGAATCGGAATGTCGAACCCTCATCAAAATCGACATTCCAAGACCAAAATTGAACGTTGCAATTATTCTGGACATGTCGGATTCATGTCTCCATATTCGGGATGTTGCACGTCGACTTCCGTCATTGCTTACAAAACTACCACGCGATTCATCGTTATTGGTATATCGACTTAGTGCGTTCGCACCACTGAACAACTTCCAAACCGATACGGTCGGCCATCTAATTGACGGCAGCATAACTCTGACAAGTTGGCTGGACGATCGAAGCTTGGTTGAAGTTGCGTCTTGGTCTGGCAGCATGCTGCGCCCAGTCATGGAATCGATTTCAGCGGGTTGCAGCAAACTCACTTCGGAACCGGTGCGTGCGATTGTCATAACCGACGGTGAGCTACTCGATCGCGGAAAACTCGAACTCCCAGGAAATCTGAAACTAACAGGCATTTGCCCTGCAGGCATTTCACCTGACTTCCGAAATTGGAGGCGCGTCGTGGGTGACTTCCCACTTTATTGTTGGGACGATCGATCTCTGGATCGAGGGACGATTGGGAATTATGAAATCCCAAAACAACAAATACGTGTTCACATTGAAACCAGCAACGAAGATTTATTGTCCGTTGGCCTTCTTGACCCGCCAACCGGAACATTTGAATCATTTCCAGAATCCCTGACTTGGGACACTTCATTGGGACCAATAACTTTGTTACTGGTGTCACGGGCGAGTCTTTCCCAGGCAACTTCCATTGCATTGACGTCTTCGAACGAAAAAAAGGTCATTCGACTTTCACTTGCTGACGCGAACTTGATCGACCTGAGTGATTGCAAGTCTTTGACACATGCAATTGCCTTAAAAAACGCGGAGGGAATTGAAGAGTGCATTCTCGATATCACAGCAAATGGAGCAGATGCAATAGAGCTAAATCGGATTGCCGCTGAAATCGAGTCATTGGCAAAGTCAAGAATACCCTGGACTCCCCAGTCAGAATTGCTTTCGAGATTGATAGCGATGATCCAAAAACAAAGATCCGACGTGGGTGGGATTGATGCCGTAGTCTGTTTCACACGATGTCGGGACGATTGTTCACGGTTGGTAGTTTGTGCGCTTCGCAAGAAAAACGCCCCGAGCTTGATCTGGTCGCAAGAATCCGGGTCACCATGTGGGCATCCAATCCAAAACATCAAAATCAGGTTTGATCGCATGGAAGGCAGATGGCTTGCAGCCCTTGAATTAGGAAAAGAATTTGAACTAGATCCGAGCGCTAGCCAAATTTTGGCTGAATCGATTGAGTTCGATAAGGACAAATGGAACGGCTACTATTCCGGGCCTTTGGCACCTTTCTACGCTAACTTTGGGCTAGATGAAGAATGTGGCGATTGTGAAAGTGGTTTTTGATCAGTGCCGCGTGCCGATATTCATCAATCAGATCGGTTTAGGCTTGAGTAATTCACCCAACTTGATCCAAGCAATCAATTCCATCCAATTTCTTGACTTGGAATACTTGTTTCCGCCAAACAGTTTATAATCCTTGTTTCGTTTCCGATCGATCGTACAACAATCGAAGCGCAAAATCAGTATGGGTTGGATATTTAGAAAATCATTTTCGATTGGACCGTTCCGAATAACGATTAGTAAAACCGGAGTTTCATTTTCTTTAGGAGGGCGCGGTTTTCGCACGGGAATCAATTCACGCGGTCGCAGGTATTCTTCCGTTGGCATTCCTGGCACTGGTTTGCGTTATCAGAAAACACACAAGAAATCCAAATGACCAAACTTCCTAACATTGTATTTGTTCGAGTTTTTAGAACAGCTTCGTCTGAGCGTTATCTGGTTGAGGACACGTCGAATCCTGGGATCGATATTGCTGCAATTGACATCCACTATTTGGATAGTCAAACCGTTACAGCAACGGTTATCATTTTAGAAACTGACTATTCCGAAAAGGAATTCATTAATCGATTGCTTGAGACAATTGACATGCGACTACTTCCCATGGCCTGCCTGAATGACGGCGATCTAAGTTTCACGGTTGTCGCGGGTCGCATTGTCGGTCAGTTTAACAATGAGCAGGTATGACGAGCCAAAGAACTGACGCTATGTCCCGTTCCCCGACGGCAAAAGTTCATAATTGCTGGTAGCGTCCCGGCTTCGTCACACAGCCGGAACTCGAAGGGCCAGCGTCGTTACAAGGACATGGACCGTGTTAAGGACCTTGAAGCAGAAAGCCAAACCGAAAACTTTTTCGTGGGGCTTCGGTTGGAGGCAACAACGGAAACCATTACGTAAACAATTCACAGCGGCTGGCGCGGGCTCCATGGGAGGGCCCGCTTGCCGCTAAACCAACCTGACAGCTCAAGGAAACCAGAAAATCAAATGTGCGCAACTTGACAAACTCGACCGAAAGATTCTGGCATACCTAACCTCGGTTCACGTTCACTCAAAAATGTGAATGCGTATAATCAAATATGTCCCAGTAGTTCAGGAGTTGTCGAATGGAATCAAAAATTGAAGCCACAGACCGGCTGCGACGTGAAAATCGTTGGGACGAAGCATCCAGGTATCGGGACGAGGTTCGAGAACAACTTCGCGCAAACGGTGTTCCCAGTTCAGAAGCCAGCAAGCAAGCCTGGGAGGCGATGTGCATAACGTTCCCGCCGATTTACGTCCCGGCGATTGAAGACCCTGAACCGATCGAACAGATGTTCAAAGATTTTGAATTCAAATCGGACTCCGGTTCGACAAGCATGGTCACACAAGTGATGTGGACCTGGAACAACCTTGAGAAAATCAGCAGCGATCCCCCGTGTCGTGGCGCGGTCGGCCTGTTGAAATGGGCGAGATCGAACAAAAGTGAGTTTTTTAAAACGTTTGTCGCCAAGGTGTATGACCTATACGAAAACCAACGTATCCGGCAACAAAAGAATTCGAACAATTATCAAAAGATATTTGCAGCACTTGAGGCTTTTGAAGCAAGTTGTAAAAAGTAATATCTATTCGGAAGGTTATACAGTCCAATCGCTTGGCAGATTAACTTGTACTCGGTAATTCTAATTCCGAGTCGCTCCAGGTTGTGCAGGATCGTCCTTGACAGCAATTATCAACGTATTTCACCCGAAATTGCTGATATCTCTACGACCATACCGCGTTTTGTTTGCCACGGTGGATTGGAAAAAAAATGGCCAAGATAGGGGGCTCTCGCGTTCGACTCTCGCGCAGGCGCAGGCGCGTGCGAAGCAAATTCGATGCCAATTTAATGATAAATGAGTCAAAACCGGATGACTCAAGGTCTGTGGTGATTGCGTTTGGGTTCGGCTTGGTGCAAATTATTGGAGCGATAAACAACCAACCACGTCCACCTAACAGGCAGGGAGTTCCAACGGGTGCTTGACGAGATCATCACGCCGTCCGTCTTTACCGCTTCGCGTACGCTCCGAACCACCAACGCTTTCACACGCGAGGCCCAGGCATGACCAACGAAAACGTCTCCGACCTCTCCTACGCCGACACTCTCTGGAAAGCCGCCGACGCTCTTCGCGGTCAGGTCGATGCCGCCGAGTACAAGCACGTCGTCCTTGGCCTGCTCTTTCTCAAATACATCTCCGATAGCTTTCAGTCCCGGCGGGATGAGCTGCAAGCGGAGCTGACCAAAGACGGCATCAAGCCCGCCCAGATCGAAAGCCTGCTTGAATCGCGCGACGAGTACACCGCCGAGCGGGTCTTCTGGGTCCCGCCCGAATCCCGCTGGCCCAACTTGCAGAATCAAGCCACTCGCCCCGACATCGCCACGCTGATCGACGACGCCATCCTCGCCGTCGAGCGTGACAACCCGAACCTAAAGGGCAAGCTCCCGCGCGACTACGCTCGGCGGGGCATCGAGCCGATCAAGATGAAGGGGCTGATCGACCTCATCGCCGGCATCGGCTTCAAAGGGGCGCGCGACAAAGCCCGCGACACGCTCGGCCGGGTCTACGAATACTTCCTCGGCAAATTCGCCGCCGCCGAAGGCAAGCTCGGTGGCGAGTTCTACACCCCGCGCTCCGTCGTCCGCGTGCTGGTCGAGATGCTCGAACCCTACGCCGGCCGTGTGTACGACCCCTGCTGCGGTTCCGGCGGCATGTTCGTCCAGTCCGAAAAGTTCGTCGAAGCCCACGGCGGAAACCGCACCGACGTCTCCGTCTTCGGTCAGGAATCCAACCCGACGACGTGGCGACTGGCTCACATGAACCTCGCCATCCACGGCATCGAAGCCAACCTCGGCCCCGCCCCCGCCGACACGTTCCTCCGCCCGCAGCATCCCGACCTCAAGGCCGACTTCGTCCTCGCCAATCCGCCGTTCAACGTCTCCGACTACTCCGGCCCACTGCTCCGAGGCGACAAACGCTTCTCCTTCGGCGATCCGCCCGTCGGCAACGCCAACTACGCCTGGATTCAGCACTTCATCCACCACCTCGCCTATCCCAATGGCCGAGGCGGCGGCGTGGCCGGGTTCGTCATGGCCAACGGCTCGCTCAGCAGCAACACCGGCGGCGAGGGGGACATCCGCCGCAAGATCGTCGAGGCCGACCAGGTCGACTGCATCGTCGCCATGCCCGCGCAGCTCTTCTTCACCACCGGCATCCCCGTCTGCCTCTGGTTCCTGACGCGGGACAAGACCGGCAAGAACATCCGCAAAGGGACGCCCAATCGTCCCGGCGGACGCCAGGGCGAGACGCTCTTCATCGACGCCCGCAAGCTCGGCACGTTGCAGACCCGCACGCTCCGCGTCCTCTCCGGCCTCGAAGACGCCGAGTGCATGCCCGGTATCAGCGACCCGCTCCCCACCAGCGACATCGGCCGCATCGTCTACGCCTACCGGATGTGGCGCGGCGAGCCGCAGCCCGAGTGGTGGAAGAAGAAAGACCACGGCGAGTGGTCCTTCACCGCGACGCCCGGTTTCGCCAAGCCCGCGACGATCGAAGAGATCGCCAAGCACGGCCACGTCCTCACCCCCGGCCGCTACGTCGGTGCCGAAGACATCGAAGAAGACGCCGAACCCTTCGCCGAGAAATACCCGCGACTGGTGGCCGAGGTGGAGGAGTGTTTGGCGGAGGGCGAGCGGCTGGCAGATATCATCCGCTACAACCTTCGGGGGGTTCGCAGTGCTGACTGATACCACGACTACGCTTGGTGCGCTTCTCGACACGCACGGTGGCGACATTAAGACCGGTCCTTTCGGCACAAAACTGAAGGCCGCAGAGTACACGCCGACAGGCGTCCCGGTAATCTCGGTGGGAGAAGTCGGCTACGGACGACTCCGACTGCATGAGAAGACGCCGCGCGTCGACACTAGCGTGACGAATCGAATGCCTGAGTATCTTCTGAGGTACGGCGACATCGTGTTCGGAAGGAAAGGCGCGGTAGATAGAAGCGCTAGAGTACAGCGCGATCAAGATGGCTGGTTCCTTGGGTCCGATGGAATCCGCGTGCGCCTGCCGAGCAATTGCGACTCGGCGTTTATCGCGTATCAGCTTCAAGTGCCCGCTCATCGCGATTGGATGCTTCAGCATGCGGCGGGTTCGACGATGCCCTCCTTGAACGAAGGCATCATCCGTCGGATACCAATCCTGCTGCCATCTCTCGAAGAACAGAGAGCCATCGCCGCCGTCCTCGGCTCACTGGACGACAAGATCGAACAAAATCGTCGGACGGGTTCGAAATTGGAGGGTTTGGCGCGGGGGGTGTTCAAGGCGTGGTTCGTGGACTTCGAGCCGGTGAAGGCCAAGGCCGCCGGCGCGACCGCCTTCCCCGGCATGCCCCCCGAAACCTTCGCCGCCCTCCCCACCCGCTTCACCAACTCCGACCTCGGCCCCGTGCCGCAAGGCTGGGAGGTTCGATCGCTGTACTCCGCCGCAACTTTCATTAACGGTGCGGCGTTCAAGAGCAGCCACTTCTGCGATGCGTCGAGCGGCATCCCGGTCGTGAAGATCGCCGAGTTGAAGGCTGGCATCACGGGACAAACGAAGCACTCAAGCCGAACCGATCTCGACTCGCGGTATCGGATCGACACGGGCGAAATCCTCTACTCTTGGTCGGGCAGTCCGGATACGTCCCTGGATACCTTTATTTGGACCAAGGGACCTGGGCTCCTGAATCAACATATCTTCCGCGTCGTGACGGAATCAGAATCACAAAAGGTTTTCGTGTACTACCTGCTGAAGCATCTCAAGCAGGATCTGATCGAGATCGCCCGCAACAAGCAGACGACCGGGCTTGGCCATGTGACCGTCGGAGACATGCAGCGTCTGCTGCTGGCATGGCCCGACCCAAAGACATTGAACGGCTTTCGCGAGGTAATCGGGCCGGTATTCGCCGCCGCCTTCAACGGACTGCTTGAGTCCGAGACACTCGCCGCGCTGCGAGACTACCTCCTGCCGCGTCTGCTGACCGGTCGTGTGCGGGTGGGGGAAGCGGTCGACAAAATCGGGAGAGGCGCATAAATGGCGAAGACTACCAAGAAGCCTCCCGCAAAGAACCCCAAGGCGAAGCTGAAAAAGCCCTCCGATCTTCCTGTACTGTCGATGACCGCGAAACAGGCCCGGACCTTCTTCCTCAAACCTGAAAGCTACTGCGGTCTTGATCTTCCGCCGTACTTCGACTTCGGGCGTGTTCTCCGCCCGGTGGATACATTCATCAAGAACAAGCCGCTTTCCTCGGCGTCGTCAAAGCCGCGCGATTATGAGGGGGTGAATTACACGATCTACTCGAACAAGGACGGACGATACGCGTGGCGTCCATTCCAATTGATTCATCCCGCGATCTACGTCGAGCTGACTCGGCAGATGACGGAGCCGGCCGCATGGAAGCATATCCATGATCGGTTCGCGGAATTCGCGAAAGACCCAAATATTCGCTGCTTGAGCATACCGCTCGCGTCGCTCACCAAACGAAAAGATCGAGCCGCGCAGGTGCTGAATTGGTGGCATGGAATCGAGCAGGCGTCGATCGAACTGGCACTGGACTACAACCACGTTTACCACGCCGACATCACCGACTGCTATGGCTCGATCTACACACACTCGATCGTCTGGGCACTCCACACCAAGGCCACGGCAAAGGCGAACAAGGGAGACAAATCGCTGATCGGAAACGTCATCGACGGGCGCATTCAGGACATGCAACAAGGCCAGACAAATGGAATTCCCCAAGGCTCAGTCCTCGTCGATCTCATCGCCGAAATGGTGTTGGGATACGCAGACCTTGAACTGAGGGACCGACTCACGAAGCGCGGCATTACCGAATTCAGGATACTTCGCTATCGAGACGACTACCGCATCTTCATTAATAGCCCCCAAGTTGGCGAAAAGATATTGAAGGCGCTGACGGAAGTACTGCTGGAGCTTGGGCTGAAACTGAACGCCTCCAAGACTACATCCGCATTATCGGTGATTCCAAGTTCAATCAAAGCGGACAAAAAGCAGTGGATGCGCAGCCGACAGGGGGACCGCAACCTGCAGAAGCATCTGCTCTTGATTCATTGCCACTCGCACGACTTCCCGAACGCTGGCAGCCTGCTGACCGTGTTGGACGGTTTCTATCGAAGACTGAACAACACCAAGTCAGTGCGGAACGTCGTCCAACTAATCAGCATTGCGGTGGATATCGGATTCCACAGCCCTCGATGTTTCCCCGTGTGTGCGGCCATCATCAGCCAACTTCTAAACCGACTGGAGACGAAGAGCCAGAAACTGGCGGCCCTTGATCGTGTGCGAAAGAAACTTGCCCAGTTGCCAAACAACGGCCATCTTGAAGTCTGGCAACAACGATTGAGCTTCCACTTTGACCCGAATGTCGTTTATTCCGAAAGTCTTTGCCAGTTGGTCGAAGGTAAGGTGGCCGAACTATGGTCAAATCAATGGATCACGGACAAGTCGCTGAAAGCCTCGCTTGATCCTTCAAAGATTGTCAACCGCAACAGGCTGAAGTCGCTCAAACCAGTCGTTCTCCGATCGGAGTTTTCATTGTTCTTCCCGTACGCGTAAATCATGGTGCATTTCAGTAAACGCAAAATCGAAGAATCTGCAAAGCACTCCACCTTGCGCGACTACCTCCTGTCACGGCTATTAAGCTGGCGGGTGAGGGTTGGGAATGGCTTGCGATTAACGATTAAATGATCAAAATATTGGGAAACGGTACAAAGACTCAGAGTGTTGAAAGCAAAATATGATTACGACGATCTCTATCAAATCCTTCAAGTCGGTTGAGAATCTCGATCTCGAACTTGGTCGTCTCAACGTGTTCGTGGGGGCGAACGGTTCGGGCAAGAGCAATATTCTTGAGGGGATCGGCGTCCTTTCTGCCGCAGCGGACGGCAAGGTCAACGATCAGACGCTTCTGCAGCGCGGCGTGAGGCCGGGTCTACCTAATCTTTACAAGTCGGCGTTTGCGTCAGCCGATGCCCGAATGCCAGCGCACATCTGGTTTGGCGGATCTTCGTCGGAAGCGAACTACTCAGTCTCGCTGAACAACCCACTCACCGACCGCTCGCCCGCCTGGCTCTACAAGCACGAACTCTTTGAGGTTGGCACGACGAAACTCGCAAGTCGAGGCCCAAGAATGAACAATCCCGGAAACAAGGAAGCCGGACTTGCAGCATTGAAAGCCGTCGAACTGAAAGAAAATGACCCAGCGTTGGCGCTGCTTCGTCGACTGCAAAGCTACGTCATCTACACGCCAACAACCCCGGTCCTTCGCGGCGTCGCGCCTGAGACGCAACCTCGCCAACCGCTCGGACTTTCGGGCGGACGACTGCCCGAAGCGGTCGAAGAGCTTATCGACCGAGTAAAACACAAGCGATCGCCTTTTGGTCACGTGAAGGAGGTTCTCGAGCAGGTTACGCCACTGATCGGCTGGGCAAAGAATTTCACTGTGGGCAACGCCGACGAGTTACTTCTCTCACCAGCCGCCCAGACGACACCCAAAGTCATTGCGTTTGAAGACCGGTTCATGGCGGAGGGTCGTAATGTGCTCTCCGGTTACGATGCAAGCGAGGGTGCGCTCTACGTTCTATTTCTGGCAGTGCTTGCCGCTCACCCTCAGGCCCCTTCGATCATGGCAATCGATAATGCGGACCACGGTCTCAACCCAGGCCTGGCTAAACGGCTGATGGCCGCCTTTGCCCAGTGGATTCTCGCGGATAGGAAATCCGAGCGACAGTTCCTGATTACAAGTCACAATCCGGCCGTACTCGATGGGCTACCGTTACAGAACGATTCCATCAGACTCTTCACGGTCGACCGTGACAACGTCGGCAAGACGTATGCTCGTCGTGTTGTCGTCGATCAAAATATGTTGAATCTTGCAGAGAAGGGCTGGACGTTGTCGCGCATGTGGACGAACAAGCTGATCGGGGGAATGCCAGATGTCTAACCCAGTGAGAATTTTGCTGGTTGCAGAGGGGATCACAGACTATGTGGTTCTCAGCGCGGCGATCGAAGTCATTCTTGGCGGGAGAGCCTTTGACCTGAAGTTGCATCAGCCAGATGCGAGCGTGGCCTTTACCGGGCAAGGCGCGGCGGGAGCCTTCGGCAGTGGCTGGTCCGGTGTGTTGAAGTGGATGCTGGCCACAGTGGGTCGTACCGGGAAACTTTCGAGCGATCCGCTGTTTCTCAATACGGATTTGCTCATCTTGCACCTCGATGCCGACGTAGCGAGCCTTAAACCCGAACAGAACAACGACCACAGCATTGATGGACTTGTGAGTGACTTGCCCTGTGCAGAAGATTGCCCGCCCGCATCTGCGACAACCAATCGTCTGCGCGCACTTATGCTCAAATGGGTCGGCGAGAACGCAACTCCCAATAACACCGTGCTTTGCACTCCGTCCAAATCAACCGAGGCTTGGATTGTCGCGCTGTTCTTTCCCGCAGACAAAGAGTTGATAAAGAGAGTATTTGAATGCCATCCGAATCCCGCGGGGCGTCTATCCGTCCAGCCCAAAGCTCAGAGATTCGCCAAATCGGAGAAAGACTACAGAGCCCGGCATGAAAACTTCAAGGCAGGCTGGGAATGGCTGGTCAACCACCTCAGCGAGGCAAAGCGTTTTCAGGATGAATTCGCTGCGGCTGCCGGAGCAATTCCGTGAGAATTCAAATATGACGACGCCCAATGAACTTTTCGTCGAGGAGCAAACGGCGAAGTATTTTGTCCGAGGCAGTCTGCGAACGATGCAGGCAAGTGAGATCGACGCGTCGGAAAGAATGGCTGCCAGCGAAGTCGTTTTGCAGGGACGGCTGAAACGGGTTCTGCGTAAGCTGAATCCTCTCTTGCCCAATGAGACCATCGACGATGTTGCGCGAATTTTAACCCGGCCTCCACACCCGACACTGGTGCAAAACAATCGCTGGTTTCATGGTCAACTGACCGATGGTGTCGAAGTGACGTTCCGCGATGCTAACAGTGGCGAGATGCGCGGCGGCAGAGCAAGGCTCTTCGATTTTGATCATCCCGACGAGAACGAGTTTTTGTTGGTCCGCCAGTTGATCGTGACTGGCCCCTCGGGGAAAAATACTCGACCAGACCTAGTATTGTTTCTCAACGGCTTGCCTATCGTAATCATCGAGTTGAAGAATCCGGCCAATCCAGGCGCAGACCTGAATATGGCGATCGACCAGCTCGGGCGCTACAAGGAAACCGCGCCCGACCTGTTCGTGCCGAACCTGCTGTTGGTGGCCAGCGACGGATTACTGACCCGGGTGGGGAGCATCACCAGCGGCCGGCAACGCTTCACGCCGTGGCGACCAGAAAAGGGCGGGGAGCCGACGCTGGAGGCGTTGATCCGTGAACTGCTTAACCCCGCGGCGCTGCTGGACTATCTGCGGTCGTGCGTGGTGTTCGAGGACGACGAGCGCGGAAACATCGTCAAGAAGGTGGCGGGGTATCACCAGTTCCGCGCGGTGCGCAAGGCGCGGTCGCAGGTGATCGCGGCCCAGACGACGCCGGTGACGAGCGAGAAATACAACGGTAGGCCGGGCGGCGTGGTGTGGCATACGCAGGGTTCGGGTAAGAGCCTGACGATGCTCATGCTGGCCGGCTCGCTGGCCCGGGCGGCGGAGATGGCCAACCCGACGCTGGTGATCGTCACCGACCGCAATGACCTCGACGATCAGCTCTTCGACACCTTCGCGATGGGCCGCGATCTGCTGCGGCAGGAGCCGGTGCAGGCCGACAGCCGCGAGCACCTGAAACAGTTGCTCGACCGCGCGAGTGGCGGCGTGGTCTTTACGACCATCCACAAGTTCACCGAATCCCACGGCAAGATCAGCGAGCGATCCAACGTGGTGGTGATGGCGGATGAAGCCCACCGCAGCCAGTACGGGTTCGTCGATGGCGGCGCGAAGTGGATGCGCGATGCGCTGCCCAACGCAACCTTCGTCGGGTTCACCGGCACGCCGCTGATGGCGGGCGACAAGGTAACGCGGCACGTGTTCGGCGAGTACGCGGACGTGTACGACATCCGGCAGGCGGTGGCCGACGGCGCGACCGTGCCGATCTACTACGAGCCGCGAATCGTCAAGCTCACCATCGACGAAGCCGGTGCCCGGAAAGCGGAAGCGGCCATTGCCGAAGCGGCGAAAGCGGACGAGAACGGCGAGGAAGCGGCAGAGAACATCCGCATTCCGATCGGAGAGTTGTACGGCGCGCCCGAGCGTTTGGAGCGCGTCGCAAAATTCCTCGTGGAGCATTGGGAACAGCGACGCAGCGCGATGGAAGGCAAGGCGATGGTGGTGACGATGAGCCGCGACATCGCCGCTCGGCTGCATGACGAGATCGCCAAACTTCGTCCCGAGTGGGTGGCTGGCGACGACGACAAGGGCGTCGTTAAAGTGGTCATGACCGGTTCACCTGACGAACCCGAGCACATCGCAAAGCACGCGAGGAGCAAGGCTCAGCGAAAGGCGCTGGCAGCGAGGTTCAAAGACCCCGCCGACGATTTCCGCGTCGCGATCGTGGTGGACATGTGGCTGACCGGCTTTGATGTGCCGTGCGCTCACACGATGTATTTGGACAAGCCGCTGGCCGGCCACAACCTGATGCAGGCGATCGCGCGGGTGAATCGCGTGTACGGCGAGAAGCCGGGCGGGTTGATCGTCGATCTGATCGGGCTGGCTGATCCGCTGGCCGATGCGCTGGCGACCTACGCCAACGCGACGGGCGACAGCGACAAGCCGATCAAGGAACTGCAGGACGAGGCGATCCCGGCGATGCGGTCGGCATTCGAGCAGTTGCGCGGGTTCTTTCACGGGTACGACTACTCGGCGGCGCTCAACGCTGAACCGGTAAACGTGCTCAGGGTGTATCTGGGCGCGATCAATCATGTGCTGGACGTCGAGCAGAACGTGGGCGAGGAGACGGGCTGGAAGCGTTTCCGCGGGATGGTGAAGCGACTCTCGACGGCGTTCGCGCTGGCGGTGCCGCGCGAGGAAACGAAGGACATCACTCCGCACCTGGCGTTCTTCCAGAGGATCGCGGCGATGATCCGCAAACGGCTGGCGGATGACGCCGGACCGACGACGGGCGGGGGCGGATCGCGAGACATCGACGCCGCCGTCAGGCAGGTCATCGGCGACGCGGTGGATGCGGGCGAGGTGATCGACCTCTTCGCGGCGGCGGGCTTGGACGCGGCACGGCTGGACATCCTCAGCGAGGATTTTCTGAATCGAGTCAGCGCCCTGGAGCAAAAGAACTTGGCACTGGAGACGCTGCGGAAACTGCTCACCGACCAGATCAAGATCAGCGAGCGGACGAACCTCGTGCAGGCGCAGAAGTTCCGCGAGGCGCTGGAGAAGGCGATGCTCGGCTACACGAACAAGCAGATCACCACTGCCGAGATGATCGTCAAGCTGCTGGAGCTGGCGAAGTGGGTCCGGGAGGCGAAGCAGCACGGGCAGGACCTGGGGCTGAGCACGGAGGAAGTCGCGTTTTATGACGCGCTGGCGGAGAACGGATCGGCGAAAGAGGTGATGCAATCCGACCAACTTCGCCTGATGGCTCGTGAGCTGGCCGAGATGGTCAAGAAGATGCCCAAGCTCGACCGGACGCAGCGGGAATCGGTCCGGGCGGACCTGCGTCGCAATGTGCGGCGGTTGCTCGCAAAGTACGGATATCCGCCGGACCTGTCGGAAGACGCGACGCAACTTGTGCTCAAGCAGGCGGAACTGTCCACGGAGGCGGGTGCATGATACGGCTGAGGCGTGATGGCGATCATCCTCCCCCTCGACGTGCTCTTTCAAGGCGGTGCCGATCCTTGGCGAGAAAGGGATGTTGCGATTGCAAACGGCAAAATCTCCAAATATTTTAGGGCGATTTTGCCGGCATTGTTTATCCAAAACAACGGCTTAATGATTGCCTCAAGACTCCACAATTATCATGTATCGAGGCAATACCTAACGCTGCAACAAGTTTCGCGAAGTCGTCCGATTTGGATAATAAACCGGCACGGCTAGGTCTGAGCACCTGATGTCGGTTTTCTGATTCCTTGGCGAATCGACGTGCCGTGTTTTTTTCTCCATGTTGCGGCGAGGGAACTGGCGAGGTAATTCAATGACGGCTACCGATGACTTGGTCCGCCTACGATCGGCTCTAGTTTCCAGAATGGGGGAAGTAAGGCGAAATGTTGGAACCGACATTCTGCCAGGACTTGTTGAAAAGTATTTCCTGCGGCGAGCCGGACAAACACAAAGTTTGAATTGCGATAGCCCAGTACTGGTGGACTCCGGTTTTGTTGTTAAGCAGCTAGAGCTGCATGGTACATTCTTTCGAATTCGTCGGGGGTCTGATAATCCAGAGTTTGATGGATTCTTTCTGAATTGTAAAACGTTTCGATGTATT
>JANNWJ010000025.1:0-18663 GCA_031414755.1 Pirellulaceae bacterium | reverse complement strand
AATGACCAGGTCGAGACCGCGATCAACGAGCCCCTGGATGACTTGTAATTGAAAAACATGCCCCGAGTCGTTGTCGTGCTGTTCACCAAGGAAAACAACGTCGCAATGAGTTAGCTCGTCGATTAGATGGGCCATTTCGACAGATGCGTTCAATTGCGTACTGGTGATGAAGGGAGCGACAGGTGGCACAGGAACGGATTCGGATTGCGCTTGAACGATGGCGCTGGAAAACAACGCGGAATACACCAAGAGTACAGAAATCGATGACTTGACCATATTTTCCTCAAAAGTGCCTGAAATCGCCGTTCAGACATGATAAACAGCCGCCTGTCAAAGTTGAATTGCCGAAGGAGGCAATTGGGCCGGGTTTGCCGCAGGTATTTCAGCGATCACACGTTACCAGGTAAAATCGACGGTTAAAGATTTTCTGAAAAAAGCCAGGTGAATTGTGACGTCGACAAAGAAAGCAAAAGTGAACGTAAAAGACCTCGGCTGCATTGCCAGTATTGAAGTGATCAACCGGTTCCAGTCCCCCTGGCAAGTGATGGTTTTAAAGTATCCGGTTGCGGCAAACCGGTGATCATGGTGACTTCTTCGCTGATTGGCCGACACGAATTCGGTGGTGCTGCCTGGCTTGGTCCGATTTGTTGTATGATATTGGCCTGAAATCAAAGCGGTTAGTTTTGAAGCAGGTTGGTAAGGGTTTTTGGAGTCCGGTGATGGCGGTAAATGACAAACCACTGGTCGGCGTGGTGATGGGAAGCAAATCCGATTGGGAGACGATGCGAACGGCCGCGGAGACACTCGGTGAATTTGGTGTCGCTCATGAATGTCGCGTCGTGTCGGCACACCGCACACCTCAATGGATGGGTGAGTACGCGCAATCGGCCGAGAAGAGAGGATTGGAAATCATCATCGCCGGCGCAGGCGGAGCAGCGCACTTGCCCGGCATGATCGCGGCCCAAACGGTTTTACCCGTGTTGGGAGTTCCGGTGCAAGGCAAGGCGCTTAATGGCCTGGATTCACTGTTATCCATCGTTCAGATGCCAGGCGGAGTTCCGGTCGGCACATTGGCGATCGGCGAGTCGGGCGCAAAAAATGCCGCGTTGCTTGCTGTTCGGATTCTTGCGAACTCGAGACCTGACTTGCGCACGAAGTTACACGACTTCCATCGACATCAAACCGAAAGCGTGCTTGCGGAGCGCGAACTATGACGCGCAGTATCGCGCCCGGTTCCACATTGGGAGTACTGGGCAGCGGGCAGCTTGGCCGAATGTTCACCATTGCGGCGCGGCGAATGGGCTACCGTGTTCACGTTTTTTCGCCCGACGCAGATACACCGACGGGCCAGGTTGCCGACGAAGAAATCAAAGGGGCGTATGACGACCTCGATGCTGTCGCCGCGTTCGTTCGCAACGTCGATGTTGTTACGTTTGAATTCGAGAATGTACCTGCAGCAACGGCCGAGCTTGCCGAGCGATTCGTGCCGGTGCGTCCGGGCGGCAAGGTACTCCATATCACACAACACCGGGTTCGCGAGAAGGCGTTTTTGCGCCAAGCGGGCTTTCCGACCGCTCCATCGGCACTGGTCGGATCGTCCAGCGAATTAAATGAGGCGCTGAAGACGATTGGATTCCCTGCCGTGCTAAAGACTGCCGGCTGGGGCTATGACGGCAAGGGTCAGGTGTTGATTCGCAAAACGCAGGAAGCGGACTCGGCCTGGCAGGCGCTGGACGTCAACGAGGCGGTACTCGAGGGCTTTATTGACTTTGATCGTGAGCTTTCGGTTATCGTAGCTCGCGGCGTGGATGGCTCGATGGTGACGTATGGGCCGTTCGAGAATGCGCATTGCAACCATATTCTCGATGTTACTGTTACACCGACTGGATTGCCGGCACAACTATGTGATGAAGCGATCGGCATCGCGCGCGACGTTGCCGTTGTACTGGAATTAGTTGGAGTGCTATGTGTCGAGATGTTCCTCAAACGCGACAACCAGTTGCTAATCAACGAATTAGCCCCTCGCCCGCACAATTCGGGGCATCTAACGATCGACGCTCACGTAACCTGTCAGTTCGAACAACAGGTCCGGGCGATTTGCGGATTGCCGCTCGGCTCGGCACGCCAGCATTGTCCGGCAGCAATGGTCAATTTGCTGGGGGATCTTTGGCAGAACCAGCCGCCGTGTTGGGAAGCGGTTACTGTCATGCCCGAAATCAAACTGCATTTGTATGGCAAGCACGAGGCAAGGCCTGGTCGAAAAATGGGACACTTGACGGCACTTGCAAATTCCATCGAGCAAGCACGCGCGATGGCCTTGTCGGCACGCGCTGCCATCCGGAGTTCTCGGTAGACGAGGTACGAAACTCAGGGTGAACTTGATTACTGGATTTATTGAAAGAAACTGTTATCTTGTGCCACGGGAATTCCAGGTATCAATTATGGAGAACTTATGAAAAGCCCTGTCCTGTTAATTGTCATGTGCCTGGTTGCTGCGTCGTTGAAGGGCTTTCAGGATTCAGATACGGTTCAACCAAATCAGCAAGAACAAAATGCTGCTGTTGCCGCGATGATTGACGGGACCGAAGCGGGTTGGACGGAGTTGACGTTTGAGGACTTTGTAAACATCAACTGCAAGGAAGATACCTGGCGGAGCGAAGGGGAATTGATCGTCTGCAACGGCAATTGCAATGGTGGACTGCGAAGTGCCTTGCAATACACGAACTTTGAATTGGTTATGCAATGGAAGCACCTGCATCGATCTGGAAATTCAGGCGTGTTTATTTGGGCCCCGAAAGAGGTCATCGACAAGCTGCCTCCGGGCGCATTGCCCGAGGGAATCGAAATCCAGATACTTGATCACGGGTATGCCGAGGACTGGGAGACGTCGAACGGCAGCAAGCCGGACTGGTTCACAACCAACGGCGATGTCTTTCCATGCGGAATCGCCGACATGAAACCGTTTGCGCCAGCGGCCCCTGACGGCAAACGCAGCTTTCCTTCATCGGACCACGGCAAGGGCTTTGGTGAGTGGAATCATTATTACATTCGCGCGATCAATGGCGAAGTCCGCTTGTGGGTCAACGGTCATGAAGTGGCTGGCGGAAGCGATTGTAAACCCGATTCCGGATTCATCGTACTGGAAGCCGAAGGCGCGCCCATTGAGTTCAAGGATGTCCGGGTAAGAGTTTTGCCATAGGGCCGGGAGAACTGATCAAACGATCGTCATCCACCGGCGTTGGCTGCCCGTAAAATTATTTCCTTCTGGTTTGTCACGGCGCCCCAACGCCTATCGTGTTTGCTCCGTACTAAACCGCCGGTTTTCCGGTGTCCTCCACACCGTGTTTCAAGCCTTCCCGGGCGCTCAATGCCAAATCGGCATATCGCGCTCGAATCAGGTCGAAATCCGCTTCGTTCAATTCTTCGACATCCAGCAATGCATTATGCGCGCCCTCGCTGTTGCGGATCAGTTCGTCCAATTTCAGGTGCATCGCTTCGCTGTCCCGGTTTTGGGTATTCTGGATAAGGAACACCATGAGGAAGGTGACGATCGTCGTACTTGTATTAATGACGAGTTGCCATGTGTCGCTGAAGTGGAATAGGGGGCCGACAGCGGCCCAGGCGACGATCGTCAACAGGGCAATCACAAATGCTCGAGGATGGCCCGACGCCCGAGCGATTCTCTTTGCAAAACGGCCAAAAACGCTTGTATGATACACGGTTGTTACTTCGCTCGATCAATGTAATTTCGGATGGTTCGGCAATGGCAAATTACCCGCTTGCTTTTCGCGGCTTTGGAAACTTCAAAATCTGGTCCCGGGTCTCCGGCCAGATTCCACCGGATTTTGAAGGATGACCTTTTGAGTCTTTCGAACGAAACTGCCCTCCCCTGATGGCGCTGGCCAGCGCCAGGGGAATTTCCGCTTCGGCTCGAACCAGCTCCGCCCGGCTCGCCATCAGCAGCGCTTTCATTTCCTGCTGGTGTGCTATCGCTTCAGCACGGCGCATTTCAGCCAGAGCCTGTGCGACCCGTGTGTCAGCGGCTGCCTGTTCGGTCTGCAATCGAGCCCCAATGTTTTTCCCCACGTCGATGGTTGCGATGTCGATGGAGACAATTTCGTAGGCCGTGTTGGACTGGACCCCTTGTTCCAGAACCGTTTTGGAAATGCGGTCAGGTTTTGCCAGTGCCTCTTCGTGTGATTCCATCGAGCCGATCGTCGAAACAATTCCCTGTCCGACGCGGGCGATGATGGTTTCCTCCGTCGCTCCACCAATCAGTTGATCCAGATTCGTTCGGACGGTTACGCGGACATGTGTTAGCAACTCAACGCCGTTTTTGGCGATGGCACTAAGCCTTGTCCCGAATCGTTTCGGATCAGGACAGTCGATCACTTTGGGAATGATGCTGGTGCGGACCGCTTCCAGCACATCTCGCCCGGCAAGGTCAATAGCTGCGGCGCGATCAAAGTCCAGGTCGATACCGGCACGGTGTGCGGCGATGATTGCGAGGATGACACGATTAACATCACCTCCTGCCAGATAATGGGCTTCCAGACAAGCCGTACTTTTTCCGCGCCCCTGCGCCAGTTCCAATCCAGCTTGCGTGGCCATGACCTGTGCCGTGACAATTGTGCCGGGCTTGACCCGCCGCAAGCTCATGCCGATCAGACTGATCAGGCTGACATCCGCACTGGACATATACGCCTGAAGCCAAAGCCCGCCGTATTTCAGAATGATTACTACGGCAAACACCGCCATCATTGCGGCAAGCGCAACGCCGACGGACGTCAACCAGCCAGGAAACTCAATTGCGGAAAACAGCACCAGCGTGTTCAAGCTTCACCGCCAATATCTACAGTCAACGCTTCCTGCAGTAATTGACTCTCACGGCGTCGCGTCCTTGCATAAAGGGTCATCCATTCACGCAGTTTGCCATCCATTTCGTCGGAAATGTCGCCAATGCTCACTTCGCCTTCAATGCGCCCGCGCAATCCGCAAAGCGCCAAATAGCATTCCAGATTATCGCGATGCTGAGCCTCGATCTGTCGATGCCAATTTGGACGCTTATCGCGCACAATGGACATATAGCAGTCTTCAGAGGACAGCCTCATGGCATAGGGAAGTGTCAGGAGCAGGCGATTCAGTAACACAAGCATTGATGGTCGAGTTTGCGGCGTAGGCTGCTCATTCAGCAGTTGCCGCAAGTCGCCCATGATGATGTACTCGAGATCGCAAAATGCGGTTAACGCTTCAACCGCTCGTTCGGCCCTTGTTTGAGATTCCACGGCTACTCCCACGTTGGTTGTTTCAACTGTCCCGGCTTTCATGTAACAGCGTACATGTAACAGCGGATATTGCTGTTCATGAAGCACCGCTGCTACCCAGTTTACGTTGCATTCGAACCAGCCGTTGTCTGGCGGCTGTCTTGAGGTCCGGCAAGGCATCTTTCATTGCGAGAATCAGGTTGAGGTCCTCTTTCGCTTTAGGTTCCATTCCAGTCGCCGCATATACCAAAGCCCTGTTAAACAGGGCCGTCGCCTTGACGTCAGCCGGTGTTTCCGATGAACGAATCGTTTCAGTGTAATGTTTGAGGGCGTTTTCGGTGTCGTTAATTTTCGCACAATCGATTCCCTTTCGGACCTGTGCCAGCGCCTTCCCGCGATTTGTAAAGCGTTCCGAAAACCATCGTGCAAAATTCATTGATCCCATCCCCCACGTCGACCGTAACCGTTGCTTTTCAACGTGGCGGCTACAGTATGCAAATCGTTCGACCATTAAGCTATTGGCAGTTGTTATACATACAGGCAAGTGCGTTCTAGCCCCCCCGGGATCGTTTCCCTTTTCCGGAATCGCCGTTTGCAACAGTCTCCAGGTCGAGGCAGCGTTCGCGAACCGATTGGAACGGCATACCGGAGATCAATTCATATCTCTCCGTTCGAACAAACCAAAACGCCAGGCCACCTGTATTGTGAGCGGGCGTTCGTACCGCCCCCGACGCACGCGTGCCAAGCGAGCCTTTTCTCCCAGTCCGTTGCCAACCACGTTGTTGCATGATGATTCGAACCAGGACACCGATCGCTTGCCGAAATCGCGTGTTGCGTTTGATCTGGGCGGAAGCCAGAAACCTGTTAATTGCTGGTTGCGATTCAAGTTCGCGAACGACGCCTGCCAGTGGTGATCGATCGTGGTGCAGTTCTGATTCCTCCATGCGCTGTTGCCGACCCGGGTTGTTAAAAAACTCCAACACCTGATCAAACGGCTGATCGGAATCGTTCACAACATCGGCAAACGTCCTCCCCTGCGGATCATCAAGGAAATCGTCTCGAGACAGGCATGTTTTGACCATTCTTGATCGTCCGGTTGAATTTGTATAGCAGATGCAATAACACCACCTACAGATATTGTAGGTGCAATCCGCGAGACGGCAATGGTCAAAACCGGGGCGAATTCCGTGTCGTCAGGTTTTCCAAACGGTCCTGGTCCGCAGAATCGGCTGGTAGATTGCGGGTCAAAACCTGAAACAGACGGATGGGCTCTCAGTTCGACAAAATTCGATGCGTCGGAACCGGGCGACCCGGTCGAAAACTTTGCAACGTATTGATTTCTGCTGAAGCGCGGATTTTTTTTGCTTCGTCGGCCACTACTTCTCTAACCAGTTTCGCCAGTACATCCGGATCAATGGCAACCCGGGCATTGATGACAACATTTGCCTGTTTCGTTTTGCATGCAGACGGCAATGAAAGTAATGGTTCCGAGTCACTGCTAACCAGGTTGGCGACGCCGTAAAATCCTTCCCAAAGCCCGATCGCTTTCATATGGGCTGTTTCGGCGGGTATTTTCGCAAAATCGTTTTGCAGTTGACGGAGGACATCGAGCAAAAAACCATCGAGGTCAAAAGCTGATTCCGATGTGAGTGTCAACTGACTATTGAGCCAGCCAAGTTCCGCTTCACCTTCGGCGTAGATATCGTAATCAACATCCATCAGGCGACGCCCAAACTCCCCTTGCCGATCAAGAAACTCGCAAAAGGAATCAAATCCTTCGCCCGTCCGGGCCGACATTCGAATGATCGGCCGACCGGGAAACTGTTCATCCAGCAACCTTGCCAGCTCGTCAACTTCGGTTGCGGCGAGTTCGTCGATCCGATTGACGATGACAAAATCCGCTTCTTCAATCTGCTTTCGGAAAATGTATTCGGCCTGCGGAGAAAAGCCACCCTTGGCCTGACGCCGAAGAATCCGGGCACCATGACTCGGCTTGACGATCACACCATAGGGCGCGATATCAAATGGTTGTTCGTAAACTTCCTGAAGCGGTCGAATCACAGTTGCAACCAGATCGGTGCAACTCCCAACCGGTTCCGCCAGAATGATGTCCGGTCGACGATCCACGCCAAGCCGCTCGACAGTGTTTGTCAGTTCGTTGAAATTACAACAGAAACACGACCCGGCCACTTCGCCAACTTCAAACCCTTGCGATCGCAGGATGTTGGTATCGACCAGGTCAGTCGCCTGATCGTTGGTGACGATGGCAACGTGTTTCCCCTGCGATTGAAACTTGCGTGCCAACCGGGAAACGGTCGTGGTTTTACCGGCGCCAAGAAATCCGCCAATCATGATAAATCGTGGGTTGTCGCTCATTTGTTTTCCTTTTCAGGTTCCAGTGTTTTCAAGTCAGTGAACGGATAACTCACCGTTTTATCGGCGCGGTATTCATGCACTGTCATCCAGGAAAAAGCGGTTTCAGCCTTGTCGGATGGATCGGGTTCGGCCAGGGGCACTCCGTCGGCTTCAATGTATGCGGTTCGTACAACGGCCACCCGCCGGCTCGCCCTGGGCACAAGGTCGTAGTCGGTGCCACGAGTTTGCAAAAACCAGGTGTTGTCGCGAAAACCACTTTCAAGTCGCGCTGTGGCGCGTTGCGCCAACTCGATTTTTCTCGCATCCGCCAGTCCATCCGCGTCATTAATCAACGACACAAGTTTTTGTGTTTCTGAAACATCAAAACTCACCCATCCGTAAGGAACCAGAAACACTTCCAGCTTGCAATGCGACGGAGAATTTTTGGGAAATGGATTGATCCCGTAGGTCACACGCGCTGGAACACCGAGTATCCGCCCCATGGAGGCACAAAAGCCATGATAGTCGCTGCAATGACCCCGGCGCTGTGTCAGTCCGTGTACCGAGCTGGCGCTCAGGGAAGCGACATGATGATCGTATTCGAAATTCGTTTGAACCCATTGCATCACCTGTCCGAAATCCTGGGCGACATTCGATCGCACGGGCACGATTTCCTGCAGCAATTGCCGGAAACGATCGTCGAAAACAACTGCCTGGCTTTCATTGCGCCTGTACTTGTCGAAGCTCACTGGCCAGTTCTCGACGGTCTCAAACTTTGACGGGTCGATATTCCAATCCAGTTGCCATACCGTAATGCTGAATTTGTGTCGAATGATCTGCGCTCCCTGCGGTGAATCAAACTCGAAACAGGCAAACTTGTTGCCGTATAGCGGTTCGGTTCCAATTTGAGGATCAACCACTAAAGGAAAGGAGGTCAGTTTGCTGTTGCTGACCTCTTGTGCGGAATCCGACGTCGGTATCGGCAACCAGACCTGAAGTTTTTTCGTTTTGTAGGGAGGGGTAACTACGACTGAAAAATCGACTTCGTAGGTGACAGGGCGGGATCGGATTGCCTGATAGGGAAGCAACGGATCGAGACTCGTCAACTGCCGTGATTCGTCTTGAGCCAGCAGTGACGAACAAAGCAAACCCCCCAGCATCGCCGCAAAAAAAATGCGTTTCATCATCTCGTCTCGTCTCCTGGAAAGGCTGAACCCAATGCGAATTTTTGAAATCCGCCTCCGACAATTGCGCCGGCGATGGGTGCGAGAATATAAACCGTCAGCCAGCCTGGTTCTGACAGTCCGGGGATCGCCACGTTTCCCCAGCCGGCAAAGTAGGCAAAAAGTCGTGGGCCAAAGTCCCGTGCCGGATTAAAACCCGCTTGTGTCAGTGGAGCGAATATTGAGATCAATGCGGCCACGGTTAAACCGATAAAGACCGGCGCCAGGTTGGCCAGCGGACGAGCCGGATTTCGCTTGTCCGTTAAGGCAAAAACCAGGCATGACAGAATCATCGTGCCGATGAATTCAGCAAGCACGGCCATGCCATGAGTGAAGCGCGATGCCAGCTCCGCATGCGCGGCCGCATCATAAAGTCCTTCCTTCGTCGCGATGGGACCGGGATTGGGAAAGTATTCGCCGTAACACATCGCTGTCACGATACTTCCGGGCTCGCCGCGAACGACTCCTTTTTCTTTTTCTTTTGCTTCCAGGAATCCGGAAAACAGGAAAAACAAAACGGCGGCGGCAATCATTGCTCCGGAAACCTGAGCAACGATATACGGAATAACGCGTGACCATGGATGCCTTCCCCAAACTGAAAAGGCAATCGTGATGGCCGGATTGATGTGTGCTCCGCTAATTGCGTCGACGGCAAAGATCGCTAACATGATAGCCAGGCCCCAAACAATTGCGACTTGCCACAAGCCACTTTGTGCACCGATCAAAACGGCGGTGTGTACGACGCCACAACCAAAAAGAACCAGCAAAAAAGTTCCAAATGCTTCGGCCAGCATTGCCTTGCTGACTGGTACATTGGTTGCTGTCGATTCGCCAGTTATTTTTGATTGAACCATAAAACACTCCACGTTGCCGATCACAAAGCGTCATTCTAAGGATCGTTAGAATGAGTTGCAATTGCCTGGTTGTTAATAAAGAAGTGTGAATTATGTGCAGGATTGTACGATGAAAGATGTGCTTTCGGCTGAGAAATGTTCGGAGTTGCTGAAAGCACTGGCCGATCCGGAACGACTGCGGCTGGTTCAGGCATTGCGCGAACGGTCACAAAGTGTTTCGGATCTGGCGGCCTTGCTGGATAACGAAATCGGCAACATTTCGCATCACCTGAAAGTGTTACGACGTCAGGGAATTGTAACTTCGCAGCGCGACGGAAAGTCCGTAATCTACTCCCTTTCTGATGAGATGTTTGCTTCACACAATTCGAGATCCGACCGTCTCGATTTCGGCTGTTGTCGACTTGAGTTGCCCAAATAAATTCAACACTACTTGCATAACGCGTTCTGGCCGCCAACATTCAAAAAACAGGTGGTTCAGGCGAAATCGCCGGTCCTCATGGTTCCGAATCGGGTTTCCATTGTGCGGCCTGATTAACGCAAAAAACGGATTTGCCGGAATCGGTGACGTCTGGTTCTGAAGACGCTTCCTTTTGCCCTCACCCCGGACTATCCTGAAGACGTCGGTAGAATGGCGACTTTGATTTGGCTCGTCCGCCAATGACTCTCGTTACCGGCCTGTTAAATTCTTATTGAGTAGGTGAAACGTGAGTCTTCGAATCTGTTTCGCAACGGTCCTTTTTGCGCTTGGCAACTTCTTTGGTTTCGGGACCGCTCAGGCGGATATTCTATTAGCAGGGTTTGCAGCTGATGCTGTCGTCCGGTATGACTCGAGCGGTGCTCTTGTCGGCGTGTTCGCATCCCATGCGACAATGAACGGGCCGACGGCGATGGTGACTTGTTAACGATGTCAGCCATTCCGGAGCCTGCGGCGGTGGCGCCTCTTTCACCCGGTTTCCTGATGGCTATGATCCTGGTGCGCAATCGCCGCCGGGAGGGCTTTTTCCAGCCAGCAAATTGACTGGTGCCCGGCTTGACCATGGCCAAGTCGATGACAACACGAAATATTCGGCTATTTCATGTGAGGAATTGTAACCGAGCTGACCAATCAAGGGGATTTTTTTCTTCCCCCTGTTTATCATAATGATGTTGGCGACTAACCGTTGTAGCCACAATCGTCCACGAACTGCCAACCGAAAGGCACGACCTATGAAAACAACTTTACTTGCCTTGTTGGCACTCGCCATTCCGGGAATCAGTTCCCTTTCTGGAATAGCAAACGGAACTCATTCCAATGACGAATTGCAATCCGCAAATTCCGTCGATCGGGCGACGCCCATCGCGGCAATCCAGGAACTTGCACCGATTGCGCCGCCATCTGTGCAGGATCCCCCGCCGCCGCCGACCGAAGAATCGCCTTCCGATATGCCGATGGAACAAAGCGCGGTTGTCGAATGGGACTCGTCCCAAGCCGCGTTGTCCGAAGGTGCCATGTGCTACAGTTGTTGTCATGAGGTCTGTTGTTGTGAAGTGGCAACGACTCTTTGCCTGGTTGATCCATGCGACGGATGCCGTTACGAGGCTTGTGTGCACTTGCCTCCCTGTTGCGTTGGTGCGGCACCGGTTGTCGAGTGGAAGAATGGAATATTAGGGCGCAAAACCATTTGCCTTTGCTGGCCCTGTTGTGACAAAAAGGCCAAAGTCGTAGTTCCCGTTTTTGGCGACCTCCGGGTTTGGGAATAAACGAGTCGAAGTCACTCCGACGGTTCCAGCGAGTCAACAAGGCGGCGACCGGACAAGCGTTGGACCAAATTCGGAAATCGGCCCAACGAGGGAATCACTTTTACAAGATGCTTGAACTACCTGTACGGCTATGCAGAAACCTATCAATTAGAGTATCTCCCTGCGAACGGTACGGGAATCACTCAAAGTACATTGCCAGCAATGACGTTTGACGAGCTTTTTCGTTTGGATGAGGAACGATATCCTGAAACTGCAGCGGCGCCTTTGGCCGAATTAAGGATCTCGCCTGAAAATCAGTACGCCTATTTGCGACTTGCCACTTTTGACCGCGAACAACTGCAGTCGAGAAAAATCGACTTTGAAAAATTTCTTGAGACTTCGTTCAAGGACATTGAAACCAAACGCGTAAACAACTTGATTCTTGATTTGCGCGGCAATGGCGGCGGCACGGATGAATTCGGAAAATCCTTGTTTTCATATTTCACCAATCGGCCGTTTGATTATTACGAGTCGTTAACGATGAACAAGGAGCGCTTCGACTTCTTTAAATACACAAGCATGCTGGACGCCAGGACGCCAAAAGGGATGCTGAAAGCCAATCTTGAGGGCACGTTCGATAATATTCAACACCCCAATGTGGGCAAGCAAAATCCATCGTTACCAAGCGGTGGGTATTACGGCAATTGTTCAGGACCTGCACCTGAATTCACGTTGCCTAATACCAAAGTAAGTATTGAAATGCCGTTGATGAAATACGCCATGGCAGTAAAAGGTTACGAACCTTTTGACAGAGGACTGATTCCTGACCATGTTGTGATCCCGACTGTCCGGGACAAGATCGAAAATCGGAATGTGGAATTGGAGTTTGCAACGACCCTGATTGGCAACGCGAAATAGTCGGCCCGACAAAAAAGTGGCCAAGACCTGCCAGCAGGACTTTCCGGGCGGGCTTCGATTGCAATCTGTTCACTCCGGAGGCGCTGGAAGCATCCATCACCTCGATCCACAACAACCCGGTGAAACGCGGATTGTGCGAAAAAGCAACGGATTGGATTTGGTCGAGTGCCCGATTCTATTTGCTTGAGCACCCCAAAACTACTATTCCCGGAATTGCCACACATTCACGGACTCCCTCAAGGGGCTTTCGTTCAGGGTCAACCAAATTGACCGAAGACATCACTGCCGTTCAGTCCCGAAAAACACTGGCATAGCCAGTGCCACCCAGTCGCACTTTGTGAGCGAAATCTACTTGCGAAACGCCCACGAAATTGCTTGGATTGTACGGAAACCATCAGTGGAGTGCGCTTCGGCTGTTGCAACCCGTTCTTTGCGTCGCGATAATCTTCGCATGCGTTAATCGAATCGCTCGATTCAATTCACAAAATGCAAAAATTAATTCGCAAGGGGAAAAAGATGAAAATTCGAACGTGTCAATTTGCGGCTTTGATAATGTTGCTCAGCGCGGGCTTTGGGATGGCACAGGATCCGCCAAAAGAAATGGAGCGACTCAATGCAGATGTTGGGACATGGGATTGCGAAGTCCGAATGTTTGGCGATCCGTCCGGAAAGCCAGAGATCAGCAAGGGGACCGAAACAAGTTTCATGCTGGGAGGAATGTGGCTCGTTGGGCACTTCAAGGGAGAAATGATGGGAATGCCGTTCGAGGGATGCAGTCAAACAAGCTTCAATCCGGAAACGAAAAAGTACACCGGAACTTGGGTTGACTCAATGAGCCCCCATGCGATGGCGACCGAGGGAACGTGGGATGAAAAGACGAAAACCTTGACTCAGGCCGGAACCGGAAAGGATGTAACGGGCACCGAAATGAAAATGAAGATGACATCGGCCTACAACAAAGACGGCACTCGTTTATTCACGATGTTCGGAGCGATGCCCGATGGCAAGGAAATGAAAATGATGGAGATTCTTTACACCAAAGCCAAGAGCGGCGACGCGAAATCCGCGACGACCAAGTAGTCGTTTTTGGCGAAAAATATTTCGATCATGATGCGGTCCAAGATTGTCTTGGACCGTATTTTTTTCATGGCGTAACGTCGGCTAAATCCTGTTGGGTGCCAACTTGCTGTAAATTGGCAGGTGGCATTGGCTATGCCAGTGTCTTTCAAAACTTGAGTGAGAACGACTGGGTGCCACTGGCTATGCCAGTGTCTTTAAGCACAAAATGGTGAACGTACCTTTGTTGGATCGTTACAGCGGACGAAATGACCGAACTGCAGATTCTCATGGTATCGAAAAGTAATCTGTTGGATCGGTTGATGGTTCAAGAACGACCGGGGAAAGTCTGTTTTCGATTTTGGCAGAAAGGAGCCGGCTTCGATCGCAATCTGTTCAGTCCGGAGCCGCTGGAAGCATCCATCGACTCCATCCACAACAATCCGGTGAAACGCGGATCGAGCGAAAAAGCGACGGATTGGATTTGGTCGAGTGCCCGATTCTATTTGCTTGAGCCGCCCAGACGACAATTTCCGGAATTGCCCCACGTTCATGGACTCCCACAAGGGGCTTTCGATCAGGGTCAACCAAATTGTCCGGAGGCCATCACTGCCGTCCAGTCCTAGAAGGCACAAACAAAGCCAGTGCCACCCAACGGAAAGAGACGGGCATCGCCAGTGTCAACAAGTCGATATTGCGACCGAGCGGGTGATTTTTCGTTTCGCGGGTTGCCCCTCGATCAAATCGCCGCGATAATTCGCCATCGCTACGGCTCCGTCGTCCTTGATTGGAATTGCTTCAAAACGGAGCCGTATCGATTTTTCTCGTTTCAGACAATTTGAAGACACGCTCGTACGCACTTGTGAAAAATTCGGAGACAACAAATGACATCAAATGACGTGGAATTAGCTAATTCCGTTTCAAGCAACGACAATCAAAGTAAAACTATAGAACCGCCGACCACATTGGACGATGGAACTGTGAATCGTGCCAAACGGCTTCTTGATGAACTTGAAAAGCAGGTCACGAATTCGTTAACTTTGGTTGACGCCATTGAGAACGCCAAGGACCAGGCCGAGCAACTTGCGACCAAGGTAAATGGTGAAAATGCGGCGATTCTAACGACGATTGACGGTTTCACCGAATTGATGAACAAGTCAAAAGCCGATGCTGAAAACCTAAAATTAATTTCCGAATCGATAAAACAAATCGCAACGTCGTCGGAGACCGCGAAAGTCCAAATTGAGCAAAACGCTCAGGTCGCAAACACAAGGTCGCAACATGTCGAAGAGGGACGACAATACATTGATGCAAGGCGTGCCGAAGTTGACCGAATCTTAACCGAGGCCAAGCTGGCGCATGCAAGTATCGACGGCGTCGAGAAATCATCGCGCACTACGCTCGAAAACATCGCGACATTGAACGCGACGGCGCAAACAACAAAGGGAACAATTGACGAAACCAACAAGGCCGTCAGCTCAATTTTGGATGAGGCGAAAAAGAATTGCGAAGTTACAAAACAACTTGCGGACGCATCGGCGACAACCGAATCGAGGATTACATCCTATGAGGAAAGTCTAAGATCAATAAAGGAACGAGCTGAAGAACAATTGCAACGAATCACGGACTTGCTGCCGGGAGCTACGAGCGCTGGCTTGGCGTCGGCGTTTCAAGCACGCCGTCGGTCGTTTTGGATTCCCCAACTATTTTGGCAGGGACTTTTTTTAGCGAGCTTAGGCGGAATCATAACATTCGCAATCATTGAGTTTAACGTCATTTTTCAGTCAGGATCCGAGTTCACTCTTGAACGAATTGGAATTGGGTTGCTTCGACGCCTGCCTATGTTAGTCCCTCTAGTCTGGCTTGCAATTCACTCGACACATAAAGCTGCATTGGCTCAACGTGTCGAAGAGGATTATGGGTTCAAGGAAACCGTTTCCCGATCGTTCGAAGGTTATCGGAAGGAGATGGTTGCACTTGAGGCTACGTCTGGTGAGAATTCAGCAGTTCGGGAACTTTGCTCTGGTGTTTTAAAAACAATTACGGATCGTCCAGGTCGAATTTATGATCGCCATCCGTTAGTTCATACTCCCACAACCGAGTTGGTCGCGCTGTCGCCGGTCATCGGTCAAATCGTTGCGCAAGTTGTCAAGCAAATTAAGCCTTTTGGAACGGAAAAATAGTTTTTGAAAGGAATATTCGCCGGTTTAGTGATGATTGAACGTCGTGAATGAGGGCTACCAACCAAAAAAGTACGGCTTCTTAACGAATACCGTTGTGCGGCAAATGAGAATTGTGGTCACACTTTTTGGTTTTTAGCGACATGCGATCACCCTTTATCTTGTCGTCTAAAATTGATCGCCAATTGCCTGAAACACTCCGCCGCTTGGGGGACGGTATGGGATGTTCACGGGAACATTACTCGAATGCGGAACCGCCGCTGGGGTCCATGGATTGGCTGGACGTCTGACCGACTTTGCTCAAGAAGTTTTCGATGCCAGCCAAAAGGCTGGCTCTGGTTGGGGTTTTCCCTTTGCATTTTTTTGCCCATAGGCGGCCGGGATGGACCACATCCCAGTCGGATTTCGCTTGTTCGTATCGCCCGCTGCCTGGATCGTGGTTTCCAAAGCCGTCAAGAAAGCTGTTCCAAAGTGGTTTCTTCCACTTGATTAATGAAGCCTCAAGCGTCCCAATCATGTCGGAGCTTGAGCCTTCGAGAATCATGAATCGGCATGAAAAATCGCCAGTCGTGAGGTCTTTTACCTGCTTGATGTTGTTGGCGTGCTGTCTCAATCGAGAATAAAGCTCTTGCGAGTGATTGTCGTCAGTGTTTTCAGTCCGAGATTGCCGCCAACCGGTGGGAACCGCTTTGCCCAAGTAAATTGGAAAATCGTACGCCAAGCGGTTGAGCTCTGCGTACTTTGAATACGGTGTCGCTTGTCCAGTGTAATAGAGGGCATAAATTCCAGTTCCAAGAAACTTTTCGGGTGGTGGAAGTGGATGAACCGGCGTACCATTGAAAAATCGGATCGCATCTTTAACAAGTTCGACAAACGCATCGTTCTTATAAACGTGCTTATTTCGATCGAATGGCCCCCATCGCGATGTCGATTCGTTCTTTGGCTTCCGTGCTTTCTTAGCCATCTACGAAGGCCTTCTTCGCGGAAAGCAGTCGATGCAATTCCTTGGCAACGACCTCACACATTTGAACCGGCACAGCGTTACCAAGTTGTCTCATTGATTCGGTCCATGATCCCTGAAACGTCCAGTTGTCAGGAAAAGTCTGGAGTCGAGCACACTCTCGAACGCTGAAATACCGGACGGTCTCATCATCAAACCGAAGAGTATTTTCGCCGCCTGGAACGCCGTGGTCACCAGCCTTAAGTGCTTTGGCCGGTTCATCGTAGGGACTGCCGGTATGACCCGCGTAAGAACGAGCGCCCGGATTGCAATAGTGGTTTGCAAACTGCGAACACGCCTCACCGGGGGCAATTTCAGGTAAATCCGATATTGCATCCCGAACCGTGCGCCATGCTGGAAGCAACATCCCCGGAAACAATGAGTGAAGAGCGGAAACTCGTTTCTTCAATCGCGAAGGTACTGTCGGTCTTCGCTTGTTTGGAATCTTGTGGCGTTCCCAATACTCTCCTGATACCCACATATCGTAGAGCAATCCATCTTGCTCGTGCGTTTGTTGCGGAAACGAGAACTGCAGTTCCAAGTCGGAACGAATACCGACAATCAATACTCGGTGTCGATGTTGAGAGACACCAAAATCCGCCGCGTCCATTAACTGAAAAATGACGTTGTACTTTAGGCCGCACTTGGTGCCTTTTGTGGCCGCCTTCTCAAGCCGTGAAAGGTGGTCGATCCACTCCTCGTCACCCCGACGAGTCATTTCGGGGTAAGTCAATTGATGGATTATGTATTGGTAGTAGTTCGCAAACGATTCGCGAAGGAGCCCCCTAACGTTCTCAAAGATGAATGCCTGCGGCCTAATTTCCCGGACGGCGCGAATCGCCTGTGGAAACATGTTCCGGCCATCGTCCATTCCGGCGTGTTTTCCGCCAATTGAAAATGGCTGACACGGGGGACCGCCAGACACCAAGTCGATCTTTCCGGCATACTCGGTGAAATTGAAATGGCTTATGTCGCCTTCGATGATTCGGGCACCGCTCAACTGAGTGACGCCATTCGCCTGGTTTTGTCGCAGCGTCGCACATGCGTTAGGATTCCACTCCAAGACGGCCTTGTGGTGAAAACCAGCGTTGGCAGTCGCCAGTGCCAATCCGCCTGCTCCTGCAAATAACTCGATTGATTTCATGCTCCGATTATAGCCTTTGACTTTGTCTCAAGGGAATCAGCGTGCGGAATTGGGGTACAGCAGTGGCACTTCGAAAAACGTGAGGGCGGCGAGGGAGTTGCGACCGATGAGGAGGTTTTGGGGGGACCAGTTTTTGTCGTGGAGATAGGAGATGGTGGTGGCAGTGGAGGGGGCGGTTAGTTTAAGCGTGATGGTGTTGCCGGCGACGGAGCCAGAGGCGATTTTTTCAGGTTCGCCGTCGAGATAGAACTGAGTGACGTGGGCGTTGTCCCAGGACATGGGTTGGTCGAACTCGAGGGCGATTTTGTTGAGGCGGGTGATGGTGTATGTGACGCGCTGGAGATTGGGGGAAGTGACGGGCTGAGCTGGAACTTTTCCGTAGTTGAATTGCTCGACGACGGGGAGGAGTTGTCGCGCGAGCTTGGCGTAACCGTCTCCCAGAAGATACCGCCGAAATTCAAGGCACCATTTGCACGATGTGGCCCTGCTTGATTTTTGGGACTTGGCCCGGGCCGACTCCCAACATTTGTCCACGATCGGCCAAATCATTTCTGACGAAGCTTGAGAACCATGAACGGGACTCGGGGAAGGATCACAAACGAGTCGGCCGCAAAAAGGCATCGTATCCGACCTTTCTGTCGATAGTGGCGAACGACGGGAAGACAAACAGGTTTCAGCACTTCCTGTTGGGTGAACACGAACGTAGAATCGTATCCATGACTCCAGAACAAAAACTCCAACGCTTGAACGAAGCGCGCAACCACGAAGATTCGTGGCTTGAATGGTATCGGCTATCTCCGCAGGAACGCTGGGAAGAGTCGAAAAAGATCTGGCAGTTCTATCTACATGTGGGAGGTTCACTTGATCCCGAACCCGATAGTCAAAGTCCTTTCGACGCTGTCCTTCCACGAGGTGCGGCACCTGCTTATGGGCGGTCAGGCCTGCGTGTT
>JANNWJ010000024.1:0-37344 GCA_031414755.1 Pirellulaceae bacterium | reverse complement strand
GATTCGCCTCTTGATGCCTGGTTTGAATCGTTTTTTCCCAAGTCGTTAATACCATATCCAGCACTTGGGAACTGACTGTTGTAAACGAAAGACCCCTTCGCGCGATACGTGGGTCCGTCGAACCACCAGGCAGCGCAAATTCTTCAGACCATGCATCAGGGCAAGACCCGCGTCTGTCAAATCGGTTCCCTGAGCATCCAGGACCTGGCAAACGGGTAGCTTGTCCAACTCAAGTAAATCCCGATCGCTGAATGCCTGGCCGCGGACATCAACGACAACACGGTCTTTCAATCGACCGTCATACGATTGCCATTTTCCGATTCTCGCTGCCACCAGCACCAAATACCAAAACGGTCGCATAAACAGGGGGATTCTCGCGGCGGGAACTCGAGACAGCCGAACCGTTTGGATCATAACGAAGACATAAATCGCGACGAAAAAGCCTAGCGCCAATGCCACAATAGTAAATGCCGAACCACCCAATGCCAGCGCCGCAAGCAACGACAACATCACCGCAATGGCGACCAGGCTGTGTGCTGCAGTTGCCAACATTGCTGTCCCGATTCCATCCGACAATATGCCTTGCAGCCACAACTGAAAACCGGCGGGTTGTATCGGAATTTGATCAATTGGCGTGTCGGCAGCTCGCAACTGCGGCGCAATGTAATAACAGGCGGTACAGCGACCCTGTTCATCGAGTATGGAACCGCACTTGCGACAGCGAACCTTTTTGTTGAACTGGTGATAACCCGGAGCGACAACCCCTCCAGAGCTCGCCTTGCGAGGTGCCGGTGCTTCACTGATTTCGAAACGGCTGCTCTTTTCCGTTTCATTCGGCTCTTCCTGTACAGGAACAACCATCAATTGTTGGCATTTGGGACAACGAACCTTCAGGCCCGCATGGTTTTCATTGGCCTGCAATAATTGCCCGCACTGTTCGTGTCGCCCTGTCGACTGATCATGTCGGGATACGTTGTTGCAGCGAAACTGGATTTCCATTGCAGGTCGGGATATCGGTAATACGGCGAGTGTCAGGCGGGCGAATCAAAAAATGCGCGGCAAAAGAAAGCTTATTGAAACGAGTCCCGGCAATCAAGCAAGTGAGATTTCAAGGATGAGTTACCCGACTAGGATTCGAACCTAGAATGTCTGAACCAAAATCAGAAGTGTTGCCATTACACCATCGGGTAAGACGTTGCCCAGTTTATGATTTCCCCAGCTGTTTGACAACCGCAAAGGACAATTGCTCCAGCTCAATCGCCAGGTCAACTTCGGCAATCGACACTCGCTCCGGAACAGACAAAGTGACTGGAGCAAAGTTCAGTATTCCCGTTATTCCCGCTTCGATTAGCCGATCGGCGACTTCCTGGGCGGCTGTCGCCGGAACTGCCAAAATCGCCATCAATACGTCGCGAGAGGAAAGATCTGATTTGAGGTTCGATAGTTCGCGAATCGGCAGATCTCCAATGCGCTTGCCAATCAATTCCGGGTTGCTGTCAAACGCTAATACCACCGAAAATCCTTGTTCCCCAAACCCCCGGTATCCGAGTAACGCCGAACCCAAATTTCCGCATCCAACCAGTGCGACTGGCCAGATCCGGTTAGTCCCGAGTATTTTTCGAATTTCCCCGATCAACTCCTGACACCGGTAACCGATCCCTGGATAACCGAACTGTCCAAACCATGTAAAGTCCTTGCGAACCTGGGCGTCTGTGATCCCGAGGATATTTCCCAATTGGCTGGAACTGATCGTTTCGCGTCCGTTACGTACCGATCGTTGCAGTTCGCGCAAGTACAAACTTAAACGGTTGACCACCGCTTTCGGTACTTTCGTTTCCTCGTTTGGCTTGTTCTTTTCGCGTGCCACGAATCGTGTTCACTTTTCGCCGTTAAAATTCAGTTGTTACCAAAGTAATTAAGTGAGCCTTGATTGGGGAGGGCGATCGGTCATGACTAAAGCAAGGAACTCATTTTCCCCAACTCCGTTTTACTGTCAAATTCGAGCCGCCAAATTCGAAAAACCCTGTCTGCAAAGAACATTCGGATTAATCAAATCCCGAGAAAAAACCGGCCATTTATCCGATTCTACCCAAAACTCTCAATTACGTGTGCTATTTAGTTTCGTGCCCCTGAATTCGTTGCCGACCTTCAACGACGGTCATTTCCGGTGAATTCGATGCAATCGATAGAGTCATCGCAAGATTCGGAAGTTTTTTCAATTACCCACTCGCCGCAATTAAGCAATTCCACCTGACCGTCCGATTTTGACATGGAGCAGGAGGATTTTGCTGACCTTGATCACTTCGGTGGTTCGGGTATCAGTCTGCCGAATGGTGAGTTCGTGGTGCGATTGCAATCCGACTCTACGGCAGCACCCAAATGCATATTTGGAAAAGGCGCTTGGCGAGCGTTTCGCCAGACCAGATGCCGCCTCCCAGGTTTTAGAAACGTCAGTTTAGGAGAGTTTCAAATGAAAGTGGTCAAAAGTGTACTGACCGTGGCCGCCATCGTGGCCGTGATGTCAGCAGGCACTAGCTGGGCCCAGTGCTGTTGTGGCGGCGCCACGTATCAGGGCTGTGGTTCGGCATCTGGTTCCGGTAACGGTTCCGGAGCTGGTGGTGGATCAGTTGACGGAGGCGCAGCAAGCGCTTGCGGCAGCTACACCGTAATGCAAACACGACGTCGGGTTGTAATGGAGCCTCAAGAGGTTACCCGATATCGTAATGAAGTTTCCATCGTTAACGAGCAACGGGAAGTACAAGTAACCCGTATGGTTCGTGAAACGAACTATCGCGAGCACAGCTACACGGTTCGCCGTCCGGTTCGCGAAGTTACTTACAAGACGGTTGAGTATACCGTCCGACGCCCTGTTCGCGAACAGCGAACCAAAACGGTGAACTACACCGTGCGTCGCCCGGTTCGCGAACAGCGAACCAAAACCGTTACCTACAACGTACGTCGTTGCGTTACGGAAAATGTTCAGAAAGAAGTAACGACTCATGTCCGTCGCCCCGTGACCGAAACGTACAATCGTACAGTTTCCCGAACGGTACGCGTTCCCGAGAACTACACCCGAACGGTAACGGTTCGTGGTGGATCATGGCAAACAGAAAGCCACGTTGTTCCAGGTCGAAGCTACAGCCGACTCGTACGCACTCCGGGTTCATGGTCATGCGATCCATGCACCGGTTGCCGCACCTGGAATCCAGGCTGCTGCACTCGCGTTTGCTGCCAGTCGCCTGACCGCACTTGCTGCCGACGTGTTTGGGTTCCAACTTGCGAAACCAAAGAAATCTGCTGCACACGATACCGATGCGAACAAGTTTGCGAAACCGTACCATGCACACGTACCCGTTGGGTATGCGAGCCATGCACGAAGACCGTAAACTGCTGCGTTCGTCGTTGGGTATGCGAGCCATGCAGCAAAGAAGTTTGCTACACCGTTTGCAACTGGGTTTGCGAGACATGCACTAAAGAAGTTTGCTATACCGTTTGCAATTGGGTTTGCGAGACATGCACCAAACAAGTTCCTTGCTGCACCACACGTTGGGAATGCGAGACCAAAACTTGCAAGGTTCCTTATACCACTTGCGTCCCGGTTTGCGAAACCAAAACGATTTGCTGCCCACGTCGCGTATGCACCAAAGTTCCATACACAGTAACCGTTTGCGTTCCTCGCGTTGTTTGCGAAGAAGTACCGGTAACATGCTGTGCACCAACTTGCTGCGATCCATGCGGATGTGGCGATGCATGCGGTAACGGTTGTGGCGACTCGTGCGGTAACGACTGCTGCCGTCCACGATTGGGCGATCGTTTGCGAAACCTGTTCTCACGCCTTCGTGCTTGCGGATGCGGATGCGGACACCGCTTGTTCGCCGGCCGTAATTGCGGTTGCGATTCAGGCTGCGGTGCAGCGGGTGGTTGCGATGCAGGTCATGCTGGTGCCGGATGCGGATGCAACTAGTTCAGTTTGACTTTCTGTAACCAGGAAGAAAATCTGGTCAAATTACAGCGGGCGGTTCCAATTCAACGGAACCGCCCGTTTTTTGCGCGCCAACATAATCTCAAAGTTGTGGGACAAACGGGGACTGGAAAAACGACCCATGCGAATCCTGAGCTATTGCCCGATGAAAAATCACTGGCATTTTGTGCTGTGGCCTGAAAACGACGGTGACTTGGGACGTTTCATGCAGCGCCTGACCGTAACGCATGTGACGCGTTGGCAGAAGTACTACAACCGGGTTGGTTTTGGGCATGTCTACCAGAGTCGCTTCAAATCGTTTCCTGTTGAAACAGACGATTACTTCTATCAAGTTAATCGTTACGTTGAGCGAAATGCCCTGTCCCCGTTGTTTTGGTAAAACATCCAAGCCCGGGGGCGCGTAGCGCACATCGGGAACCGGTCTCAATCTGATGGGGTGCCGCGTCTAAGTTCGGCAATTGCCTGGCGTGCCGGTTCGTAGCCTTGCTCGGCAGCCTCGTTGTACCACTTGATCGCCCGTGGAATATCGATTTTGTCGATCAGGCCATGTTGCAAGGAAACGCCAATCCAATACTGCGCGTCGGCATGACCCAGGTCCGCTGCCTTTTTGTACCAGTCAAAAGCAACGTCAAAATCCTGCGGAACACCGAGCCCGTAAGCATAAGCGACCCCTAACGCGTGTTCAGACTCGGCATGCCCCTGATCGGCCGCTTTTTCATACCATTTCAACGCGGCTTCAAAATCCTGGGCTACGCCTCGACCGGTTTCCAGACATTTTCCATAGCGAAACTGTGCGTCCAGATCACCCGCCGTTGCCTGTGCGAGATCTTCTTCGGCCGAACCTTCATCCACGTCAACTTCAACGGAATCAAGCTCGTCGATTTTGAATGCGGCGATCGCTTGAGGTTTGCCTTCGTAGATATCGACCAGGGAATCGAATCGGACGATATTCAAAGCTATTCTGTTTTCCGGGGAAACGCCGCACAGTTTGAGTTGGCGATCACTGGCCTGACATTTCTTGTGCAACATGATTAGCTGGCCAATGACATCGGACGTAATGAGTGAAATACCTTTCAGATCCAGAAGTATCTTTTGACAATCACGGCCGGAGATGATCTCAAACAGCCTTCCCGCGATAACGGATGTAAGATCCTGGTCCTTTGTTTTGGCGACAGAAATATCCAAAAGAAGTATTCCCGAAATGGTCGACTGAGCAACTGTGTACGTTCTATTTTCCATTGTTGGCAGGCTCTGCAGAACTGACTAATTGGTTTTGGCTTGGAAACTATGCATGATACAAGCAACCCGTGTGCCGAACAGTTATGGGACGCAGCTCAATAGTTAACAAGTGGTGTGCCCAAGACAACTGGATGCAACTTCGAACGTTTTATCGTTCCAGTTTAAGATCGCAAAGGTGAAGAATTCCACCAAATCCTGATCCGTTTCCGTAGTCGACTTGAATGGTCAGACGCTTCGTTTTGTTCAGTTCAACCAAAACCGGGACGGGTTCGAAAACAGTCTTGTCGAACGATTTGCGAAAAAGTTCTTCTCCGTCGCCAACAACAACCAAATCGACCCTTCCAGTAAGTTGCAATTTCGGTGCGAACCCGGCGGAACCCGATAATCGGGAAAACTCACCGTCAATTTCGTAAACTATCCGCGTGCCCGCTTTGGCAGCGATTCCATGCGAGTACTCAACCAATTGGTAACTGCTCCACGCACGGTCGGACGCAGGAAACTGCAAACTCAATGTTTCTGATTCGAAGGACATGTCAAATTTCGGCCGGTTCCATCGCTGTTGAAATTCGATTGTGCTGGAATTGGCTACCAGCGGTTTCCATTCAACGGTAACCGGAATCAGTTTGCTGACAATCACATATTTCTGCTTGCTTGCCTCGAATTCGAGAAACCGGTCGGCGGGAATATCAACTTCCATTCCCCCAATGGTCGCAAGCAAGATCGAGTCGGCCGTGAATCGGACAGTACTTGCAGGAAACTCATCTCCGTCAATCGTGCGCAATCGTCCCACTGCCGGTGCAAAAGTTCTTTTTACGCCATGAAAAAACACGATGCCAATAACTCGATCCCGGGGTGCCTGATTCGTTTGTCCATTGGAAGTCAGTTCGATAGTCGATTCGGTAATGTTACCTACAAGGCCTTCAAGAAAATCAAGCTGGCCGTTTCGATCGAACACCAGCCAGTCTCCAGACCTGCCTTTGCGGTCCAGCATTTCCTGCCAGTCCCGGTTGATCGATTCTTGCCCGTTTTGGACAAAGCGAATCCAGGCAACGTCACGGGGGGCCAATTTCCATTCTTCGTTCTGCATTCCCTGGATTGTAATGGCGTTTCTGTCGTACAAAATGCTGTTGGTTGCAACTGTCGATCCATCGCCGAGTCCAATCAGGAACGGTTTACTTGATTCCATAACCGGCGGATCCGCGACATTGCGAATCGCAGACACTTGTTCCACCGGAATCGTCAGTTGTTTGCCTTCGATCAAACAGGTCAACTGTATGTCATCGACCGAAAACAGTTTAACGGGGATTTCCGTCCCGTCGGATTTGACAATAACCCTTTCCTGGCCGTAAACCTGGCCGTAAACCTGACCGTGAAGAGTCTCCAAACCCAGGATCGCCACCGATAACCCGGCGGTAAGCCGCACAAATTGAAAAAAACGCCAAAGGACCGAATCGCGCATGATCAAACTCCATGGACTCGCAGAATCACCAGCAATGGGCAACAATACGGGGTCACTGGCAGGTTGGAAACTGATTCAAAACGATAACCTGGCGAATTAACAATCGGCAAGTGACCTCGGGTATTCCCGTTGCCATTGAGGACTTCGAAGAAAGCGTATTCCGGAAAGGTTTTTATTGTGCCCAATTTGTGCGTGATCGGATTGCAGTGGGGAGACGAGGCAAAAGGCAAGCTGGTTGATTTGTTGACGGAACGGTTTGATATTGTCGTGCGTTACCAGGGTGGAGCCAACGCCGGCCACACGGTGGTCGTTGGCGATCAGGTTTACAAACTCCATCTAGTTCCCAGCGGTATTATCAACCAGTCGGTTGTGAACGTGATTGCTCCCGGGGTCGTCGTACACCCGGAAACACTTTTGCGAGAGATTTCCGGACTGCAATCGCGTGGTATTACTTTCGTCAATCGGCTAAAAATCAGCGAACGAGCGCACGTTGTTTTTCCCTGGCACGTCATCGAGGATCGGATCAACAACACAACCGAGCCGGGCGAGGAAAGTATTGGCACAACATTGCGGGGAATCGGTCCCTGCTACCGCGACAAGGCCGGTCGCCGGTATGCGATTCGGCTGGGCGATTTGTTGCGGAGTGACCTGGAGGAACGGGTCAGCCAGATTTGCAAACACAAGTCCCGTTTCTTCTCCGAGTTTAGTGAAGAGCCGGTGAACCTGGATGCCGTCGAAATCGCCCGTCAATATCGGGAGTACGGCGAAGCTCTTGCACCCATGATCGGTGACACCAATAACTATTTGCTGGATGCCGCCGAGCAAGGCAAAGCGATTTTATTCGAGGGCGCGCAAGGGGCCTTGCTGGACATCGACCATGGAACCTATCCGTACGTTACCAGCAGCAACAGCTCCGGCGTGGGTGTGACCAGTGGATCGGGATTACCACCTCGATGGATTCACGAGGTCGTAGGCGTTGCCAAGTGTTACAGCACGCGCGTCGGTGGCGGACCATTTCCGACAGAATTGGTAAACGAAACTGGCGAGCATATCCGGCGACGTGGCAAGGAATACGGGACGACAACCGGCCGTCCTCGGCGATGCGGCTGGTTCGATGCCGTTGCCGTTCGCTATACTTCGCGATTGAGCGGTGTTGACCGGCTGTCACTTATGATGCTGGATGTCTTAAGTGAACTGGAGGAAATCAGGATCTGTACTGGCTATGAAATCGACGGCGAACGAGTCGAGGCGTTTCCAGGCCACGTGGACGACTTGCGTCGCGTCAGGCCGGTTTTGGAAACGATGCCCGGATGGCAAACGGAAATAAGCCACATTCGAAACTTTGAAGAGTTGCCCCCGAACGCGATACGATACGTCAAACGACTGAGCGAACTGGTCGGTAGACCGGTTGAGTTTGTGTCGGTTGGGCCAGATCGAATGCAAACGATTTTTTGTGATCTCGCGACAAGTGTGGCCCGTTAACAAGGTTCCAGGTACTACTGTGTCGCGCACATTGATAAACAAGGATAATGAACCTCTGGAACTGGACATTCCCGCGGAACGACTTCCTCGACATATCGCCATGATAATGGATGGCAATGGTCGTTGGGCCCAGCGACATGACTTGCCTCGCGCCGAAGGTCATCGACGAGGAACACGGACGGTAGGTGACGTTGTCAACGAATGCCAACGACTTGGTATTCGACAGGTTTCGCTTTATTGCCTGTCAAACGAGAACTGGAAACGACCGACCGAGGAATTGGATTTTCTGATGCAATTGTTGCAACAGTTTATGATCGAATCCCGAAGTGAATTGATCGAACGCCAGGTCCGACTGGCGATCATTGGGCGTCGCGACAAGTTGCCTGAACTGGTTCGCGCCGAAATGGAAAAAACGCTGGCGATGACCCGGACCTTCGACAAGTTCTGTCTGTGTCTGGCGATTAACTACGGAGCGCGACAGGAACTTGTCGACGCTACGCGACAAATTGCCATGGAAGCTGCCAAAGGTGAGTTGGATCCGGAATCGATCGACGAAGCGTTGATTTCCAGTCGTTTGTATACGTCGGGAATGCCCGATCCGGATTTATTGATTCGTACTGCCGGCGAAATGCGTGTCAGCAACTACTTGCTTTGGCAAATCAGTTACGCCGAAATTTGGGTAACTTCACGTTGCTGGCCGGAGTTCCGTATCCAGGATTTGCACGATGCACTTCGCGAATATGCCGGACGCCAACGGCGTTTCGGTGGCCTCGCCAATGACGGGGAGCCATCAATTTCGTGACAAGTACCCGATTGATTTATTCGGCAATTATCATTGTGGTAATCTTGTTCCTGATCGGGCTCGACCTGCGACTTGGAGTTGAAGTGTCGAACGGAGGGACGGGACGACCTGGTATGGTCCTGTTTGTCTGCGTCCTGGTTCTGGGACTAATGGCGGCAAACGAAGTCCTGCATTTTGATTCTGGATTGTCTGATCGCGGCGTAAAACCATGGGCCGTCTATTGCGGGACGGCCGTAATCATCCTTGTCGGTGCGGTCCCCTTGTTGTTTCAGGAATATCCGGAGAACTGTTCAGTCGGCAGGTTGGGCTGGCTGGCCTATGGCATGGCCGCCGCGGTTGGACTCTCGTTCGTCAGCAAAATGTTTGGCTATCGAATTGGCGATCGGGTTTTTGATGATATCGGACGAACGATCTTGATTGCCGCCTATACGGGATTGCTGTTTGCGTTTTGGTTTCCTATCCGAACCAGTTATGGCAATGAGTGGGGAATGGTGGCCCTTTTGTCACTTTTGGTAACTGTAAAAATGTCGGATGCCATGGCCTGGGGGATTGGCAAACACTATGGCCGTCACAAGCTCGCTCCGCGACTGAGTCCCGGAAAAACGATCGAAGGATTACTCGGCGGACTTGTTGGCGGATGTATTGGAGCCCTTATTGTCTTTTATTTGGTCGCACCTGGAATGACCGGCCAGTCAAGTTCGGCAACGTTTTGGGTGATTGTCTTGTTTGCGATTGCTGTTACCGCTGCCGGAGTTTTAGGAGACCTTGCGGAGTCGCTTTTGAAGCGTGATGGGGGCGTAAAAGATTCCAGCCACTGGCTGCCGGGGCTGGGGGGAATCACCGACATGGTTGATTCGCTGCTTGTTGCCGGTCCGGTTGTATTGGGTTTTTGGAATAGCGGCCTGGTTGGACCAAATATTTAGGGGCGGTATATTCAGTATCCGCGAGAGCCCCGATAACCGGATTTCGCCTTGCGAACCTTTTTTTCCAAACTTTTATCTTGTTAATTGCACCCGTTTTGCGTCAGGCGAGTCAAATTCGGCGACCGCGGAATGCCAGAATCGACTATATTTGTAAAGGTGACAGGATTGTCCTGGGTGCAGTGAAATATTTCATTGCGAGTTTGAATGACTGAATCAACAATTTCTTCCATTGAGCCTGGCCTGGTGCTGCCGTTGTTCGGCGCAAGGGACCAACATCTGCGAAGGCTCCGCGAACAATTCAAGGTTGAAATCACGCATCGTGACGGTCAAGTTCGAATCCAGGGAGAAAACGACGCGGTAAACCGGGCCAGTGAAGCAATTGAACGTCTGGCTGGAATCGTGCGCCGTCGCGGCCACCTGACGCCGGAATTGTTTGATGAGGTTATTGGACAAGTCACAGGCCAGTCGTCATCAGCACCCTCGCCTCGTGCCATCGACGTGATGCAACTGGGACAAGAGATTCGGCCTCGCACCGCGGGACAAGCCGAATACATACGGGCCATTCGCAATCACGATTTGGTCTTTGCCACCGGCCCGGCCGGCTGCGGCAAAACGTATTTGGCGGTTGGCCTGGCCGTTGAAGCCCTGAAGCATCAACACGTTCGGAAAATTGTTCTGGTACGTCCGGCCGTAGAAGCAGGAGAGAATCTCGGGTTTTTGCCAGGAGATTTGCAGGCCAAGATCAACCCTTACTTGCGTCCGCTGCTGGATGCCGCGTATGAAATGGTTGGCTTCGATCAGGTGCAACGCTTGATCCAGCAAGACATTATCGAGATCGCGCCATTGGCCTACATGCGTGGCAGAACACTTAATGATGCATTTATCATTCTCGACGAAGCACAAAATACAACGGCATTGCAAATGAAGATGTTTTTGACCCGCATGGGAGAACATTCGCGGGTCGTGGTGTCAGGCGACCCAACCCAGGTCGACTTGCCTCGCAACACACAAAGTGGATTGCGCGACGCTTTGATTCGGCTGGAAGGTATCAAGGGTATCGCGTTTATTCGAATGACACCTGCCGACATAGTCCGACATCGACTTGTTCAGGATATCGTGGAAGCGTACGACTCGGACGATTCAAACGAATCGCGAAACACCCGAAACGGAAAATAGACGATTCGTTGCGAATCCTGGCAGCGCGAACAAACATGGCGAACAAAGCAAACAACAAACCGAATCGCTGGATCGCGCCGTCGCCGCAAAGACCCTTGACGGTCGCCTGGCGTATTTTTCGACGCAACGACGTCTGGATTCGCATTGGTTTGTGTCTGATCACAGGTATCGTTCTCTGGCTGGCGACCTCCGGCTGGAATCCAGGATTTCCCTATCGGGCGCGGCGGGTTCCCTTGCACTTTCCGCATGCCAGGGTCGCGTTCAGTTTTGTCGATGCCATCGAAACCAGCCGTGCCCAGGAGCGAGTTCGTCGGTCGACGCTGGTTTACTATTCGAACGACAATGAAGCGATCAATGAACTAAGGCAAGCTCTCATTGATCGAATTTTTCAGATCAAGGACAAATCGTTTGAGGATGTTGACCCTGCGATTTGGGCTGAATTTCTGGGAGAAAGGTTTCGATCTTCGCCCGCAGGCGAACAGCCTGTCTCGCCAATCGGGCCACCTGCAAAAGTTGACCGAACCACACAAGGCGATATCGTCGCCGATGAATCGGACAAGCTCGATCCACAGCCGACACCCGGGAAACAGGCCTTTGTGCGATTCACGAGATCGTTGGCCAATGACACATCGCTTGACGCGGTCAAACGGGGACTGGAAGCAGCGTTGCGCAAATTCGAGTCCAACGGATTACTGGAAAGCCTGGCACACGAATTGGGTCAAGGCAGCTCACTTGAAATCATGGTGTACCCGTACGGCAAACCTGGTGAAGCCAGGCAGGTCGATGTTTCCGATGTTCGTATTGGTGAGTTGGTGGAGGAACTGATCCAGCGATTGCGCGATTCCCTCGACAATCCGGAACAAATCTCCGATCCGCAATTTGTTGCCGATCGGCTTTACGACTGGCTCAGACCCCGTTTGCCAACAACTTTGAAACTCGATCAGCTCGAAACCGAACGATCGCTTCGACGTGCCGAAGCCAGTACGCCTCCTGAGTATCGCCTTTATGTTCCGGGCAGCCAGTTGGACAAACGGACGCTTTCGGTTGAAGGTGCCAATTTCATCACCGCCGATCAACCGTTGGGACCCGACGACATTGCGTTGCTGAAAGCTGAACACCAGGCATTCATCAACAGCTTTTCCATCTGGAAGCGGATTTTGAATTCGATTGCCAACTGGGGGATGTACGTCGCTGTTTTTTCGCTGATTTGTGGATATTTGTATAATCGCGATCGAACATTACTCGACGACGTGCGGCAGTTCTCCTTTCTGCTGGCTTTGTTCATGGTAACAGTAATTACTTGCTGGGAATTGTCATTCAATGTTACCTGGCGAGCCGAAATCATCCCCATTTGCATGTTTTCGATGACCGTCGCCATTGCCTGGCATCGTGAATTGGCGTTGTTGCTCGGGGCGCTTGTCGCGTTGGTATTCACGATTTCGCACGGCTACGGACTGGATGAATTCGTTGCACTGGCTGCAACAAGTTTTGTTGCAAGTCTGTTGTGCGGTCGCATTCGCAGTCGCACAAAGCTTGTTTACATTGGCCTGGTCGCCGCCGCTGTCGCTTTTCCTACCACGATTGGTGCTGGAATCATGTTGGGACAACCGATGGCAGCGGGACTGTTGCTCGACGGGTTGTGGTTCGCCGGAGGGGCATTGCTGGCCGGACTGTTCATGACCGCCTTGTTGCCGTTTCTTGAGCAGTGGTTTGGTCTTCAAACCGATATAAGTTTGCTGGAATTGAGTGACGCCAATCATCCGTTACTGAAACAACTCGTGCAGCGTGCACCCGGCACATACAACCACAGCATCAATGTCGCGTCGATTGCCGAATCCGCCGCAGAAGCCATTGGTGCCAACGGACTACTTTGTCGTGTCGCCGCCTATTTTCATGACATTGGCAAGATGCGAAAGCCCGAATACTTTGTTGAAAACCAGGGTTCCAGCCAAAACAAGCATGACGAACTTGTTCCGACCATGAGCACGCTTGTTATCATTGCTCACGTCAAGGAAGGTGCCGAAATGGGACGGCGGAATCACCTGCCCCAACCGATTATCGACATCATAGAACAACACCACGGAACAACGCTGGTCGAATACTTTTTTCGCCAGGCGACCAAAAAAAGCGAAGTCAGCGGCGACGGAGCGAATGTCGGTGAAGCAGACTTTCGTTATCCCGGCCCCAAGCCTCAAACGCGAGAGGCGGCCGTGATGATGCTGGCCGACTCGGTCGAAAGCGCCAGTCGGGCGCTGCGTGAACCCACACCATCACGGCTTGAAAACCTGGTGGAGAGTCTTTCCAAGAAAAAACTGGACGACGGACAATTCGACCAATGCTCCCTGACGTTGCAACAATTGCGAGTTATTGAAAACAGCCTAATCAAATCGCTCAACGCAATGTATCACGCACGTGTCAAATATCCCGACCAGCAACCTGCCTGAATTCCTGGGTCAAATCGAAGTCAACCATTGCGTTGAATGCCCGGTTGATGACCGCACCATTTCCCTTGTGGTTGGCGGAATGCTCGCCGACGCCGGCTTTGCCCGCGGCACAATCAGCATTGCCATCGTCGACGACAGGACCATCCACAAGATTAACCGGCAATATTTGCATCATGATTATCCGACCGACGTTTTGAGCTTTCGACTCGATGACGACAGGGTAAATGGCTTTATCGAAGGTGAAGTCATTGTGAGTCATGACACGGCCAAGCGTGTTTCCGTTGACTTTGCCTGGCATGCGAGTCACGAGCTCTTGTTGTACATTATCCATGGTACGTTGCATCTGACCGGAATGGACGACTCCACAGAATCGCTTCGCCGACTCATGCGAACTGCCGAAGATCGGTACCTGGCAAAGGTCGGGATTTTGCGCCCGGAAACGGGATCACAAAACAACAAGACTGAATCATGAGCCCTGCCTTTTTGCTTGCCTTGACCTTGTTGTGCCTTGTTTTGGCCTCGGCGGCAGCCTGTGCCGTCCAGATCCTGCACGAGTTTTGGCGTCACGAACTGGAGGACTATTGTTTGCGTCGCGGAAACCTCGCCTGGTTCACGCGGATTATTGATCAGCGGGAACAAATGGCTCTTGGAGCCCAGACTCTGCAGATGATCAGTCTGGCAACAAGTGTTGTGTGTGGAGTCGTTTACCTGATTACTGTCGGCGGGTTCGAGACGATGTCGATCCGGTCCCTCTGTGCGATGATCGGATTGGTTGCCTTAATATTACTCGCTACCAATTGCTGGATTCCATGGGCCACACTTAACAATGCCGCCGCCCCCTATTTGTACCGAACGTGGCGCATTTGGTGGCTGGCTTCCCTGTTATTTTTTCCGTTGATCGTCGTTGTAAAAATTGTATCGTCCCTGTTTCAGAGAATGTCGGGGGAGCTGGCGGATGCAGAGACTGATGAAGACAACTTTGAAGATGAATTCCTTTCCATTGTTTCCGAAGGCGAGCGGGAAGGTCACCTTGAATCCGATGTTTGCCACATGATCGAAGGGGTTTTTGAACTTGATGACAGCACTGTTGCGAAAGTCATGACACCCAGATCGCGGGTTGACGTGATCGATGCTCACTCGACCTGGGAACAAATGATTATTCATGTCGCGAAGTCTGGCCGCACTCGCTTGCCAGTCGTCGAAGGCCGATTTTCCAGGACCAGCGACGTCATCGGAATCCTTTTTGCAAAAGACCTTTTGAGCGAATTCATCATCCCCGATGCACAACGCCGGACTTTGCGGGAACTGGTTCGTGCACCCTTGATAGTGCCCCGGTCCAAACCGCTTGACGCAATGCTCGAACAGTTTCAGGCCAGTCGATCCCATATGGCGATCGTTATCGATGAATACGAGGCGATCGCCGGAGTGATTACGATCGAAGATGTCCTCGAGGAAATCGTTGGCGAAATTGTTGACGAAATGGACGACGACGAACCACCACTCATTCTCAAAATCGATGAACGAACCGTGGAAACGGACGGGATTATCCGGCTTGATCAGTTGAACGACGAGTTGGGGCTGGAACTCCCGCTGGATGAGGATTTCGACACCTTGTCCGGACTTATCATGAGTCATATTGGCTCGATACCAAAATCCGGACAAACGCTGGTGATTGACCGATTGGAAATTGAGGTGCTGCAGGCCAGTCGCCGGTCAATCGAGAGAGTCAAATTAACCTTGCTCGATGCCGATCGCCCTGAAATTGCTGCCGGAAAACCAACTTTCGATTTGCCGTAATACACTGTTTCCATCACACTCCCTGAATTGCCAAACGCCATGGACGAAGACACCCTGTTTAACCGGTTTGTGCATCTCGAAACGTCGTATGGTTTGCTACAACGTGATTTCGAAAAACAAAACGAAGCAATTCTCTGGCTTACCCGGCGGTTGAATGAAATGGAAAAGGCCCTTGGAAAATTGCGTTTTCAACTTGAAAGCGTTGAAATTCATCGGCCGCCGTCGACGGCCGATGACGACAAGCCACCGCATTATTGAGCACAGCAAAAATCGTTTACCAGTCAGCCATCGAAAATCCCCCACTGTCGAGCCAGAAAGTATTCCTGATGTCCGTCGCCATTCAATCGTTGATTCAGTCCGGTACAAAACTTTGGCTCGATTCGATCGATCCGGATCTGGTGCTCGAAAACCGGGCGCTGGGTGTGACGGGCGCGACCAGTAATCCGATCATCATTGCCGACTTGATCAAGAGTGGTCGATTCGATGATCGAATTCGCCAGCTTGCCGCCAAAGGTCTGGACGACTCGGCGATCGCCTGGACGATGACTGATGAATTGGTTTCCGACGCCCAAAAAGTATTTCTCGATGTTTGGGAGTCGACCCATGGCAACGATGGCTACGTCAGTTTCGAGCTCGACCCGCTTCTGGAAGACCCTCAGACAGGCCCGCCGCATGATGAGCGCGTCGCTCATTATATTTCCAGTGCGATCGAAAGAAATGCGCATCAAAAAAACCGGTTGATCAAGGTTCCGGCGACAGCGGCGGGCCTCGATTCACTGGAGGAAATGGTTGCAGCGGGGATTAACCCGAATGTCACCCTGATTTTTTCCCGGCGGCAATACCTGGCCGCCCGCGATGCGGTTTGGCGCGGTGCGCAACGTCGCAACGGACTTGAGAACTTCAAAAGCTGTTACAGCATCTTCGTGTCGCGAATCGATGTCTACACCGACAAACATTGCCCGACACTGTCTGCCCAGGCCCAGGGGATGGTAGGAATCCTTAACGCTCAAAGAATTTGGGGACAAAACCAGGCTTTCTGGGCGACGCAATCCTGTCCTCTGCAACAAGAAATCATTTTTGCCAGTACGGGAACCAAAAAGGCAAACGATCCGCCATGGAAATATGTGGCGGCATTGTCGGGTAGCGACATTCAAACGAATCCTCCGGCGACAAATGTCGCAGTTGCAAAAAGCGGCGTGACATTCAATAGAAATCTGGATCACTTGCCAGCCGAATCCGTGGTATCCGAGATTGACCGAACAGTCGACTTCAAACACATGGAACAGACGTTGATGGAAGAAGGAATTGCAAAATTCGCTGATCCTCAGCGCGCCCTGCTTGCGCTCATCGCACAAAAACGCCAATCGATTGCAATTGCTTGACGGTTCGGCAAATCGATCTGAGTAGCCTTACTTCGGTAGCCTGCTCAAAATCAGGATCGTCTCCTCTTTGAGCGTAGGCAAGAGCTCATGAAGAATCGTGACAAGGTCGCGGTTTGCATGCACGATCGCAAGAACTGCAATGCCCGGTTTTATTTTCACGCAAGCAAGCAAATGCTTCTCGACGCGGAAAAACAGAAGCGATTCACCAATGGCGTCGTTTGCAAGTAGCAGGCCTGGATTTAATTCAAGTAGCTTAAATGTCTTCTCAAATTTGCCCATGTACTTAGACGCAGCGCTCTTGCCCCATTTGCTAATCGAGTGGGTCTCGATTTCCAAAAGATCTGATATTGCGCGATCAGCAAGAAAGACCCTGGCTGCTTGCGGATTACTTTTCCTTTTCACGACCTTGCCTTTTTCATGAGGTCAGAAAGTGATCCTTTGAACTCATGAATTCGATTATCGATAACGTCCTGAAAGCCCTCGAGAATACCCTCTCGGAGCGTCTGAGCCTCAAGCTGACGTTTTCGTTGTCGGAGAATGTCTCGAACAAATTCACTGGGGGTTGCATAAAGAGTTCCGTCGCCAGAGTTTAGGTCGACAAACTCTCGAAGTTCGTCGGTAAGTGACAGATTAAGCGATGATGACATAGGGGTTGTCTCCTCTTGGGTTAACCTGGCCTCACTATGCCATACCGCCCGTTTATTGTCAATATTCGCCATCTATTGGAATGGCGGTACCCTGTCTTTGATCGCACTTACTTTGTACCACGCAAGTTGATCCAGAATCCGGCGTGAATATCGACGAGGCGGACCATTCCGGAAGATTCGTCACTCGTGTGTGGCGCAGGGCGACTAATATCACCCTTGCCAAATATCAAAAGTTTCCGGCCTGACTGAAAAATCCGGCCGTCAATTCCTGTTTTGGCAATGACGAGTTCGTTTGTGCCATTCAACCGGATTGTTGCGGCGTCCTGCCCATCAATCGCGGCGGTTGTTATCGAGTTTTCAGAAACGGTGACGGCCAGAACAAACCAGGGATTCTCCGGGCTGATCGCACCTGCAAACCATAGATTCGATTTTCCATCATCAAACTCGACCAACTCCAAATCGGGACCGAGGCTGTCGGATATTTGTGTGAGAATTGACTGAAGGGTTTCATTCCGCTGTAGTTGTTGATCAGCGTTCGTTGCCGAATTCACGAGTTCCTGCAGATCAAAAAGTCCCTTCGACAGATTCTGGAAAGCCGTAAATTCTTCGGCGTTGTCGGCCGACCAGTCAGTTGCTCGACACGCCTGAATCCCCTTTTCGACATTTGCCGTTGCTTGCGCGAACTCATCGACTGGTTCGGCAAAAACCGGCTCACCCCCCCGCCCCGCCATTCTGTTCCCTGGAAATGGCTGAAGCTGCGGCGATGTGCCAATGGACTCAAGCAATTTCAATACAACATTTGCCGGCACGGCAAACATTTTTCCATCCAGTGAATACCCGGTCGTGAATGCGAGCACCCGGCCATCGAGGTCCAAAATCGGACTCCCGGAAATTTGCTCGGTGATTGCCGATTCGCTTGCCATATTGCAAACGATCCACCGAAACGGGTCGCTGGCTGAAAGGTCATTTTTTTGAATGATTCGTTGTTGTGCTTCATCCAGCTCGGCATAACTCGCGCGTCGCCCAACACGACTTTCTGTAATCCAGGCTGCTTGACCAGGCGGAGGCGTTCGCGCCACCAACAACCGTTGCGACGACACAACGTTATCGACCGATTCCAGTTTCGGATCGGCCAGGTTGATCACTTGTGACCGATTGATTGCAATAATAGCAACATCGAATTGCGGGTCACTGGCAACGATTCCTCGCGCCAAGTCCGACAGTTCAAGCCAAAGGGGCTCGTCCTGTAATCGTTTGGCCGCACCGGTCACTTTGACTGTTGTTGCATTTTTGATTGCCGACAGGCTTGTCACGACCCAGCCGCGTGAATCGACAATCATGCCGGTCGCTTCCCGGTTGCCTGTGGGCGTCGTGATTTCCAGACGAACCAGGTAGCCGTTGATCCTTTGCCAGACCTGATCCCAATCATATCGGTTGAAGAACTCTGGCTCGGCGAATACTCGTGGCAACTGCGGTTCGGGTTTGGCCGCCTCGATCAAATCAACGTTTGAGTTGTCGGCAACAATTTCTGGCCCAATATCAGCCTTGTCGTCGGAAACGACGGGGACATCAACATCCGGCGAATCCATTTCGGTTGTGGTTTCAGGTTTGCCTTGCCGGTCGACAACCCATGAAACCAGGAAAAATAAACCACCGACAAATCCAATCGCCAAAGCCACCGCAGCGATCGACGGCCAAAGTCGTTTTCGTTGTCGAAAGGGGTAAATGTTATCGATTCGACCTTCATGGATTCCGGTTGAAATCCCAAAGTGTTCCTTATGGACCGGCCGAGCGATGGGAAATTCAGAAAACTGTTCGTGCCCGGATGTTTTCAATCGACGGGGGGCGGTGGCGCTGGAAACCGGACGGATGTCGGTGGGTGGGGCATCCAATGCGACGTCGTTTCTGGATCCCTGTTTTTTCTTTCGTCCTGCGATTGTCAATGAAGCCTGGCATGATGGGCACTGAACGATGTTTCCGGTCGCCTGGCCTGGCACCTTGAAAAGCGTTTCACACTTGGGACAACGACAATTGCCGGCCATCAATTCGCAACTTGGTAAATCATGCAGACTTGCTTTTCATTCCGCAACAGAACGAAAGCGATACTTCCTTGTCCGCGTGTCGGTCGACAGGAAGGCCGACTTATTATAGAGCAATCGATCTCGAAAGCGACATGATCAATTTTCGTCGAAAATGCATCAACACTTCAAATTGCAACTAGCGAATCAGGGTATTGCCATCGACGTGCGACATGGCCTGGCGGACGGATTGCACATAAGTCGGCGGATCGGCCTCAAAGCTCTCGCGGTTCGATTCGGAATCAAAGAGTACGATCAAGCTTGGCTCGCCTGGTTCGCCATAGAAAATCCCCAGTTTTCGCTTCCCTTCGATTAACTTGCCTGAATCGTGAAAGGCAACAGGATCGGCGCCACCCAACAACGGGCTAAACATATCGGGGGTCATTTGAAATCGATCAAGATGCTCTTGCGACGCAAAAAAGTACAGTTTTCCCCGATGAATGCAACCAAATTGTTCGGTGCCCTTGACCCAACGCTGATCTTCCATCAACGTCACTCCGCAATAGCCATCCAGCCCAATGGGTGGAAGCGATACAGCGCGCGTTACCGACTGACCAATACCAATATTGGTTGTTGGGGCTGTGGTTTCCGAAATCGCATCCATGGCAAGTGAATTGTTTTCAGTCTTAATGACGTAGGGGTTTTGCATCCGATTCATGCCACTGGTATTGTCGTTCGGTGATGCGCCGAAATTTCCCGGTGTGGAGCTCATTCCATTCCCGGTCGCGTATTCGTTTTTCACCGTCAACGATTGCACAGGAACGAATTCACTTTGCGAATTGGATTTGATCGATCCTGGAGCAGCAGCAAAACCTGGCCCATTAAATGCCGGCGTATTCGGAATTTGATTTTGTGGAAAAAACTTGTTGGTCACTGTCGAGTTTTCTGCCGCCGGGAACTGACCAGGTATTGGAACTCCGTTTGGCGAGAAATTTCCTCCCGAAGCCGACTGATTTTCCGAAGGATTCCGGGGCGCTGTGACAGATTGATTAACGGTCATGGCCTGTCGGATATTTGATTGGCCGGCAATTGCCTCACTGGTCAGGTTTTCCGACGCAGCTTTGGCATGGGATAGCATTTGCAGGTATCCGTCAGAAGTCCGTGGACTGGGTTGCCGCGAAACCACATGGCCTGCTGTCGTCATGATGACATCGGTCGGGACGCTGGTAACCTGATATTTTTCGGCGACGAATTTTTGAACGTCGACATCGATTTTTACGGGAACCGCAAGGGTGGAAATGGCACGGATTGTCGTTGGATTTACAAATACGAACCGATCCAGTTCCTTGCACGGACCACACCAGGTCGCTGTAAAATGCAACAATACCAGTTTGTTTTCGCTGGCGGCAACCTGAGTCGCCTGGTCCAGATCAAATGACCACTGAACATACTCTTGCGCTTGTGCACCTGGCACGCCGGAGGAACAGATTGCAATTGCAAACAAGAACTTGGCGATAATTGACAGTCTTGACATCGATTTCATCCATGAAATCACGTGTTGATTGAAGCCCTTTCAGTCGCAACGGACGAGCGCAGGCTGAAACTCGAGGGTCCCCCAGTGTCATAATCGGATTAAACCATTCGAATGGATTAGGCAAAATCCGGAAACATTGCCGTCAATCCTGACCAACCATCAAGCCAGCCAGGTGGGGGTAAATAGATGATTTTCACAATTTATTGCAATTAATTACGCTTGACAGGTAGTCTCGTTTGGGTAACACTTCGCATAAGGGTAATGTTTTCTGTTACTCTTTGAACGAACGTTGTCGGGCAACCATTTGTCTTGACAGTCCGCTGCATCCTGAAAGTGTTCGCCAGGAATTGCGAATGTCTGATGGCGGCGGAAGGCTATCGGCCAATTCGGCAAAACTGAATATTCCCGGTTCGGATCGCGTGAATTCAGTTTCGATTGGTTTTTCAACGACCCAAACAGATTTCCTGGGCTTTGTTTTTCCGGTTTCACCGGCTCCTTTTGGTCTTTGGTTTCCTTGACAGGTTTCCTACCCGGAATCAACTTTGCGTATTCTCGCAAGATTCCATCAAAGGGATTTGACGAATCGCCCGAACGGAATCGCGTAACAGGCGTAAAAAACCAGCTATTGCCATTGCGGCCAATGTCGGGTCTTGGTGGATTCAATCTGTTGCTGATTCAGAAACTAAAATCATTGCATTACAGCGTTCCTGAAACGCCAGGTTTGAACAACCTTTGCCTCAATCGAAGAATACCGTCTCTCATTGCAGGAAAAACTGACTTGAATCGATTGGGATACAACCGGAATCCCACCGAGCCGAAACGGTCTCGTTGCTTCGGCATCTCCCAAACGTTGTACAGCCTGTCCCACTTCAATTTCCAGTGTTTTTCATTTGGTCGCACCCGTCTCTCAACTGAACGGTGCTTGTTCTAAAAGGTTTTTCTCTCAATGGCCAAAAAACGTACACGTTCCCGTGGTCCCACCAATGGCGGCAACAGCGGCAATGGCGGCAACAGCGGCAACAGCTCCAATCGACCAGGGGGCGGCCCCCGTAATTCAAACTCGAACCGTCGGCGTCGCAGTGGGCCGGGCGGCAGTGGTCCGGGTAACAATGGACCTGGTGGCGGCAACTCCGGCGGACCGGTTGGGAGCAACAACGGAAGTCACCGTCAAACCTACAGCAATCGCCGACGTTACAACGGTCCGGCAGAAGATGACAATATCGAAGTAGACGAGTCGGAACTGACGACATACACCGGGCTGCTGGAAATGCATCCCAATGGCTACGGATTCCTTCGCGCACCTGGAAACAACTATTCCCGCGAGAGGACCGATCCGTTCGTTCCTGGAACGATGATTGAAAAATTTGGGCTGCGTGCCGGATTGATGATCACTGGCAAAGTCCAGGGAGCTCGCCGCCAGCAAGGCCCGCGAATTCGTGTCATTGACGATGTCGATGGCATGCCCCCCGAAAAATACGCGGAAGTCCCGACCTTTGATTCCAAGACCCCGATCAACCCTGATCAATGGTTTAAGCTCGAAACAGGGCCGTTGCCACTTACGACCCGGGTGATGGATTTGCTCACACCTTTGGGCCGGGGCCAAAGAGCGCTGATCGTTTCTCCGCCGCGTAGTGGCAAGACGATTTTGTTACAACATATCAGCCACGGAATTTCCGAAAATTATCCGGGCGTCAAGTTGATTGTCTTGCTGGTTGACGAACGCCCCGAAGAAGTCACGGACATGAAGCGCAACGTCAATGGCGAAGTGATCGCCAGCAGCCTCGACGAGGACGTGGAAAGCCACGTGCGACTTTCCCAGCTTGTGCTGGAACGATGCAAACGACTCGCCGAAATGGGTCAGGACGTTTTCTTGTTGATGGACTCGATTACCCGGCTGGCCCGGGCATTTAACAAGTGGGTCGGCAACACCGGTCGAACCATGTCCGGCGGTGTCGACATCAAGGCGATGGACATTCCGAAAAAGCTTTTCGCCGCCGCGCGCGCTTTCGAAGAGGGTGGTTCGCTTACCATTGTCGGCACGGCGCTGATCGATACGAACAGCCGAATGGACGACTTGATTTTTCAGGAGTTCAAAGGGACGGGAAATATGGAATTGGTGCTTGATCGCAAACTGGCGGAGCGACGTATCTGGCCAGCAATCGATATTTCCCAATCCGGTACCCGTCGCGAAGAACTTTTGCTCGGCCCCGAAACGCTTCATGCCGTCACCATGTTGCGTCGCACATTGACGTCGATGCACCATATCGAAGCGATGGAACAGCTAACCAAACAACTGGGGCGGTTCAAAACGAACAGGGAGTTTATCCAGTTGATCAGCGGCAAAATGGCCCTGGACAACTAGAGTCCACGCGGTCAAAATAGGTCTGCTGAACCTGTCACGCCGGGACATGTCCCGGTGCCAGGTTCCATCAGGAGGGTAGGCGAATGGTTAGCGGCTTCATTGGAAATGAAGTGCCGGGAAACCGGTTGCGGGTTCGATCCCCGTGCCCTCCGCTACAAACGATCAAGTCGCCATAATCGCCCGAAATCATATTTTTTCAGCGGTGCTCTGGCTGCATGATCGGCCTGTTTGGAACAATCCGACTACTTGCCTTCGCTAACCAGGTATTTTCGATTTTCGGATCCGGTTTGCCTGTTGTTACTCAGGGGATTCAATTTACATTGGAAGGTTCTAGCAGGAGTCGCCACCAGAATCCGTGGTCGGCGAATGTCGAGTCGAGCGCACAACTCATGCAACGCAGCGTTGGCTCACCGCACCAGGCGCAGCACCTGACTGTCCATCCACCCTCGTTCTCTAGCCCCAAGCTGATTTTTTGCCCATGTTTGACCTCGCTGTAATTGGTCTCGGATACGTTGGATTGCCCTTGAGCCTGCAATTTGCGCGCAACGGATGCAAGGTAATCGGTCTGGATGTTGATCAATCGAAAATCGATTCGATCATGGCTGGGCAATCGTACATCCACCACATTTCATGCAGTTGCGTTCAGGAACAGGTCCAAACAGGCCGATTGATCGCCAGCGCGGACTTTGCGGAAATTAGGCGTGCTGCCGCCGTAGTTATCTGCGTTCCAACTCCGTTGAACAAGAACCGCGAGCCGGACATCTCTTACATTTTGAGAACAGGTGAAATGATTGCCCCTCATTTGCAACGGGGTGCGTTGGTAGTTCTCGAGTCGACGACGTATCCTGGAACGACGGACGAGGATCTTCGCAAGGTCCTGGAATCCGGATCGGGAATGCAGGCGGGTAAGGACTTTCATCTCGCGTTCTCGCCCGAGCGCGAAGATCCGGGAAATCCGGATAGCCTTGTGGCAAAAATCCCCAAGGTGGTTGGGGGCTTGACCCCTGCTTGTCTTAAACGGGCGACTGAACTGTACTCCCGGGCCATTGAACGGATTGTGCCCGTCTCCAGTTGTCGAGCGGCCGAAGCTACCAAGTTGCTTGAAAACATTTTCCGCAGCGTCAACATCGCTCTTGTTAACGAGCTGAAAGTCGTATACGAAGCGATGGGTATTGATGTATGGGAAGTCATCGAGGCAGCCAAAACGAAACCGTTCGGATACATGCCTTTTTATCCCGGACCAGGGCTGGGCGGGCATTGTATTCCGATCGATCCGTTCTACTTGACCTGGAAAGCCCGGGAATACGGCCAGTCGACGCGCTTTATTGAACTGGCCGGCGAAATCAACACGTCCATGCCGCATCACGTGATGAAAAAACTGACATGGGCCTTGAACCAGGTCGCCAAACCCTTGAATGGAAGTAAAATCCTGCTGGTCGGGTTGGCCTACAAGGCCAACGTGGATGATGACCGGGAATCGCCAGGTTACATTTTACTTGACCTGATGAAAGCCGCCGGAGCCTCGGTCGCCTTTTACGATCCCTACGTTCCAGTAATCCGCCCCAGTCGTGAACACAGCCACTGGGCCGGTACGCGATCGGTTACGTGGGACGAGGGGACCATTTCCGGTTTCGATGCAGTCCTGGTTGCGACCGCGCACGCCAATGTCAATTACAACCAGCTTGTCGACTGGGCAAAAATCATCATCGACACCCGAAACTCAACCGAGGGTCTGACCGGCAAAGCCACAATAGTCAAAGCGTAATCAAATCCCGGAGGCTGGAGACAATAACACTTCGATCCGTTGGTTCCTTGCCCCAAACTCATTACTTAAAAAAAATGCCCCCCTCCAAAATTTACCTGGTTACCGGCGCTGCCGGATTCATCGCTTCGCAAGTCGCTTCGGCGTTGCTGGATCAGGGACATTGCGTTGTCGGTGTCGATAATCTGAACGATTACTATGATGTCAGTCTCAAACAACATCGTCTGGGCCAGTTGACGCATGAGAATTTCACGTTTGTCCGACTGGATATCGAAGACCGCCAGGCGTTATCGCTGCTCTTCGACCGGTACCGTTTCGACGCCGTGCTGAATCTGGCTGCCAGGGCGGGCGTCCGTTACAGCATGGAAAACCCGCATGTTTACATGACGACAAACGCAATGGGGAGCCTGAACCTGCTTGAGGAAATACGTCAAAGGGGAATCGGAAAATACGTTCTTGCATCCACGTCATCCTTGTATGCTGGCCAGCCGATGCCGTTTAGCGAAGAGCTGCCGGTCAACACACCGATCTCGCCATACGCTGCATCAAAAAAGTCTGCCGAGGCGATGGCCTTTGCCTACCACCACTTGTATGGAATCGACATCTCGATTTGCCGATACTTTACGGTTTATGGTCCAGCCGGCCGTCCCGACATGTGTATTTTCCGGTTCATCAAATGGATCGATGCCGGAGAGCCGATCGAGTTATTTGGTGATGGCAACCAGTCACGAGACTTTACGTATGTCACGGACATTGCGTCCGGGACGATTGCAGCGCTGCGAGAGGTCGGTTACGAAATCATCAATCTGGGGGGCGGCGGCGAACCCGTCAGTTTGCTCGAGATCATTTCCAGGTTAGAGGCCTTGTTGGGTCGCAAGGCGCAATTGCGCCACGAGCCCTTTCACAAGGCTGACATCAAAATCACTGCTGCCGATATCAGCAAGGCGCACCGGCTACTCGATTGGCAACCCAGGGTCGACCTGGCAACCGGGCTTGCGTGTTGCGTGGACTGGTACCGCAACAACAAACCCTGGTCTGCCGAAATAACACTACCCTGAAAGTTGCAAAAAACGGGAATCAGCCGGACAATTTTGTGAAGCATGGCTGGCAACCAGAGGTCGGGTAGAGAGACTATTCAAGTCTCCTTCACCGCGGCTTTGAAAATCCCCGATTGACAGCGGCATTCCGCAGCTTAGCCAACCGGCACAATTGGCATAAGACCTGCGGGGATAATGCTCGTGCTCGCTCGAAAAGTTGACATCACCGTATCGGAGTCTACAAAACCATCAAAAGGTGCCGGCCATAAATCGCAATAAATCGCACTCATAAATCGCAATGAATCGCACCTTCGCAACCGAAAAACACGTGGCCTGTTCGAGCCGCGGCGCAGCGGCAGTTGATAACCCCGGACTTCAGTCCGGGGTACACAATTCGCTTGATCCGTCGGAGCCGCGGAGTGGCGGAAGGTGTGCCCTGCCAACACATGCCGTCGCTCCGCGACTCACGTTGTTTTGGTGACCACGAACCCGGACTGAAGTCCGGGCCTGGTAAGTGCCGTTCCTCCGGAACGAATCGGCTGGGTGGCGCTGGCTATGCCAGTGTCCTTCGGGATTGGACCATCAAAGGGTGCAACCATTAAAAGGTGCCGGCCATAAATCGCCATGAATTGCACCGGCCATGAATCGCACCTTCGCAACCGAAAAACACGTGGCCTGTTTGAGCCGCGGAGCGGCGTCAGTTGATAGCCCCGGACTTCAGTCCGGGGTACACAATCCGCCCGTTCCATCGGAGCCGCGGAGCGGCGGCAGGTGTGCCCTGTTAACACATGTCGTCGCTCCGCGACTCACGTTGTTTTGGTGAACACGAACCCGGACTGAAGTCCGGGGTACACTTTGGAACGTCCAACGGTAATTTCACTTATGAAAATCCGGCATTTTATGTTAGTGGACCCGATCGGGATCGAACCGACGACCTCTTGAATGCCATTCAAGCGCTCTCCCAGCTGAGCTACGAGCCCGTATTTCAAGCCCTGTAAAGTTTGCAAAAACAGACGTGCAACCGTGAGGACTTGACTGAAAAAATCTAGCTTTTACCCAATCAATTGTCAACAGCACGCCCGGTGCTGCCCGTTTTCGGTAATAATCGCAACCTCGATGGAGACAGGGTTCATGTGTAATCGAAACGAGTTACTTCGATTGGCAATTACAAAATGCCGGGCGGTATTTCTTCTGGTGAGTTCCCTGTTCGTTGCCGAGTGGACTTTTGCTCAATCCACGAACCCGGAATCTCCGTTTGTTGTCGTACTCGGAATCGCTCAGGATGGTGGATTTCCCCAAGCGGGCTGTCAGCGCGAATGCTGTCGCCTGATCGTTACTCATCCCGGATTAGCATCGGGGCCTACGTGTCTTGCGCTCATCGACCCCGTCTCAAGGCAACGCTGGATGCTGGAATGCACGCCCGATTTTCCCGCGCAGTTGGCGCGGTTGAACGAGCTGTTTCCGGTTCATGATTCACCAGGCATTGATGGTTTTCTGCTCACGCATGCGCATATCGGTCATTATGCGGGACTGGTTCATCTCGGGCGCGAAGTCATGGGAACCAATGGAATTCCAGTTTATGCGATGCCGCGCATGCAAACGTTCCTTCGTGACAATGGGCCGTGGAGCCAATTGGTCAGTTTGAAAAATATTGAACTACGCGAGTTGCAGGGTGGGCAAACGATTTCACTAAACGAGCGATTGAAAGTCACACCGATCGTCGTGCCGCATCGGGACGAGTTTTCGGAAACGGTTGGATTTGAAATCAGTGGGCCGAATCGTTCGATGTTCTTCCTGCCTGACATCGACAAATGGGAACGGTGGGAAACGGCGATTGAAACTGTTGTTCAACGAGTGGATTGCGCTTATCTGGACGCAACGTTTTTTGACAATTCGGAGTTGCCCGGTCGCGATATGAGCGAGATCCCGCATCCGTTTATTGTGGAGACGATGAAGCGATTTCAGTCGATGGATGCTGCCGAGCGGAACAAGATTCGTTTCATCCATTTGAATCATTCAAATCCTGCGCTTGTTCCCGGCTCCGATGCGGTCCGGCAGATCCGTAGTGCAGGAATGAATATTGCCGGGTTGAACGAACGATTTGAACTGTAACGGTGATTTGTAGTTTGAAGTTGCGCCTGGTAGAATAAGGGCTGATGGCATCTTTCACGGAAGCAGGAAATGGACAAGACACGCAGGGAACCGGAGACCCAATCCGATTTCTATTTCCAGTTGCTTGATTTGACGAACGACCTGGTGTTGTCCGTTTCTCTGGATGGAAAATCCTCGCTGTTTATCAACTCGGCGGCCCGCAACATTTACGGTCGCGAAATGTATGAGTTTTCGGAAAACGGCGATCTATGGATGGAGGGCGTTCACCCCGAAGATCGAACCGCATTGTCCGGCAAGTTCCAGGCGGTGCGCCGCAGCCATCGCTTGCAACATGATTTTCGAATTGTTCAGGCCTCGGGCTCGGGGGAGATCCGCCATATGCAGGCCACATTGCGTCTTCTGACGGACTTCGATGGCAAGCCAAGTGCGATCGGCTGCATTGCCAAGGACGTATCGCGTCGTGTTTCAACGGAAAATGCCCTGGAAGAAGCGACTGCAACCTACCATTCGCTTGTTGAAAGTCTGCCGATCAATGTATTTCGCAAGGACCGTGAAGGGCGAATTATTTTCTGCAATCAGCGGTATTGTGATACCCTCGGCAAACCGCTGAAAGATCTGGTGGGATGCACCGATTACCAACTATTTGGAAAGGATTTGGCTGACAAATACTGTAATGATGATCGATGGGTACTGCAAACCGGATTGCCATTCCATGACATCGAAGAGCATCCGGCGGGTGAGGGAGGGACGATCTTTGTCGAAGTTCTCAAGGCACCCATTACCGATGTCAACGGCAAGCGGGTTGGCATTCAGGGAATGTTTTGGGATGTCACAGCGAGGAAGCGGGCCGAGGGGGCGTTGCGCGAAGCCAAGGAAATGGCGGAAGCGGCCAACAAGGCGAAAAGCGACTTTCTGGCGAACATGAGTCACGAGATTCGTACCCCGTTGAACGCGGTAATCGGCATCACCGACTTGCTTATCGACACTCCTCTTGATGACACACAGCGCGAATACGTAACGATGGTACAGCAATCAGGCGATGCGCTGTTGACATTGATTAACGACATTCTGGACTTTTCGAAAATCGAAGCGGGCAAGCTTGAACTGGATCACGAGCCGTTTGACATCCGCGATCGTTTTATAGATACGTTACGGACGCTGGCGCTGCGTGCGCATGCCAAGGGACTGGAACTGGTTGTTCGTATTGATCCACGAACACCGCCGATCATTCGTGGGGACTTGCCACGCCTGCGTCAAGTTCTTGTGAACCTGGTTGGCAACGCCATCAAGTTCACTCACGACGGTGAGATCCTGATTGAGGTCACGACGGTTGCCTTTGACGACGAACGCTGTTCGTTGCGAATATCGGTCAAGGACACTGGTATTGGAATTCCGGAAGAGAAACTTGAGCAGGTGTTTCGTGAATTCGAGCAGGCAGATTCCTCGACGACCCGCCAGTACGGCGGAACGGGACTTGGATTGGCGATTGGCACGCGACTGGTCGATTTGATGGGGAGCCGTATCAACGTAACGAGCAAAACAGGAGTTGGAAGTGAATTCTGGTTCTGCCTGGATTTTCCCGTTGTGAATGAGGCTGAACAGCCTTCGCGAAATTTCGATTTGACGGACATTTCGGTTCTTGTCGTGGATGATAATCGTACCAATCGTCTCATACTCGACGAGATGCTGCGCAGTTGGGGTGCCCGGCCTGTCGTGGTTGATAGTGCTGCTTCCGGACTGGCAATGTTGCAAGGACTGGCTGCGGCCGGGCAGAGGGTCTCGCTGGTTTTGAGCGATGTCAATATGCCGGAAATCGACGGCTATGAATTCGTGCAGAACATTCGTTCAAGCGAGCCGATCAGCGAGTTGCCGGTGATCCTGTTAACCTCCGGAGGGAGGATTGGCGAATCCGAATTACGGCGTGAATTGAAGATTCATTCGCAACTGTTCAAACCGGTAAAGCAAACGGATTTATACGAGAGCATTTGTTCTGCGATTGGGGTAGCGCATCAGGAGCCGGGCGGCGGGCCCGCCGACAGCCGACCAACTGTCGCAGAAATTTGTGAGGAAAATGCCGATCATCAACCATTGCATTTGCGCATTCTCCTGGCGGAAGACAACGTCGTGAATCAGCGACTGGCCGTCGGGTTGCTGACCAAGCACGGACATCGGGTCGAAGTCGTTGACAACGGGCGCAAATGCATCGATGCGTTCCAGCGCGGTTCGTTTGACGTCATCCTCATGGATGTGCAGATGCCGGAAATGGATGGCCTGGCTGCCGCCGCCGAAATCCGGAAACTTGAGTTGATTTCCAGAGGTCGTATTCCAATCATTGCGTTAACGGCGCATGCCATGCAAGGAGATCGGCAGCGATGCCTCGAGTCGGGTATGGACGACTACATCACAAAACCGATTCGTATCGCTCAGTTGATGGCGGCTTTGGGGCAGAGTGTGGGAAATTCGCAAATCGGAAACCGCATGGCCCTGCGTCCCAGCCGTCTGGTTGATTGGGATGATGCGATGGAAACTGTGGGGGGCGACAGGGATCTGCTTTGCGAGTTGCTGGACGTGTTTATTGAAGAACGCGACACAATGGTTCAGGAAATCAGAACGGCCCTTGAGTCCCGGAATCCCATGGAACTGCGACGTGCTTCCCATGCGCTCAAAGGAGCCATGAATCATCTCGGGGCACACACCGTTGCGCAAGTGGCTTCACAACTGGAGTCTGCCGGATCGGTCGAATCGTGGGAAGGAACAGCAGATTGGCTGAATGAACTTCAAGAATTGACAAAACAATTGACGTTTGAATTCCGGGCCTTTACAAATAAGTAATCAAATTGTGGCTCGGCGCGGGGATGCAACTCACCCGGCAACGGTTGCTGCGAAAACGTCACTCACGGATAAGGGTTAACAGGACAACGAAAATGCCATTAATACTAATCGTAGATGATTCGGCTGTTGATCGACGACTTGCTGGCGGGTTGCTGGAGAAGTCACCGAACCTGAGAGTGACGTACGCCAATAATGGCAAGGACGCTCTCGAATCGATCAGGAATAACACGCCGGATCTGGTGCTTACTGATTTGCGAATGCCGGATATCGACGGTTTGGAATTGGTGACCGCCATTTCGAATACCTGGCCCGATATGCCAGTTGTTTTGATGACGGCTCATGGCAGTGAAAATGTTGCAGCTCAGGCTCTGGCAAACGGCGCATCGTGTTACGTTCCGAAAACGGATTTGGCGGAGGAATTGCTTCCGACCGTCTCCCAGATTCTTTCAATGTCAGACTCGGATCAACGGTATCGGCGATTAATTGGTTGTTCGACGAAAACTGAATTTGCATTTGAAATGGAAAACGACGTCGATTTGATTGAACCTTTTATTGACCTGGTGCAACAGGTTATTGCAAGTATGGAGTTGCTGGATACCGGAAATCGGGTACGACTGGGCGTTGCCCTTGAGCATGCATTGGTCAATGCAATGTTTCGTGGCAACCTGGAGATCCAGCGTAATCCGTCCCAGGTTATCGATCGCCAATTGATCGCAGAACGGCTGGAACAACCGATGTACCGCGACCGAAAAGTGCATGTCAATGCCTTGATTACCCGCGAGTTGGCCCAATTCGTAATCAGCGACGAGGGGCCGGGATTTGACAAGAGCTTGATCCCTGACGCAACGAGCCCTGATTCGTTTCGAGATGGTGTTGGTCGAGGGCTTGTTTTAATCAAGGCATTTATTGATGAAGTGAGTTTCAATGACCGGGGCAATCGAATCACGATGATTCAACGAGCCTGAACTTCTTCGCCCATCTCGTGATGAAGTTCTTTTTCCCGGGATGTCATTGCCGGATCCAAATGATCCAGCGAATAAACATAAACAAAATTTAATCCTCGGGACTCAATATGAAATCGCTTTTGTCGCTCGTCATAGTCGCCCTTGCCGGAGCCATGTTCGTTCGGCCAACCGAACTGCCAGCCCAAACCGGCAAGGAATTTGAAAAAGTCATCGGCGAATTTCAGTCAAATGCCGACAGGATCATTGCAGCCGGCCGTGAACAAAACGATTCCTGGTTGAAACTCCAGGAGTTGTGTGACGATATCGGCAACCGGCTCAGCGGCAGTCCGCAACTTGACCAGGCAATCAAATGGGCTCAAATGGCGATGCGACGTGATGGACAGGAAAACGTACGCGCCGAAGCTGTCACTGTTCGCAAATGGGTGAGAGGCAATGAGTCCCTTGAAATGATTTCGCCCCGCCAATTGCCAATCGCCATGTTGGGATTGGGGGGTTCCGTCGGAACTCCTGCCGAAGGAATTACTGCCGACGTCGTAGTGGTATCGAACAAGGAGGAACTGGATGCTCTTCCCGATGTCGCCGTGGCGGGAAAAATTGTTGTGTTTAACGCTGCGATGCCCGCGTATACAGAAACCGAAGGGTCCGGTTACGGAATTGCGGTCAAGTATCGATCCAGCGGTGCACAATGGGCTGCTGAACGGGGTGGCGTCGCTGCCCTGGTGCGGAGCGTTACGGCATATTCGCTGAATTCACCTCATACCGGTGCCATGCGTTACAGTGGTGGACCGGAGGTTCCTGAAATTCCCGCCGCCGCAATTTCAGTCGAGGGTGCGACACTGTTTGCGCGATTGCAATCGCGAGGCATCACGCCGCGAGTTTGCTTGAAGATGGAAGCCTCGGAACAGGGAGAAGCGCTTTCGGCGAACGTCGTGGCTGAATTCAGGGGACGTGAACTTCCTGATGAAATTGTTGTCATCGGCGGGCACATAGATTCATGGGATGTTGGCACAGGCGCTCAGGACGACGGTGCCGGTTGTGTGGCGGCCATGGAGGCATTGAACATACTGCGCCGACTTGATTTACGTCCGCGCCGTACTATTCGTGTCGTGTTGTGGACGAATGAGGAAAACGGAACTGCCGGTGCCATGAGTTATTTCAATCGTCACGAGGACGAAGTGCACGTCGCCGGTATCGAATCGGATTCCGGAGGATTTGCGCCGCAGGGACTGAGTATTGAAATGGCCGACGAACGAAAGCAGGAAATTGCCGCGAAGCAGTTGGCTACGATTCTGAGCTTGTTGAAAGCCATCAACGCAACGCGAACCGAAACCGGACATTCCGGAACCGATGTCGGGCCGCTTCGCGATCTGGGGGCAGCTTGTATGGGACTGAGTGTTGATGGACGGCTGTATTTCAATACGCATCACACCCATGCCGATACGGTCGACAAGGTCGACCCGGCACACCTAACGGATTGTGCAATCACGATGGCCGTGGCCGCCTGGGCCATCGCCGAGATGCCTGGCAGACTGGGGAACGAATCCAGGTAATTGCGCTGTTGCGTAACGCAATGAGACGTTGCCGCCAGATGCATCGGCTTACTTCGCCGTTATCCAAAACCAGATAGCTCCGGTCAAGGCGCTAATCGCCAATGTTGGTAACATTCCGGCTTTCAATCGGAACAAGCACAAAAACGCCAATCCGGAAATTGCCAGCGCTGCGATATCAAGCGTTTCCCATTCAGGAATCATGAACCGTGCTCCCAAAATTTGCCGTTCGTTGATTTTCCCAAACAACGTGTGCAAGGCGAACCAGATAGAAAGGTTCAGGATCACCCCTGTGACAGCCGCAGTAATTGCCGAGAGCGCTGCGTTCAGCGAAGTGCGGCCTCGCAAATGTTCAATGTAGGGTGCGCCCAGAAATATCCAGAGGAAACAGGGAACAAATGTAACCCAGGTGGTAATAACCGATCCGAAAATGCCTGCTGTGATCGGATTAAGTTCGCCGGGATTGCGATGAGCCCCCATGAATCCTACGAACTGTACAACCTGAATCAATGGGCCGGGAGTTGTTTCAGCCATCCCAAGGCCATCCAGCATTTCGCCAGGTTCCAGCCAATGGTGAGTGCTCACCGCTTCCTGGGCAATGTAACCCAACACAGAATAGGCGCCGCCGAACGTTAAGGTTGCAGCCTTGCTAAAGAACAATGCCTCTTGTGTGTAAACGCTGTCGCGTCCGGTCGTCCACCACAAGGCCGCGATTGGAAGGAACCAAAGTGGAAGCCACGTTGCCAGTACTTTCAACGTCCGTCCATGTCCCGGGCGAGCGCCAATTGCCTGATCATCGGAAATCGCCAACTCCGCATTAACAGCATCGTCAGTGTTATGTCCCCTGATAACGGCAAACACATCTGGTCGCAATCTTCCTCCGACGAAGCCGGTCAGCGCAGCCACCAAAATGATCAACGGGAAAGGAGCCTGGAAAAGGAAAATCGCGACAAAAGACCCGAAGGCCAGCAAAATCATTGTGCGATTCTTGAGCGAACGCTTGCCGATGCGCAAGACCGCTTCGACAACGACTGCGACGACAGCGGGCTTGAGTCCAAAGAAAATGCCTTGAACCAAGGTCATGTCGTTAAAGCTGGCATACAAAATGCTCAGTACCATAATGCTGAGAAAACCGGGCAGGATGAACAACAATCCGGCGACCAGCCCGCCAGCCGTTCGGTGCAACAGCCACCCAATGTACGTTGCCAGTTGTTGCGCTTCCGGACCCGGCAACAACATGCAATAATTCAGCGCGTGAAGGAAACGGTTTTCACTGACCCAGCGTTTTTCTTCGACCAGGATTCGGTGCATAACGGCGATCTGCCCCGCCGGCCCGCCAAAACTCAAAAGTGCAACCTTGCACCAGACGCGAGTAGCTTCGCCAAATCGTATCGAGTGAGTGGGTTCGTCGTGGCGCTTAACACCCGCCGTTTCTTGAAAGTCGTCCATAAGCCTGATGTTAGAGGGGACAATCGGTGTGCGATAGTCCAAGACCCATTTCCAATAGAAACCAGGAGCCCGATTTATGAAAGTTACTCATCACGAAAAAGTCGCCCAGCAACCGGTTACCATGCCGGGTTCATCGGGATGCCAGGTTCGCTCGTTGATTGGAACCGGGGACGGCGCGCCCAATTTTGCAATGCGACAATTCGAAGTCGCGATTGGCGGTTTTACTCCGCGCCATTCGCATCCATATGAACACGAAGTCTTTGTCCTGGAGGGTGAAGGAACAATTGCCGAAGGTGACAAGCAGCATATCATCCGGAAAGGGGATATCATCTTCGTGGCACCGGATGAAATTCACCAGTTTCGAAACACCGGGCCGGACGCGCTGAAATTTCTGTGCCTTGTCCCCAACGAATCTGCAAATCTGCCGGTGAAGCAACAACCCGAGTGTGGTGTCGAACCGGCGCAGATTCACGGATGAAACAACCAAAGGGCGTTCCAGATTGCTGAAACCCCCTTTGAATCGATGCCTGCTATCTTGCAACGCGTTCTAAATCCATCCGTCCATCGCTGAAAGGATCTCGTCAAGTCGTTTCGGATCAACAGAAGTGATGACGGGTTGTCTAGCCGATTCAGTTGTTCGCAATTGGAACGCGGAGTCCAGGCGGTCGGTTTCCACCAACTGCCCCGCGTTTGTACCGGCGAGTGCCAGTCTTGTCGGATCGGAGGAACCGATTGAATCGAGGACCGATCGAAGTTCATCGCGGACGGCAAAGGAGCCTTGTTGAGTCTTCGACAGCAAAGCGTTTTGCTGGTCAACGAAACTCTTCGAGTCCAGTCCCCTGTCCGGCGGAACCGGGCCTAGCAGGCTATACGTCGGTTGAATCCGCATCCCCGAAATGGGTGCTTTCAGGTCCTTTCCAAGGTTTCCATCGAGGCTGAATGTCAACAGGCCATCACTGACAACAACGTCGATAGATAATGTCGTAGAACCAAGTGCGCCAGCAACTCCGGTGACTCCCTCCACAACGTATATGGATGAGCCAGCCGTAAAGGGTCTTGTTCCAAAAATAAGCTCGACTGTGTAGTCGCCGTTTACGACGGCCGCCTCAAACGTGGACAACGTCGTTTCAATTCCATCAATGAGCAGGGGAGTGCCGGATGCGCTTACCCAACTGGTTAAATCGCCAAGCGAGGTCCATCCGTATCCGAGACCGGCATTATACAATTCATTGCTAATGCCAATGTAACCGGGTTCAACGGGTGATGTGGCCGTTCCGAAATCAAAAAAGCCTGTTGTCAGATCGATAATAGATTTCTTGACGTAATATTCGCCGTCCCAATCACTGGCCGAGACGTCAAGTTGGTAGGTACCCGACAATTGAGTGGCGTAATTCAGTGAATCGGTACCGTTGGCAACGACCAATCCATTGGGGTCCTTTAGACTCAAGCGAAGTTTGCTGGCACCAGTTTCACCGAGCAGGTTGTCAAAATCCAGCAAACCGCCGCCAGGCAGCCATGAACCAATCTGAATCGACTTGCCGGCACTTACATTAAAGGTCCAGGCGTCGATGTCAATATCGCCGCGTTTGAAAACGAGGTTGTCAAAAGGTGTCACATCACCAGCAACACCGGCGGCATGGATGTAGGCAATATCCTCGCCGGGTCGCGAGATACTCAATGTTTGTTTATTCCCATTGGCAACAGCGCCGCTAATGACTTCTGCAAGCAGGTTTCCCAGAGAATCGTAGGCTCTTAAATATCCGACATCGGAAGGGTCGTCGGAACCCACGTCAATAGAGACATAAGCCTGAGGGGTGGCAAACGTGGCGCGAAGGATATTGGAACTGCCATCGTTCCAGCCTGAGGCACCACCAATGGTCGGTGCGAACACTCGAACTCCTGTCGGAGCCGTAAACGGAGATTGTGCCGCATACACGTTTCCGGTTCCGTTGTTTGTCAGGGTCACTCCGGCAAACGCCGTGTTTAGAATTGCATCGTTGGCCTGAGAGTCGGGTTCAGCAAACCCGGAAAGATATGCCGACACGTGCCCAAGTGCCCCGTCGACATTGGTAATTGACTGAGTTGCGGCCAGTTCGAAATCAAAGGCGGCATTTCGCGTGACGGCAAGGCTGTAGTTGCCTTCGCCCGTCACACGCACGAAATAATCGCCGGCGACAATTGCCACGAAGTCAACGATCTGGCTCGTTACATGCGTGCCGACGATCCCGCTCGTCGCCAAAAAGCCACTTGCATTGTACAGTTCAATGGCCACGTTGGACGCCACGTCGAGTTTCGTAGCAGCGATTGACGCGAATTCGTTCACGGCGAGCGCGAAGCTGTACCAGTCTTCTGTCGCCTGAAGTCCAACTGAGATATTGTCGTATCCGCGACCA
>JANNWJ010000023.1:0-2206 GCA_031414755.1 Pirellulaceae bacterium | reverse complement strand
AGCGAACGAGTGAACCGAATAAACTCCTCCGCGGACGTCGACCCCTTGATGCAATTGCTGGTATCGACTGAGTTCAAAACCCAGCTGATCAACGGAACTGGAGATCAATCGGAACGAATCGTTTTGCTGAGCGCCAACATGAGTGCGCAACGTTTCCAGTTGATCGGAAACAGGAGTCCCGGGAGCGAGATGAAATATGTGTGCTGACGGCGAAAAACCTTCGTAGTCGAGCCCGCTGTTAATACTGACTGCCAGCATATTCCGCGCTTCAAGGGGCTCGAACTGAACAAGGTCATTTTTTACGCGACGCGACCTGGAATGTGAACGCCTGGGACTTTTCCTGCGCATGATCTTCCCCCGTAAGGATTTGCAGTTGATGACTAGACGAAGCCTTATAATCCGAAAAGCACTTCGTTGTTGAAAGACAAGTCGAAGTCGCCAAGCCGACTTTGCACGGGCGACCTCGACCTGCCAAGATAACACATCTTGAGTGGGCTACAAATCCCTATGGCTTTATCTGCGTCGCCGGGGCAAGTTGGGAGGCGCCGTTCGAAGGAAAAGATAAACGACGGGGCTTTTTTGCACGAATATCCTCGTGAAAATCATGTTGTATGTGACACGCCGGTCGGCGAATCAGAACGAGTCCTGCCCTCCGTCCGGCGAGGCAACGCTCTATGGGCCATATCTCGGACGAATCCGCATTCCGGAAATCGGGGCCTTTTTATCCTTGCCTTTGTTACCATCGAGGCTAAAAGTCAATTTGCCATCATTGACAACAACATTGACCGTAAGTGACGAGACTTCAACCTTTGTACCAACTGGTGTGGTCCCTTCAACGTTGTAAATTGACGAGTCCTTGGAAAAGGGTCTTGTTCCAAAAATGAGTTCGACGGTGTAGTCGCCGTTTAACACCGCCGCCTCAAACGTGGACAGTGTGGTTTCAATTCCATCAATTAACAGGGCAGTGCCAGTTGCGCTCACCCAACTCGTTAAATCGCCGAGCGATGTCCATCCGTATCCGAGACCAGCATTGTACAAGCCATTGCTGATGCCAATGTAACCGGGTTCTACAGGTGACGTGGCTGTTCCGAAGTCAAAGAAGCGTGTTGTCAAATCGACAATAGACTTTTTGACGTAATATTCGCCGTCCCAGTCACTGGCCGAAACGGTAAGTTGATAGTTGCCCGACAAACGTGTGGCATAATTCAGTGAATCGGTACCGTTGGCAACGACCAGTCCATTAGGGTCTTTTAGACTCAAGCGAAGTTTGCTGGCACCGGTTTCACCCAGTAGATTATCAAAATCCAGCGCTCCGCCACCGGGCAGTGATGAACCAATCTGTATCGATTTGCCGGCACTGGCATTGAATGTCCAGACATCGATGTCAACATCCGCTCGTTTGAATACGAGGTTGTCGAAAGGTGTCACGTCACCACCAACACCCGCTGCATGGATGTAGGCAATATCCTGGCCCGGTCGCGAGATACTCAGTGTTTGTTTGTTGCCATTGGCGACGCCGCCGCTGATGACTTCAACAAGCAAGTTGCCCAGAGAATCGTACGCCCGCAAATAGCCGATGTCGGAAGTGTCGTCAGAGCCTACGTCAATAGAGACATAAGCCTGGGGGCTGGCAAACGTGGCGCGTAGGATATTGGAAGAACCATTGTTCCAGCCTGAGGCTCCACCAATGGTCGGTGCGAACACTCGAACTCCTGTTGGAGCCGTGAACGAAGACTGTGCCGCATAGACGTTACCCGTTCCGTTGTTGCTCAGGGTCACTCCGGTAAACGCCGTGTTCAGAAGCGCATCGTTGGCCTGAGAGTCGGGTTCAGCAAACCCGGAAAGATATGCCGACACGTGTCCAAGAGCCCCGTCGACATTGGTAATTGACTGAGTTGCCGCCAGCTCGAAATCAAAGGCGGCATTTCGCGTGACGGCAAGGCTGTAGTTGCCGTCGCCTGTCACGCGCACAAAATACGAACCAGCGGTAATAGCCGTAAAGTCAACGATCTGGCTGGTTACATGCGTGCCGGCGATCCCGCTCGTCGCCAAAAAGCCACTTGCGTTGTACAGTTCAATGGCCACGTTGGACGCCACGTCGAGTTTCGTAGCAGCGATTGACGCGAATTCGTTCACGGCGAGCGCGAAGCTGTACCAGTCTTCTGTCGCCTGAAGTCCAACTGAGATATTGTCGTATCCGCGACCA
>JANNWJ010000022.1:0-60336 GCA_031414755.1 Pirellulaceae bacterium | reverse complement strand
TAAAGATGTCGTTCTTTCGGCGCTGAAGAATCGGGGGCCTGCCCCCGAACCCCCGGGATTTTTTGAGGCATGGCTCCGGTGTTCGATGTATGATGATCAGCATTGAATCTATGGCTAAAATTACCGTAGCCGGTGAAACGGGAGACGCTCTGTGGGGACACAACGGCTCAAGGGATAATCGGTTCGACGGTGCGTCGATGACGCAGTCCGGGCGTTTGGAGAGAGTTCTTCAAACGCTTATTTTGTTTTGGATGACGGACTGAAGAATGTTCACCTTGCGTGCATGTCTCTTATTCGATTGCACTGCATCGGCAAGGCGTTTATCGATGGTTTTGAGCTGTTTTTTCAGGCATTGCAGCACTTCCTGAATCGAATCACGAATATCGTGATCGGTCGTATTCTGCAAACGATTATTCTCCTGGCCGATCAAATCCAGCAGTTGACGACGACGTGCGACGAACGCCGAGAGCTTGATGTCTTCATCGGATTTTGCAGCTTGCGGCACGGGCTGAACGAACTGTGCGAAAGTCGCCAATGCTGCGGCGTCAATCAGGTCAGTCTTGGCGTCACTACCCATGCCTTTGGCAAAATCGCGAACTTGTCGCGGATTCACCACCGCCAAAGCGACGTTCTCTCGGTGCAACAACTTCACCAGCATCGCCTCGTAACCGCCAGTCGCCTCCATGACGACGATGGTCGAAGCCGACGCGTTGAGCTGTTCAATCCAGGCCATGATTGCCTTCTCTGAGTTATCGATGGTGACGACTCCCTTGCGACCCACGATCGCGATATCCAGTTTGTGTTTGGCAACATCCACACCAACAAACTGCGCAAACTGAGATTGACCAATATTCATTTGTGTCCCTTCCTAGTAAAATACGAGCTTGCCTGAGCAGCTCAAGCGACGGTTCGGGCTAAAAAATGAACAGCTTGCGATCATGTTTATTGTCGATCTCGACGATCCAGACTTTGTCGATCTACAAGCTGCCGTCCATCCGGGATGGCCATCCCGGATGGACTTTCAAGATAGAAAACATGGTCTGAATTCCAAATAGAAGTCAGTCCATCCCGACATACTAGACTTTGACATCGCGGAGTGACGCAGGAACGTAGCCGATGCTCAAAGTCTCTGTTCAAGAAGCCCGGTGTGGCTGGCGGTTTGCTTGATTCAGCGAAGCGGCCTGCGGCTCGAACCAATTTTGAGTTTGGGTCTCTTGGGATTTGGTTCCAGCAGGCGACCGGATGTTCGGACCTTCGCAGCGAACTTGAACCTGTTTTTGATAGGAGCGCGGAGCCGAAGTACGGATTTCAGGCGCGTTGCGACGAGGATTGCGGCTATCATGCGAGTAAAGACCTGGTTTGTGGGTTCCCGTGGTGGTGTTCTTTCGCCCAGCGCGCAGACCGAAAGCGTGACGTTGCACGGCAACGTTTTTTGAAGTTCGGTCGATGCGCGTCGAATTCGATTCATGGCGGGCCTCGCAGGGATGGTTGCCGCGATGGTTTTCTCAGCCAGATCGTCGTGCCGGACTGATTGGTGATCGCCATCAACTCCAGCTCACCACCGCAGCGTTGGCATTCGGGTAACCTCGCAGCTTTGACGAGAATGCGGCTGACGACGATTGCTTGTCAGCTTACCGACGCATTCGCAGGCTTCCTCCCCACGGTTCGTTACCTCACCGCAGTTGTCTGCGGCTCCAATGCCGCCGAATGCGGCAGGGGACGCAATTCACGGTGCCGCAGCCTCTGTCATTTATCATGACACCAGGTGATTCGCTGTCTGCCAGCTTCGGGGAAGTTTGGTCCCGCAAGAGTCCTTTCGGTCGGTTCGAATTGCAATACAATTTGGCAGTGATTTGACACCGACGCCAATTTCCAGTGCTTTTTAGTTTGAAGGAATCTGATTTATGTATCTTGCCGGGCTACTTGCAAAAAGTCACGCGATTCGATCGTTTTGCCTTTTGATCGCGACGGTTGTCATCATCGTCAATCCACAAATCGCTGAAGCGCATTTTATTTGGGTAGCGATGGTCGATGGCGAAGTGCGCGTCTATTTTGGCGAGGGGCCACAACCGGACAAAGCCGAATTCCTGGAAGGCATCGCGCAACTCAAAGTATGGGAGCTTGGCGATTCCGGTTTCGAGACGATCGACTGTTCTCGAGTTGTCGATGCTGATCTCGGTTGGCTTCGTTGTTCATCGGATGGTACGCGCAATATTGAAATCGATTGCCCGTATGGCATTTTTCGCCGGGGTGAACAAGCGATGTGGCTGAACTATTCCGCAAAATATTACCCGGTTGACGGCCGAATGCTTGACGAACCTTCGGGTCATTTGCCACTGGATGTCCTTGTTGAACAGACCTCGGATCACGTTCAGTTGACCGCTTATTTCCAGGGACGGATTCGGCCGGAGTGTGAAATCGAAGTGGTCAATGTTGATGCCGGGACCAAGACCCTTAAAACGGACGAGCGGGGCCAAATTCAGTTTGAAGCGCTTGCGGGACAGCGTTACCAACTTCGAGCCAAAGTGGTCGATACGATGCCCGGCGAATCAAATGGCGAAAAATTTTCGGCAACCAATTATTACTGCACGGTGGTCGTGGACGTACCCGCTGCCGGGACGATATCATCGCGAGAACCATCGAGTGCGACAGACAATAACATTCAACCCGCCAGTCTGCCGGTTGGGCTAACCAGTTTTGGCGGAGCGGAAATGGGGGGGCGTTTATTTGTATACGGTGGACAAATGGGCAGCGCACACGAATACGCAGCAGAATTTCAAAACAAGAACTTGTATGCACTTGATCCATCGAAATCCGGATCATGGGAAGTGCTATCGACAGGACCTGGATTGCAAGGACTTGCTTTGGTTGCCTATCGCGATCAACTGTATCGGCTGGGGGGCTTCGAGGCGAGAAACGCTCAAGGTGAAAAACATGATTTGCATTCGGTATCCGGGTTTTCCATGTTTGATCCTGTTTCAGGTACCTGGCAGTCGCTACCATCCATGCCGGAACCAAGGTCGTCGTTCGACGCTTGTGTCGTCGGCGACTTTGTTTACGTTGTCGGTGGCTGGGCACTGGCCGGGGAACAGCCCCCTCGCTGGTCTGAAAGTGCCATCCGTTTCGATCTTTCACAACCGAATTCCACCTGGACCGCACTACCCGCGCCGCCGTTTCAACGCCGGGCACTCTCCGTTTCGTTTGCCGACAACCACATCTACGTCATCGGTGGCATGGAACCCAGCGGTGAAACGACGACCCAGGTGAACATCTTTGACGTTGAACAACAACAATGGCGAGTTGGGCCGGAATTGCCTGCCGATGGCGAGATGGAGGGTTTCGGCAGCGCCTCGATCAACGTCGACGGCCGGTTATTGGTAAGTACCTACAGCGGTCGAGTTTATCAATTGGATGCGGATCAACTTACCTGGCGGTCCGTACATGAGCTCGTACCTGCCCGATTCTTTCATCGACTGCTGGCTGTGCAAGGAGGTATTTTTGCGATCGGTGGTGCTAACATGGAAACGGGACACATTCTCGAAACAGAACGATTGTCTTTCGATCATCCGTCACAATCGGAAGAAACCAATAGGTAACGGGGCGATTTTCACGATTGTCAACGCGGATACGTTGGCAATCTTATTCATGGATGTCAGTCGATTTCGTCGTCGCTCGTTGCGACTCCGTATTGTCGGGCGAGGTCCCGGACGATTTCAGTGACGGCGCGGCGGGCTGTGGCAGGAGCCAGAATTTCTGCGTCCTTGCCAAGTTGCAACACACGGGGAATGATCTCCATTTCGCTGGCCGATCGGACGGTCAATTCAAACAGGCCATTCTTTAACTCCTTGACCTGTTGTTCGGGATGCCAGGGTTCCTCGATCACCCATCGCGCTGAACGGGTACTTAACCGAATGCGAAAGTTCTGTGGCTTGTTGCCGAAAAAGATCCCAAGGCTGTCGCTGAGATATTGATCGATGTCCAGTGATTCATCAAACTTGAAGTACTTGTCCAGCGCAATGGCACTGTGAAACCGGTCAAGTTTATACGTCCGGATTCTTCGCTCTTCGTCCCCATGATTGACGCCGATCACGTATAAGCTCGCCTGGAACAAGGCAACGGCGTATGCGTTGATCATTCGTTTCGAAACGGGATTGCCTGGACTTTCATATTCGATCTCCAGAATTCGGTGATCATTGATCGCACGATGGATTGTGTTGAGCATCCCCTGATAGCTCTCGTACGACTTTACCGGAACACCTATGACGCGCAGGGTCTTCCAGAATTTTTCGTAGTGTTCCAGAACCGATGCCGGGATCTCTTCCTGAACCTTGTTCCAAAACGATTCGATCCCTCGCCAAAAAGGTGTGCCGGCCAGCGGATTCATCAGCCGCCTGCCCAGTGCCAGGGAAATTAACTCGGTCGAGGTGGCTGTGATTTTGGTCGCGGTTTTTGCCAGCGGCCCCAGCTTCCAGATTTTTCCACGAGGCGAATCGTGACAACCGACATCGACGCCAGCCGACTGAAGCGCTTCCAGATCGCGCTTCAGCGTTCGCGTGTGAATGGAACTCAGTCCCAACTCTTCGACGATGTCCCCCTGCAATTCTTCCAACGTTTTTCCAAATCGAACGCGTTCGAGTAGTTGCAGGATCTTGTGCTGGCGAATCAGTTGTTCGTTACGGGCCATTGAATACTCAAAATCCTGAGTCGAAAAAGCGGCTTGTGGAACTCGGCGACGGGTCGAACGGTCATCCCCCCTCAATTATGGTGGTTTGCCGTTTCGACGCCAAGGTTACAATCAAAAAGCAGTTAGTCCGCAAGGCATACCCGACTTGTTGGCAATTTTTCAAGACGAACACTTTACGAAAGTTTTGCAGCACGTGTCGATCGAAACCAACATCAACAAGCCCGCTGTCGTATGCCTGAGCGGCGGCATGGACTCGACCAGCCTGCTGTTGAACCTGCTGGCAAGTGGCCATTCGATATTTGGAATCAGTTTTCGATACGGCCAAAAACACGCGATTGAACTGGATTTCCTGTCTCGCAATATTGAATATCTTGGCGGCAAGGGTCTGATAGTTCGGCATGAAGTCATCGATGTCACCTCGATCGGTCGACTGTTTCATTCGGCGTTATTGCAAGACGACTGGCAAATCCCGCTGGGACACTACGAGCAGGAAAACATGCGCGAAACGGTGGTCCCCAATCGCAACGCGATTTTCGCTTCGATCGCTTATGGCTGGGCCCTTTCGATTGGAAACGAGCACCAGCAAGTCGTTCAACTCGGCCTGGGAGTTCATTCTGGCGACCACGCTATTTATCCGGATTGCCGCCCCGAGTTCTATCAGGATCTTTGGAAGGCTTTTCAATCGGGCAACTGGAACAGTGAACGAGTCGAATTGTTTTTGCCTTATTTGAACATCGACAAGGCAGCCATTCTGCGCGATGCCCAGCGAACTGCAGCGGAGCTTGGCCTCGATTTCGATTTGGTTTTTTCCAACACGTTGACAAGCTATTTGCCCGGACCGGGTGGCGTTGCGCACGGACTGACCGGCTCCGACGTCGAAAGAATCCTGGCCTTTCATGCGATTGGACGACGCGACCCAATTGAATATTCCTGCGGCTGGGAGCAAGCGCTAGTCCAAGCTCTTGAACTGGCCGATCCTCGACCATAAGCCGCTTGTTCTCTCGCAATTCGCCTTGGGATCAGCGGAAATCCCCGACGACTGGTGCGGCGCAGATTTTTAACATTGGCGTACGATCGACTTCCACGTCCGTCGGAAATCACAGAATTCAAAGGACGAAGACGTCGCTCGTTCAATGGGTGCATTGCCCAGTACCTGATCTTAACCAAGCCTAGTTCGATTCTGCGCCGGAAAACAGTGAAAGCAACTGCGCGAACGACTTGACGACGACGAGCAGAACGCCAATCACTGTGACGACTTTGCCAACCATTCCCAGCCATGAGACACGATGTCCGTGAATTACGCGAATGATGGGGACCGCAAACAAGGGTGTTGTAACAAGTAACGTCGCAGCGATGGCGACGCTGGTATTCTTGAACGCGATCTGACTGCACCAAATGCCCAGCCATGTACCGATCATTGCGGCGGGGATGACTCGCTTGAGTATTTCAGGACGGGTTACTACTGCAACCGTTTTTCGCAATTGTCCTCGTAATAACATGTAAAGGGCAGCGACGATGACGGCAGTCGCCAGGCGCCAGAAAGTTGCTTCCAGTGCGGTGCAATGGTCCATTCCGATTTTGGAGACCACTCCGCCACACGCCTGACACAAAGATGCCGTCAGGCCAGCCAAAACACCCGTCACGGTCCCTCCAGGAAACAGACCCGGTGCTTCGACAAGGGAACTGCGTTCCATGACGACGATGGAGATACCCCCCATCGCGATCAGTATTCCGAATGCCGAAAACGCCGTTATCGCTTCTCCGATCAAAAGCCATCCGAGGAAGGCACCAAACAACGGGACGGTGGTCGCCATCACCAATGCCCGACGCGGGCCAAGGATTTGCAAGCTGCGAAAGAAAAACGTGTCGCCAATCGTCAGTCCAATCAAACTGCTGAGGGCAAGCAATCCGAGATCCGCCAACGGAATGCGCGACATCCCGTAACCCGAGACAATCGAGAAGACAATGAGGGTAACAAGAACAAAGAAACAACCGACCATGTTCTTGGTACTATTGATCTGCCAGGCGGACAATCGCGTTCCGCCAAAGATAATGCTGGAGCAAGCCCAGAGCATCGCGGCACCCAACGCACCTGCTTCGCCGATCCCAAACATGCCGTTAGCTCTTCGTCTTCCGTGTTGGAGTGGGATCGATCAAGAAAACATTTGCCCGGTACCCCCAGGCTGAAACGCATTTTCGTAGTATTGAATCGTTGGCTGGCGGGCGTCGTCGGGCCAAAGGATTCCGACAATATCGAAACGGAATCGACTTTCCAGCAGGTAATGTTGTTTCAGCCAAACCATGGCCGTCGCGATCACCTGTCGCTGTTTTTGCTCGTCAACCGCTTCCACCGGTAATCCGTGCCAATCCGATTTTCGTGTTTTGACTTCAACAAACACAATCGTCCGCGGTCGGCTCCTGGTGTCAATGGCGATCAAGTCAATCTCGCCAATGAAGTTTTTGTAGCTCCGTTCAATAACGGTCAAACGACATTTGCGTCGCAAATACCGTTCGGCAGCCTGCTCGCCCAGGTCGCCGAATTTGCTGCTGGCAAAAAGGCCGGAAACAGACGCTTTCAAGTCCGACCAAACCGACATGGTGCCGCCTTATTCGTTCAGACAGTGTAAGTCTCGACTTCGTGTCACCGATCCGATTCCGTTGATCTCACTCTCGAAATCGTGACTCGGATTGCGATAGCCGTGTTAGCCCCCTTTGGCTTCACCATCACCTGCCTTGTTGTCGCCAGCTGACCCGCCAGACTCATCGACCGATTTTTTATCGCCACCGTCGGTAACGGGTGGAGCATTGGTTTCCGGCTCTGAGACTGCGGGATCACTGACCGCTGGTGCCGGGTCCGAAACTGGATCCGCCGAGGTGGCCGGTGGGAAGCTGATATCAGGACGTGATGGGGGAAGCGGGTCGGTCTCGGGAGCGGCGGCTGGTGGCTGCCACAGTTTAAATTTTTCAAATATTCCAACTACGCTTGCGTTTTCAAGTCGTTTGATCCCCTTTCGCGCCAGAATCGTAATTGGATCATCAGGGGCGTTGTCGACGAGTTGTTGATAACTTTCGCGCGCCCGGTCGAATTCGCCAAGGCTTTCGTAACTGTGCCCCATGCCAAATACCGCGCGTCGTTTTACAAACGGATCGACGTTTGGCCTGGTCGCAAGCGTTTCATATCGCTCGATCGCCTTGCGGACTTTATCGGTGAAGTCATCCCGGTTGGTGACGATGTTGGTCGAACCACGGTTGTAGTCATAGTCCGCGACGCGAATCAGGGCGTATTGGCCAGCCGCAGTGTCGGGAAAGACCTTGGCGACATCTTCCATTCCACGAATCTCTGCCAACTGCGTCGAATACAAAAAGTCTTCCCATTGACCTTCGGCGGCGGAGCGTCGGGTGTACGTCCACACAAAGACCGCCAGCACCCCCAGAACAACTGCAGTCGAAACCAAAATGATCTGCGACATGTAGGGTTTGATTTTGTCATAGTTGGTTTCAATTGCTTCAACCAACTCGTTTTGCAAAAGTTCGTGTTTTTTCTGACTCATTTGACTTCCGGGCTTGTATTTGGCCGGACCCTGATATGGATCCTGCCCCTTTAACGACCGTGTTGGACAAAAACATCCATTCTGAAACAACGGCCAGCAACGATCTGGGGAAAACACGCAACGCGCGACGTACAGGCAAAAAAGTATACACTTTGGTCAAAATTAGCGTCAATACAACCGCCAGAGATTGCCCGTGCCGCTGAGGCTTGATTGGTACTTTCACCGGCTGCAGGAAGGACTGTTGCTCGTGATTCGTCATGGAATCCGGCACTGCCAGCCTCGTTGACCAGCTGCATCCTCTGAAAAAAAACCGGATATCAAACGAAAAAATCCCACGACCAATGGCCATGGGACTTGTAGGATCTTTCGATGACCCGGTATTTCGCAACAGGCACTAACGCTTGGCGGTTGCCCGTACACCGGTACGGGACTTGATCATTTTTGGCGCGGGGCTGGATCCCTTTTTTGCAATGGGTTTGACGGCTGCAGTTGCAATCGTTGCGACCTTGGCTGTTTTGGATGCCGCAACTGCGATGTTGGTCTTTGCCTTGGCAATGATTGGCCTGGAAGACTTAATCGTGGCTTTGGCAGCCGGCTTGACGATCGAAACGGGCGTTGCCTTTTTCGCCGAGGATTTGGCGGCAGCAGGAGCTGCCTTTTTGGTTTTCGAAGATTTTGATTTAACAGGCATCTTGTTACTCCTTAACGAATACGATGAACGGCGAGATTGACGGTCCGAATTAAGCCTTCGAAAAAACCGTCATCCAATCCCTCAAGTCGATGCGTTGTGTATTGGATTGAATCTTGTGAAGTTTGGCAAGGGGAATTCCAGTTATCTTGTCGATCGCAATTCAGTTTTGGCAAACTCGGGATGGTGGTAGAATCAAGGTATCGTCACCCAGGTATTTCGACTTAACAAAGTTGATAAACTTTGTCCCGATTTCAAGCCGCTCAATCCATACCGGTCGCCATCCTCATTCGGGTCCGTTAGCATATATGAGGTGAACAGCGCCCCCTCGATCCAGCCGTCGTAAATAGGTGTGGCCACCCCTCGAACGGCTCGAATTCGATTTGTCTCAGACACCCCCGTTGAAGGCCTTTTTTGCATTGCCTGTCGTGTCACCCCCATCGTTGGGTTCGGTTCGGTTCATACGGAAAAAACCATAAAAAACTGCCCAAGGATGTGATTATTGTCAAGCCTGAATCCTGCCCAACGCCGCGCCGCAACGACGCTTGCCGGACCCTTGCTCGTTCTGGCTGGAGCCGGTACCGGCAAGACCCGCGTTGTGACCGTTCGCATCGCCAATTTGATCAAGGCGGGTATCGAACCAGATCGGATTCTGGCAGTGACTTTTACCAACAAAGCTGCCCAGGAAATGCAGGTTCGCGTTGGTAAATTGGTTGGCAAACGCAACCGGTCCAGCCCATTGATTTGTACCTTTCATTCCCTGTGTGTTCGCGTCCTGAGAAGGCATATTACCCTTCTGGGCTACCCTGAAAAATTTATTATTTGTAACCGGGGAGACCAGGAATCGATGGCCCGCCGGGTCCTTCGCGAAATTCACGCTCCGGATACGTCGATCAAACCCGCCCAATTGATCAGCCAAATCAGTCGCTGGAAATCCAATTCTGTTCGACCACACCAGGCCGCTTCCCTGGCGACAACGGTGCAGCAGGATATCGCCGCCATCGCCTGGCCGCGCTACCAGCGTCAACTGAAAAACCAGGGGGCCGTCGACTTCGATGATCTATTGATCCTTGTCGAAGACCTGTTCAACGCTTTTCCCGACATTCAAGCCCGGGAATCAGCCCGTTTTGACCATATTCTCGTGGACGAATATCAGGATACAAACGCCAGCCAGTACCGGATCATCCGTGCCCTGGCCGAAAAACACAAAAACCTGTGCGTTGTTGGAGATGACGATCAGTCCATTTACCGATTTCGGGGTGCCGAAGTTCGACATATTTTGAACTTTCAAAGTGACTGGTCGGACGCAGTGCTGGTCAACCTCGAAGAAAACTACCGATCTACGGGACCGATTATTCAGCTAGCCAATGCGCTGATCTCGTTTAACCTGGAACGACACGACAAGACTCTGAAAAGCAGCCGCCCTAACGGTCCGCAGCCTGGCATTCATCAATATCCAAACGAAACAAAAGAAGCCCAGGAAGTCGTCGCTCAAATCAGGACACGGCTGACGCAACCCGGTGCCGAGCCCCGCGACTTTGCCATCCTTTTTCGAACCAACGAACAGCCAAGAGTCTTCGAAGAAGAACTTCGTCGGGCAAAGCTCCCCTACGTGCTGGTCGGTGGCCAGTCCTTCTTTGATCGCAAGGAAGTCAAGGACCTGGTCGCATGGCTGCGCTTGATGGATAACCCGCTCGATGAGCTTTCGCTTCGCCGAGTCATCAACACGCCCCCGCGAGGCCTGGGAACCAAAGTCGTCGAGCAGATTCTGAAGCACGCTATGGATTCAGGTATCGAGCCTGGACAAATGGTACTCAATGCATCGCTTCGCCCACCGATGTCAAACGCCGCCCGGCAAGGGCTCAATCAATTGTACCAAATCGTTTCAACGCCCGAAGGCGAAACGCTGACACAACAAGTCCGCAGCCTGATCGCCCGATCCAGCTACCGCACCGAAATCGACCGTGTTTACGAAGACCCGCAGGAACGGGAGACTCGCTGGAACAACGTCGAACAAATCGTGAACGCCGTCAGCCAGTATGAACGGGAATCTCGCAATCCGACGATTTCCGAGTTCATTGACCAGATCACGCTGGACGATCGACAGATAACCGACGAGAAAGAAAAACAACTTGGCAAAAACGCCATCGCGCTAATGACACTTCATAGTGCCAAGGGATTGGAATTCCATGATGTTTCTATGGTCGGCATGGAAGAAAACATTTTACCCCATCACCGCAGCATCGACGAAGATGAAGCAATCGACGAAGAACGACGCCTTTGTTACGTCGGGATTACCCGCGCCCAGGAACGATTGACCTTGTCAATGTCGCTATCCCGAATGAAGTGGGGAAAACCCCGCCCTACCATGCCCAGTCGCTTCCTCTATGAAATGACAGGCCAGGCCGACCACCCGAAATATCTGGCATGCATCGAATCCCGCAGCAACGATAATTGATCGGCAGAGTCTGTGCATCGTACGCAGATTTAACCCAACAGCGATTGCTGCAGCAAGTACACACCGACTCCTGCCAAATAACCAAGCGTCGCCCATGGTGTGATATTGCGGACGTACCACATGAAATCAATTTGTTCCAACCCCATCGCTGCGACTCCGGCGGCAGAACCGATTATCAAACAACTTCCCCCGGTTCCGGCACAATAAGCCAACATCATCCAAAACGAATCGTTCGGGGGATTGGTGTACATCTCAATACCGGCCGCCACCAGTGGAACGTTGTCGACGACGGCGGAAACAAATCCGATGATGACGGCTACAAGTTGTTGATTGCCGATGGCGTTATCCAGCCAATGAGCCAGAATTTGCAGAAGTCCAGATGCACCCAAACAACCAACGGCAAGGAGAATTCCCAGGAAAAAAAGTACGCAAGACATATCCACCCGCTTGAGAACCGCCAAAACACCTGTCGATGACTTTGTCTTCTCGTCACTTTCGGCATGCATGATTTCCGAAGTCACCCACAATACTGAAAGGGACAACATCATTCCCAAAAATGGTGGAAGATGCGTGACAGCCTTGAATATTGGAACGCTCAGCAGGCCAGCGACGCCAATAATTAGAAAAATCGTTCGATGCAGACGAGAAATCCTGGCTTCGTTTAAATCGGGTTCGTTTTCCGGTACTTCCAGCTTGCCTCGTATCATAAATGACAAACCGATCAGGGGAACCAATAAACAAGCGACACTCGCCAAACACAACTCTTGCATTACAGCTATTGGTTCGATCTTCCCCTTGATCCACAACATGGTTGTAGTCACGTCACCAATGACGGTCCATGCTCCGCCCGCGTTCGCAGCAATGACCACCATTCCAGCGAACAACGTCCTCGTTTTCTTGTCGGCGATCAGCCGGCGCAAAAGTGAAATCATCACAATCGTCGTGGTCAAGTTGTCCAGGACCGATGACAAAATGAAAGCCAGCCAGGCAGTAATCCACAACAGTTTGACCTTGCTTGTCGTGCTAATGCGCTGGGTGATCACAGTGAATCCCTCATTGGCATCCACCAGTTCGACAATCGTCATGGCGCCCATCAGGAAAAACAGGATCCCGGCCGTTTCGCCCGTCAAGACCAACAACTGCTTATCGATTATATACTCCAGTCGCAAATGTTCACCGATCGCTTCGGTGCGCTCGGCAAACCATTCCGGTATTTGATCGATCGGCAAAAACGAATCGGCACCGAGAACGTAGATTGTCCAGCAGGAAACTCCCAGCAAAAGCGCAGTTGCCGCTTTGTTGATACCTAACCGGTGCTCCAGGGCAATACCCAGGTAGCCTGCAACAAACACGATAACCAGAAGCCATACCATTGGAAGTCTTCCTTTACCTTGACCGGACCGACTGTGTCACGAAATGAGATCGCTGGATTTTATCGGAGGTCGATTTTGCCGCTATGGGGATGTTTCATAATCTCATCGTTTTCCAGGCAAACATGCGGAATAGGGAACGGTTTTCAAACCGGGTTCAACATGACTAACAGGACTTGCACCGAAAAACAGGCACTTTGGCACTAATAATTCGGTGTGGGCGGACGGTATTGCTCCGGGTCGATCGACTTGAACCAGGCGATCGTTTTTATAAGTCCTTCGCGAAGTCCAATGGTCGGCTCCCAATCGAGGTGCTTTTTCGCCAGCGATATGTCCGGGCATCGCCGTGTCGGATCATCCGATGGGAGCGGAAGATAAACCAGTTTCGATTTGCTGCCGGTCAGTTCGATCGTCATCTCCGCCAGTTGCTTGATTGTATATTCACCGGGGTTACCGATATTAATGGGCCCCGTTATGTCGGACGCCATTAAACGCAAAAAGCCCTCGACCAGGTCGTCGCGGTAACAGAAAGAACGTGTTTGCGATCCATCTCCAAAAATAGTGATCTCTTCACCGTTCAGGGCCTGCCGAATGAAGTTGGAAACGACTCGGCCATCAAACGGATGCATTCGAGGACCATAAGTATTAAAGATCCGGCAAACGCGGACTTTGAGTTTATGCATCCGGTAATAATCCATAAACAAGGTTTCGGCAGCTCGTTTCCCTTCGTCATAACATGCCCGTACGCCAATCGGATTGACGCTGCCGCGATACGATTCCGGTTGCGGATGAACCTCGGGGTCCCCATAAACTTCGCTGGTCGATGCCTGAAAGATCCGGGCGTTACATCGTTTGGCCATCCCCAGTAAATTGATCGCACCCATAACCGAAGTCTTCATCGTCTTGATCGGGTTATATTGATAATGGCCTGGTGCGGCGGGACAAGCCAAATTGTAAATCTCGTCGACCTCGAGAAACAACGGGAATACAATGTCATGCCGGACCAACTCGAAGTTCGAATTGTCCAGCAAATGCGCGACGTTGTTTTTTTGACTTGTAAAGAAATTGTCGACACAAATGACGTCATGGCCGGCACCGACCAGCCGCTCGCAAAGATGTGATCCCAGAAAACCGGCTCCACCCGTTACCAATACTCGTTTAATTAGTGACACAAACAGCCCTGTCGTTGCAGCGGGTTAAAAACAATCCGTCGCATACACACGCCGGAAACAACAGTATAATTGGTTTTTGGCAGTGCGCAACGGGGCAAGCAAATCCTGACCGTTGCGATTGACTCAATCGCCTGACAACAACCCAGGGAATAATAATCATGAAATCGTTTTATTTGCGTTGCATAATAATTGCCTGTTCGGTGGTCCCAATATTTCTTTCAAGTTCGGCTAACGCACAGGAATCCGATGTGAAAGCCAAAAAGGTCCTATTGATCGCCGGTCCTCCCAGCCATGGTTATGGCGCGCATGAACATTATGCCGGGTGCATGTTGCTGGCCAAGACCCTGGATTCGACCGTCGATGGCTTTGAAACGACCGTGATTAAACATCAATGGCCAGTCGACGAAACAACATTCGATGGCGTTGATGCGATCGTGATTTACAGTGACGGCGGTACGAACCATCCGGCGTACGAACACCTGGAACAAGTAAACAAGCTTGCAGCGCAAGGCGTTGGAATCGTTTGCATTCACTACGCAGTCGAGATGACCAAAGGCGCGTCCGGTGACGCCTTGATGCACTGGATCGGAGGCACGTTTGAGACGGATTGGTCGGTCAACCCGCACTGGAAAGCGCACTTTAAAGCCCTGCCTCATCACGAAATCACCCGAGGCGTCGTTCCTTTTTCAACCGAAGATGAATGGTATTTTCATATGCGGTTCCTTCCCGATATGGCGGGAGTTACACCTATACTTACAGCCGTTCCCCCCGAGTCGACCATGGAACGAATAGACGGTTCGCACAGCGGCAACCCTCACGTACGTAAGGCAGTCGCCAACAGCGAGCCACAGCATGTGGCCTGGGCAGTGGAGCGACCCGATGGAGGTCGCGGATTCGGCTGCACTGGCGGACATTTTCACTGGAACTGGGCCAACAAAAACTTTCGCCGCGTCGTTCTTAACGGGATCGTTTGGTCGGCCAAAGGCGATGTGCCGGAGGGTGGCGTCCCTGTTGACTCATTGGACCTGGCCGCCCTCGAAATAAACCAGGACTACGAAAAACCTGCCGATTTCGACGACGCCCTCATCCGCAAATCGCAACCGGATTTGAAGAAGTAAAGTTGTCTGCTTTCAGTTTCCACCCAAATCAGGAACTTGATCCCTTGCCGGAATCCGGATTGGATCGGTCTGCCAGGCGCCCGGATTCTCTCAAAACACGACGGAGGATGAATTCAAATTGTGCGTTGACACTTCGCAAATCGTCATCGGCCCAGCGACGCACTGCGTCCAGGATTTTTGGATCAAGTCGCAACAGGAATGAATCGCGTTTGGTCAATGGACTTGTTCCGGCAAGAAAAAAGGGGAATAAGGACCGGTTAGTAAAACAATTGTCTCAATTATTCGTATTCGGCGAGAAATCCGCTGAACAAACAATTGAGGACAATTGTTCCACTCTCATGTTCGACTGTTTACAACATTCAAACTCGAATTAGGGCTGCAACGTTGTTAATACAGTGTTCCAGCGTTGATCACTGGCTGCGTATGTTTGTCGCTACACAGGACGACAAGCAGGTTGGAAACCATGACGGCGCGGCGTTCATCGTCCAGTTCAACTATTTTTTGCTTCGAAAGCTGTTCGAGGGCCATCTGCACCATGCCAACGGCACCTTGCACGATCAGTGATCGGGCTGCCACGACGGCCGATGCTTGCTGGCGTTGCAACATGGCTGCGGCAATTTCTTGCGAGTAAGCCAGGTGACTGATTCGGGCTTCGATGACATTGACACCCGCCTTGTGTAGTCGCTCCTGTATGTCGTGTTTGAGCTGATCGGAGACTTCCGTTGTGCTGCCACGAAGCGATGTCTCGTGATCTTCGCTGTCGTAAGGGTGACGCGAGGCCAGTATCCGCAACGCCGCGTCGGTTTGGACGCGCACGTAATCTTCATAGTCGTCGACTTCGAATAACGCTTCCGCCGTATCAACAACCCTCCACACAACGACTGCCGAAATATCGACCGGGTTGCCATCTCGATCGTTGACCTTCGAGGGTCGACCACCGGTGTGTCCCTTTTTGGTAAGTATTTTTCCTGCGGCATCCTTCTGTTCAGGTGTATGCTGTGAACCCGTCTCAAAATTCCGAACGCGAAGCGAGACTTTCTTTTTGGAAAAGAATGGGTTGACCCAATAAAATCCGGATTCCTTGACCGTCCCCTTGTAGTCGCCGAACAAGAGCAACACCCGAGAATCGTTGGGGGTTATCGCCATGAACCCAAACAAGCAAATTAACCCGGAAATGAGCATGACAATCATCGTGATGATTTTCCAGGCTGGCGGCTCGCGAAATACGGTCACTGCATGATGGATCATCACACCCGGTCCACCGAAAATTAACACGAGACATAGCAACAGGAAAAACCAACCCGATGCCGCCTTGAATGGCTTCTCTACAACCATGACAAACTCCCAATTATTAAACAATTCTGCCTGATTTCGATATCTTTGTGATATCATTATGGTATCATAGCGAATTCGGACTGGAAAGGGGTTTATTGGACAGAATTTGGCTTTTTTCAATCATCGCACAAGAAGCGACGCGTCTCAGGGAATTGAGCGGCTTCAACCACTGATCTAGAATGCCCGCCTCACAAACTGGCAGGATCAATCCCATTCCCAGACAGGAGTTTTTTATGCGAAGTACCCTGATATTGTTGATTGTGATGGCGGTGCCATCGACATTGTCGGCGTGGCAAGGCGCACCTGAAAAGGTCGCCACCGTCGAAGGCGTAACCGAATATCAATTTGACAATGGGGCGCGAGTCTTGTTGTTCCCTGATGCGTCACGACCAACGGTCACGGTTAACATGACGGTACTCGTCGGATCGCGACACGAAGGCTACGGCGAGGCAGGCATGGCCCACTTGCTCGAACACATGGTTTTCAAAGGCACACCCACACACGCCGACATCCCTCGAGCCTTGCGTGATCACGGCGCAAGTTTCAACGGCACAACAAATTCGGACCGAACGAATTATTTCGAGACGTTGCCGGCGACCGACGAAAATCTCGAGTTCGCAATTCAGATGGAGTCCGATCGACTCGTTAACAGTTACGTGAAGCACGAGGACTTGATCTCGGAATTCACGGTCGTTCGTAACGAATTTGAGCGCGGCGAAAACAGCCCGCAAGGGGTATTGTCCCAGCGAATTTCTTCTGCGGCATACGAATGGCACAACTATGGCAAATCGACGATTGGAAACCGATCTGACATCGAGCGAGTACCCATCGATAACTTGCAGGCGTTTTATAAAAAGTACTACCAGCCCGACAACGTCGTGATGGTTATCACAGGCCGATTCGAAGAAGCCAAAGCGCTGGAACTGGCAGCAAAACATCTTGGTTCGATTGAGAAACCGGAACGAAAACTTGATCCGACTTACACCGAAGAGCCCGCACAAGACGGCGAACGACTTGTCGAGCTTCGTCGAGTAGGCAACATAGGCTCGGCAGCGGCCGCCTGGCATATCCCGGCAGCTTCGCATGAGGACTGGGCTCCGCTTTCAATTCTCGCCAGCGTTATTAGCGAGGACAAAGTCGGCTTACTCGAACAAAAACTGATTGAAACTTCTATCGCAACAAGCGTCTCTGCCCGTTGTGGCGGTTCCCACGATCCCGGATTGTTTTTCGTATCCGTCGATCCCACCGAAGGAAACCTGGAAAACGCCCGCGACACGATGCTTGAAACGATGGATAGCCTCACCAACGAAAACTTTGTATCCGAAGCAGTCGAACGGGCAAAACTACGCTTCAAGCGGCAATCGGAAAACATGATGGTCAATGCCGAATCCATGGCACAAGCGCTGAGCAGCGCCACGTCGCTGGGAGACTGGCGATTGCTGTATTTGCAACGCGACCGAATCGCTGACGTCACCGTTGAAGATGTCAAGCGTGTTGCTCAAACCTATTTCCCGAAGCATAACCGAACCGTAGGAACTTTTATTCCTTCGGACGCGCCCCAGCGAATGGAAATTCCTGCGGTGGCATCGATCACCGATATCGTCAAGGATTATACTGGTGGTGATGCAACATTGGCCGGCGAGGCCTTTGATTCGTCTCCTGAAAATCTTGATGCTCGAACCGAGAACCGGGAACTTGGCGGAATCAAGGTCGCCTTGTTACCCAAGTCCAATCGGGGCGAGACCGTCAACCTGAATTTGACATTGCGGTACGGCAACGAACAATCGCTGGCCGGGCAAACCACGGCAGCCGCCATGGTCGCGTCCATGCTGATGGCGGGTACCGTTGAATTGAATCGACAGGCCTTGCAGGAACGGATGACTGAACTCGATGTGCAAATCTCCGGTGGAGGTGGCGGCGGTGGTCGAGGTCGACGAGGGGGTGGCGGAGGAGGCGGTTCGGCTGGTGAACTCTCGTTCAGCATCGAAGCCAAAAAAGAATCGCTCAACGCCGGGATCGAACTGCTTGGAAAAATCCTTCGCGAACCTGCGTTCCTTCAGGACGAATTCGAGCAGATGAAAGCCCGTTCGATTAACGGGATGAAGACCATGATCACCGAACCGCAAATGCTGGCCACCAGTGAGTTGTCGCGTGCCATGTCCAGTTATCCGGTCGGCGACGTTCGTTACGTCAAGACTCTCGAAGAAACCATCGCAGAACTCGAAGCGCTCACCCTGGAACAGATTACTGACATCTACGAAAACCAGATGTCTGCCGCTACCGGCGAGATATCCATAGTCGGTGATTTCGATCCGGACTCAGCCGTCGCAGCGCTGGAAACTGTACTTGGCGACTGGAAAGGGGGCATCGCCCATAATCCAATCGTGCGAGATGCGTCGAGCGAACAAACGGGGGCGACAGTCAACATCAAGACTCCGGACAAGGCCAACGCGGTCTTCCTCGCTGGCTGTGTCATTGCCATGAACGAAGACGATGTTGACTCCGATGCCTTGACACTCGCCAACTTTATTTTTGGTGGAGGCAGCTTGTCGTCACGGCTCGGCGACCGGGTCCGTCAAAAAGAAGGCCTTTCCTACGGCGTTGGATCATCGATTTCGATTCCATCCGAAGGAAACGATTCCCGATTCACCATCAATGCGATTACCAATCCGGAAAACATTGATGCCGTCGAGACGGTTGTCAAGGAAGAACTCAATCGCTTCCTGAAAGATGGCCCGACAGATGAAGAAGTCGAATCGGCAAGGATTGCGTGGCTGGAATCGCGCAAGTTATCCCGCTCCAGCGACGGCTCGATTGCCGGCCAACTGGGAAACAACTTGTATTTGAACCGCACGTTCAAGTACACGGCAGAACGCGAAAAACGAATCTCCGAATTGACGGTCGACGACATCAAGGCCGCCTTTGCCAGGCACATCAAGGTCGATCAACTGGTGATCGTCCGGGCTGGCGATTTCAAAACGGAGTAGTTCGAATCGCCATTGATTCGGCTGGCAACAGCCGACCAGAAAGCTGACAACTCAGGACGTTCACACATTCGTGAACGTCTTTTTGTTTGCCGGTTGAAGTTTGCGCCTGGAAAACAAGCGGACAGAGAGGGATTCGAACCCCCGGTAGAGTTACCCCTACGCCGGTTTTCAAAACCGGTGCCTTCGACCAGACTCAGCCATCTGTCCTGACGAATCAATCACCCAAACAGTGAGCGCTTTCGGCGTTTCAGGTTCGGAGCATTGTAAGCCACCCCCGGCCACTTTGAGAAGTGCGAATGAATCCAATGAGCATCGACGTACTGAATTAATCACCACCCACCCAATGAAAAACTGTTTTGATCCCACCCGTTTTGGGTTTAATCCATGACTGGCGAAAATCGAACAAACGCGCACAGGTCTTTTTGGAACAAGAACCGCTAAACTGCACCTGTCTGATTGTCTTCCTAAACCTTGAGTGAAAACGGCGTGAAGTTCGTTTCATGGTCGTAGTAGTCTTCCTTTTCGGCACGCTTGAGGGTACCGACCACCAGGTACGTGATTGGTGTGCACAATACTTCTACGCTGACCTTGAAAAGAAAATTGAACATTATCACTCCGAGCATCGTGCCTGGGGTCCAGATTCCGAGAAAAGCAACGGGATAGAAAATCGCACTGTCCACCAACTGACCGACAATTGTCGACCCGATCGTCCTCGCCCACAAAAACCGGCCCTTCGTCAAAATCTTCATCTTTGCCAGTACAAAGGAATTGACAAAGTCACCACACCAGTAGCCGGCAATCGACCCGGCCACGATGCGCCCGGTGTTGCCGAACACGACATCGAGCGCCGGCTGGATCGTCGCGTTGTAGGGTTCCGCAGGATCTACGGGAAGACGCACCACGACAAAGCTCATGATCGTCGCAAAGATCATCGCCGCGAATCCCGCCCAGATCACTTTGCGAGCCCGCGCATAGCCATAGACCTCCGTCAGAATGTCGCCAAAGATGTAGCTGATCGGAAAGAAAATGTTTCCAGCGCCGAAGGTAATGCCAAATAGCAGGCACACCTTACCCGGACCAATCAGGTTTGAGCACAACAGAACCGTGACGAACATGGCCATCACCAGATCATAGTATTTGTAGTTGCGCCCTGTGCGACTGGCAGACGCGGCATGATGGAGGGTTTTGGTCATGCGTTTCGATCCGATGTCAACAATATCCAGGGCAGAAAACAAACCGCCCCGGTCGAATGATAAAAATGGTACCACGTTAATACTTCGAAAAAAAGTCTTGCGTTGTCGTGTGCCAGCACCCGCGATCAATATTGACCCGTTGTTCCGTCAGCTAATAGATTGGAGTTTCCTTTGAAAGTTAACGTTTGTCGAACTGGAAACGATCCATGAAATTTCGTCGAAAATTTGCATTTGCAACAGCCGTTTGCCTGGCACTAGTGCCAGGTATGACTTCCGAAGTTCAAGGTCAGATGAAAGAGGACATAACGGTCCGGGAATCGATGGTTGTCCTGAATGAGATCATGAACATTCCGGCTAGCGCCATTCCCGCCAGTATGCTTCGTGACGCACATGCAGTGGCAATTATTCCCAAAGTCATCAAGGGAAGTTTTGTCATTGGCGCTCGACATGGAAATGGTGTATTGATGGTTCGCGACACAAACGGAGGTTGGCACGCACCGGTGTTTATCAATCTGACCGGCGGAAATATCGGCTGGCAGGTTGGCGTGCAATCGACAGACGTGGTTCTCGTTTTCAAGACTCAAGAAAGTGTCGCCAGTTTACTGTCCGGCAAGTTTACTTTAGGGGCCGATGCAGCGGTCGCGGCAGGACCGATGGGTCGTCAGGCGTCGGCAGCCACAGACGGCCAACTTGCAGCAGCTATCTACTCGTGGTCGCGTAGTCGAGGACTCTTTTTGGGAGTTTCGCTTGATGGGTCGGTCATTGAAGTAGATCCGATTTCCAATGCCAACTATTACCGCAAGGCATCGCCCGAAAGCCCGGTTGTCGTTCCCGATGCCGCCCAACAACTTGTCACGCAGGTGACTCAATATACGGGTGTTCAGACTCCGGCTCAGGTTGCCGCCCAAAACGCATCGAACGCATCGTCCCAACCGCAACCAGTATTCGCCCAACAGTATTCGCTTGACAAGGCCGCTCATGTTCGGGACGAACTCGGTCAGTTTGCCCGCCGCCTGTATAGTAAACTCGATTCCAGTTGGCAAACTTATCTTGCGATGCCCGCCGAAGTATTTAGCGGAAACGGCCATCCGTCTGTTCAAATGATAAACGAAACCCTGGATCGTTTCGAACGCGTTAGAACCGATGTCAATTACGCGGCACTTGCCAATGATGCCGAGTTCCAGTCAACCTACGGATTGCTCAAAAATTACCATCAAGAGCTTTCAAACACTGGCCAGTCATTGAATCTGCCTGGACCACCATCGGACCGGTAGTTCGTGTGTGCGATTCGAGAACCAATGCGGTTGCGTTGGCAATCTCAAATCTCGGACTTTTTGTTCTCCCGCGATCGACGCAAGGTGTTCCAAAGCCGGCCGAACCTGCATGCTTGTACCTCAGGCTGTCCCCTGGAGGATTGTTCCCGGCCTCGACACCGCATTACTTTCCGTTATTTACAGAAGCGTTTCGAAAAATCGTGGCAACCGCCTTTTCAATATCGTATTCGCCGATACTTCGAACCATTCCCTTTTCGTCGATGATCAATTTGCCGTATCCGAAATCACCGAATCGAATTGCGCTATTGAAGCCATTCGGCAAAATGACGCTCGGCCAGTTGCCGCCGCCGTATTTCGAGAATAATTCTCCGGCTCGGGCGTCATAAAACTCTTTTGAAGCGTCCACGCTGAAGAGGATCACGGCCAGTTTTTCGGAAGTGTATTTGTCCTGGATCCGCTGTACCAGCGGAAATTCTTCATAGCAGTTGTGTCACGTTACCGCCCAGACATCCAGGATAGTCAACTTACCCCGAATGCTGGTGTTGGACACTACCTCACCATCGACTGTTTCGTACCAGAAATCGGGACAGCGCCTGCCCAGCACAATTCCGTAAAGCGGGATATCGACTTTCCGAAATGTTATCGAGTTTCCCTCGGGATGGATCTCGGTGACTTCGAACATCGAATCAAGAATGCGAACCGGCAAGTTGCAGGCAAACGACTCATGTTGGTCGAGTGTTGCATCACCGTTTTGATCAACAGATATGTAGGTGGTTCTGTTTGTAAACCGGGTGTTGTCTGGTTCAGGGTTCTCGATGGCGTACGCTCGTGATCTGGGCAAATAGATTTCGACATCCTGTCCGTCGACAGGGATCGTTCCCTTTAAAACCAATCGGTCTTTGCGCTCGCCCGTGCCAAGGAATACATCACCCAGGATTGACGACATACTTTTCACAACCGAGGGTCGGCTGGTTTGGCACTTTTCCATTTCGACAACGATTTGATCTGACGGTGCCTCAGCGGTATGACCGGATGGGATATGTTCTCCAGTAGCGGTTGCTTGCCGGTGCCCCAATTGAAATTCGAGTTTTTTGGGTGGAACGCATTTGGTCTCATCGCATGCCTGAAACGAAATTTTCAGCGTGCCTGAATATCCATTTACGTCCTTGTTGACTTTGTATTGCCGCGTCCATTGGAACTGGCCTAAATGGATTTTCTGCACCTCTTTATCGTTGACGGCAAACTCGATCGGCTCGATTGAGGGGGTGAATTTGTCGTCGATTGCGGTTAGGCCGGTCGGTTCAAAAGTAATTTCCGTAGGGTAACCGATTGGCTCATCGGTGTCATTCGCGATCGAATTAATATGCCAACCCTGGATGACATTCGTTTTGATAGTAAGCGTAACGACTTCCCCCGGCCTGGCATCGGCGGGTGAAAGCTCAACTTCAAAGTTCACATAAGGCGAACTCTGGTCATCGCTGTGTTGCGTGGCCGAAATCGTTTTGGCTGAAAAATTTTCAACCTGACAATAAGCTAATTGCGGCAACAGGGCGATTGCCAAAAAAAGGGATACGAGTTTATGAGTCATCAACCTCAGCTCCCGTTCAGAAGATAAACACTGAATCCAGGACTCCAGTGTGTTTCCGACGTCAATTTGTTTTGTACAGTAGCGTATTGTAACCATTTTTTGAACCGGCGTTAATTCCAGGAATTGTCCGGGACTGATGCTCGTGGATCCGCCTGTCCTCAGGCTAATCAGGTTCAGCACGACGGAGCAGCTTTTGTGACTTCGTAATTGCTCGGTGGTTTTGTCAATTGATGTCGTGTCATTCGATTAATCGGGCACTTCGTTTGACCAGGCGAAAATGCCAGTTACAGCGACCCGGGACCAAGGCGGTCGAGTTTTTTGCTAAAGGTTGTTCGGTGGATGCCGAGGCGTCGAGCTGCCGACGAGTACTGCTGTCCGCTCAGTTGGAATGCTTTGGTCAAAATTGCAGGCTCGACCAATTCCAAAAACGCCTCAAAAAGGGCCGGGGTCTGCACCTCCATCCAATGTCGCTCAACCCACTCAGATACCAGCCGGCGAATGTCGGCATCGAGATCAAGTCGATCGCTATCGATCTCTGTCGAAACAGCGGCCGGTTCGATGTGGTCTGCTGTCAACACGCCACCTCGCGCGATTACCGCAGCTCGCTGGACAACACTACGCAGTTCACGAATATTTCCGGGCCAGGCCAGTTTCTGTAATGCATTCGTAAACTCCTGGCTGATGGTTGGCAAAGGTCCGTCGTCGATGGCAAGGAAATGTTCGACCAATTGAGGTATGTCTTCTGTCCGCTCGCGCAACGGAGGGAGGTGGATTTCGAATGTGCGAAGCCGATAGAACAGGTCATGTCGAAATTCCCGAGCGGTAATTCGAGCTGACAGGTCTCGATGCGTAGCGGAAATCAGACGAAAGTTGGTTTTGATTGGCGCATTCGAACCGACAGGTGTGACTTCGCCCAGATCAAGAACTCGAAGCAACTTGACCTGGATATCGAGCGGAATCTCGGCGACCTCGTCGAGGAAAAGGGTTCCTCCACAGGCCTGTTCGATCAATCCTGAGCGACCTCGGTCGGCACCGGTAAAGGCACCCTGAACGTGCCCGAACAATTCGCTTTCGGCAAGCGACGGGTTCAGGGATGCAATATTTACTGCGACAAAGGGCCCAGCGCACCGAGTACTGAATTGATGAATCGAGCGAGCCGCAAGTTCCTTGCCTGTCCCGGTTTCCCCTGTAATCAACACGGGCGAATCCGTGGTGGTCGTCAGCGCGATATGTTTGTAGACTTCCTGGATCACAGCGGATGTCCCAACCAGCCCAGGTATGCCTGACTGTTTTTCCGTTTGCACCGAGGCGGAGCGGATTTGCTGTGCCGCGATCGCTTGCTCGATCGTCCGCTGAACCCTTTCCAGGTCAAATGGCTTGACGATGTACTCAAAGGCTCCGTTTTGAATAGCGGTTATTGCTGTTTTCAAATCGCCAAAGGCCGTAATGGTGATGATTGGAATTCGTCCATGTCGATTGTGAAACAACTTGATAGCCGATAGCCCGTCCACTCCTGGCAATCGGACGTCCATGATGATCAGGTCGAAGGGACGTTTTTGGACAAGGGCCAGGCCGGATTCGACACTGGAAGCTGTTTGGAATTCATGCCCCATTCGCTGGCAAAGTCGTGAAAGACCCCAACAGATGCTTTCTTCGTCGTCAATGATCAGGATGTTTGGCATGTCGGGATGAATAAGAAAGTCAGCATTGCTGTTCGTTACCAAAACTAAAGGTAAACACAAATCGAGTCCGGGTCGAATCACGATACCAGTCAAGTTTACCATCGATCCGGTTTGCGATATCGTGCACGAGAGATAATCCCAGCCCGGTTCCCGCTTGCTTCCCGGTTACAAAGGGCAAGTGCAACGAATCTGAAATGTCGGACGGAGGGCCGTTTCCTGTGTCGGTGACAACGAAATCAATCCGTTGTTTCTCGTCAACAATCAACTCCGCGCAAACGGATGCCGTGAGGATGGGGTCCCGTAATGCTGCTTCGCTTGCGGCATCGATGGCATTATTAATCAAATTGGTCATGACTTGTTCCGCATCGCCACGTTCCATCAGAAAATTCACAACTTCTTTATTGCATTTTGCTTCAAACAAGACGTTCAGATGTTTTGTGTGTGGTTTTGTCAAAAAGGAAACTGATCGAAGAACTTCAGCCAGGTCAATTGGAAACGAGGTTGTGTTGGATGAAACACTGCTCGATTTTGCAAGCGAAAGGAAGCGATCGATATAGTGGCTCATTTTCCCCAGCTGTCGACGTGCAACCTGGATTTCTTCCTCGGGCTCGTCGCCGGATTGCTTTTCCGCCAACAAGTCGATCGCCATCTTGCATCCGGTGACACTGTTTCTCAGGTTGTGTGCGACGCCACTGCTCATCAGAACAAGGGTCTCCAATCGTTCGTTTTGTCGAACTTGTTGATCATGGTTGACCAGTCTGTCAGCCATCTGGTTAACGGACTTGCTCAAGTCCCCGATTTCATCGTTCCGATCGGTATCCGGGAGATGTTGAAAGTCACCCGTAGCGATCATGCTTACCTGTTCTTGTAAACGTGCGAGTGGTCGGGTCACATTTCCAGACATTGCCAGGCTTAGCAAGATGGCCAGCGGAATAATGATTGCGGCAATAACGATGGGAGGACGAACACTTCGCCACCAAAGCTGGTTGTAATCGTCACGAGAGACCAGAACGTGGATTGCGCCAGATCTGTTCGATACGGAAATCGATCCAGTTGGTGAATTGTCGCGAGACGAAACAGGAACCATCGTGTGGAAGTAGGCTTTTCCGTTGATCATTATCGTCTCGTTAAGAGTCTTGATGCCGTTAGGACTTGCGGGAATCGTTTCTCCAGCCGGGAAATCAGGTGCAGCAGTCGAGCTTGCAACTCTCGACCCTTTTGAATCAACGACAATGAATTCAGCGCCCGAAAGCTGTCGCATTTGGTCCAGTACCGTTGCGTTCAATGGAAATCGGGCGTTGGCCAAAATCCCAGAGATGTCGGCGATCCGTTGCTGGTAACGCTGCTTGTTGGCTGCGATGGACGACCGAATGAAAGCGACCGTCATGGCAATGATTGTTACCAATAACAACAGCAGCAGCCGAATAAGTATCTGGTTTTTGAGAGGCCAGCGCAACGGGGATTCACTTTTGGAAAAAAATATTTGTGTCGAAAGGGCTGTCAAAGTTTCTGCCTGTCGGTTCAGGCGACACCGTGTCGATCGACGCGACAAAATATTCAGGCCCATTGGAACCAATACCGCTGCGATATCACAATAAAACATGCGTTTATTGATTAACCAACAATTCATTCACTGTGGAATGTAATTTGCAGATGGATTGTTTGCAAATAGGCAACTTCGATTGCTGGAAATCAGCGACTGATCGAAGGTGGACGACTGAATTGCAACCTGCAGGGTTCGATCGGGCCTGCAGAATAGTTGCGTGCGATTTTTTTGTACTTGCAAATGAAAGCGACATCGTCGATATGGCTTCAATTCAGAAAATGAAAAACGGATTTACATTGATTGAGTTGTTGGTCGTCATGGCCATCATTGGGATATTGGCGGCACTTTTGTTGCCGGCGGTCCAACAAGTTCGCGAGGCGGCAAGACGAACGAGTTGCTTGAACAACGTCAGGCAGATCGTGTTAGCAGTTCACAACTATGAATCGGCTCGTCGGCACCTGCCACCCAGTTTTGAGATCGATCCTGGAACGATATTGTCGGGTAACAACGGATCGTGGTCCATTCATGGTCGCCTGTTGCCGTTTATCGAAGAAGCGAATGCTTACAAGTTTGTCAACTTGAATCAGTCCTGGGATTCTCAACTGGCGACAGGAGTTCCGACGCATCGGATTTCGCTTTATCTGTGTCCCAGTGAAGTGAGCGACATTGTGAGGATCAACACATCGACGGGAGTACCGCTTGTATATCCACAGACATATGGGTTTAACTTCGGAACCTGGCTCGTCTATGACCCGGTCAACAGCAAACCGGGAGACGGGCCCTTTTATGTTAACAGCCGTGTTCGCCCAGGTGGTGTGCGCGACGGGATGAGCAACACTTTATGCTTGTCTGAAGTCAAAGCCTTTACTTCTTACATTCGAAATACGGCCGATCCGGGACCGATACCGCCGACCGACCCAAATGCGTTCTTGTCGTACACGGGAGACAGAAAGCTTGGTCCGAACTTGCACCAAAACTCGGGACATACTGAATGGTGCGATGGTCGCGTACATCATTCCGGATTCACAACCGTCTTCCGCCCCAACACGATCGTCCCCTACGTCTACAATGGAGACACGTACGACATTGATTTCAATTCTGTCCAGGAAGGCAAGAAAAACAATCAGTCCAGTTTCGCTGCGGTCACTTCGCGAAGCTATCATTCGGGAGGGGTCGTCAATACGGCCATGCTCGACGGTTCGACCGTGTCGATTTCCGAATCGATTGATTTGCAACTGTGGCGATCGCTTTCAACTGTTTCCGGCGGAGAGGTTATTGATATGAGCCTGATCCGATAATCAGCCTTCTGAAATGGAGGGTTTGATGTCATCGGCGTCACCCAAGCCCGGGCGAAGCCGTGCTGGCGATCTTCGTCAACAGTGTCGGGAACCGGCGACTGGAATCGTAAGGGCGTTGCAGGCGGGAATGCAATCGATTTGGGGAGGGTTGTTTTCCCTCAAAATGCCATCGGAATCGTGTTGTTTTTTCCATTTCCAGATTTGGGCTGGAATGCTACTGTAGGCATTCGATGCAGTTCCGGTATCGTGCAACCTGGCCCAGTCATCAACTCACGATTCCATGGAACTTCGAATCCCGCCACGCCGCCGCATCGCATCGGACTTGCGCTCGAGCACCATCGATGGGTGTTGCTTTAGCAGCATGGTGGGCCTGGGGGAAACGTATTTCGTGGCCCTGTATTTGGCCATCGGATTCGGTGCGACGTCGGCTGCATGGCTTGCCACACTTCCCATATTTGTCGGGAGCCTGTTTCAACTGGCAACACCAACGGCCATCAGCCTGCTGGGGTCGTGGAAGCGGTGGACAGTCTTTAATGCCGCCCTTCAGTCGTTCAGCCTTTTTTTGATGGCCGGACTGGTCGCCTCGGGTTACGCAACTTTTTTCAACGTGTTTCTGGTTGCAAGCCTGTATTTTGGCAGCGGCCAGGCAACGGCACCATCATGGAACATGTGGGTCGAACAACTGATCCCTCGTTCGATTCGAACACGGTACCTGACTGGACGTCAGCGTGCCTCTCAAATCTGTTTGCTGATCGTCGTTATTTTGGCGAGTGTTGCGTTTCGCTTGTGTCAGTTATCGGACATTCCGCCGACAAGTCCTTTATTTGTTTTCCTTGTTTGCGCAGGAGTGTTCCGTGCAATCTCAACCTGGCAACTGAGTTGCCAAAGTGAATCGCCGGACTGGTTCGACAAATCCCGAATCCAAATGGCCTCACTGGTTCAACCGAACCCCGGACCGGAAACATCGACCCGACTCTTTTCACGCTTGTTGTCCTTTCTGGTGCTGATGCAATTTGCCGTTTATATTTCGTCAGCCTTTTTTACTCCTTACAAGATCAAGATGCTCGAATTTGACTACGCGCAGTTCAGCGTACTGGTCATAATGTCCTACATCGGAAAAGTCTCGTCGCTTGGACTTGCCGGTCGATTGGCGGTGAAGTGGGGCGCTTATCGTTTGTTGCTATTCGGGGCACTGGGCATAGTTCCCATGGCGGGACTATGGTCCGTTTCAACCAATTTTTATTACCTTGCAATGGTCCAGTTTTGCAGCGGATTGATGTGGGCTTGTTATGAACTGGCGATGGTGATGGTATTTGTCGAAATGATACCTCGCAACAAAAGACTTCGTTACCTTTCCCGATACAATGTCGCCAACAGCGCGGCCATGGTACTGGGAACAGCGGTGGGTGCGGCGTTGTTTGCATGGTTCGGGCAAGCTTACCTTGCATACATCGGCGTGTTTATTTGTTCGTCCGTATGTCGCTTGCTGGTGATCAGCACATTTCCCTGGCAATTTGGATCCACAAGCGGACGCAGAGAAACACAAAATACCGCTCCCCGGTCGTTTCTGTTTTCCAGTTCATTCGAACAGCTTGGACGAAGTATTCTTCGACCGTGGCAATCCATGGTCCAAAGACCGACAATTGACTCGCACCAGGATGGGTCCGACGAAATTCGCAAGGACTCGGCTGCCTGATCCGCATACTTCGCCGCAATGGATTTGCGTTCCATGCACGCCCGGCTGCCAGTTAGCCTGTTTCAAAACCTTAAAACAGGTCCGCGTTGGATTCTCAAGTGATTCAAACCGCTTGAAAATCATTTGCTACAATAGATTTTCGCACGCCAACCGTCCGACAAGACATCTGAATCATGCGTCCCCATCAACCACCGCACGGAAAATGCCCGCAAGGAAGTGAGCGATCGTCATGTAATCTCACTTGCAAATACAACTTTTTTGAAGCAGGGGAACTGGTGATCAACGCCTGGGAACTCAAATGCCTTGATTGCGGTTATCGCGAGACGATCGCCTACCGGACAGACGAGGAAGACGATCAGCCGGAGAACCCTGGCAAGTGTCCGTTTTGTGACCTTTGTGATCCAGCTCCCGGTCGCGACCCCTGCCAAAAATAGTACGCAACCGCTTGTTACGTTGGCGATTAACGGATTTTTGCCAAATGCGGGCCGTTGGCAGATGATGTTGCTGCAGTCATATTAGTGTCGGTCATCGGCCTGAAATGAGCCGCAATTAAATTTCCAAATAGTCCCTGAGTCTCGTTTGTCAAACGGAGCCTGTTTTGTCCAATCGATCGGTATCACAAATCGTCGACCGGGAATATCTCGAGTTGCGGGGCAAGTTACTTGAGCTCGCCGCGTCGTTTGATCGAGTCGATCGGGCCAGCGGGGCCAGCGACCCCCGGTTGAACCTGATCCGGCAGGGCCTGGGTTTGTTGACGGATGACAAGCCCGAAAAGGCGCTTCGATTGCAACAACTTTTCTCACGGGAATATTCTGTCAATTGGCGAAGTGAATTGGGGGTTTGAGCCCCGTTCCGTTTTCTGCCTGCCGCCATTTCATTCGGTTTAACAATTCGAAAAGTCCACATGTACTACATCGACCCGCATATTCACATGGTTTCGCGAACCACCGACGATTACGAAACGTTGGCACGGATGGGTTGCGTAGCCATGAGCGAACCGGCCTTTTGGGCCGGCTTTGATCGCGGAAGCGTCGATGGGTTCAGGGACTATTTTCGACAGCTCACCGAAGTCGAGCCGCGCCGCGCCGCGCAATTCGGTATCCAGCACTTTACCTGGTTGTGCATTAACGCCAAGGAAGCGGAAAACGTGGAACTTTCGCGCGAAGTGATCGCGATGATCCCGGAGTTTATCAAGTGCCAAAATGTTTTGGGAATCGGTGAAATTGGTCTTAACAAGAACACCCGAAACGAAGCGACCGTTTTCCTCGAACACCTGGAGCTTGCTGCCAGGCTGGATCAACTTATCCTGATTCACACGCCACACCTGGAAGACAAATTTCAGGGCTCGCGCATGATTTTGGACATGTTGCAAGGCGACTCGCGATTGAAACCGGAACGGGTTCTCGTTGACCACGTCGAAGAACATACCATCCGTCATGTACTCGACGCCGGATTTTGGGCCGGGATGACTTTGTACCCGATCACCAAATGTACACCCGCACGCGCTGCCGACATGATAGAGATTTATGGAACCGAACGACTCTGCGTTAATTCGGCAGGCGATTGGGGCCCCAGTAAACCAACAGCCGTTCCTGACTTGATCATCGAACTGCGACGACGAGATCATGGCGAGTCGGCAATTCGCAAAATTGTATATGAAAATCCGATAAAGTTCTTTAAACAGAGTAGCAACTTCAAATTTCGCGCGCCCACCGACGAATAGCCGCCGTTTCGCTGTGGACCTGCCAACCGGCCTGGATTGCGATAATGCGTCCGGGTCCAATTGTGGGAATGGTACCGTTTTTGCGGCAGAATTAACTGCGACTTTTGTTGCTCAAAAGCCGGTAATGCTAACCAAGGCTGGAAAAAAGGCATGCGGTCAAATTACAATTGTCGATATTGGAGCGCCGCCGGAAGTTTTTGAGTTCCTAGATATTCCAAACCGGATACCCGATTGATGTTGTACGAGATCAGTTTTTTTTGCTTTGGAATGACGGTGGCGTTTGTTACGGGAACCCTTGTGGAATACGTCGTACATCGTTTGATGCATGCGCGTGTTTTCTTTTACAAGATTCATGCCGAACATCATCAGGTGGCGCAGGGGCAAGGGTGGTTGCTGGAGTTTAAGGATTATTTCGTTCCTTCGACTCCCGTGATGATCCTCGGTGGCTTGCTGTTTTGGTGGTTTTTGTCGCTGTGGGCGGGCCTTGGATTTGCCTTTGGTTGTTTGGCTTACGCCGCGGCAGCAGCCTATGCGCATCAGGTGCAGCATGAGAAACCGGAACTTTGTTTTTGGATGCCACGACCGGTACATCACTTGCATCATCATGGGAAGATGTGGCATCACAACTTCGGAATACTCGTCGACTTCTGGGATCGGGTTTTCGGCACTTACAAGCGCGTTGAGTTCCCGCGCGAGCGCAAGCTCTATCCGTTCACCGAGTATTTTCGCATCAAGTGGTATTGATCAGGATAATCAGGCGTCGGCCGACTTGTCCATCGTTTCAATAGAAGCGGCCGAAACGGTATCTTTCCATTTCATGGCGCGCCGCAATGGTTCGATCCTCAATACAATTTGGCCGTTTTGAAAAATCCGCACCGTTCCATTCGATTCACTGACTACTACAGAAATCGCTTGCGTGTTTTTGCTGATAGCGGCAGCCGAGTAATGCCGGCTTCCCAGGCCATGCGACATTGAAAGCTCCACCGGGGCCGTATCGATAATCCGGCATGTCGCTTCGATCGTCCCGTCCGAAGCCACAACAAAAGCTCCGTCCATTTGGGCGATTTCCTTGACGTTTTCGCGAACGCGCGAATCGAACAGACTTCGTTCCTTGCGCGAGTAACCCTTGACGGCATCCCAAACAGCGGACTGGCTCTGTTCCAGTACTTTTCGGTGGTCGCCAACAACGAAAATCGTACCGACCGGTTTTCCTTCCCGGCCCTCCCGGCCAATTTCGACCGCCAAATCGACAACAACCTTGAGTGTCTCGAGCGGAACTTTGGTCTCCAGTCGCTTCAAATCCCGTGCCGTTAATCGGCCGAGGCGTTCGCTGAGTTTGAAAACACTGACGGTATCCATGTTCTCCCGGTCGATACCACTATAGATTGCGACTATGGTGGAGCCCGATGCGACCAGTTCGTCGGCAACGCTGTCGAGTACCGCCTGAGTGAGCTGCTCATAAACTGTCGATTCAGGAATCTCAATCTCAATCGTCAAAAACCCGGCATGTTGCGCCGACTCCAGGAGATTCCGGGCAACCGAAGCAAAGATAACGGAAATGCCTGAACACTTTTGCTGGATTTCATTCCACTCGAGATCAACGTCACTAACAATGATTATCGCATCCGCACCTGTAGCTCGAGCCAGCCCGGTCGCAGATTCAAGAATAGCCGAATTGAGTTTTCGGGAATCGGTCGTCACAAATGCAGAAAGAATTAAATGCCAATGTCGTGGGCGGCCGCTGTCGCTTTGGTAAATCTAGTCTATTTACGAGACCTTACAACCCAACGGCGATTAGCAGTTCTGAAGTGTTTGTTCGAGAGCAAATGTCGAGCCTACCGAATGAAGTCATTCGTCGGGTTTTCCTGAGCAATGGATTCACTCTCTTCGGGCATCACTTGACGTTTTTCAATATATCGCTGCCATTCCTGAATGTCGTTTCCCAGGTCCTTTCCCGTCGATCTCTGCAACGCGCCCGCTGCACTTAGCTGCATGGCTGGATTGGAATGAGAAAGGGCTTCGCCAAGAGCCGCCAGCGGGATGTCACCCTTGAATTTTCCAAGCTCGCTTGTTGCCGCAATCCGGACATCGAGGTTGTCGTCGGAACGTGACATATTGGCGAGCAATTGTGCTGCGACGTCATCGGTTCGATTTCCCAAGGCGCGAACGGCAACCTCGCGAACCGTGACTTCCTTATCACGCATGGCGACTTTCAAGCCGTCAGCTGCGGCCGAAACGGGCAGTTCACCCAATAATCGGGTTGCTTCGACTCGCATTAGTACGACCGGGTCCCCGGTAACGATTTCGCCCAATCGAATTGCCATTTGCTGTTGAGCCTCCGTGTCGCTGGCAAGGGACTTGTCAACTTGCGTTCTCAGATCCGAACGACGCGAGAACATCGTCGCTGCAATCTGCTCTTCATCTTGCCATTTTTGGCGAACCCAAGGTGACAAATAGCCGGTTTTCCACAAAGGGCCTTCTGCGCATCCCAGTATTCCTGGCAAAAGAGATCCGACCAGGAGTCCATACAAAACCGCTTTGAAGAACATCACACCCTCAATGTCGTATGTCAGTATCTTGCCATTACGGCGCGCCAACGGGCAGCGCGCTTTAAGTCGAGGAGGGTAGCAATGCCCATGGCTGCGGAACAGTCCAATCGATTTATGCTAGCCGTTTTTCTGAAACATTTCGATCAAGTAGCGGATTTTGAAGGATTAATTTCGATGATGCACACAGAAAGGGACCGCATAGAATTAAAAAAGCGCCCCTTGAGCTCGTGACTCAAGGGGCGCTTTTGAATTCTGATTTTGGCAAAGACAACGAACTTTTGTACCGTCAGGTCAAACCGGAGCGTTTTCCATGTTACCACTGGACGCTTCGATTTTCTTTTGATTGACCCCGGGTTGCGCTTTGTCGTCGTCGTAGTATTTGCCGGCACCGTAGCCGTATCCGTAGCCATAACCGTAGCCGTAGCCACTGTACGAGTAACCCGATCGGTAAGCACCATAGCTGTACTGGCTACCGTAACCGGATTGGACACCGACTCCGTTTACGACAACTCCGACGATATTGGCACCAATACTTTTAAGCACCTCAGCGGCCCGATCGGCACTGATCCTGACGTTCTTTTTGATCCGCAAGGTAATCACCACGCCATCAACACGGGCGGCCATCGGGCAGGCATCGGTCACCGCGAGGACTGGCGGGGTATCGATGATTACGAAATCAAATTGCTCGCGCATCTCGTTAATGATTAGCTTTAAGCGAGGCGAAGTCGTTAATTCCGCCGGGTTGGCAGGCTTGGGACCGCAAGGCATCACGGAAAGGCCTTCGATTTCTTCACAAGCAAATACGCAATCATCCCACTGGGATTGTCCAGTCAGGGCTGTTGCAAATCCCTCATTGCATTTGATTCCAAACATGTGATGCATCGTGGGGCGTCGCATGTCACCATCGACCAGCAAAACACGTTTTCCGGATTGAGCGATCGAAACCGCCAGGTTGCAGGCGACCGTCGACTTGCCGTCGCCCGGTGTCGGGCTGGTAATCTGGATTACGGAATGCTGTCTTCCCTGGATGTTAAAATACAACGCCGTACGGATTGCACGAAATGCTTCCGACGCTTGCGATTTGGGTCGGTGGTAGGTGCAAATAACCGGATCGATCAATGAGTTTTCGGTCTTGAACTTTTTCGACGTCGCCATTACCGGGATATGACCGATCAAAGGCAAGCCGAGTTGACGCGTAATCTCGTCTGGTGAACGGAACGTTTTGTCAGCGATATCAACCAGGTAGGCCAGTCCGAATCCTGCCAATGCGCCGAGACATCCTCCGAGGCCGACGATAATAAAAATGTTTGGCCAAACCTGCACTCCCGTTTCCGGTCGTGAATGCTGTTCGAAATTGTACCCTTTTTGGGTATCAAAGTCGGACAATTGCGAGTTGGTCGCTGACTTGAGCACATCGCTCAACCAGGTTCGGGTCATTTCAATTTCGTCCTCTTTGGCCTTCATCCGGTTCTGAACGTTGTCAAGGAATTTGGCTTTTTCATAGTGATACGCGTACTGCTCGGAATACTCCTGAACTTTTTGGTCGAGTTCGGCGATTTGAAACGCAAGGCTGGTCGTATATCGGGAGATCAACTCCTTCGGACTTAACACGTCGGTTGCAATCGTTTCGCTGCTGCCGGAAAATGCCTGACCAGCCAAATAGGTTTTCAGACCGTTTATCCTGCTCTCGACCCCCTGTAACGTCGGATGTTGCGGGCCATAGGACAGTTTCAGGGATTCGCGTTGAGACTCCAGTTCCGACAACATGCGACGCGTCGTTTCCACGATTTGTGTCTGGGCCCCTTCATCGTCGTGGACTCTCGGCATAGCACCGCTGAATTCGAGAAACCAGAGGAGTTGGTCGTATTCCGTATCTTCGCCGGTGGCATGTTCGGTAATAAACCGTTGCTCATTTCGTCGCGTGCTGAGTTCCGACTGCAATCGGGTCAATTCCCGATCAAGGTCCTTGATCTTTACCTGATGCAGTGAGACTTTTGAATCGCCGACGTCACCTTGCAATGGAATCGTATCCCACTCGGCCTGTATCGATTTGTACTCTTCCAATTGAAGCCGGTGGTCGCCTTCGAGTTTGGCCACGAACTGATTAATGATGTCAACGTATTCTTTCGTTTTGTCCTGATACTTGAGCATCAGGTATTCACGATACGACTGGACGATCGCCTGCAAAACCCGTTTCGCATCGTCTTCATCAGATGACCTGTATGTCAAATAGAAAAGGTTTTTTTCCTTTGTGTCCTGAATTGCTTCCAGGTCATCCAGTACCAGCTTGATATTGTCGGACAAACTTTGTCCATCGAAAGTTGGACCCTTGAGCAACGCTTCATTGCCTAAAAGAGTCTTTTCAATGAACGAGGACGACTGGATGATTTTGTCATGGCTGGTTGTGTAGTTGTCGGTCGAATACATTTCGTTACCGCGATTATTGATCGCGGAAATCGGATTCATAGGTTCGACCAGAATGATCGCCTTGCTTTCATAGATCGGCGCTGATTGCGAGTGAACAAGGTAACCGACTGCAAGTCCGCTTAGCAATCCGAGAAAGACAATCCATTTCCGGCGGTTCAATAACCCCCAAAAATCGAATCCGGCGGTCGCTTGCTGGAAGTCGCCTTGCATTCCCAACTGGGATGCGAATTGAGGGGGTGCGTTATGCGAATGGGCGGGCAGAGTTTCCACTTACATTCTTCCTTTTAATCGATGCAGATCACGGGAGCCTAGCAATACGGTAACCGACGAAAATAGTGCCCCGATACGTCAAACCTTATCGGAACACTGCAGTATAACAATCAAATATCCGGTCACAACAGTTTATTGGGTAAACGGAACAAGCTTTAACGGTTATGTAACCCTCGCAAATTGCCGACGCATTCGACTTGACGTCATCGGCAACCGTTGCACAATTTGAATCACGTGATTTCAAATGCCCGCGAACCCGGGCCGAGGCAGCCTGGTTTCCCCTTAGTGGCGGTAAATCGGCAGTAATGTGGCTTCATGCATTACGGATTGGAGTTGATTTCGTTGGGTCAATCCGCTCGGAAATCGCCGAACCGAACTTCACTAATTCTGGACTTTTTGACAAACTTTGTCAGTTGGTACGGGGCTCTCGCAACGGCGGTTCACCATTGCTAGGATTGCAAGCATGAGCGACCCCAACAAACCATCGCCGATGATGCAGCAATACGAGCAGGCCAAGGCGGCTTGCGGTGACGCGATTCTGCTTTTTCGAATGGGTGATTTTTACGAGCTTTTTCGGGATGACGCCAGGGTCGTTGCGGAAAAACTGGGCCTGACGTTGACCAGCCGCGACAAGGGGTCCAACCCGATTCCTATGGCGGGGTTTCCCTACCATCAACTTGATGGATACCTTGCCAAATTAATCAAGCTCGGTTTCCGCGTTGCCGTTTGCGAACAAGTCGAGGACCCCGCAGCAACCAAAGGACTTGTGCGGCGGGAACTGACGCGTGTTGTCAGTCCTGGAACCGTCACCGATCACGAATTGCTTGATCCGCGTGCTGCCAACTATTTGATGGCAATTGTCGAGGATGGCCGTGGTCAAAAATTACGATCAAACACCGAAACTGGAACCATCCAGCCCAATCGAAGATTCGGAGTTTCCTGGATCGATGTATCAACAGGATGTTTCCATGCCGGAGAGCTCCTGTACCGACAGCTCGGCGATCTGATCACGCGATTGGCTCCGGCAGAAATACTATTGGCAGACTCCTGCACTTTTGCGATCCCGGAAACCGGACATGAATTTGCGATCACAAGGCAAGCCGACTGGGCAAGCACTTTTAAGCACGCCGAAGACAACCTGAAACGGCATATGTCCGTTGCTTCATTGGAGGGTTTTGGCTTCGATGAAGACTTGCACTTGTCGGTTCGAGCGGCCGGAAGCATTTTTAATTATCTGCGCGAGAACCAGCCATCGGTGCTGGACTTTATTGACCAGTTGCAGCGCTACACGACCGGTTCGGCAATGGAAATCGACCAGGCCACGTGGCGCAGCCTGGAAATTACCCGCACGATCAGAAATGGCCAACGCGAGGGCTCATTGTTTGGAGTGCTCGACCGAACGGTGACGTCGATGGGTTCGCGGCAATTGGCCGAATGGCTTGCCGCGCCGTTGACCTGCCTGAATGCCATCAGCTACCGGCATGACGGAGTTGGCGAACTGGTCGAAAAACCCGTGTTGCGAAAGGAAATTCGCGGCTTTCTCAAGGCGACGTACGATATCCAGCGATTACTCTCGCGCATTTCATCGGGACGGGCGACACCGCGCGATTTGTCGGCGGTCGGAACGACCCTGTCGGCTATCCCGGATTTGAAAGCGAAACTTGCCACCGGAACCAGCCAGCTTGTTCAAGACAGTTTTACGGCGATTGATCCATGCATCGATCTGTGCCAACGGCTGGCATCGACGCTGGAATCGGAATGCCCGATTCACACACGTGACGGCGGATTTATTCGCCAGGGCTGCAATGCCGCGCTGGACGAGTTCCGGGACCTTGCCCGTGGCGGCAAGGAATGGATCGCCCGATACCAGCAAAGAATCTGCGAAGAGCTTGGGATTTCGACTCTCAAGGTCGGCTTTAACAATGTGTTTGGCTATTACATCGAAGTCACTCATCAACACCGGGACAAATTACCCGACGGCTTTATCCGAAAACAAACGCTTAAAAACGCCGAGCGGTTCATTACACCCGAACTCAAGGAGTACGAAGACAAAGTCCTTTCGGCTGACCAGCAGGCCTTCGATACCGAGTATCAGGTCTTTTGCGAACTGCGCGAGGCTGTTTCGGCCAGAATTCAATCGCTCAAGTGCAATGCCCAGGCGATTGCCCGGCTCGACGCGATTGCCGCTTTGGCCGAGCTTGCTGCCACGAATCGCTATTGCCGACCCTGCATGACCGATGATGCCACACTGGAGATTAACGACGGCAGGCACCCCGTGCTGGATATTACTCAGCCGCTCGGGACGTTTGTACCGAATTCAACCCGGTTCGACGACGATCACGGGACGATTCATTTGATTACCGGACCCAATATGGCCGGCAAGAGCACTTATATTCGCCAGACGGCGCTGATCGTATTGCTCGCCCAAATTGGCAGTTTTGTTCCTGCATCATCGGCAACGATCGGCCTGACGGACCGCTTGTTCGCAAGAGTCGGTGCCAGCGACGAGCTGTCACGTGGCCAAAGTACGTTCATGGTCGAGATGAGCGAGACGGCTAGAATTCTGAATACGGCGACACCGCGAAGCCTTGTCATCCTCGACGAAATCGGACGGGGGACTAGCACTTACGATGGCGTATCGCTGGCCTGGGCAATTGTCGAATATCTTCACGACCGGATTGGATGCCGGGCATTGTTTGCAACTCATTATCACGAGCTGACGCAACTGGAAGAAACGATGTCCCGCGTCAGGAATTACAATGTCCTGGTTCGGGAGTGGAACGATACCATAGTCTTTTTGCACAAGATCGCAGCGGGAGCCGCCGATCGCAGTTACGGAATCCATGTCGCAAGGATCGCCGGTGTTCCTGGCTGGGTAAATCGCCGTGCCGAGAAAATACTTCAACAACTCGAAGGTACCCGCTCGTCGCGCCCGGCGGTCGGTTTGGCCGCAAACCGATCGAACGAGATTCAGTTGACCTTGTTTAATTCACCTCCCCATCCGTTGATTGAGAAAATCCGGCGGCTGGATACCAACCATGTCACGCCCATGAGTGCGCTGGAGATATTGCAACAATGGCAATCCGAACTGCTTGAGACGGAGACACCCGCCACTTCGCACAGTTCGCCAAACATGCCCTGAACAAGGAAACAATGTGGATCCCGTACCCGTTTTTCGCGCCACCAGTTCTTCCCAGGCGGCGCTTGTCCAGAACTGGCTGGAAGATTCAGGAATTGAGTCGACCCTGCTGGGGGGCGAAATGCAAAGTGGTGCTTTCGATATCATCGAATCTGATCCGGTCGTGCTTGTTGCAGCCGAAGATTACGATCGAGCCCTGCAGTCGCTGGAAGAGTACAAGATAGTCATTCGCTCTCGCAAAAACCTTGACGATATGAGCGAAGAGGAAGGACTGTTTGGCTGGCCCATCTGCCCGCAATGCGACGAACTTCAGGAAGCAACTTGCTCCAAATGCGGTCAGACGAGTTCTGAATTTACGGTTGACGTCATCAACGAGGTGAGCAAAACCACCTGCTTGCGCTGCCACGAAGAAACCGAACTGACTCCCTCATCCACATGCCGTTTTTGTCAACATGATTTTTCAGCCGTAAATGATCCAGATCTCCCGGATTCCCCGTCCGGTGCGACCGACGAATCACCTCAGGGAACGAATCCCGGTCGAGTCGCGTTCGTTTTGTTGGTAGTAGTGGCGATCGCAGCAATCGTAATCATCGCGATCGTCATGAAATAACTACATTCCGTTCGCCGTAAACCGTTTCTTTCCGGGCACATTTCTCTTGCCACTTTTTTTGCTTGCGGCGGCAAGTAGATCGATAGTAAACATTTCCCGCCAGAAAATCGTCACCAGATTCGAGTGTGAAGATTCGGCAAATGAATGATCAGGTTTATCATTAACTCACGTCCCAGGTTTTATGCGGCAGGGTGGCACGGGCTATGCCCGTGTCTTTCGGAACTGGACGCAGAATTGACTTCGGTCAATTTGGTTGACCTTATCGAAAGCCCCTTAAGGGAGTCCGTGAATGTGGGGAATTTCCAAAAATTGTCGTTTGGGCGGATCTCCTTTGAAAAGCGTTGCTTGATGAACGCTAACAGGCGACTGATTTCGGGTTCCAGAACCGTTGGATAAACAAGCAGGTGGACATGCTCCGGCATAAAAACAAAAGCCACGAGTTCAAACGAAGTTCTTTGGACGGCGGAATCGATATGCCGAGACAATCGAGCCCGCCAGTCATCGTTCGTTAGGATCGGTATCCTTCGGTAACACGAAAACTTCAATTCATAAAAATGGCCCGGCTCATGAAAGTGTTTAACCTTTTTTCGATGCTGCTGTTCGGTCATTTCGTCTATTGAAACGATCCAACAAAGTTACGTTCATCACTTGGTGTTGAAAGACACTGGCACAGCCAACTTCCCCGTCATCGTGAAGGCGAGGCCTTCGTCCAATTGGCAAACAGTGAGCTCGTAACTTCCGCCGAACTGGACTACCTGTTACCCGATATCTTGCTGCAGGCCAACCCTCGGCACAAATGGACCATCGACGAGATTCGAAGAGCCAAAAGTGAAGCAAAACACGTGTAGTTCACAGAACGGTCAATCAAAAACGAAAAGTCATTGAAGCGATTTCGAAATTCACGTTATCGTCGAACGGCTATTTTTCCTCGGCTCGACGCTGGAATGCGAGAAAGTGAAAACCGGTTTCTTCGTTTACCACAAATGAACCCTGTGGCGGGAAATAGTGGGCTATATCGTCGAAGGGGGGCAACGGGTTTTCGTCCAAAGCGCGTTTCAGGCCACGAACATACTTGTTCTCCTCGGCGCCAGCGGCCAGAAGTTCCCTGGTGTTTTCGGTACCGATAACGTCATAAAGCACACGAAGTCCTTCGTCGGGTCGTGAATAAGCGGTCATGGACGGGAGTCGGGTTTCCAGCAGTCGTTCCATATCCTTCATCGTGTCGCGAAACTTTTCATCATCGACAAGTCGTGCATACTTGCCTTTCGAAGTATCGATCAGGTACTCGAGGCATGCAATACTCTCGGTAATGACGAAATGGTTGTCGATAAAGGCCATGCAAGGTTGAACTTGTCGTTGAGACAATTGCAACTCCTCGTCTTCGGCGAGGCTTTCTGAATCTTCGATGACTCCCTCCGGACGGTCTCCTCCATCTTGCTCAACGCGGATTCGAGCCCGTCGTCCACCTTCGATCGATTGAGCCATTTTCCAATAGGATACATCGCCATAATCGGCCGTGACAAATACGTCGTCCCCGTCCCCGTTTTCGTTGATTTTCCCCATTAATTTTTCAACCAGGGCCACGCCATTGTCAACATCCTTCACTTCGACAGACATAATGGTGGATGAAGCGTTGAAAGACTTGTCCGAATTGTTCCATGTCATCATCGTGAGTCGACCCGCCAGGTTTTCGATCAGGTCTTTTTGCAGATCGATACCGACTTCGTCATTGACGTTCTCTTTCAGTTGTGTCTGAAAAGTTCCTTCGCTGGTAAACGTATCGACGATTTTTTCCAGCTCCGACATAAACTTGATCGCATCCCAGTGACTGGTAATGTAATTCGAACAGTTTTCCGGAACGAACGACTCCGGGTCATAGACTCCCGGTTTCATCGCGATCATTTCAAAGATTCCCGCGCGGGGACTGCTTAACAGCAAGTGGCCGTGAAAGATGCTCTCATAGTCTTTTTCATTAAAAATCGCCGATCCGCCGATTCCATTGACGCCATCCAGTCCAAGCACACGCAAGGCACCAAACACAACGGGTGCGGAAGCGCTTTCTTGAGTAATACTACGGGCCAGCGTGATGGGATCGACGAAAAACGAAAACGATTGCGGCTGCCCGGAAACGCTTTTGCATTGATTCATAATCGTGGTGAACTTGCGATTGTCCACCAGCGATTTTTCAGTGGTGGGTTCTGTCCCAAGCCAACGACCGAGCATTTCATCGAATTCCGCTTCATTTGTAAAAGCAACGAAAGTGTCCTGGTGCAGGATGTAAAAAACATGTTCGTCGTCGCCGTTGCCGTGAACATGAAAAGTCTCAACTCCGTGTTTCACAACTGATTCGACTTTTCCCCCTTCGTCACTGGTGACGAGTTCATGCATTCGCTTTAGCAGCGCCGACGCGGTCCCTGCCTCTTCACTGACATCCATGAACAAGGCCATTACCGGCTTTTCGCGGCGTGGTGTAATGACTGCAAAACAAATCTCGCCTGTCGGCAATGACCGGATCGCGTCCAGATCAACTCCGACCTGTTCCTTTACGTCTTCGTAGGCCGCCTGTGCTTCTCCGTAAAGCTCGGCGATCAATGGCGCAATTCTCTCGTCGGCCAGCATTCGACCGAAATTGGATTGTTGAAAATCGGCAACCATTTGCTGCACGTTGTCGATATGGACGTAAACCGAAGTTCGTTCCGGTAACAAGTCGACAGCTCGTGGACGCTCCTGGGCCGTTGTTGCCGCTACCTGAAACAGGACGATCACGGCTGCAATTGTCAAACAAAACAGCCGTTTGCCGATGATCGTACGATTGCGAATTGTGAATTTGCGTGACAACATTGGATTTTGGTAACCTCGTTTACGGTACATGGACGTTTGTTTTGACATTTGGACGCACACTTGGCCCTGAGTAAAACCCGAACTCGGTCCGTTTGGTTTCGCAAGATTCTTCCAGTCCGGCAATTTTCAACAAATTTGACGTTTCTGTCGACTGCGTCACGCACCAAACTTGCCGGTTCGACAGGCAAATACGAAAACTCGTACCGGCAACTGGTGTTTCATTAGATGCCTGCAGCCATGAAGTCGATTATCATAATGCAGGCGTCTGACTCGCCATCAACCTCCAGCTCGGGAGGCCAACAACCATCAGGTTAGGGATTGAATATGAAATCACGGGAAATTCAGGCTTTTGGATTATTAGCGATTCTGGCAGCTTGTATTTTGGTTCCCCATGTCTCGCTTGCCCAAAATACCGGTGGTCAAAACACGGGTGGGACCACCGGACAAACTCCAACCACTGTCCCAACAACGGGAAACACAGCGGCGATTCCCAGCGCACAACAACAGACTCAAATGGGTGGACAAGCGGACATACTTGACTTGGGTTCTTTTATCGAAGGCTTCAACATTGCGCCCGAAACCGAGCCTATCGAAAGTCAGCGACTGCAACCGTTTGTGGGTGGGTCGATTGACAATTTCACCGAACAAAATCTGGCCCATCCGCGAAGCCAGATCGCTCCAGGTAGTGGAGGCCAATCAACAGGTGGCTCGCAGGGGGGTGGCAATCGCGGTAATGCACAGTCAGGAGCCACCAATGGATTTGAAGTCGTTCGCGGAGGTATTCGCACCCGGCTGGTTCCCAAATTTCTCGTTAATCGAACATCGCTGAGTAGTGAGACGATTTCGACGAACTTCAATTCACGCCTGAATCGCCTTCCTGTCACGCAGTCGTTCGCCGGAAATGTGAATCTGATCGTTGATGGTCGCAAGGGGATACTGACGGGCAACGTATCAAATGACGAAGACCGGGCACGGGTGGAACGATTGGCCCGTCTGGAACCAGGAATTTACCAAATAGACAACCAGATAACGGTTTCCGGGCAGTAAGTAATACTGGACAAACTGCGATAGCATAACGCATAATTGAAACGGGCGACCTGCCCTGTATCGGGCGGATTGAAAACGACACGCCTTTGTCCGTTCGCGAAGTCCAAAACTGAAATGGGAGCAATCGAGATGAGTACCGTTGCAATTCCCGAATCGCTGGAACCGTTAGTTCAGTTTCTCAATGCCTTGAAATCGCGAGTCCCCATCGAGCAACTACGGGAGCATCTTTGCAAACTGGATGTTACGATCGATGACTTGCAATCATTCCTGCAATTTGGTGACACATGTTATCGTCGTAATCTGATTTGTCAGGGGGAGTGGTATGAGCTTTTGTGTATTTGCTGGCGTGATGGCCAAAAAAGCCTGATTCACAATCACGCCCATTCGACTTGCGGCCTCCGCATTGTTGACGGCCACGCCATTGAACTAAAATTCGAGGCGACATCAAGCGGCCGGGCGCGGATTGTAAAACAATGCGAACTCGAGCTTGGACAGGTTTGCTGTACGCAGGACGGCGACATTCATCAAGTCTGCAACGAGCAGGGAGACGGTAGTTGTCTCGTTACACTGCACATCTATTCTCCTCCTCTTGCTGACATGCAAACCTGGGACGAAGATGGCTGCGGCAACCAGTCGTAATGACCGGCGGTTTCCACAACCGCTGAAAGGCCCTTGACCCACGACATGGACGTCCTGCTTGCCGAGACAACGCAACTTGCACCATATGCCATGCAATATGTGTGGTTATTGGTTACCGGTTTCCTCACCGGTCTGTTGACCGGTATGTTTGGAATTGGCGGAGCCTTTGTAACAACGCCAGTCATGATTGCCTTGCTGGGTATCGATTCGTCAGTTGCCGTCGGTTGCGGCATGGGATACACGCTTGCGACCGGCGTTCTTGGACTTTTCAGCCATTCAAGAGTTGGAAAAATCGAAACCCGCGCACTCTGGCTGATCGGGCTGGCATCGTGTATTGGGACATTGATCGGATTTCAGTTTCACTACTTGCTTAGAGCATCGTCCGGTCCGCATTTCCCGGACTACGTCAATTTTTTTTACGTTGTCATCCTGATTCCCGTTGGAATTCTGGTTTGGTGGCAAAGCGAAAAAAAAATCGGCAGGCCGTTGCTTTCGAAACTCCATATCCCGCCGATGATTCGATTACGCCAAAAAGACTTGCCCGCCGTCAGCATAACGCTACTTTGCCTGATCGGAATGTCTATTGGGCTCGCCAAAGGGCTAATTGGTATTGGCGGAGGAATCCTGCTGGTTCCGATTCTGGTTCTCGCCGTTGGAATGACGCCGCAACGGGCGGCCGGAGTTTCGCTGGGAATGACCCTGATGAGTTCTATTGTTGGAATGATATTGTATTCGGCTCGGGGAGATTTTAATCTCGCCTTTGTCTTGGCCTTATTCGCTGGCAGTTACCCCGGCGTCATTATTGGCACGCGATTTTGCCACATCATGCCGGCGAATCGGGCCAAGCGGTTGCTGGCGATCACGATCCTGACATTTGCCGGATTGCTCGCCTGGCAGGTATTCGCGAAATGATTCGAGCATCGTCACCTGACATGGATCAGCTGCCGACATAAAACATATTCGTTTCCGGACGCAGTGGCCGATTCATCCAAAGCGGTCTTCGCAAGCCATTTGGTCCCGGAGCAGGACGGGCCAGCGCCAACCACTTGCGGTAGACTTCCATGGATTTGCTCGTATCGACCTGAACATCTCCGAGTCGATCACCGGGTTGGGCCGGACTTACGGTAACTTTCTGATGCCAGCAATGCATTCCGCTAATCGGATCGGGATGAACAGCAAACGTCAGATTCTGGTGAACGCCACCATCCGACCAGAAGATTCGCGACGAATCCGGGTCGGTACTTTCGTAGCCCGCGATACTGCCCGTCCGCCGCATCTGCCAGATGTTTCCTTCGATACGATTAATTTCTACAAGGTTGGTTGCCCAGCGATTGGCAGCCGGATCACAAGCGCGTCGCCATCGACCGAGATGGTGTGAACAAGCAACGACTCCTGGCTTGATTCCCTCAGTCACCCAAACGCGGTCTACAAAGAATCCGATCTCGGTAACGATTCGCACCAGGTCACCGGTGCGGACTTGCAGTCGTTCCGCATCGGAAGTGTGAATCCATAACGGATTCTGGTTGGAAATCTCCGCCAGCCATTTTGCGTTGCCACTCCGGGAGTGAATCAACGTCGGCAGGCGATACGTAGGAAGCAGAACGAATTCCCCTTGTTCAACGGAAATATCATCGGGATGAACGTGCGATTTGACGTAACCCGGCAAACGAAATTCGGGCCAGCCCCAATCCACCATGGTCTGCGAATAAAATTCCTGTTTCTTCGACGGAGTCAAAAATCCACGGCGGGCCCGACCGTCGACTTCGACACCAACGATTTCGCCCCCGGCAACTACCGATCCGGTCCTGACATCAACGGTCGCCTTTCGCAATTCATCGTTAGGGATTTCGCGCATATGTTTTTCGTAGCTGCGTTTTTCGACTTCGAATGCTCCATAGCGGCGCATATATTCGAGAGGCGAAAGTCCCTTTTCGGCGGCAACGGCAGGCAAGCCCGGCGTTTTGTCGAATATGTATTGGTAGTACTCATCGATCGTGATCTTTTCACCCTTGCGATACGGGGACAAAAAGTGCTCGCGAATACCAAGGTCACCCTGCTTGTCAATTTCCCACGACAGTTCAATCCAGAACTCGTCTTCCTCCCACACTTCACCAGGGTTGGACTGCCACGTAAATTCCACCGGTTTACCGGCACGACGAGCGGCTTCCCGAAGGATCGGCTGCCGGAAAGCAATCCACAATCCGCTATGGGTTTCGTAACTGTTCAAGTCGTGTCGTTCGCTGGCATGCCCCATTGGCAACACGTAGTCGGCGAAATACGCCGTTTCATTCCATGTGGGGGTCATCGCGATGTGACAACCAATTTTCTCTTCATTGCATAACATATCGATCCAGGAGAATCCGTCCGGGAAGCTCCAGACTGGATTGAAGACACGTGTGAAATAAGTATCGATGCGACCCCGATTCTCGTTGAGAAAATGCGGCAGCAGGAAGCTCATTTCGTAATGGGCCAGTGGATATTCATCCGGAAAATGCAACTCGTTCCAAAACTTGACCGCCGGCGGATTGTCAAAGAAATCCGGTTTGTACTTGTTCCAGCCGCTGGGCGATGTACCACCGACCGTTCCCACACTACCTGTCAGGACGTTCAGAAAATGCAGGGCCCTTGAAACCGCCCAGCCGCCGAGATTGCCACTGCAAGCGCTGCGCCACGTATGTGTTGCCAAACGCGATCCGGCGGCGGCGACGCGTTGTGCGACTTTGATAATTAACTCGGCCGAGACACCTGATTCAGCGGCAGCGAATTCCGGTGTGTACTGTGCGTACTCGGTCTTGAGTGCGTCGATAAAATTCTCGAACGTGATCGTCTTGTCGAGATGGACGGCACTGAGATACTCTTGCCAATTGACCCATGATTGCAAAAACGCCGCGTTGTAGTTATCCGTCTGGATCAAATAATTGGCAATCGCCAGCAACACAGCCGCTTCGCTTCCTGGTTGCGTCGGTAACCAGTAGTTGGCAGTGCTGGCCGTGTTCGACAAGCGGGTGTCGATGACGGCAAGTTCCGCACCGTCCATCATCCCTTCGATAATTCGCTGGGCATGCGGATTGAAATAGTGCCCCGATTCGAGGTGCGCGCTGACCAGCAAAATAAACCTCGCGTTTGCGTGATCGGGCGAAGGCCGATCGTAACCTTGCCAGATTGCATATCCAAACCGGGCGCTAGCCGAACAGATGTTAGTGTGACTGTTATGTCCATCGACACCCCAAGCCTTGAGCACGCGATCCATGTAGCCTTCGTGACCCGGCCGGCCGACGTGATACACGACTTCGTTATTGCGTTTCTCACGGAGTGCCTTGCTGATTCGGCCACCAATTTCCTTGAGCACGTCCGGCCATGAAACGCGTTCCCATTGACCGCCCCCGCGCTCGCCGACCCGTTTTAGCGGAAAGAGTATGCGATCGGTATCGTTGATTTGATTGATCGTCGCCGGCCCTTTGGCACAGTTGCGTCCGCGGCTGCCGGGGTGGTACGGGTTTCCTTCGAATTTGCGCACCTCCATCGTCGCCTTGTCGATGTAGCCAACCAGTCCACAGGCCGACTCGCAATTAAAGCAAGTCGTGGGAACAAGCATGTAATTCTTTTTCTTGCGCACCGGCCAGGCATGCGGATCGTTCTCGCTCCAGTCATCCCACTGTTCCATAGGCGGAAATCGTTCGAGAGATACCGTGGTCATCCCATCTTCCGCGCCCCCAACAGGTTGGTCGGCATCGAGATCCGGGATGATTCTTAAACTGGTTGCCAGTCGTTCCAGCAAACTTCTTTTTTGCGATGTCATAAAAAACCAGTCTGAATGAAGCTTGCGGGAACGAAAACCATCAGCGCAAAAACCCCCGATTTCGAAACGATTTGTCTATATTTGTCTATTCATCTAACTGAGGGGTATCAACTGCGGAGCACGGACCCAAATGTGCTCCGCGAAATACAGACCCAGCAGGGCAAACAATCCAGCAACCGGTAACAATACGATTAAATTGATCAATAGCATTAGTAAAGGCAAGGCGCAGCCAAGCCCAATCACCCCGTACCAGTACATTGTTTGAAAACGGCCATTCGTAATCATTTTTGCAACCAGGCGACTGTCGGTTGTGCCGTGGGTCGACGCCAGCTCCAGAAAGTCGATCAGCAGTTTTCCGAGAATCGCAGCGATCAAAATCCGCCCCAGGCACACTGCCCAATCTTCCGCTTCAAAAAACAAAGACAGCACACTCATCGCTGCCGCACCAGCGATCACGCAATGGACCAGCATGTGAATCGACAAAAGCGGGCTCTGCCAAAAATCGCGACCGCGTGCCTGTGCAAAAAGGAAGGCTGTGTAGATCGCAGTCATGGCAGCAGTTGGAATCAATATCCAGCGAATCCAAATCAACTCGCTCCCCGTACCAAATACCAATGTACCCAGCCAGATGATCAATACGGCAGCGTAAGCATTGATGATCCACGCTCCGCGAACCAGCCATGACTTCCATTGCGGTCGAAACATCACGTACAAAAACCGCTTCGGTTGATCGAGGTCCATTACCAGTAATATTCCGGTCACGCCAAGAAAAAGCAGCGCCACGATCAAGGCCACCCATTGCTCGACCGTCGTAACCGCCGGACCATTGATAAAAGTCGCCAGGGCCGCAACCAGTCCGGCACCCGCCGAGACAGCTTTCGTCCACACATAAGTCGAAACCTGCCAGCCCCACAAAACCCCCTTGTTGGGTGCGTCGTAGCTTCGTCGTGCGTTTTCCGTTTGCACGGCGGAAGTACTGACAACGTGCTTTGGATTCGTTCGGTCCGGGTTCAAGACGCCGTTAATCGGATCGCGCAAACCCAGTGCATCACGAATTTCATCCAAAGGATGGCGTTTGCTCAGGACCGTTGCCGGTACAACTTCCGGCGATCGTTTCGCCGAAAGTCGATTGTCCTTGTTTTCAGGTTCGTTGGCCAGGCCAGGCAAAACACGCATGCCGTGTTCCATCACTCCTGTGTCCGCAGCACGCGATTTGGCCGCCATTGCCAACACTTGCTCTTCAACAACATGTGCGTAATGTCCGACACCGCGCGATTGGTGGCTCCACATCGAACTTGAAATTGATCCTGCTGCGGCCGGTTCCAGGGAAGACCGATCCGAATTGATGTAATAGAGTCGGGGCAAGGTCGCTTTTTCCGGCTTGCGGACCGTAACTACCTCGCGAGATTTCAATTTTGAAATCTCCGAATTGGGATCATCGAGATCACCGGAAATGATCGCCTGTGTGGGACAAACGATGACACACGCTGGTTCGAGCCCCACGTCGATCCGATGGGCGCAATAATTGCACTTGGAAGCCGTATGCGTGTCGGGATCAATGTACAGTGCGTCATAGGGACACGCCTGCATACATGCCTTGCAACCAATGCACCGTCGATTGTCAAAGTCCACGATCCCGTCATTGCGTCGAAAAAGCGCCGTCACTGGACAGATTTCGACGCACGGCGCATCATCGCAGTGATTGCAACGCATGACCGAGAACAAGCGCCGCGAATCGGGGAACACCCCTTTTTCGATGTACTTGACCCAGGTGCGATTCACGCCAATGGGCACTTCATGCTCGCTTTTGCACGCCACTGTGCACGCGTGACAACCAATGCACCGGCGGTTGTCAATTATAAACCCAAAATTGGCCAAGGTATCTGGTCCGTTTCTGGCAAAAACCTGTTGGAAAAGCCCGGCGTAAAGCCGTCTTGTTAACAACTAGAATAACCGCTCAACCGCAGCTTGACCAGGCGTCCACGCCGGGCACTTGTCGGAATCAGCCTAACCTGGATACTTGAGGGACCAGGGAACTGTACAGGCAAGAAAAATTTCCCATTTTAATATTTAAGTCTACAAATCGAAACAACGAGGCTATTAAATGAATGACATTTGCAAGGTTTTTTGGGCTTTAACAATCGGATTGATGTTGGTGACTGGATGCACTCCGGACACCAAGGCGAGCAAGTCTGTCGTCAAAAAGTCGTCCGGGAATAGCGGCCATGATCATGATCACGCCCATGGGCCAATGGGAGGCGAGACTTTTGTATTTGGTGAAACGGGTATCAACGGAGAATGGGTCGCACGTTACGGTGACAACCTGGTAACCTTTTACGTTTATGGCGAAGACAAAAAAACCGAAAACCCCGTCAAGGCCAACAAATTGATAGCCAGTCGTAAAGTCACCGAAGTAGAGACATTCGACATCCCCGCCATCAACCTGAATGGCGATATGGCCAGCCGATTCGAAATCGTTGACGAAAATTTTGCTATCGCCATGAAGACAACCGGCGCGAGCCTTGAAATCGAAATCGACGGCGTCAAGCATTCCACCGTCCTTCAAAAGGACCCGCATGCCCATTAGTCGGAGGTCGGCAAAATGAGAACGAAAAAGCCGACGCGTAATTTCCTGGCAACTGGCACTAAAACTCATAGCCGAATCGATCAAGGTCATCGTGCAGATACTCGGTAGCAAGCTGCCGGGTTTCTGTGTCGTAATACTTGCGATAATGTTGATGTTCCGTCCAGTTGGTCCTGGGCAACTCGCATAACGGCAAATTCAGTCTCTCGGCAACGATGGCAAAGTCGTTTTGCAGATTTTCGAATCGCCCCACGAATTTCACATGTTTTAATCCGTGGTAGGGATGAGTTTGCAGCAAGATGTGATTCTTGAACTTTGACAAAGGTGTGGGCTTGAGGTCGTTATAACGCGGATGTCCAAACGGGGCATCCTCGTCCATTCCCATGCGAATGGTTTCCGCCAAAGTCATGAGTATCGGCCCCCCCGCTGGCAAATGCCAGGCGTCATCTTTTGTTCCGACCGTAAACATCTTCCATGCCGAAACCAGGCGATCAAACGGATTTCGGACAAAGGCAAAACTGTACAAGCCCTGCCATTCCGCTGGCAACGAGTCCCCAAACCAAGGGCCCACGTAATCCTTTTTAAAAACGACATTGCGAATCGAGTTTCCGCCTGTTTTTGGAACATGAACGAACAGGCAAGGTGGCTGGTTCAAATGAAAAAGCGGCATGGTATTCCTCGTGGCAATTTCCGTCCGCTGAATTCGTTTATTTCGAAAGAGAGCCGAATTCGTGCCCCGGCGCATGTGATCACCAGGTGAAACACGCACTAACAACAATCACGTGTTCCGCAACCTAACGAAGCGTTTGGTTCTTGCGGCTCGAAGCCGATAAAATGACTGGCGAAGGGTCCCGATTGCAACGTTCGATACGTTCGTTCACAAACTGCCGTTCGCTGCCCGCGCTGATAGGAGTGCCCGTCGTCATCGATTACCGACTCGAATGGGCCGCGATAAACGACTGCCTGATTCCGTTCAGGACACCCACCCGTCTCCGGCTTGATCGCGACAACGGTCATCGAACGAAACTCGATGCCGTTGACAACTTGCCATGGCTCCTGTTCCAGTTTAGCAATTTGCAAACCCTGAAAACCCGCGTCAATAAACTCTTGCAAAAAGCGATCTTCCCGCCATGCCCCGGAAATACACCCGGACCACAAATGACCATCTCGCTGCATTTCGACCGGCACGTCTTCGTCACTGACGATATCGCTAATGGCAATCCGGCCGCCGGCTTTTAAGACGCGAAATATCTCGCGAAACATTGTTTTTCGCGAATCGGAATCGACCAGGTTCAGTACGCAATTGGAAATAACACAATCGACGCTGTTACTGGCGACTAACGGTTCCTCAGTTCGCAACACGTCGGCGATGGACTGCACCGCCAACCAATCATCGGGAGATTCGATCGCCGTCCCCTTCAGTCGCTCTGCCAACAATTCAAGGTTTAACGACAAGTCCTGAATTTTTCCGCAACGAAAGTCGGTGTTGGCATACCCCAATTTCCTGGCCATCTCCGTTTGGTACTTTCGGGCCAATGCCAGCATGTCGGCATTGAAATCGACCCCAATGACCTGGCCTTTTGCTCCGACAATCTGGGCGGCAATATAACTTAGCTTGCCACCACCGCTTCCCAAATCAACTACTGTTTCACCGGGATTCAGATAGGGTGACGGGTCGCCGCACCCATAATCTTTTTCCTGGATCTCATCGGGAATTGCCTTTAGAAATTCAAGTGAGTAGGAAACCGGGCAGCACAATGCTGGTTCTGATTTTTGTGCAGCAGCCGAATACCGTTCTCGGACCGCATGGTTCTGATTGGCCATTCCTGATTTACCTTTCATCTGTAAAGTACCTGCAAAAACCAGACCTTCCCCCTCTCGTCACTTCTACCTACCGTTTATCGTTCAAGCTCCAGTCGTGGGGAGTGGATACAATTTTCGCGTCTCCTGATTCAATCCGTTGCCGGACGAGGGGATCTTTGATCAACCGCGTCAACCTACGCCACGAACCCATCGCCGACCAGTACTCGCCGTCATAATCTTCGTCCAGCATCTTTGCCAGGTGTAGTTCCCCGTGACTGTCCAACGAGACATGCGATGTCGAATTCAGGTACTCGCCAGCACACTGCTCGAGGAGTTTTTCCACTTCGCTGGCGGTCCAGGCCCGGTTCAAAAGTGCGGGACAACTTTTCGATGCATTGGTAATGCCAAACCTGACACGTGGATCATGAAAACTTGCCAAACAAGTCCGAATGATGTCATCCAGGGAAAACGCCCGACCGCCGGTCATCAACTTGAGATGTTGTTGAATGTCGTATCCAACCGGGTTTACATGCTGGCGAATACTGTCAGTTGGATATACCGCCAGTATCCCTTCGATCAACAATGCGTTATGGGCATTGACCCAATAAGCAATTTCATGGGCCGTTAATGATGCATTCCTGTCTCCTCGACTGACCAAATGCCCGTCGCTATCGATTCCGGTAATCGCCAACAGTTCCAGATAATCGTGCAATGCCGCCCGATCGACTTCGTTCGAATGCCACGCCCGGTACCGAACCAGTCCCTGGTCATCGACATATTTTTTCAGCAACCGGTCCCAACGACTGTGGTCAACGTCTTCAACGAATCCCGGGTGCCGTGAATCCCACTCCAATCCGAAAACTCGCGTGTTTAACGCTTGACGCAAGAACAGAAATCCCGCAATCGAAACAACAACGGAACCAAGTACGATAACCCCAATACGAAGGGCTTTCCCAAATTGGGTTGGAGATGGCTGCGTCATATCCGGGTTGCGGGACATACAGGCGGTTTACGGTCACAAACGAAGTTGGTGCTGGAACGCGAACCGGCATCATGTTAACGCTTTTCGAGTCCCTTAAAATCCCGTAACGTGTTGCCAGTGTAGATTTGCCGTGGTCGGCAGATCTTGAAGTTATCGGATTCGTGCATTTCCTTCCAGTGAGCGATCCAGCCAGGCAATCGTCCCATCGAAAACAGAACCGTAAACATTTGCACCGGAATATTCATGGCCCGGTAAATAACTCCCGAGTAGAAATCCACGTTGGGGTACAGTTTTCGCTCCACAAAGTATTCATCGTTCAAGGCAACTTGCTCCAGTTGCTGCGCGATATCGAAAAGTGGATCATCGATACTCCGTTTCTCAAGCAATCGGTCGCAAGCAGTTTTGATAATCGTCGCACGAGGATCAAAGTTCTTGTATACGCGGTGCCCGAATCCCATCAGGCGGAAGCCATCGTTTTTGTCCTTGGCCTTGTCAACGTATTTCGCAACGTTGCCACCGTCTTTCTGGATTTGTTCCAGCATGTTTACGACCGCTTCGTTGGCCCCGCCGTGTAGTGGTCCCCAAAGCGCACAAATACCGGCGGCGATGGACGCAAAAAGATTTGCATGCGACGATCCAACCATTCGCACGGTGGATGTACTGCAGTTTTGTTCGTGGTCGGCATGAACTATCAACAGCATGTTCAAGGCGCGAACAAAATCCGGATCGACTTCGTAGGGCTCACAGGGAACGGCAAACATCATCCGCAAGAAATTTTCACAATACCCCAGGTCATTTCTGGGATAGATAAACGGCTGGCCAATCGATTTCTTGTAACTGTAAGCGGCGATCGTCGGGAGTTTTGCCAGCAAACGATAAATCGACAACCGAACATGTTCCGCATCGCGCGGATCCAGAGAGTCCTGGTAAAAAGTACTCATGGCACTGACAACACTTGAAAGCGTCGCCATCGGGTGGGCGTCGCGCGGAAATCCCCGGTAAAAATGCCGGATGTCTTCGTTCAGTAACGTGTGATTTCGAATACTGCTGCTGTAAGCCGCCAGTTCCGCAGCATTCGGCAACTCGCCATTGATCAGCAAATAACAGATCTCGAGAAAGTCGCACTTTTGCGCCAGCTCCTCAATCGGGTAACCGCGATAGCGCAAAATCCCTTTTTCGCCGTCCAGAAATGTGATCGCGCTGCAAGTCGAACCAGTGTTTACGTATCCTTCATCGAGGGTGATGTAACCCGTTTCCTTGCGCAGTGCCGAAATATCCACCGCCATTTCCTGCTCGGTACCCTCGACAACGGGCAAATTCCATTCGCGACCATCAACCGTCAAACTGGCGGTTGGAGAAGTTGCCTTGTTTTTCGATGCGACACTCGACACTAATATTCTCCTCGATAATATTTGGGGGGTGCCTGACAGTTTACCGGTTGCGTGTCCGGTGCGAAAGCGTTGATTTGCAAATCAAGCCTGGTGTTCGCGGCCCGCCAAAAGACCATAATAGAAAGCCAAACCTCCCGGATATTTACGCACTTTAAGAAGCAAAGGCCGTTACCTTGTCCCGTTCCGCAACCGAAAACCGTTTCCAGTTCGTTACCGACTATTGGCAAGCCTCCGAGTTTGCCGCCTGTACTGATGAAGTCGCACAGTTGATTTACCGTTCGAATCTTTTGGGCCGTGACCAGCGAATCACCAACACCGGCGGCGGGAACACTTCCGCCAAACTTTTGCAAAACGATCCGCTGGGCGGACAGGGAGTGCACGTCATGTGGGTCAAGGGCTCAGGTGGTGATCTCCGCACCTCAACTCGCGAGAATTTTTCTTCCTTGTATATGGATCGACTGAACGACCTTCAAACAGTTTACGCAAGTTACAACGTACGTGGCGTCAAAACGGAAGCGGAAGACGCCATGGTGGCTTACTACCCGCATTGCACTTTTAATCTCAACGCACGAGCCGCGTCAATCGATACCCCTTTGCATGCTTTTGTTCCATTCCAGCATGTTGATCATACGCACCCAAATGCGGTAATCGCTGTCGCCGCTGCCGCCCGATCCAGGGAACTGACTCAGGAAATCTACGGTGACGACATCATCTGGACGCCGTGGATGCGACCCGGATTTGAACTTGGTTTGACTTTGAAACAAGTGTGGAAAGACCACCCGAACGCGCGCGGCGTCGTTCTCGGTCAACATGGATTGCTCAATGGCGACGACGACCCGCACAAGTGTTATGAACTATCGCTTGATCTGATCGAACGGGCGGCACAGTTTATTTCAGCCCGCGACAAGGGGGACATGACTTTTGGAGGACAACGTTACTTGTCGTTCGATCCCGGGCAACGCGATGATTTGCTAAACGACTTGCTTCCGTGGTTACGCGGAAAAATGTCAGGCAGCGAGCGAATGATTGGCACACTGCAAACCGACGAAACGACACTGGAATTCGTCAATAGCCACGATGCACCGCGACTGGCGGCGCTTGGCACCTCCTGTCCAGATCACTTCTTGCGAACGAAAATTCGTCCGCTGTTCGTCGATTGGAATCCGGCGAACGAGGACCTCGAGGCCTTAAAGCATAAAACCGCTGCCGCAATCGACACTTATCGAGTCGACTACGCGGCTTATTACCAGCGATGTCGCCACGACAACTCGCCCGCCATGCGCGATTCGGCACCTACCGTGGTGCTGATTCCTGGAATCGGAATGATCGCGTGGGGAAAAAACAAAAGCGAATCACGAGTCACGGCCGAGTTCTACAACTGCGCCATACAGGTGATGCGCGGCGCAGAAGCAATCGACGAATACATTGCACTTCCCGAACAGGAAGCATTTGATATCGAATACTGGTTGCTGGAAGAAGCAAAACTTCGCCGTATGCCTCCAGAGAAAGCCCTTGCCCGACGTATTATTCTCGTCGTCGGTGCCGGTAATGGAATTGGCAAGGCAACCGCTCTTCGCATGGCATGTGAAGGCGCTCATATCGTTTGCGCTGATATCGATCTAAAGGCTGCTCAACAAACGGCTGATGAACTTGCAAGAATATACGGTCAAGGGATCGGTGTTGCCGGTTCTGGAATCTCCGGCTGTGGCCCGGCCATCGCGTTGGCAATCAATATCACTAACCGGGAAAGTATTCGATCTGTCCTTCGCGAAACACTGTTTGCATTCGGCGGCCTTGATCACGTCATCGTAACTGCCGGCGTTTACATTGCTCCCAAACCGGGTTGCAATGCCGATGATGACTGGCGAAAAACTTTCGACGTCAATGTTTTTGGCCAGCATTTGATCGCCGACGAAACGAAACGGATTTGGCAGGAACAGGGACTTAACGGAAGCCTGGTTTTGACGACCAGCGTCAACGGAGTTGTCCCCAAAGCAGGAAGCCTTGCCTACGACACGTCCAAGGCTGCTGCCAACCACCTCGTGCGCGAACTTGCCATTACTTTGGCTCCGCTGGTGCGCGTCAATGCGGTAGCTCCGGCTACCGTCGTAGCCGGCTCGACCATGTTCCCTCGCGATCGCGTGATCGATTCGTTGCGAAAATACCAGATCGAATTCAGCGAAAGCGAAGTGACCGAAGCCCTGCGTGACAAACTCGCCGATTTTTACGCCAGGCGGACGCTGACCCGGTCTCCGATCACCCCCGAAGACCAGGCCGAAGCAATCGCTTTCCTGGTCGGCGAAAAATCGAGCAAGACAACTGGCCAAATCATTTCGGTCGATGGCGGATTGCACGAAGCGTTTTTGCGCTAAAACAAAAGGGCGGGAAAGTCGCCAGGAATTTGTGCGGAGCGTGGAATGACATCGCAACTCGATAATGCTGCACGGATCGCAATCGATCTCGGTGCCGAATCGGGGCGCGTCGTGTTGCTTTGGTTGACCGACGCCCGATCACGTTTTTCTATCGAGGAAGTCCACCGCTTTCCCAACCGCACGATTCAATTGCCAAGCGGCCTGCATTGGGATATCGGTAATATCTGGAACGAGATTCTGACGGGATTGCGTGACGCCGTAAATACTGCCGCCAAACGCCAACTTTCGATTCAATCCGTCGGCGTCGATTGTTGGGGAGTTGATTGGGCGTTGCTTGATCAAAACGGCGAACTGCTCGGATTGCCACACGCCTATCGGGATCCGCGCAACATCGACTCGTTTGAAATTGTCTCACGAAAGATTTCGCCCGAAGCCACCTACAACATCACTGGCATCCAGGTCATGCCGATCAACTCGCTATACTCGCTGGCAGCAATGTCGGCCGCCAGCAAGCCTCTTGTTGAAAGCGCCCGGCGATTGCTGTTCATTCCCGATCTGCTGCACTATTGGCTTTGCGGCCAGCAGGCCTGTGAGTTGACGATCGCCTCCACCAGCCAAATGCTCGACGCCCGAACCGGGAACTGGAGCCCCGAATTGCTGGTTGCCGCAGGGATTCCCGAAACGTGTTTCTTGCCGACAACTCAACCAGGCACAAGGATTGGCACGCTTCGCAAGGAAATTTGCGAAAGCACTGGACTCGCTCCCCGAATTCGCGTGATCGTGCCAGGATCTCACGATACGGCATCGGCGGTGGCAGCCGTCCCCGCAAACTCCGGTTCGTCATGGTGTTTTTTATCGAGCGGCACCTGGTCGTTGCTCGGAGCGGAGATTCCTGAACCTTGTTTGTCGGCGGATGCTGCCGAGCATATGTTTACCAATGAAGCAGGCGTCGCCAACACTGTCCGCTTTCTAAAGAACATTTCAGGTCTCTGGTTGATTCAGCAATGCCGCCGACAATTCTCGTTGCGAACGGGTGATCCGGAAATGCCCTACGAACAACTCGTGGAAATTGCGAAAACGGCCAAAGCATTTCGAACGCTCGTCAACCCGGACGACCCCCCTTTTGCCTTACCAGGTCAAACGCTGGAAAAGATCGATGCCTTCGCGCAACGAACAGGGCAGCCCGTTTCATCGACTCCTGCCGAGTACCTGCGATGCTGTTTCGAAAGTCTTGCCCTGGCGTATCGGCGGACTTTGCATTTGCTGGAATCAACTCTTCAGCGACAGTTTGACAAGATTCATATCGTAGGAGGTGGCTGTCAAAACCATTTCCTTTGTCAACTAACTGCCGATGCAACCGCTCGCCAGGTAATCGCCGGCCCCGTCGAAGCAACTGCCATCGGGAACGGTTTGGTACAAGCGATGGGTGACGGCCAGATCGCGAACCTCAGCGCACTTCGGCAAATCGTCCGCGCTACCGATTCTCCAACAATCTACGAACCAACTGGCGATGTTCGCTGGGAACAACAATCCACCCGCTTTGAAGAACTTGTAGGCCGGTAACAAACGCAGCGCCGTTCCGGCAATTCAAAAAAGTCCCTGGTGCTGCGTGACAGCCTGGAATCAGGATTGGTGCCATTGGGATTCCAGGAATGGCGACCGACTATACAAACCGCGAACGCACCAGGAAGGGGCGCGACCAATACCGGCATGTTTGGAAACGATGGGAGAGGCATATTGAGTGGCGCGTAGAGCACGATGTTTTTACAAGCGGTGAATTCCTGCTTCTTTGATTCCATCAACGAACTACCGTTGACAACCAGTGTAACTTTCGATGCGTCCGGGGTGGCTTGCGTTATTTCTCCAGCCGATAAACCAACCGCTGCAGGGGTCTGACTCCATTTTGCGGAGTCTTCGGAACAAATTGGTGTCTAACCCCCTCCTCTTGGCACTGCTGCCGTATGAGCATCGAACCAAACAACCAAAGCAGCTTCGTCCCTGGTTCCAAATTTGCACTTTTTGAGAATTTGAAATCGGCCGTTTTGGCGGGTGAACCATGATTCTTGATGCGTGCGCTTTATGTCCGGATCGCTTTTTCACGGAGTGAAAAGCCACGTGGCCGTTCACTCCGTGAACGTGCCTTAATTCCCCAGGTTTTCGTCTTGAAAAAGTGAAAAACCGAATTTAGGAATGTAGTCAGACATCAGTAAGTCACTGGAGGAAAGATGATGGGCCGCTAAGGGTGGCCATTGCTGACCACCCTCCCCACACCACCTGACATGCGGGTCCGCATCAGGCGGTTCGACGAAGCGGAGCAAGTTCCGCCCACAGACTCTTCAAGCTCAGCAGTCCTTGCAAAGCTAACCAGGCATTGGTCATTCCGACGCCACTGGCAATGGTTTTCGACATGTGCCAGTGGCCTTTGCGACTCTTCGCGTGGCGGATTGCTTGACGACGCGGCACGCCCAATCCGATCAGTTCTCTTCGACGTGTGCGTACGTGACGCCAACGCTTCCAATA
>JANNWJ010000021.1:0-24871 GCA_031414755.1 Pirellulaceae bacterium | reverse complement strand
CGTTTGTGTCGCCCCATCCGGGGCTTGCTTTTTTTATGTGACGATTTCCGGTGGTTTACACCACCGGCTGACAGTCTTGTCGGCCCGCCGGGCCTGGAAAATGTGCCATTCATTGTCATTCATGGCTGGGAACTTTTGACTGCCCCGTTCATGACGTTTCGTTCAAGACCATCGCTGATCGAAACCTGCATCGTTTTCTCATCGGGTGCAATGGCCACTGTGGCACGACCAGGAGCGTAGCTAGTCAGGGCTGATTAATTTGGGTCATCGAAGAGTCACCATCCTGTCTGGGAAATTCCAGGTACAGTTTTCCAACAAAAAAATGGCCGGAGCGTTTGTTTGACGTCCGGCCAATTCAGTTTTATTTAATCGTTCAACGATTGGACTAGTCGAGGAAGCCCACGAGTTCCTGGCTGCGGCTGGGTTGCTGCAATTTGCGAACGGCTTTGGCTTCGATTTGACGAATACGTTCGCGAGTGACTTTGAAGATGTGACCGACTTCTTCCAGTGTATAGCTGTATCCGTCACCGAGGCCGTAACGAAGCTTGATGATTTCGCGTTCGCGATAACTGAGTGTCTTCAGGACCCGATCGATTCGCCCGCGAAGCATTTCCTGGGCGGCGCCCAGTGCCGGATTCTCCGCTTCTCCATCAGGAAGCAGGTCACCAAAGTGACTGTCTTCGCTGTTGCCCACCGGTCGATCGAGGCTGATAGGATATCGGCTCATGGCGAGAACACGACGAGCTTCGTCGACGGTTGTCTCACTGCGGCGGGCAACTTCTTCGAGCGTGGGCTCGCGGCCAAGTTCCTGCAGCAACTGTCGTGAAACGGTTCGAACACGGGACATGGTCTCAACCATGTGTACCGGAATCCGAATCGTACGGCTTTGATCGGCAACAGCCCGAGTGATGGCCTGACGAATCCACCAGGTTGCATAAGTGCAGAACTTGAACCCCCGGCGATATTCGAACTTGTCAACGGCCCGCATCAGGCCGGCGTTTCCTTCCTGAATCAGGTCGAGGAAGCTCAAGCCGCGATTTCGGTACTTTTTCGCAATTGAAACGACCAAACGCAAGTTCCCTTCGGACAGTTCCCGTTTGGCTTGCTGATACTCGGTGAATACGACTCGCAAGTCGCGAACGCGATTGCGAAGGCTTGTCGGTGACTCCTGGCAGGTAACCAGGATGTTGCGAAGTTCGTCCTGAAGCGGCTTTCGTTCTGAAATCGGGCGGCGTTCCTTTTTCATTTCATCGATCTTGAACAACAGTTGATCGACACGAACGCTGAATTTTTCAATGGTGGAAATCAGTGATTCGATACGGTGCGTTCGCAAACCCAATTCCTCGATCAGGCGAACGCAACGACGTCGGCGGCGTGCCAGATTGAGCCATGCCTGACGGCGGACGGCTTTGGTCGCGGACTTGCATAACGCCATCAAATAGTCGTGACGGTTCATCACAAGCAATTTTTCCAGCGTCGACAAGTTGTACGAGATTCGACCAAGAATTTGTTCCTTTTCCAATCGGTCGGTTACCGAGACCTGTACCGTTCGATCAAAAGGCAATTCCCCGTTATGAACTCGCTTAAGAACCTTGAATGCCGATTGGATAACGTAATCGCATTCAAGCAAACGGGTGCGGAATTTTCGACGAGTGTCTTCGATACGTTTGGCGAGCGTGATTTCTTCCTGGCGTGTCAACAAGGGGATTTCACCCATTTGCGTCAGGTACATCCGGACCGGGTCATCGGACCAGGTATCCGTTTCATCGATGCTGGACAAAACGTCGTCATCAATTGTTTCGACATCCGATTCGGTTTCGGCTTCCACGTCCTGCCCGATAGGCAAGTCGTCATCGTCCTTGTCGTGTTCCGGAGCTTCTTTCTCGGCCAGCGACTCGTCGAAGGGGTTATCGGAAAGACGTGTTCGCGTGGCATCGTCCTCAAACTCGTCCAAGATCGTGTTATACAATTTTCCAACTCCTGATTCGTGATTCTGGGGGGTGAGGCAAGTTCTGCGGTTTGTTCAAATCCCGACAATTGACTTTTCCGAATTTGCAGTTCATGTCATGAACCAGATTCGGAATATCTTCCCTGGCCGTCACAGAGCGTCATTTTTGTCGGTTTGCAAGTTAATGGGAACGCTGAACCATACCACCGGATATGTGATGGAAATCGATTGTTTTTTCATTTGGAAAAAGATACCGATTGGCAAAAATCTTCGGACACGCTTTCACCGCGTTGCGATGAACTTGTTGCAATTTTCAAATCGCGGGCTTGCTGAAACGAACAAGCCGCTGGCAAACACACAAAAAATGTTCGCGCAACAGGAAAAAACAAACAACGCGATCAGTCAATCGCAGTCCGCAAAAAAACTCAGTGCCCTATCGGGGAACGTCCGTTCGTTGACATGCAAGCTCGTGGGTCTCAGGAATTGAAAAAGTGCCTGAGTGGGCTGTCAAACTCAGCTGGGGGGAGCGATGTCAAACGACCCCACAATTTTAACTGAGTACCAATTTCGGTCCAGTGTTAATCCCCATTTCAGGTCATCAAAAACCCAAAAGTTGCGTTAAGTGTACTTGTCGTCGCAATTCAGCCTTGTTGTAACAACAATTGGCGTTTTCCCAACATTCTGACGGGTATTCAGGTTGGTAAATGCGTTTTTTGCAGCCCTTCGTTTCTGGGTAATTCCGGCGGTCAAAAACGGTTTTTACTTCAGATTCGATGGTGTTTTCAACTAAGGCAACTTTGCCAACCAGCATCAGGGCACAAAGTGCCGAGTTGGACCAATAACAAATAATGCCCCTTTGCGGCCTGAAGTTTCTTGACTGATTCAGGAGTGTTGATGCTCGACTTATACCGCTGTAGATTGTTCCCGTAATCGCAACCGAATAAGATCAGGGCGATATCGCGCCCGATCAGGGAAAGCTGGACAATCCTTTTTGCAAGCATTGGCACAATGACTCAACGGTATATTCTTGTTTGCAGTTCTTGCGAAAACCGGATTCCTGTTGAAATTTCGCAGGCCGGGAGAACTATTAATTGCGTCAGGTGCGGTCGGTCGATCAAGCTCGGTACGCTACGCGACATTCGGGCGCTTGAATCAGCGTCGATTCCGGCATCAGAAGAAATCAAACGTCCAGCAGTGAGTTGGAGTCCGGCTCGCCGGGCAGCATTTGCCGTTGGATTTGTTTTCCTGGTTATATGCGGTATTTTCGGGAGCTATTCGCTATGGAAAAGTGCCCAAATCAAGACGGATCGTCCAGTCACTCGGGCCAACGACGCCTTTCTCCAGCGTGTGGCAGCATTTTCGCCGACGACAATGTTGTCAAACTGGGAGAAGATTGATGTCTCAACCGTAGAAGTTTGGGTCGAGCATCAATATCTCAGGGACCGCCGAGAAGCTGCAATACTTCAAATCTGGGGTTGGGTTGGAATGATTTGCGCGGGGTTGGGTGCGGCGGCAATTGCCTTGTCATTCATGACAGGCAATAGGCGTCGGACGAAGGTTCGCTAAACTTCCAGGAACAACCGGGCAGGCTCTTCGAGGACTTCCTTAATCGTCTTGAGGAATTGAACCGCTTCTCGACCATCGACGATACGGTGATCGTATGTCAATGCGACATACATCATGGGTCGAATCACGACTTGATCATCGACTGCGATCGGACGTTTCTGTATCGAATGCAATCCAAGTATGCCGCTTTGAGGTGGATTGACGATAGGAGTTGAAAGCAATGAGCCGTAAACGCCGCCATTGCTGATCGTAAATGTTCCGCCTTGCAGATCGGTCGGTTGGATTTTGTTCTGTTGAGCAAGATCGGCAAAATGACCGATACTCCGTTCGACCTGGGCAAAGCTCATGTGTTCGACACTGCGCAAAATCGGCACTAAAAGTCCTTTTCCGCCGCCGATTGCGATACCGATATCGCAGTAGTTGTGGAAGATGACATCGTTTCCTTCGACTTGCGAGTTGACGGCAGGAAATCGTTTGAGGGCTTCGACACTGGCTTTGGCAAAAAAAGACATAAAGCCCAGTTTCACACCATGTTTCTTTTCAAATACCTCCTTGTATTTGCTGCGCAAATCCATCACCGGCGTCATGTCGATTTCATTAAAAGTTGTCAACAGCGCGGCGGTTTGCTGGGCCTCGACCAACCGGTTTGCGATCGTTCGCCTGATCATGCTCATGGGCTTGCGATCATCGATTCGCTCGCCAAAGTTTATCATTTCATTGAACTCGTGAATCGCAGCGGGTGTTACGACGGTAGATCGCGGAATAACGGGGACTTTCGGTGTCGCGATATGTCGCACGACATCTTCCTTTAACAATCGACCTCCGGGGCCGGTGGCTGTTACTTCGGAAGCGACCAATTTGTTTTCATGCAAGACTCGCTCGGCGGCCGGCATAACCCGCGCCGCATCTTTGGTTGACGCCGGAACAGGACTGACATTGGCCCTTGAATCGCCAACCGGAGCAGGGTTCGAAGCGGATAAGGGTTTGTCGGCTTTTTCGATTCGTGCAATCAGTTCGCCAATTTTTACGAACGAGCCGTTTTGATGGACGATTTCGCGAATGATCCCCGACTCAGGAGATGGGAGCGCCTGTGACGCTTTTTCAGATTCCAGTTCGACAAGATCCTCGTCTTTGTCGACATAATCGCCTTGTTTTTTTAGCCACTGACTGATTTGAACTTCCTGAATGGATTCGCCGAAACCGGGAATTACTATGTCGATCATGATCGGTCTGTGAAAAAAGGGATACTTTTGAAGGCTGGCCCGGCAACCGAAATTGTCCGAATTGCCGGTCGGGAGCCGAATTGACACAATTGCCGGCAAGGTCTCCAGCGATTGTAGTTTAACGCTTTCTCAAAAAGATCGAGCGGAGGCAAGCTGAAAATCAGGAAACCATTCCGAAGTTCTCGTTGCCACGTTTTTTCTATTTTGTATCGGTTTCTGATTGGGGAATGATTACGGTCCCGGGCAGATTACAGAAATGCGGGATTCGGCAGGTTTTTGCGGCAATAAACCCCGTATGTTGCCTCCAGTACCTGTTTGTTTGCTGTTAGACCGTCCCGTTTTGGGTCATAATCACGCGATGTGTCATCGGACAAATTGTTTCTTGTTGGTTCATTCCCAATCGAACACGATATGCGATTTTGTATTCCCTGGGTCATTTTGACATTGCTGCCTCAGACGACGGTTGCCCGGCAGCAGCCGGATTCCATTGTGCAATTCAACCGGGACGTCCGGCCAGTCCTTTCGGACAAATGCTATTTTTGCCACGGTCCCGATCCGGCGCAGCGGGAAGCAGGATTACGTCTGGATATTCGCGAAGTCGCGGTTGAGCAAGGTGCTATTGACGAAGACGATTGGGAGAATTCGTTATTACTTGAACGTATCCAGTCGGACGATCCCGATTTTCAAATGCCTCCTCCTGATTCGAACAAGTCGTTGTCGGATCTTGAGCGAGACGTGTTGACTCGCTGGATTCAACAGGGAGCCCTTTATCAAGCGCATTGGTCCTATGCGCCACTTGCCCGGCCCGACATTCCAGACATTGGCTCAGCCGAAAATCGGCCAGCCAATCCGATCGATGCCTTTGTATTGAAAGGAATTTCGGACAGTTCGCAGACGCCGGCTCCGCGAGCTGATTCAAAAACTTTGGTGCGACGACTGTCAATGGACCTGTTGGGCCTCCCTCCGAAGTGGGACGAAGTTTCCGAATTTGTCAACGACGACAACGATGCGAGCTGGTTGCGAAAAGTCGATGAATATCTCGCTCAACCCCAATATGGCGAACGGATGGCAAGTCCATGGCTGGACGTCGTTCGTTACGCCGACACCGTTGGATTTCACGGTGACCAAAACCAAAACGCCTGGGCTTATCGCGATTGGGCGATTCGAGCCTTCAATGAAAACAAGCGCTTCGACGAGTTCACGATTGAACAACTTGCCGGAGACTTGTTGCCCAGTCCGACAACCGATCAATTGGTCGCAACGTGTTTCAATCGGTTGAACATGATGACTCGAGAGGGGGGCGCGCAACCGGGCGAGTACCTGGCAAAGTACTTTGCCGATCGCGTTCGAACTGTTAGTACCGCTTGGCTTGGTTCGACGATGGGATGCGCCGAATGTCACGATCACAAATACGATCCGTTTACGTCGCGAGACTTCTATTCAATGGGGGCTTTTTTTGCCGATGTTCAGCAATGGGGTGTCTATAACGACTACGCCTATACCCCCAATCCGGATTTGCGCGGATTCAATAATGATTATCCCTTTCCGCCTGAAATCGAGACGGAGAGTGCTTTTCTGATTGGACGAATCGATTCGTTGCGACAGGAGCAAAACGAACTGGTTGGAAAATATCAAGTTACCAGTTTGGATGGATTCAATGACTGGGCTGGCAAAATCAGGGAATTTTTAACGCAACATCCCGATGGGTGGGAAATTGCCACTCCCTGGACTGCCGTGGATGGACAACTCGAATATTCAAGGCAAATCGATGGAAGCATCGTGTTTTCCGGCGACAACGCTACGGAACTGGAGTTGATCCAGCCAGGTACGATCGCATCCGTTCGGATCGAGTTGCTCCCGTCAGCAGAACAGGGTGACAGTATTCGCCGCGACGGGAAACTCGATCCTTTTGATTTGAATCCGCTCATTCGAATACGACGAAACGGGATTGAAGAGCTTGAGACGATTCCGATTCATTTGGCGGACGCGGATCGAAAAACACTCGATTACGCCAATGGCTTCGCGATGTCAGGAATTACGTCGGGTTGGCGAACGGCTGCGGGGGGCATGCCGCATACGGGCGTTTATGTTTTTCGATCGCCGATCCGGCTAAACGACGGTGACCGGGTCCATCTTGACTGTCGAGACAATAAACAGGTTTCAGGAATTCGAGTTTCGTTTTCGCCGCTCGTTCCAAACGATACCAACGATCTGCACCAGATGAAGTCTGACGCATTGTTTGCCGGCGCTGGCGGAGAGCACGATGGAACTTCATCGAATGCACAGTCAGATCCGGTGCCAGGCGATACGTGGCAAAGGATGGCGTATGTTCGGTCATCGGGTAGCGATATCGAGTTGTTGAAACAATTGCAAGCCATCGATCAGGAAATTGTAAATTGTCGTCACGGCAAAACTCCGGTGCTGACAACAAAGTCCATCGAGCCGTCGGAAACTCGCATTTTGTCACGAGGCAATTGGCAAGATACATCAGGAGAAATAGTCGCACCCGCCGTCCCCCATTTTCTGCCACAACCAGGCAACGACGATGGGCGCAGGTTAACTCGACTGGACCTGGCCAGGTGGTTGGTAGCCGACGACAATCCGCTCGTAGCCCGTGTCGTCATGAATCGACTTTGGCAACAGTTTTTCGGACAAGGTCTCAGCGCCCGTTCGGACGATTTTGGCGCTCAAGGTGCCAGCCCGACTCATCCGGAACTTCTGGATTGGCTGGCAAGCGAGTTTCGCGAAAGTGGATGGGACGTCAAACATATGGTACGACTGATTGTCACCAGCGAAACCTATCGGCGCTCGACCCAGTCGAATTCGGATTTACTGACAGCCGATGCTGATAACCAGTTACTGGCCCGACAACGGCCGCGAAGACTTTCCGCAGAAATGGTTCGCGATAACGGGCTGGCGATTGCCGGGCTTTTGCAAGCCGATTCGGGAGGGCCGCCCATCAAGCCTTACCAGCCGACGGGCTACTATGCAAATTTGCAATTTCCCGACCGGCGCTACGAGGATTCACCGGTTCGTGATCAGTTTCGCCGCGGTATCTACATGCATTGGCAACGGGCGTTCCTGCATCCGATGTTGGCGAACTTTGATGCACCAAGTCGCGAAGATTGCATTGCGATGCGGAATGAAGCCAACAATCCGCAGCAAGCCTTGACGCTATTGAATGACCCGGCATTTGTCGAAATGTCGGTTGCATTTGCAGCCCGGGTATTGAAAGCGAAGGGAGAGGAGTCTGTCGAATCACAAATCCAGTTTGCGTATCAGTGTGCCTTGTTGCGCGAACCGAATGAAATGGAAACGGGTTCGCTTGTTTATTTGCTGGATGAACTGAAAGCGGTTTATGACGCTGATCGGGATGCCGCAAAAGCATTGATTGATACGGGCCTGTCAATGTCGGGAAATGGACTGGACCCCGTACTGTTGGCGGCATGGGCCAACGTCTGTCGGGTCATTTTGAATCTGCACGAAACGATTACGAGGTACTAACAGGATGTGGAACGAACCGACAACAATCAATCGATTAAACCGCCGGAGTTTCCTGCAAAATTCCGCATTGGGAATGGGTGGTATTGCGCTTTCGCAACTAATGGCGTCAACGGTGTCGGCGAGTACTCGAGGAGGTGTGCCGGATGTTGGTGTGCCGGGAATGATCAACCCGCTGCATTTCCCGGCAAAAGCCCGGCGAATCATTCATTTGTGCATGGCCGGCGGGCCTTCGCAAATCGAATCGTTCGATGAGAAACCGGTTTTGACGGAACAGAACGGCCAGCCCTTTCCTGATTCCCTGACCGCCGGCCAGCAGTTGGCGCAACTTCAAAACACCAGGCTGGTTTCGCTCGGCTCGTTTGCCAAATTCGCAAAACATGGCCAGTCGCAACAAGCCATCTCGGAGTTGTTTCCCTATACCGCGCGAATGGCCGATCGAATTTGTATTGTGCGCTCCATGCAAACGGAACAGATCAATCACGATCCCGCGCAGGCTTTTATGAACAGCGGCTCGATCCTGAAAGGTCGTCCCAGCATGGGTTCCTGGCTGACCTATGGACTGGGAGTTGAAACGGAGAATCTGCCCGGATTTATTGTTCTGGTTTCGCAATCATCAGGCGGAGGCGCGCAACCCATCTCGGCACGCCAGTGGTCGGCCGGTTTCTTGCCGGGAAAATATCAAGGTGTGCAGTTTCAGTCGCGTGGTGATGCGGTTCATTACATTGGAAACCCCGAAGGAGTTTGTCAAAGCACGCAACGGCTGGTTGTTGACGAGATCAATCGGCTCAACGGAATGCTGGCCGGACAAGTTCATGATCCGGAGTTGACGACGCGTATCGCCCAATACGAGATGGCCTTTCAAATGCAATCGTCGATTCCCGAGCTTTCGGATTTCGCCAACGAAGATGCCAGTACGCTGGATGCGTATGGCATCAAGGAACCTGGCGACGGGAGCTTTGCCTCGAATTGCCTGATGGCACGGCGCCTGGCCGAACGGGGTGTCCGTTTTATCCAGTTGTATCATCGCGGCTGGGATCATCACGGTGACATCGATAAAAGCATGCCCATTACGGCGAAAGAAACCGATCAGGCATGTTGGGCGCTGGTCGAAGATCTCGCGCAGCGCGGAATGCTGGATGATACGCTGGTGATATGGGGTGGCGAGTTTGGCCGGACTCCAATGGGACAGGGGAGTGGACGCGATCATCATATCCAGGCGTTCAGCATCTGGATGACTGGCGGCGGGATTCGACCTGGTATCACGTACGGGACTACGGATGAGTTCAGTTATCGCGTTGCGGAAAATCCGGTAACGATGCACGATTTGCACGCAACGATCTTGCGATTGTGCGGCATCGACCATGAACGCTTTTCGGCCAGGTTCCAGGGGCTTGATGCAAAACTGACTGGCGTTGAAAAAGCCAATGTTGTCGAAGCGATTATCGCGTAGAGCTTTGGCCCAACTGCATTTGTTGTCCCTTAGCCGAACTCACCAGGGCAATCGCTGCAAATCGACATTGCCTCCGCTGAGAATGACCCCGATGCGACGCCAGCGAGGGTTTGAAAGGACTTCATTGGACAGCGCCACGGCCACAGCAACGGCCGCGCTGGGTTCGATAATCTGCTTGGTCCGTTCCCAAAAGTACTGCATGACCTCAATAGTTGCCGAGTCCTCGACGGTCACGACTTGTTTTACATGATCGCGAACAAACGGCCACGTGAGTTCTCCCAGGCTCGTCAGCAATCCGTCAGCAATCGAGTTTGGTCCGGTCAATGGAAGGATTTTACCGGCCGCTTTGCTTCGTGCGGCGTCGTCGGCACCGCTGGGTTCCGCTGCAACAATGTCAATTCCATGATATTCACCGACTAACGCAGTGCCAGAAATCAAGCCGCCGCCACCCACAGGGGCAATGATCAAATCAAGGCCTGACGCCTGGTAAATCATCTCCAGGGCGGCTGTACCCTGCCCGGCAATTACATGCGGATTGTTGAATGGATGAATAAACGTCGCACCCGTTTCCGACTGCACTCGATCTGCTGTCGATTCGCGGGCGGCAAGAGTTGGTTCGCAATCGACAACGGTTGCTCCGTAGCCGATTACGGCGTTGCGTTTGATGGCGGGTGCCGAGGTGGGCATGACGATCCATGCCGGAACATCATGGAGCGATGCGGCCAAAGCCAACGCCTGGGCATGATTACCGGAACTGTGCGTGACGACGCCACATTGCAGTTGGCCTTGTGAGAGTTGGCTGACGGCATTGAAAGCGCCACGGAACTTGAAAGCACCGACTCGTTGCAGGTTTTCGCATTTGAAAAACAATTCGCGCGGAACCAGCTGACTGGCCCGTTTGTTCAGTGTCTTGCATGAAATCGTTGGCGTCAGGTGCGCCTGTCCGAATAATCGTTCACTGGCAGCGACGACATCATGATAAGTGACGACTCGTTCAACAGATTCGGTCATGCGTGACACCTGGTGGAACACTTGTTAAATATCGGCGTCGGGCAAAAGCGCCTCGGCAGACTGCGGCAAGTCGTCCAGCGACTCCAGACCAAACAGCTTAAGGAATCGATTGGTCGTCCGATACAATTTGTTGCGGTCGGTTTCAGGATCGGACTCGACCGAAAGCAATGCGCGTTTGACAAGCTGGTTAAGTACGCTGCCACAGTCGCGGGACCGCAGTTCCGAAATATGTTCGCGGGTTGTCGGCTGGTGGTAGGCCACAATGGCCAGTACATCGACCGCTTGTTGTGTCAAACGCGCCTTTCGAACCTCGCCATAAAAGCCTTCGCGAACCGGTTCGAATTCGTCGGCCAGGACCATGCGAAGCGAGTTGTTGTCTTTCTCAATTCGATAGACGGCACCCTCGGCCTGGTAATCCGCGTTCATTTCATCGGCAAGTTGACTAACTTCTTTTGCCGTGACGTCCCGCATCATCGAAGCAATTTGTCGGGTCGTTAATAAAGCCTCACCGTCGGGCGTTCCAACAAACAAAATGGATTCAAGAATAGAACGGGGCGAGATCGGGCAGGCGTTCGCTTCGTTGCCTTGCAAATCGTCATCGGCTTCGTTGGCTTCGCCTGCCGGAGTGTCCGGAATCAGGCCAACGGCCTTGGCATAGGCCCGACCGAGTTCGCTAAGCGACATTTCCATGCCGTTGTCGACTTTGGGTTCGCCATCAAGCGATTCGATATCGTCTTCCTTTTCATCGTTCATAAAGCCAAGGATACGTGAAGAGTTGGATCTAACGCAAGCGAATTTCGTTAGACAGCTTGTCGCGCAAGTATCCATGGCCAAAAATGATCGATCATGACCAAAATACCATCAATTTCCCTTGTTGCAGGTCGGGATGAATCCTAAAGAATTTTTTCAACGCATTCGGATTTTGCGAATTTTGGTATTTCCAATGACGGCCTTTGGCTTACTGCAACTAGCGGCCAACCCGCTGATTCTGTCCGCCATACAGAAACTTCCACCGAATGTAGCCACGAGCGCAAAAAACATGGTTGCCACCGTCCATCCATTGGCAACCCAGGCGGGAATCGATGCCCTGGCTGAAGGTGGAAATGCCGTCGATGCTGCTGTGGCCGCAGGTTTGATGCTGGGAGTCGTCGATGGTTACAACTCAGGTATCGGAGGCGGGTGTTTTATTTTGATTCGCACCGGCGACGGAAAATTTGTCGCTATCGACGGGCGCGAAATGGCCCCCGCCGCGGCGAACCGCGACATTTTTTTGGTTGATGGTCAACCGGATACGTCGTTGTCGCAATTGGGAGCGCTGGCAAGCGGAGTGCCGGGTGCGTTGGCGGCGTACGCCGAAGCCGCAGCAGAACATGGCCGGTTACCTCTTGCCAATTTGATTGCCTCTGCGGCAGATGTTGCAGAAAACGGTTTTGAAATCAGCGAGTCTTATGCCGAACGGGTCTCATCGGTTCAAAACGAGTTGGTGAAATATCCGGGTAGTCGGGGGGTGTTTTTCAAACCGGATGGTGCGCCAGTCGGCAAAGGGGACTTGCTCCGACAAACGGATCTTGCTGACACCTATCGCAAAATCGCCGAACAGGGGACGGATTACTTTTATCGCGGTGAGTTCGCCGAAAAAACAGCGGCATGGATGAAAGAAAACGGCGGAATCATGACCGCCGATGACTTTGACAACTATCACACCGTTTCGCGAGAGCCCTTGATCACCACTTATCGCGAATACACGATCGTTGGTTTTCCTCCACCAGGTTCCGGCGGGATTCACGTTGCACAGATACTTAATATCCTGGAAAATTTTGAACTCCGCAATGAATCCCTGGATGATGTCGAGTACTCGACGCACGTGATTACGGAAGCAATGAAGCTGGCGTTTGCCGATCGGGCGTATTGGCTGGGCGATCCCGAGTACGCCGATGTTCCCAGGGGGTTAATCGACAAAGGCTATGCCAAGGGGCTTGCCGCGCGCATTGATCCTGTTCGGGCAATCAACGTTGATTCGCATGGAACACCCCCGTTGGCCGACTCCAATTTGTTCGAGCGGCATACGACGCACATTGCGACAGCCGATGATAAAGGAAACTGGGTGGCGATTACGTCAACTGTCAACACAAGTTTCGGCTCGAAAGTCATCGTGCCGGGCCTGGGAGTTGTAATGAACAACCAGATGGACGATTTTTCGATTGCACCTGGCACCCCCAATGCCTTCGGCCTGCTGGGAAATGATGCGAATTCGGTTCAGCCTGGCAAACGGCCTCTGTCGAGCATGAGTCCGACCATCGTGTTGCTTGACGGCAAGCCGATTATGACGGTGGGCGCAGCGGGCGGTCCAAAAATTATAACGCAGGTCGTGCTGGCGATCGTCCGGCATCTCGATTTTGGACTTGATATGAATCGCGCCATTGGCGATCGACGATTTCATCAGCAGTGGTCGCCGGACAAACTGTATATTGAAAATGGCTTTGATGGACGAATGGAAGTGCGTCTTCGATCCCGGGGCCACAATATCGAAAACAATTCGGGGACCGGTGTGACTCAGGCAATCGTTTTTGATCCTGTAACGGGCTTGTTCACCGGGGTCCATGATCCGCGAGCCGAAGGGTCGGCCGCCGGTCAATAAGTGGTTTATCTTTTTCCATAATTGTATTTTTGCCCAAAAGCAAATGGCAACGGGAAGTGAAACATGAATGGAGTCTGCTTTCAATCCATTGGCAAGGTTGGCTGGCAAGAGCTTGACGACCCCCGAATCGAATCCGCAGGCGACGCCATCGTCTCTGTCAGCATGGCCGGATTGTGCGGAAGTGATTTGCATCCGTTTTTCGGACGGGAAACGGGACTCGATCCGGGTACGGTCATGGGGCACGAATTCATCGGCGAAGTCGTTGAATGCGGCAGCGCGGTGCGGCGATTCCAGTCCGGTGAAATCGTTTGTGCACCCTTTTCGACCAGTTGCGGTGAGTGCTTTTATTGTCTCTCGGGGCTTACCGCCCGATGTATCAAGAATCAGTTGTTTGGATGGCGAAGTGGTCAGTCCGGATTACATGGAGGGCAGGCAGAACTGGTTCGCGTTCCCCATGCGGATGGAACTTTGGTGCGCCTGGCAGGTCGCGCACCGGAAATCGGTCTGTTGCTTGGCGACAATTTAAGCACCGGTTTTTATTGTGCTGAAATGGCCGGCGCCAACGAACAGGGTGTTCACGTTGTCATTGGATGCGGGACGGTCGGTCTGCTCTGCCTGCTCGCTTGCCAGGCACGGGGCGTTGAACCGCAAAATCTCCTGGCGCTGGACATGCAGCCACAGCGTTTGGCCATGGCCGCACGGATGGGGGCAACGACATTTTGCGATCCGGCTCCCTTGCAGGAGATGTTGATGCAACGAACCGATGGCCGCGGTGCCGATTCTGTGATGGAACTGGTGGGATTGCCGGAAGCTCAAAAGCTGGCTTATCAATTTGTCCGGCCGGGCGGGACAATGTCCGTAATCGGTTGTCATTGCACACCTGGGTTTACGTTCGGACCCGCCGACGCCTACAACAAAAACCTGGTATACCGGACCGGCCGTTGTTCTGCGAGACATTTTATGGATCGACTTGACAGCATCGTCGATCAATTCGAAGCGGAGCTGTTGGCGTTGATCACGCATCGATTCATGCCTGTCGATGCGATCAAGGCCTACGATGTTTTCTCAACGCGGGCCGACGGGTGCATCAAGGCAGTTTTTTGTTTCTGAATAAAATGCACCGAACAGCAACGCTCGACGATGCCAGGTCACACGGGAATCAACTGCAACATTGCCGCAAGGACAACGCCCAGCACAAGAGCACCGGACATCGCTAATCGATCGTGCGAATGGAACTGAACTTCGGGTAGCAAGTCGCCCAGCGAGATGCACAGGAACACCCCTGCTGAAAATGCAAGTGCGGCACCAAAGAACATATCATGATTTCCGCCAATTGCGGTAAAGCCGGCAACGCACAAGGCCGCGCCCAGCGGACACATGATCGCGAACAGCGTATTTACAAAGGCCCGTTTGGAACGGGACCATCCGCGAACGGCCATTAGCGATGTGATCGTCATCGCATCCAGCGGCTTGTGCAGGAAGATCGCGATAAACACGCCGAGGCCGGCCAGCCCCGCCGACGAAGCCCCGGTGGCACTGGTGGCAGCCGCCAATGCGATCCCGTCAATCAGCGTGTGAATGGAAAACCCGATTCCCAAACCGATCCAGCTCACATCCTCTCGCCGAATTTCATGCACATGATCGTGATGATCGCATTGGTGCGAATCAACGGTCGCTTTTGATAAGGCATCGTGGTCATGAAAAGGAAACATACGAATCGTGAGGAACATAAACATCAGTCCTCCCAACGCGATTGTGGTTGCCTGCGAATCGTCTTGCAACAAACGAATGGAATGCGGCAGCAAATGCAACATCGCCACGCCCAGCATTACGCCGGAAACGAGTGACAGAACCAGTTGCGTTTGACGATGGCCCAGTTTGATACTTGCAGGAATCCAGCCACCCACCCACGACGCAATTGCGATCAGGACGCAATAGATAATCAATGTCGTGTTCATGCCGAACCAGGCCGTTTGCAATTCAGTATTCAGGCAAGGAAAATCAGAATTTGCCTTTTCGGTAAGGCCCCGATCATAAAGCCAACAGGCTAAATCGCAAGCGGAACCAGCATGAAAGTTCGCCGATTCGCCGGTTTTTCGAGCGATGGCCAGGCAGTCGGAAGCGAGTTACCGGTTTTGTACGAGCGCCGAATGGCCGTTGGCGAAAAGCAAATCAAATTCGCGAATCACGGAAGCGAGCCCGATATAGCCGGAAACGTTATGTTCGCTTCCTTCTTCACATGCCACGTCAATCTGTCGGGTTGGTCCCAAAGCCGCTACCAGTTTGTCTATTCCAGGGGTCGTCGATTCCGATGTCGTTAGCCGGCAATAGATTGCAAAGGCCCTGATGGCGACGTCTCGATCATTTCGAACAAGATGTAATGATCGAATCGCGCTTGCCGCCAGCTTGACCTCGTTCTCGTCACTCGCCCAGTCGCAGCGAGTCACCGGTGCAATGGAAAGCAGCCGGTAGTTTCGATTGGATCCGGCGGCCAGCAAATCCGATAACGCGGTCAAGACAACCTGCGTTCCGAGGCTGTACGAAACAAGCAACGGGTCTGCTTCTGGCGGCAAATGCGAGAGAAAGCAACCAAGCCAAAACCCGTCGATTGGACAACGATCAAGACTGTTGGCAAAATCCTTGAACGGTCGAATAACGTTTTCCCTTTCGGGCTCGGATGGCCAGGCCCATATAATGAAGCGTGTCGGAGGCAACTCGGGACGATTTCCAATGGTCGCCTGATACACTTGTTTTCCACGGCGACGAGCCCAAAACTCATCAGTCCGGTCTCCATGCAGAAATATTACATTTTGCAGTTCATAACGCGTATTGAATGAATCGAGAATTCGCCCCAGCGATGCTTCTTCCCATTCGTCACCATTCGAACGACGGTAAACCATTCGCGACGGACCCGTGCATTCGGTCGACATCTCACGCGACGACACCAGCCAAAGTTCATCCTCCGGCCGCAAGTGAAACTCAAGTTCCGGCATTCCGTCAAGCATGTACCTGCGTGACAGGGTGACGCCGGGTTCACCTGGCAATGGAGGCGGGTAGGGAAAAGCGAATGGATCGGCTGAACGCGACGGAACGGGGAAGGCATCCGATTGACCTTGTGCTTCCGCCGTGATGGACAATAACCAGCAGACTGCAAGCGGGAACAGCCACGCCAATTTTTGACGGGTGGTTCCCATCCAGCAGGCATTCCGGTCCGGTTTCCCTGAAATCGGAATTATTTGTGCAACCGAATTCAGCCGTTCAACTTGCATAATCCGTTATTCCGCAGCCTTGCGGTTCACAAAAACAACAATGTTGACTAATCGAAACAAATTTGCTTGCCATCGCTTGCCAGCGGGGTAGGTTTTCGCGATTCCGGGTTGATGGGTGTTGGTTAATACCCAAAACGTTTCGGAGTCAGTTCCCCCCAGCGGAGTATTTCGATGAAAAAAGCAATCCTTCTTTTATTTGTTGCCCTGTTAATTGGCGCAGCGACGGGTTGTGCCTGCGGGCCCATTCGATCGCTTTTCAACAGATCCTGCAACCAATGCCAATCTCCCGCCCCGGAGCCATCGTTTGGAATGGGATTTGATGATGCCTCATCTGGCGCCGGAAGTGAATACGTGAATAGCCAGTACGGCAATTCGGATGCGCCTTCATATTCTGGCGATAATTACAGTGATCCTTACACCCAAGGATCGAACTATGGCGGTGCTACCATTAGCGCGCCAGTGTTCGATAGTTACAACAGTCCCAGTCATGGCAGCACAACCGTTCCACCTACGTCAAGTGGATCATTGCCTAGCCCAGGTGGCGGCACCTAGGTTTGACTGTTTTACTAAACGACCAACGGCAATTATTCCGAAACTGAAAGTAACGAATTATCCCAAACTGCTTCGGCAGGCAAGTTAAGATATACAGGGAATACCGGATATTTCGGTATTCCCTTTTTTTATTGCCACTGCCGCCGGAGTGTTGCCGAAAGTCGAGTTGCCGATGACGTTTTCAATCAGGGTCTCCGTCGCGATGATCGCGGGCGTGGTTGCCGTCGCTAGTCTACTGAATGTTATATGTCCTGTTCCGGTCTGCGCACTGACTCAGGGCGCTCGAACACAAGAGTCGACTCAACCTTCGGCCAACCCCAATGCGACAGCCCAGGAAGTCAAGCACGTCTTTCGGGTTGGGGCGCGCATTCAAACGGCAAATAGTCCCATCAAAAATGTACTTGTCACCCTGCCCGTTCCTGTCGATTGGCCCGAACAGCACGTGACCATGTTCGAGGAGAATCTGCCGGACGAAGTCCGCCGCAGCAGTTATCGCGAAACCGATACGATCCGGCAGTTGCTGGCGACCATTCCCCAGATTCCCGCTTCCAAACAAATCGAGTTTGAAATCCTGTTCGAGGTGACCGTCAAGGAAGTTCTGTATCCGGAAGGGACCGATCACCTTCTGATCCCGGACCGGCCACCTCGTGAAATTCGCCAATGGTTGAGTCCTGGCAAGAGCATCGAGAGTCGTACGCCCCAGATTCGCAAACTGGCAGAGAGTCTTGTTGAACCGATCGAACAGCCTTGGGGAAAAGTCCGGGCCATCTTTGATTGGGTGACGACGAGCATTGACGTCGACAAATCGATCAAGGAAACGGGCGCGACCGACGCTATCAAGAACCTCAAGGGCTCGCCGGAAGATCGTAGTTACGCTTTTGTTGCCATGTGCCGTTCCATCAAAATCCCGGCTCGCATGGTGTGGGCGGACAATGGCGAGTACGCCGAGTTCTATTTGCAGGATGAAGGGGGCGAGGGCCGGTGGTATCCCGCCGTCCTCGAAGGCAAAACCGAGTTCGGGAAAATGAGCGACCCGCGTGTGATCTTGCAAAAAGGCGAAAACATCAAGGTCGCAGAGAACAAGGAGAGCCAATTGTTTGTCTCGGAGACCATCATTGGCAGCGGCCAGCTAAAATCAGTCTTGTGGATCCGCGATGTCTTGCCCGCACGCGATTCTCGATGACAGAAAGTCACGACATGAAACCGTTCGCTCGCGCTTCAATCGTTGCAACGTACTTGTTTGGTGTTGCATTCCTGCAGCCCGCCGGGGCACAAGTTGAATCGCCCGCGAACCCGACGATCCCTTCCTCGATCCACCTCCCCACCGCCAGCGTTTTGCCTGTGACACAATCGTGGCGGTTCGGATTGAAAGTCCAGGCAACAAGCGACACGACGGGCATTCAGGCCACCGTTCCCGTCCCTATGCAATGGCCAGAGCAAAACGTCAAAGTTCTTTCAATCAACAAGCCAGACAATGTTTCTGTCGCCCGAATCAAGGAAGGAAGCGATTCCAGCCAGTTGTTCTTTTCAATCGGTCGACTGGGAGCAGGTGAGGAAGTTATCGTCACCGTGGACATCGAGATCGAAAAACTGGCCTCGACCGCTCCGGCGAATCCGGAGTTGTTCCATTTCGACAGCAACGAAAAACCGTCACAGCGAAAATTTCTGAGCCCCAGCCCTTTTATCGAAAGCAAGGAAAAGACGATCGTTGATTTGGCAATGTCGTTGCCGATTGACGTGTCGCAACCTGCCTGGAACCAGGTCGAATCGATTTACAACTGGGTTCGGGAAAACGTCGAATATGAATTTGACCCGGAAATAAGATCTTGCCTGACGGCTCTTGAAAACAAACGAGGCGATTGCGAAGAACTCTCGTCGCTTTTCATTGCACTTTGCCGGGCTCGTGGCATTCCCGCCCGAGCAGTCTGGATTCCCGATCACACCTACCCCGAGTTCTATTTGATGGATGAGCAGGGGAACGGACGCTGGTTTCCCTGTCAGGCCGCTGGCAGTTTTGCGTTTGGATACATGCCGGAATCCAGGCCAATCCTGCAGAAAGGGGACAAATTCAAAATCCCGGGGCAGCGTGAGGAAGTTCGCTACAGCCAACCAACCTTGAAGGCCAAAGATGCCCTAAGTAATCCGACGGTCACCTGGATCATGGAACCGATATTAGGCGATCAGTGATTTTGTAGTTGTAGTTAAGGGGTCAGGAGTCAATTGTGCGAAGCACCCGCAGGGCCGTTCCGGCAATTGACTCCTGACCCCTTAATCCAATTTGGCCAACGACGACCAAACGGGTACAATTGCAAGCTAATTCAAGCGAAGCCACTGGAATCATCTTTTCCGAAACCCTTTTCCAATCGAGGTCGTCATGTCGGTTGCCCCCTGCTTTGCAATTCGAATAACTCGACTTGTTTTCGTTTCGATTTCGTTACTCGGACTGTTTGCCATGTCCGGTTGTTTACCACCTCCAGGCGAGGAAACAGCGGCTGACGTCCAGCAGCCGCCCAAAGCACCGGCGGAGGAAGTCGTCCAGGCGCTTCCGGGAGTTGGAAAACAGGGACAAATCGTGGGGGACGGGCGCGGCTATCTGACAACCGTTGCGGCGACACTCTTTAAAACCAAACAGCGCGTGGTGTTTGATATCCAAATCCCGCAGGCAATGCAATTGTACCAGGCGGAACACGAACACTACCCAAAAACAGGAGAGGAGTTTTTTAGTGTCATCATCGACTTCAACAATATCGCACTACCGGAACTTCCCGAAGGCCACACCTACGTCTACGACCCCGAGCAAGGCCAATTGATGGTCCGCCGCCCTGTTGAATAGATTAAGGGGTCAGGCACGTGGCTTTTCACTCCGTGAAAATGCGTCCGGATGTTTTTGGTTAAGGGTAAGGGGTCAGTAGTCAATTGTGCGAAGCACCCGCAGGGCCGTTCCGGCAATTGACTCCTGACCCCTTAAAACCAATGCTGGGTGCCACTGCTGGCTTGTCCAGCAGTGTCCGCCCAAAAAACACTGTTTGGCAAGCAAACAGTGGCACCCCAAATCCTGCCCACTAACCCCTAACCACCAGCCCCAAACCCCTACCCCTTCCTGCCCAACAGCCAGGACCAGAAACGATGTGGGCTCGATTCTTCCCGCTTCATTTGCTTCAGGTTGTCCAGTACCTGTTGTTGCGTTTGGCCAATCGTCACATATCGGTCAAACTCGCGCAGATCCGTTTGCAGCTTTTCCTGCGCCGCCACCAACTCCGCTTGTTGTTCTTCCAGTTTTGCGGCACTTGCCATGCGAGATTCCCGCTCCTGCAGTTGATCGGAGGCCATTTTCATTTGCTCTTTCATTTGACTCTGCTCGACAAGCCACGATTGCTGGCGTTGTTGAAATTCGACCTGTACTTGTTCCAGTGCTTTTCGATCAGCGGCCAGCTGCTGTAACTCGTTTTGCAGTTTTTGAACTTGCTGGCCAACTTCCGATTCCTGTTGCTGCTGAGTCTCGCGCCACTGTTTCTGTTTTTCCTCGAATTCGTCGTTCTGGACTTTCAAGCGAGCCTGATCCTCCGCTAATTGACTGCGTTGCAGTTCCAGATCGGCAAGTTCCCTGACCCTGTTTTCGGATTCGGTCAGGTTGTGACGGACAGCTTCCTGTTCCTTTTGAATCTCAAGCCGCTGATTGGCCAACTGCTGCATCACTTGTTGCAACTGCTCGATGGCCACCTTATGCGCGATTTCGTTCTGTTGATTTGCATCCTGCCAGACTTCCTCTTGTTTGTTGAATTCGGCCTGTCGGTGCTGGAATTCCAGTACTTCTTGCTCCATCGCTTGCCGTTTACTCTCTTCATCCAGTTGTTGTTCATTCAATTGAGATTGCATCGAAATAATCCGATGACCGCTTTCATCGCGCAATTTCTGCAAGCAGTCTTTCAATTCGGTAATTTCGGCTAGCAGGTTTGCCTTTTCCAAATCGTATTCAGCCGGCGATAACAAATCCTCAGTTTCTGCACTTTCATGGATTCCTGAATCAATGTCAGTTTCCAGTTCCGCCAACTCGTCTGGCAGGTACTCGACGAAACTGTCTTCGAAACCTGTTTCTTCCGACGACGGTTGTGATTCGTTCCGAACTGCAGTCGGCAACTGTAACGAGTGAATTTCAAAATCGTTTTCATGGGCAATCGATTCAACTTCATTCACAGTCCAGCGCTTTTCAATTGCCGGGTCTGGTGAACGTTGAATAGAAATGGTAATTCGCCCAATTTGGACCAGCGGGCAGTTTCCCAGACTGGCGACTTTGACGGGCTGGCCGTCCAATCGAGTCTTGCTGGCTGTATTTAAATCAACGATCCATATCTCCCCTGACTCCTGGTATATAACACAGTGTTCAGGAGAAATCGAACGGGTGCGAAAATACAAGGAGCACGACCTGGCTCGCCCGAGGATCGACAATCGCCTTGTCAGAAAATGATTTCCGAGTTGCATATCATTTGACGAAAAGCGCAATAACGGAAACGGCCGACCGACCGACTTGCCTGCCAGCAAGTTGACGGAATCATCAACGACTTGCAAAACTGCACCTGAAACAAATCCGAATTGAAACGTATAGGGACCAACTTGAACGGTCTGGTCATTATCTATCCATCTACCAACCAGAGATTTTCGACGGCGGCCCTTGGCCAAATCGACACAGAAGATGCCGTCGGCGGTTGCGTGCAAGTACAAATGTCGCCGGGCAATTCCCGGGCCTCTCAAGACAACGTCGGCCTGTTCGTGAGTACCAATCAGGGCGTACGGTTTGTCGAGTTCCCGGACCAGCGGGCCATTGGGCCCGCTAACCTTAATGCGGATTTGGCTGGAACTCCAATAATCTGTCTGGGTCGTTCTCACAAGACGGATTCAAGGTTTCCATTGTCTCATTGCGGGCGCGGATTCCGTCGTTATGAAGCCTAACCGGTTTGAATCGGTTTCTGCTGCATTTCCATTATCGTCACCCAAAAATGACTTTCAAGGGAATGACGATTTGTTCACCGATTTCGGCATTGCCGGATTCCTGTTATTCGTCTACATACTCCCCAACTTATCCATACCGTCTTTTCCAATTATTGCGATCGCGTCGAACTTTACGACTTTTAGGGAAATCCCATCGAAACTTCAGTGTGTTTTTTTTGAAGGATCGGTAATTGTCCAGACAGAGTCCGTATTCGACGTACGGTTTCGTTGGTGCGTGGTTCGCAACACAGCTTTTCGCCGCTGTGATAACTGCTTTGGGTGGCAACACCCATGCGCAATATCCCATCATTTCTTCAAAGACGTTTGACCCAATGTTCAAAACATCCACCGCATTGTCATGGCGTTCGCTAGACGAAGTCCTGTTTACACCAACCGATCGGGAATTTCAAGTCGGATCGCCGTTGTCGGCGGATGTTCTGCGCCTGAATTCGTATGCGACGGTTGTTGGCTCGTATAAAACTGCTGCAACAGAATGGTTATCGCCAATTGGCTTTTCAGGCGAACAGGAATTCCAAACAACTTTGGAATCACTGGTTTCTGGCCAATCCTTGTATTCAGCAAAGGACAAGATATCGGAATTGGTGTTTATCGATCGCTCCGTCGATGGATGGAGCGAGCTGTTGACTGATCTGGAACGACAGCAGAAGAGTGGTCGGAATCTGGGCGTTGTATTGCTCGATTCGGGCCGCGATGGCATCCTGCAAATCACTCAAGCCTTGTCAGGCTATTCTGGTTTGCAATCGGTACACATCGTCAGTCACGGAGCGGACGGGCTGGTGAAACTGGGCAGCAGTCTGCTCAGCAACGACAGCCTGGCCGCATACCGGCAACAGATCGGATCATGGGGTAGCCATTTCAGTGAGGACGCCGACATTCTGTTTTACGGTTGCAATCTCGGTGCAACAGATCGCGGCAAGTCGTTGGCAAGTTCGATCAGTTCGCTGACGGGAGCCGACGTGGCCGCCAGCGAAGACCTGACCGGCGGAGCAGTCGCGGGCGGAGACTGGGACCTGGAGTATCAAACAGGAGTGATTGACAGTGCGGTGGTTTTCTCCGCCGCGATGCAACAAAAATGGCAGTACACCCTCGATGTCAACATCAATCAGGCCTGGCTCACTGCCCGCGGCCCAGGCCCGTATTACCTCGATCAGGCGGGCGAAACCTATGTGCTGCAAACCGACGTTATGACAAATGGTACAGCCTTTACGACCATTGCCCAGGACATTACTTTTGACCTTAATGGCCACACGATTACCTATGACAACTCGGCTCCCATCACCATATCTAACAACAGCTTTGAGCAAGGAAGCGGGGCGGCAGCCACAGGTTGGAATTTTACTCTCGCCCCCAATGCTCAACGATTTCAGGGAGTTTGGCTGAATAATGAAGTTTACGATGGGAATTATTCCCTGAAATTCAATACTTCAACGGCAAATCAAAAGATTGTTTCAACATCAACCGTGACATTAGAAGCGAATACTACATACAGTTTGTCGGCGATGTTCGAGTACGGCGGTTCAGCAGACGCAGCAAACCCTGGAGTCAAAGGTTATGTTCGGTTGGTTGGAGCAGGTCTGCCAACCAGAGAGACATTCTGGAACAACTCAAACTGGCGAGGAATTCAATTAAAAGAAGGTGAGTTTACGACGGGAAGTGTTGCTGAGACTTATAGTGTTGAAGTTGGCATCGAAGGACATGCGTCTGCTGCTTTACCATTTTATATCGACCACGTTCGTGTCCAGCGAACCAAAACCTTTGGAGTCGTGGTCTCGCCAAAGAGTTGGTCACCCAGTACGACTCCCGGAGTTACAACGTATGGAAATGCCAACAATTCCACGATAAAGAACGGCACAATCGTCCAAGGCAGTGATGGCGGCACATGGTCGCATGGCGTCTTGATCTTCAGTGCAACCGGTGCGACCATTGAAAATATGGATATAACTGTAAATGGTGCGAACAGCTCTACGATTGCCGGAAATGATAACATGACAAAGCCTGTTGTTATGCAGGGAAACATACTTACCAGCAATGTTCAGACAATTACTTCTCGTGACAATTTCAACGGGGCAGTCGTCAATGGAGTTGTTGGGACATTTCAGAATAATACCATTACCAATGGACCACACGGTGGATTCGTAACCGGCGGGAGTGGATTGCCCTCGATCATTTCAGGAAACACGATTCAATTAAAGGCAAAATATACAAACGCTTTTGCAATCTTTGGTACCAAGGGCAGCCAAGTATTCAGTAACACCATCAACAATGGATCGGGTGAATATACATCCCGTGGCATCATGGTCGGGGCAGGAATTGACGCGAGTAATCCTACTCGTATTTATAACAATACAGTCCATGTTCAACAACTTGCTAACAGTCAGGAATACGGCGGTATCCCTATCGGTGGAACTTATGGAATGCAAATGGAGAATTCCCGGTACACCGAAATCTATGGAAATAACATCTATGCGTACGCAAGAGAAGCCCCGGCTTATGCTTTTCGTTTTGGGCCTTACGATAGCATAGTTAACGTAGTGAATAACCTTGTCCACGACAATAATTTTGTTGCGACCCGTTTTGGTACAGGTGTATCAACACGAGCGGGGGCTGTTAAAGCCAGTTTTGAAGGGGGAACGGGGTCAGGATTAACATTTGAAGACAATACACTCGAAACCAATGATGTGATTGTCGAAGCTGAGTTGAGTA
>JANNWJ010000020.1:0-17402 GCA_031414755.1 Pirellulaceae bacterium | reverse complement strand
GAGGGCGAGGCTCCCGCCGAGCCGCGAGCTGCGGAAAAACTCGGCTCGGCGGGAGCCTCGCCCTCCCGAAATTCGGCGGGAGCCTCGCCCTCCCGAAATCCGATTTCTCGGATAGGTTCTGCATGGAGTGTGTTGGGGGCGGTCTGCTCGGCGGTCTTGGTTGACGTGTTCATGTGCGACTCCTTGGTGTCTGGTGGGAACGGGCGGACGGCTCGGGATCTTTCACGACTTTGTCACCTTGGCGGCTGATCCCCATGCGATCCCGATCCTGTTTGTTGGTTTCCTCACGCGACTGTTCCTGGTCGATGTCCCGTTTCGCCACTTCTTCTTCCGCCTCGAATTCCTTCTGCAAGGCGATGATCCGCGCCTCCTGGGCCTCGCGCTTCAGGACTCGCTCCCGCTGCTTGGCTTCGACCTCCTGGTGTCGGAGTAGTCGGGCGGCTTTTTCCGTGGCTTCGCGCGTCTGCCGGGCCGAGCCGGTGAGAACACCCTCCGCGCCGAGATACACGTTTTGTAATTCGACTCCCTGGTCGGTCAGCAGAAACTCGCGGAGTTGATTGGAGTGAGCCATGCCGCGCGACTTGAGTACGTACATCACTCGATTCCGCTCGCCGTCCAGTTCCAGATCGCGCAGCAACAGCCAGGTATCCACGAGCGTGGAAACATTCACAACGGTCTGCTCCAGGGCCTCGTCCCCGCTCGTCAGGCTGGTGAGCAGCGCCGTGATCCCCTGCATCTTGAGGAAGTCGATCAGTCGGGTCAGCATCACGTTGGCGTCCTGGCGAGTGCCCACCGATGTCAGACTGCCGACGGGGTCCATGATCACCACGCGTGGCTGGAATTCGCGCACCAACTTGTGAATGGTCGCTAAGTGCATTTCCAGACCGTGGATCGCAGCGCGGCTGGCATGGAAGTGCAGCAAGCCCTTCTCCACCCACGGCTCCAGGTCGATGCCGATGGAACGCATATTGCGCAGAATTTGGCCCGGCGACTCCTCGAACGCGAAGTACAGACAGCGTTCCCCACGCGCGCAGGCGGCGGCGGCGAAGTGGGCGGCGATGCTGGTCTTGCCACTGCCCGCCGTACCGGACATGAGGACCGTGCTGCTCCGAAAATAACCCTCGCCGCCGAGCATCGCATCCAGCCTGGGAATGCCACTCGAAATCCGCTCGGCACTCGCCGTGTGCTGCAACCCCAGGGACGTGACGGGCAACACGCTGATGCCGTCCGCGTCGATCAGGAACGGGTACTCATTCGTTTCATGGCTCGTGCCGCGATACTTGACGATCCGCAGTCGCCGCGTCGACATCTGATCCGTTACTCGATGGTCGAGCACGATGACGCAGTCCGACACATACTCTTCCAGACTATGTTTGGTGAGTGTCCCCGCCCCACTCTCGCACGTGATGACCGCGGTCACGCCTTTGTCCTTCAGCCAGCGGAACAGACGGCGCAGCTCGCCACGCAGGATGGAAACGTTGGACAGACCGCCAAAGAGCGCTTCGATGGTGTCCAGCACGACTCGCTTCGCGCCGATGGAGTCAATTGCGAAGTTGAGGCGGACGAACAGTCCCTCAAGGTCATACTCACCAGTCTCTTCGATCTCATTCCGCTCGACTCGCACGAAGTCCATCGCGAGTTTTTTTTGTTCGACAAGATCGTCCAAATCGAAGCCGAGCGAGCGGACGTTCTGAGTCAGTTCCTCGGTAGTCTCCTCGAAGGACATGAACACGCCGGGTTCACCGAATTGCGTGGCACCACGGACCAGAAATTCCATCGCCAACAGCGTCTTGCCACAGCCCGCACTGCCGCAGACGAGCGTGGGCCTGCCGCGCGGCAGTCCACCGCCCGTGATTTCATCAAGCCCCTGAATGCCCGTGGGAGCCTTGGCGAGGCCAAGGATCGCTGGTGTTTGTTGATCGGTGTTTTTGATCATTTTGTTCCTCATGAATTCATACGACCTGTTTCTTCAAGCGGGGAAAACCCGACTCCCTTGTCGAGACAGCCGGCTTCGCCGGTGCTCGACGGCTCTGTCAACTTCACTCCTGATGGTTGACGGCGAAAGCTCGACGAGAGCGGGTAGACCTGGCGACGGACGCGATTGATGCCTCCCAGGGGACGGTGTGCATTGAGAGCATGCCAGACATTGAATGAATGGTTCTGGAAAGCCACTTGCTGTCTCAGTAATTCAATCTCCTGGCGCGGCAACAACAGATGGGCAACTGTTCGATGAGGGGATTCACTTTCCGGCCATTCCACGGTCGCGTCTTCGACAGGCATCGTACGCTCCGACGTTCGCAGTTGCACCTGGAATTCAAAAAGTACTTCCTGTGTGCGCAGAGTCTCTTCGAGCGCCAAACGCATGGCGTCGGCTTTATTCCCAAGTCGTTTGAGCATCTCCAGATACGAGTCGTGGCGGGCACCAATCGGCTTGGCCCGGTATTTGGCCACGTACTTTCCGAATCGTATTGGCGACATACTGAAATAGGTGTTACTTGCGGGATGGGCAGGTAGTTTTCCGGCGATTCGGGCGACTGTCAGCATTTCGCGCCAATGCCAATGAAGTGGATTCCACTCGCCGCCAGTTAGCGCACCTTGCAATGTTGCAATCGAACTATCGTCCGCGCTCACGAGGACCTTTTCCAGGCGCAGAAGGTCCTTGACGTTTCTGGCGAAAAACACCGGATGATTGATCATAACGAAATCCTGGGACGGTTCTTCCTTCGGATCGGCCAAAACCATGTCCCCTTTTACACCCAGCACCTTGATCGCCATTCCGCGACCGTCCGGAATGGCATCGGACTGGGACTTACTGGCCGAGTTGGAAAATCGCACAGTTGCTGAATAGATTTTCTCGTGCTCAAAAAGTCCCTGGGCCAGTTCCTCGGGAAGGTTCGGCAAAACCCGGAACTCGCCTTGTGCAAAGCCATGCGTTTTGACATGCACGTCCGCGCGAAACTGTCCGGTCCTGGCCTCAGCCCGCGCGAGAAGATGTCCAACGGTTCGGACGACTTGCTGGATGTCATCCGCTTCATCCGGCGGGATTATTTCGACGTCGTCGCTATATCGCAGGGGAGAATTGGCATTTTTCATTGCAAGAGCCTTGGACGATACACGTAGTAGATTTTGGTCTTATCGGGGTAACTAAAGCACACGCAGGAACGCGATGAGGTCGGCCTTTTCGTCGGCCGTCAATTTGAGCTCAAAAATCAGGCTGAAAAACTCCACGGTGTCGTCGAGAGTCAGCAATCGGCCATCGTGGAAGTAAGGCGGCGAGTCCTTGATGCCTCGCAAGGGAAATGTCTTAATCGGACCGTCTGCGGATGCCATGCGGCCGTTGATCATTTGCGGCTTGAAGAAGCGTTCGACCTGCAAGTTGTGCATCAAGTTGTCGGTGTAATAAGGAGCGGAGTGGCAAGTGGCGCACTGCGCTTTGCCAAAGAACAAGGTCTGACCGCGCAGTTCCGGTTCGCTGGCCAATTGCGGATTCAGTTTGCCGAATACGTTTGCCGGATGATCGCCCAGGTCGTAACGCAAGTTGAGCAGATCGACGTGTCGTTGCTGGATCGCCGACTTGTCCGCCCGCATGCGCGTCATCACCTCCGAAAATTCCTCCGGCGCACCGACGGCAGGCTTGACCGTGGCGATCTTCGGCAGAACCAGTTTTCCGGGTCCTTCCTGGGCGTTGGCCACACCTGCACACATCGCCAGTACGCCGAGCATTCGGCCGATTAACGCCCGCTGTTGTTTTTTTGCTTTTGTCATGTCATATCCTTTGCAAAAAGTTGGCGAACGAACTCAGCGCGATCGTGCTACGATTTTCGGGCTCCGGCGACGAGCAGCACGACGCCACCGGCAATTGCCAATCCACCCAGGATCGGCGGTACGGGCCACGTCTTTTCGGACACGGTGGTGGCAGTGATTGGACCCACATCGACCACGACGTCGCGGCTCGTATAGGGGGCCCCGATAGAAAAGGGCCACCGCTCCCGCGATGATCAGAATGACACCGACACGTCTCGACAGGAAGCTTTCATTGTATCCACTAACGACAAATCTGCAACGGGAACCCGGGTTTAAATTGTGCTGTTTTGTCTCGCTATGCAATTGCCAAACCCTTTAGCACGGACTCGCCGGGAGTTTTTTCTGCAACACCGGATGTCACAGCCTGTGGCAGGCGCCGATTTACCTGACGCAGTTTCTCGAGAACGTCTGAAATCGTGTCAAGCCTGTTTTCGGCGATTGCAGTGCGCTGATTGGTCAACGAAACAGGATCAGTTCTGTCGTTTGACTTGAGAACAAAAATCGGCAATTTCTGGTCGGCGTTTGTCAAGCGTTTGCACACCAGTCGAACTTTGGACTCACTTGCGGTACTCTCACAACAAAAAACGGCTCCGTCGATCTTTCCGGTCTCAATCTTTTCCACCAGTTCATTTACAAGTAGTGCGGAACTCGCGACTTCGACCTCCAAATCCAGTTCGTTCATACAGCCGAGGTGCAGCATTTGGCTCATGATTTCTTCAGGTTCACTGCCGCTGGGAATGAGCAGAACGGAAATCACTGGTTGGCGAAGTTCATGCGCGGAATCCGAATCTGCTTCGGATTGTTTTTTAACGCGCGCCTTGTCAACCAGTTCTTTGAGATAGCTGGCAATCGATTGGTAAACGAAGTCTTTTTGAGCGTTCTCGATAAAGCCTGATCGGCGGTCCAAGTCCAGCTTTGCAAACAATGGCGAGAAGACTTGCACCAAAACGGCCGAAAGATGATTAGTTTGGAAGTGTCGATCCATGATTAATTCCGCTTCTTCCGCGTCGAATGCCAGCAGTCGTTGATAAAGGCTGTGGTAGCTGGGCATTTCGGACATGTCGCCAAACAGGATCGTAAAAGCACTCATCTGCGGAACGTGATGACCGAGGACCACCAGCCACATCGTGATCGGCACCGCCATGAGCAATCCCGCTGGCCCCCACATGTAAGTCCAAAAAATCGCCGCCAAAATAATACCGATCGATGTCAGACCAAGTGACCTTCCGTACAGCCACGGCTCCAGCACAGTGTTTACTATTGCTTCCAGCAAGACATAAAGTGCCACAATTGCCAACGGTATCACCCAACCCTTAAACACCGCCAATGACAAGAGCACTGGAATCGCCGCACCAATCAATGGACCGATGTAGGGCACAAAGCGGCAAAAAAATGCCAGCCCTCCCCAAAGTAATGCATTGGGAATTCCGAATAAATACAAACCTGTCGCCACGGCGATCGCGTACATGGCATTGATAAAGACCATTGTACGAAGCCAGGTGATGGAACGATCCATCGCGTCATTGATCGCCTGGGTTGCAATGGCAAGGTTGGACGAACCTAACAATTGAATGACCCGGTTTCTGAAATCCTCACGATCCAGCAGTATGAAGACTGCCAGCGTGACAATAATTCCGAAAGTCGCAAGCGGACCCAGAACGGGATTAACCATTCCCAGCAGTTGACTGATTGGGCTGGATCGAGTCGCTACGATCGCCACGTCAACGGGCTGATGGCCAGACACTTCACGATCCTGAATCTCCTGGTCGACCGGCAGATTTTGTTCCGTTGACCTGCTTGCCGATTCGGTTTTTGCCAAGTCCGTTTTTTGCGTGGGACTACGGGACTCAGCACTCGCGGATTCGCCAGTCGATTCGCCAGTAGAGTCGCCAAAGGTGGTGCCAGAATCCATGACTTCCTGTTCGATATCGGCGATAGCCTCACGAGCACTGGTGAATCCGGCGGGAGCGAAGCGACGGAGATCCTCGACCCGTTTAACCAGATTACTTTTGTAAACAGGCAGGTTGGAGCTAAGCTCAACCAGTTGCACTCCCACAATCCAGCCCAAGCTCGCCAACGCCAGGGAACATCCGGTTATTACCCCAATCACCGAAAGGACGCGACCGACACCCAGTTGGTCAATTCGCTTGACCAACGGGGCCAGTACAAAACTCAGCAGAACCGCAAGAGCGATAGGGATGAATACCGCTCGTCCAAGGTACAGAACTGCAATTACGGTTAGCGTGACAATCACGCCCCGAATCCTTGCGTAGCCGAGTTGGGTGTCCATGGACATCGAAGCGCACGTTTGGGGTTGGTTTACCAGATTTTCAGTTTCCAGCCGAGTGCGAAACCGATACCGAAGGTCCACATGGCAACGACTTCCGGACGTTCTCTCGCATACTCGCGAAAGCATTCCCACGCTGCTTCACCACTCGACAGGTTGCGATCAGCGATGATATCCCGCAAACCACGACGGTGCTCGCGGCTCTCATTTGAAAATGGAGACGAAGTGTTTATTGGCGTATTCCAGGATTCCGACATTTCAATACTCCTCAAGTGCAAAATGAAACAGATCGATTTTCGATTACGTTTAGCCTTCGGAAAAATGTTTCCTTAACCATTCCAGATTGTTTGCCATTTCCGTCCTCGATCGCTCAAAAACGTCGAATGAACTGCGCAGTCGGGAAATGGCTGAAAAAACCAATAGGCCACCCGCCAGTAGACCGGCACCACCGACAATCATTAGCGCCCACAACAGATGCATTCCCGTCATAGTCAGTCCAATGACTGCGGCTCCAAGGAGACCCAACAAACCTGAGAGGGCGAAAATAATTCCGAAAGCGAATAAGCACAGTGTCAACCTGGTTTTTCCGAGCCACGATTTTGCATCCAGTTGGAACAGTCGCAATTGCAGCCCGGCCAATGAAAACGAATCTCCAGCCACTCGAATCCAGGCCCGGCCAATACCGCGCTTGGCCTCGGCACGTTGAAACGGTACATCATGGGTCGCGAGTTTTATCATTTTCTCTTCCAGAAATACCCAAGAATTGCGCCCGTGAAAATTGCTCCCCACAGGAATGGAACTACATATTTTGTATCCAATGCCAAGCCTTCAATATCGGTTTCCCGCTCCCGTTGAAAAATGGACGATGCGCTCCTGGTTTGTCCGTTCACGTGAGTCCGGTCCAAAAGGCCATGCTCGATTTGATCAGTCATCATCCGAAGTTCCTTCATCGACAGGGGTCAAATCCGGGTTGACACCCGGAGCCTGACACTCGGAAGAACTCTGGTCGCGCCGGATCGCGAACGATGCAATTGCCTTGCTCACAGCTCCGCTCACCAAATTCCGCATCAGCACGGAACCGGCCGCCCACGCCAGTGTTTTACCGATCCCCGATCGTGCTGATTGGGGTCGCGCCTGGTTTTCGAGTAATGTCCTCATCTCGTTTAACGAATCAATTCCAGACTTGTTTTTACCCCCGGGGATCATCCAGTACCCCAACGCAATTGCGACTGCTGCCGATGTCAGTGGATGTGAGGCGACCTGGTGCTTCCAATCCAATGCACGGCGAGCCTGGTCGGCAGCCTTTCCCGATTCCGCTGCGATCCGGCCACGCATTTGAGACATCTTCAATTGAAGTTGCCTCGCATCATCATGGTGAGTAGTCATCAGGCCGTTCTCGGGGAATCCAATGGAAAAGGCTGCCAATTACCAGGTGGGTAAAACCAGGTGGGTAAAAACTCAACTCTTCCACGACGACGGAGAGAGGTTACCCAGACTTTCCATCACGCGTTTGCCAATTTGGGAGGCACTCCAGTCCCGCTGGTGATGGTTGACTGGACACAATCCGACGATTAACATCCCCGCGACTACTCCCAGTCCTACGGCAGTCACGACTGCCGCAACGGGTTGCGATTTAATTACATCTTCAGCCTGTTCCACTGTCGATTCATAAAGTCCTTGAACGCGATTTTCCATGGGACGTATCCTGTAAAATTGGGTCGAACAAAAAAGGGGACAAAAAGGTTCCTGACACCTTTTTTATCGACGCATGGTCAAGGCGACAACGACACCAGAGATGAGTCCGATGCCGAAACAGACGGCCAATGATTCCATGGGGCGATGCTTGACCATTTTGCGTGTCTCGTCATAGCCGGTCTTTGCAAGATCTGCCGCCTGGTGGGCATATTGCTGGGTCGCTTCGGCAGCCGATGAGGCATATTCCTGTGCGGTATTCACGATTCGGTCTTTCAATGCGACTCCTTCTTTGGCGGCGGAATGCAGGAACGACTCAATCTGCTCACGGGATTCGCCGGTTTTTCGCTGAATCATTCCCATGACCTTCTCGAGGTTGCCCCCCGTCCGATTGACTTCGTCTTCAGTGAGTTCACCCCATTTCTCGCGAATCTTGCCTTTGACTTCGTTCCAGGTTCCCTTGAATGTTTGCTCGTTCATGGAATATCTCCAACAGGATTAGATTTCTTGTTACGGACAACTTGGGGTATCTCTTGGCAAAAGGTGTGCCAACCATTTTCAGGCTTCGAAATGCGGGATTAGACGCGATCCTTCATGCCGCTGACGCCACTTGCTTCCGCGCAATGATCACAACAATAGAAAATTCCTTGAGACTCCATACCATGGCCGATAATTCGGCAATGGCAGGTGGCACAGATGGGTGCCAGGGCCTGAATCGCGCACTCGAAACTGTCAAACGTATGTGATTTCCCCTCTTTAATGATCTCAAAACTCTTGTCATAGTGATTTCCACAAGTTTCACAGGTTCCCATTTTTTGGTTCCTCAGTTCAGGTTATTGGCCGACAAGCGTCGAATAAAACAGGGTTCAATGAGTGGCGCGCTGCGGATTGTTTACGGCTTCCCGTCATTAGCATGCATTCAGTGTGCCAATAGCCGGATTGCTTCTGCCAAGGGCTGAAAAGATTGCAAATCGCTCGGGCTGGTCGATTCTCGACCAGCTTTTTCCTCTATTGGCACAGTTCTGGCCGTACAGGGTATGCTGAAAAGAGATTGATTTTGCGCAACAAGTCATTGGTTAGCCAATTCCCACCGTCCTGCTTTCCCACGGGTGAGAACCGACTCGTGATTCACCACAACTACGATATCCTGAAAGTCAAATGGCCAGAAAATCGTCAGGTCGAACCGTTTCGAATCCAATCAAGGCGCACCTGATTGCCGGTGCCTCCGTCGAACCCAGTGAATCAACGAAGGAGAATGCCGAAGTTCAAAAAATCATGCAGCGGATTCTGCTGGATGAGTTTGCGCCTCCCGCTGTCATTGTGGACTCGAATGATCGAATACTTTGTAGCTCGGGAGAGCTGAAAAGTTACTTGATCGAACCAAATTCAAATTCCGACAATACCATTCTCAAAAGGGCTCGCACGGGGCTGCGAGCCGCCTTGCGGAAACTGTTGAAGGAGGGACGTGAAACGGCTCGACGAGTTGTCAATGACAGGCTTTCATTCAGAATCAACGGCGTCTTGAAAAAGCTCGTTCTAACGGTTCAGCCATTGCCACCTGCGGACGGGATCGCCGGGATGTGTCTGGTCATTTTTTCCGGGACGGCGTGGCCGGATCCGGAGGGACGAATCGGCGACAAGGTGATCGAGGAAGAATTGTGGAAAAGCAAGCAACACCTTTCGATGGCGATGGCATCGGCTCGAATGGGATCATTTGTTTGGGAACCGGAATCCGACAAGGTGGTTTGGGACAGTCACCATCGGTCATTGTCAGGATTGCGTGAAACGGGGACTACAGGTTCCGCTTTTTTCAAACTGATTCATCCTGAAGATGTTGAAGCAAACCGGCTGGCCATTGAAAAAGCCATTCAGGGTGAGCAGGACTACGATGCGGAGTTTCGAATTATTCGAGCCGACGGCACGACGGTGTGGCTGGCAGGTCGCGGCAAAATCGTCGCCGCAGCAGACGGTCAACCGTTACGAATGATCGGTCTGAACTGGGATATCACTGACCAGAAAATGTCCGTCGAAAAAATTCGCCTGGGCGAGGCCCGATTGCAGCGCATTATCGAAGGGGCAAGTGTTGGCATTGCATTGGTCCGATCGACCGGTGATGTTTATCGCGCCAATGATGCCGCTTTGGGAATACTGGGGATTGACAAAAACGTTTTTCTCCGCGACGGGTACGACTGGAGAACAGCCATACGCCCGCAGGACCTGAGTACCACCGCTGCCATCATTGGTGATCTTGTCGAAACAGGACGAATCGCACCGTATGAAGTCCTGCTGCAGCGGCAGGACGGTTCACTTTTGTCCGTGATCATCAACGCGTTCATGATTGACCGTGCCAATGATGAACATGTTGTTTTCCTGTTCGATTTGACACTGCAGAAAGAGCAGGAACGACAAATTCGAGACAGCGAGCAACGACTGCGGCTGGCGATTGGTACGGCGCGTTTGGCGTTGTGGGAATGGGATATTGTGGACGATCAAATCCGGTGGTCTCGCGAACTGGAAGAACGGATCGGTTTGGAACCTTCGGAATCGATCGGCAGCTTTCAGGAATTTCTGGCCCTCATCCATGTCGACGATCGCGGGAATGTGGAACGACTGTTCAAACAATGCCTTGAGGATCGGTCACCCCTTCAGGCGGAGTTCCGGATGCGCCAGTCTGACGGCACATTTCGCTGGCTGATGACAACCGCCCACGTGAGCACTGACAAAAATGATTCGCCAACGCAAATGATCGGTGTTGAATTGGACATCACAGACAGAAAAGTGGCGGAGGAACAGGATAAGCGTCAGGCGGAGGACAGCAGGTTCCTGAGCGAAGCCGGCGAAACGCTTGCTTCGTCGCTGAATCTGGAAGAGACGTTGTCCAGCGTTACCCGGTTGGCCGTGCCCGCCCTCGCTGACTGGGCTTTCATCGATGTATTGGATGATCAGGGCATTTCTCGCAGAATCAAGGTGGCGCATGGCGATCCGTCACACCATGAACTGGCGGCTCGAGTTGCCCGTTTCCCGGCCAATTGCGACGTCATGGCGCATACCCCGGCCCGTGCCCTGTTTAAGGGGGAATCACTCCTGATTTCCGAGTTCACTGACGAACGGATCGTCCAGTCTGCCCAGAACGCCGAACACGAAGACGTTATTCGTAACATTGCACCACGGTCGCTCATTGTCGTTCCACTCATCGCCCGTAATCTCTCGTTCGGCGCCTTGACCCTCGTGACCGCGCAGTCGAATCGCCGATTTGGAACAAGGGAACTCAGTCTCGTCGAGGAACTGGCCCGGCGATGCGCGGTCGCCATTGACAATGCGCGACTCTTCGAGGCCGGACAACAGGCCAACATTTCAAAGAGCCAGTTCCTCGCCAACATGAGCCATGAGATTCGCACCCCAATGACCGCTGTGCTGGGTTACGCCGACCTCTTGGCAGATAATGAAACCGACCCCGAAAAAGCCGGTTACCTGCGGACCATCAAACGCAACGGGCAATTCCTCCTGGAAATCATCAACGATGTCCTGGATTTGTCCAAAATAGAATTTGGAAAACTGGAAATTGAACGAGTGAAGTTCGCACCGCACAAAACGGTCCGGGATGTCGTTGCGCTCATGAAAATTCGGGCCGATGAAAAAGAGTTGGCGCTCCAGGTGGAATTTGCAGGCAGCATCCCTGTCAAAATCGAAAGTGATTCGAAACGCCTGAAACAAATCCTGATCAATTTGATTGGCAATGCAATAAAATTCACCGAATCAGGCGGCGTCCGACTGGTTATTCAAATGGCGACTGGTGAAAAACCACAACTTCATTTTGACGTGATCGATACGGGTATCGGAATGACCGAGCATCAACAGAGCCGTTTGTTCCAGCCATTTTCCCAGGGAGACGCCTCGGTCACCCGCGCTTTCGGTGGTACAGGACTCGGATTGGCAATCAGTCATCGATTGGCCGCGCTGCTCGGCGGCTGTATTTCCGTTGAAAGCGAATGGGGCCAGGGGAGCCGATTTTCCTTTTCGATTGATGTCGGCGACATCAGCCAAACCGAAATGATTCAACCGGACCTGGAGTCCATGTCGGATTCCTTGGATAAACCAAAGGTCCGAGTGAAATTGACTTGTCGAGTACTTGTTGTTGACGACCGCCGCGACGTCAGGATTCTCACTAAACATTTTCTGACCAAGGCGGGCGCGGAGGTCGAGCTGGCCGAAGACGGACTGCTGGCGCTGGAATTTGTGACGAAGGCGATGCAAAATGGAGATCCGATCATCGACCTGATATTGCTGGATATGCAAATGCCCCGGCTGGACGGTTATCAAACGGCCATTAAATTGCGGAAGATGGGGTTCCAGCAACCGATTATCGCTTTGACGGCGGACGCCATGCACGGCGACATGAACCGGTGCCTGGAGTGCGGTTGCAATGCCTATCTCAGCAAACCGATCGATGGCAAATTGTTGATCAAAATGGTCGACAGCCACGTCAGAAAAGACCGTCGACTCGAGCCCTGAGCTACCTGGTTGGGAGAACTATCGTGGCGACTCCGCGCTGGACTGGACAGACGCTCGTCCAGCGACAGAAGTCGCCTGGAATCGCGTCCGCAGAAATACCCAAATCAAAAAGTAGGCATCGGATTTAGATTAATTTGAAAGTATTCAGCCGCTTGGCCTCGACGGGTCAAGCGGATTTTTTTGTCTTTGCCAGGCGCACCTGATGTCATGTCTCTCATTGGCAATTCTCGATCGCAGGCTGCATAGGACCACTGTCATTGGCACAAAATATGCACTTAATTTGGGCCGGTGCACTTTGTAAAAAAACCTTTCCAGGGGTCGACTGCGATGAAAACGAGAAATCAAAAACGCGATGGCAAGATCAAATACGCGCTCTTGGGCTGGATGATTGGTTTGCCCCTTCCCATCATTGCAATCCTGCTGTTCTGGCGGGGCTGTGATTTTTAGCCGTAAAACCTGGACGAGGCGCTTGTGCATCCAACAGACCTGGCGGCTTCCGGAATTTATCCCGAAGAACCCTTTTTGATTGAGGCAAAACAGATGCGAGAAACACCAACGACCGATCATTCCGTGGAAGCGATTGTGGCAGTCTTCAGTTCCCCCAAAGCAGCCGCCCTTGCGGTTCGGTCACTGGACCGGGAAGGATTGGAATTTGCAGAAATTTCTCCCGATTCATCACCTTCCAATGACCAACTCGTTTCCAGTTTGCGGGAGTTGTTTTATTCAAAAACAAATGCTGTCGGTCCGCCCGACGTTGCGGATGGGATCGCCAAAGGTGCAGCGATCGGCGCGGCAACCGGACTGTTGTTTATCGCTATTCCGGTCGTTGGCCTTGCCGTTCCAATCGGAGGGTTTCTTGTCGGTGCCTTGATCGGAGGCATGGCGGGAATCGACGAGTCTGCACGTGAGGCAAGATTGCCGAATCTGGACGACTATCGTCGAATGCTGGGCACTGGAAAGGGACTTGTTGTCATTCCTGGCGATGAAGCATTTCGAACTCGACTCCAATATGAACTGGAGTTGTTGGGTGCGGAATCCATTCACCAACATCCACCGATTGCACAAATGTTTCGGCACCCTGAAACACTAACGCCGGAACTCGATCGAATGCCATCGGATGGCTGACCGGGTTCTAAGTTAATGACACATTCCATCGGAAAAATCAGGCCGGTAAACAAAAGGCCGCGATCGTCGGAACGACCGCGGCCAAGTTGCGTTGCCAGTCCAAATGGAATTAGGCAATTAGCGAGGATTCTTCCGATTTGGCGGGAGTATGTCAACAGTTGAATCGTTAAGCCGCGCAACGCGATCGTGCGCGTCCCTTGCGGCCTGTTTTGCTTCTTCCCAGGTCATTGATGGGGCACCACCCTCATTCTCCCAGCGGCTGACATCTTCCCACTTCGTTTTGACTTTCGGTTCTCGTTGCTCCCATGTAGCGTTCTTTTGACCATCGTATGACTCCCAGCCGATTTGATAGGCAGGACGGTAGTAATCGAAGGGTTGTCCTTTGCGATAGTAGGGCCGAGTGTTGTAGTGCTTTTGCCAATAAGCTGTTTCAACAGTTGGATTGACCGATTCCGCTGCGGCTTTGCCAGCTATTCCGCCGACGATCCCCCCGACGATTGCTCCGACTACAGTTCCGATCGGACCGGCTATTGTTCCTGCCGCCGCTCCAATGCCGGCAGCTCCAACGGCAGCTCCAACGCCAGATCCGACGGGGTGACAGCCCGTTTCGCCAGTAACCGGGTCCTCATTTCGAGTGACCGCCGGGACATTCTTATCGACCAGCGCATCGGTATTTTTTGAGTTAAGGCGTTTTTGCTTTTCTTCCCGTTCTGTTTTCGCATTGTGTTTCATGAGCGAGTCTCCTCTTCGTTGTTCGTATTGAGATACTGAATTCGCCCGTTGGCGATGAAACAAACGCATGCAAAGTCTGTGCCAAGAGGGGATTTTACGATCTGTTGCGGTACGCACAGACGGCCAACGCCAGGACTTGGGCACTTTTCAAGCGGCAGAAATACGGAGAAACGCCTTGGTCGTCAGGAGACCAGACTGGCTTGATTACATTCAAGCCCTTGTAGTCAAGGATTGCTCCAGAGAATCCAGCAGTTGTGCGGCGGCGAGTCTCAATTGGCGGAGGGTTTCGTCCACCCCTTCCCAATCGTGACATCGTCCCATTTTTTCTAACTTAAAGACCAGATTCGTTGTGCTGTCATGCAGGAAATTGCCAATCAGGCCCTTCAATGAATGACCGGCTTGATGTAATCCCTCCCCATCCCGCGCTTCGACTGCGGTCGCAACTTCCTCTAGCAATTGGGGGTAGTCTTCACGATAAATCACGATCAACTCGCCAAATAACTCGCGGTCTCCTCCCAACCGCAAAAGAATTTTTGCGAGGTCGATTTGTACTGGATTCCTGGGGAATTGTTCAGATTTCACCGTTGTCACAGTTCCATAACAGGTAGAATAAAAACCAGGACGAAAGTTGGTCGTTACAGCGTTAATTAATCGAATAGTAAATCGATTAGTAAATCGAATAGCAAAGTTCATGCCGTTAATCGATCGGCCAGGCGAATTCGAATCTTTGAAAAAATTCCGACCCCGGTTCAACGATCATTCTACGCTCATTGGTGCACAACTGCAAAAACAACTCAGGAATTTGATTTCAAAACTGCTGGTCATCGATGATGATCGTTCAGTGCTCAGGCTGGTTGAAAAGGCGTTCGCCAATTCCGACCTGGGAGTTCTCGTAGCCGGAGATCCGGAAACCGGAATGGCGATGTTGCGTTCCGAAGTTCCCGATGTCTTGTTGCTGGATATTATGCTGCCCAACACATCAGGGCTGGAATTGGCAAGTCAAATCCGGAAGCTGGATCCAAAACTTCCAGTCATTTTCATTACTGCATCGGACGAAAGCGATGTGGCAATCGAAGCGATGACACTGGGAGCCTATGACTACCTGCTGAAGCCGCTGGACATGGCGAAGTTGCAGGACATTGTGGAACGAGCGCTGGAAACTCGTCGACAGATGCAATTGCCGGTCCTGATGCAGGACAATGCGGAACTGCCTGCGAAGGGTGATGCGCTGGTTGGAAGCAGCCCATCCATGCTGGACGTTTACAAACAAGTCGGTCGTGTTGCTGCGCAAAATGTAGCTGTCATGATTCGGGGTGAGAGTGGAACCGGCAAGGAATTGATCGCCCGCGCCATTTATCAGCACAGTCGTCGCAAGAATGAGTGTTACCTGGCGGTGAATTGCGCGGCATTGTCAGACACGCTCCTGGAAAGCGAATTGTTTGGTCACGAAAAAGGGGCATTCACCGGAGCTGACCGTCGACATGTCGGCAAGTTTGAACAATCCAATGGCGGGACCATATTCCTCGATGAGGTCGGCGACATGTCCCCTCGGACACAAGCCAAAGTATTACGATTGCTGCAGGAGAAGACCTTTGAACGGGTTGGTGGCAAGGAAACCATAGAGGTTGACGTACGAATCATCTCGGCGACCAATCAACCATTGGAACAGATGATCAAGGAGAACGAATTTCGCCTCGATCTTTTTCACCGATTGAATGCTTTCGAAATTCATTTGCCACCATTGCGACATCGAGGCGCAGACTTTGAGCTGTTGATCAACCATTTCCTGTCCCTTTTCAACCGGCAATTGGAAAAGAAAATCGCCGGCTTTTCCGACGAAGCCCTTGCGATCGTCAAAGCATATTCCTGGCCCGGAAATGTACGCGAATTGCAAAGTGTCGTGAGAAAAAGCATGCTGATGGCAACCGGCCCTGTCATCTTGCCGGAATGCCTGCCGCGAGATTTGGCTGATGGTGGAATGACAACGGGTACAGGCGAATCAACCTGGAGCAATGACGACCAGTTCGACCTGCAGGAATTTGTAACGCGGACCATTCATCAAGGGGGAGTCGATCTCTACGCCGACACATTGAAGGAAATGGAACGTGTACTGTTGACGAAGGTCTTGCAGCATCACGAAGGCAATCAGTCGCGTGCGGCCGAACAACTGGGGATTACCCGCGGCAGTTTGCGGAATAAAATCCGCTCTCTTGGCATCAGCATTGGGCAAATCGTTACGATACCGGATTAGCTTGTCGCGTTGGCTCTGCACGCGATGATGGCTTCACCCAATGCGACAATTCTCGACGAAGTCGTGAATGTTTAATTCCTGACCGAGGTGTGCCAGGGCCCGGTCAATTGTTGTGCCATTCGCAAATCTCTGCGAATCACTGCGGAGTCCTGAAGGCCGCATTCTGTTGTCACAAAAGAAACGCAAACGAGTGACCGCTATCACTCCCGGCTGATGTCAGAGCGATCAGGCAGTATTGCGAAAAGTTTAAACAGATGTACCGCCATCAATTTGAAGCGTTGGCACGTTGATTGCATTCGCACGGAATCGTTGGATACCCTCGTTCGACTCGATGCACAAGTTACTGGTATCGCACAGTCTGACTTTTCACCAGGGGAGTTGTCAGTCGTCAACAAATTCATTGCGGTGCCGTCACGCGTATTTTTTGGCGGTTCTATCGATGCGGTGTCTGCGACTGCCGGTTCAGCACTTTCAATCACCAACTCCTTGCTGTGTCGTGCTGTTGCGCCATCCCGCTGCTGGCATTCGTTGTTATCGGGCTGTCCATAGTTCATTTTCAGTAAAACGCCCGACGAAGACAGGACCCGCCATTTGACATTCAACACGTTTTTTCATCCCCTTGGCTTTTGATAAAGGAATTGGCTTATGCAGTTAAAAATCTTCAAGCGAATAGTCGCGTTGGTGCTTGTCGCCACCATCTTGCAAGGCGATCGGGAGGGTCGCGCCGATATCGTGACCTACTCCGACATATTTGGCGACGACGTCGCGTTCACAGCAATCGGCGAATCTTCGACCGGAACGGGTCCGTTCTACGGTCAACCGATCGCCATGGGAAACCTGGCCGAGTCGCCGGGATCGGGATTCCTGACTCAATCGGTCAATGGGGCCATCGAAATGATTGACGGGCGACTGCAAATGACGATTAGTGCCAATCCGGGGTTCCAGTTCAGTACTATTTCAGTGCGCGAGCTCGGAAGTTTTCTCGGATTCGGAGCCACG
>JANNWJ010000019.1:0-68248 GCA_031414755.1 Pirellulaceae bacterium | reverse complement strand
AACGACAACAAGATTGACCGCCTCCCGCTTGAACTCTTCAGTAAATGTGCGACGCTTGGGTTTTAATTTGCTTGACATAATGTCCTCCTAATCGGATTTTCAATATTCCGCCGGAGTCCACCAGTACTGGGCTATCGCAAACAAGTCCTTCACGTACGTTGCGGCACAGGTATGCGATATTGTCGACGTACCTGAGCAGTAACGGGAATCTTCGAACCAGCAATTCCATTTGCAGGTCGAAGTAGTAATGGAGAAACAACTCCATCGCGACCGGACTGTAGGGCGAGCCTTGTAGCAGTCCGATCCCAGTGCCGTCCTGGCACTGGATGATTTGTCCAACCAGCCAGATCAGGTCTGGCTGCGGTATATAGAGTCTGTGGAGGTCGATTACCGGTGCAATCGGCGTTGACGGGAAACAATTGCGGATATCATCGATTGCAAGCACGTATGCCCGGTGCTGGCGAATGGCTCGATACAGCGCCGCGTACATCCGGTGGACGTCTTGTCCGAGTCGGGGCAGGCGCGACCGCCAAAAGCCCTTCAGGCAGGAATCGAGTGCCTTGGAGACTGTTCGATCAACCAGGGTTTGAAGCTGTAGTTCGCGATATCGCCCACTACCCTTGGGAATCCTGACCAGCCGGGTTGGCTGTGGTTGGTAGGATCGTTGCAAAATGCGTTGGACGACATTGCGAATATCACCACTAACCTCACCCTCGGAAAAGTCAGAGTAAGTTAGCTCGTCGATGCCGGCGCCATGACCACCATATACTCTCAAATAGTCCCACGCCTTTCTGAGGTTCCCGTATTTCGCGAACTTGGTGATATCGAAATCCTGAGGGCGCATGATCGAGTACATAGACCCACTATGTGCCGAATAGCGCCGTGCGCCACTTGCCACCACTATGCGACCACTATTGGCAATACGATTCAAAATCCGTAAATCTGGATCGTGACTAGGCATTTGATGCCTCCCGCTGCCCACTAAGGAATGCTTCAATGCGACCCTCAGCAGGTGTTGGACCAATCCTAAAGATATCCTTGCGGTTGTAGGCTGCGAATCGCTGCTTGCTCCACTTGCGAGCCACCCAATTAAACCGATCCTGGAAGTCCACAATCAGCGTTGGGCCGTTGCTACCACCGTCGACATCGCGAACGTAAAACCAGGACTCAGGGATCTCATCCACAGGGCCGCCTCCAGCCCAAATGATCGCCCGAGACAGGTAGCCACGGAATTGACCCACTGCATTCGCCATGACGATTTGGCAACTACCAGTTGACCAGGACGCCGAGCGCGATTCCGATTCGACCCGTTCCCGGAATTCCCGGTTCATTCGGCTGACGGCGCAACGGTCAGCAGGCGCAATGTAAATCTTCCAATCACGAAGCTTCCGTGCCAGCGCGGCAGCATGATCCAGATGCTTGACCATGATGGTAACTGACGGGCATAGGGGGTGATCGTTTAATTGTCGGGCATTTTGGATTATCGCTCGGTTGCGACGCTCATTGTGCCAATAGCACTTGCCCAGGAAATCGAAATTGTCTTCATGCCGATTATTTGACGTTTGGACTTCTGCCAGATGAACGGATGGTTGGCGATTGTCGTGCCCGACGACATAGACTGGACGGCGGATACGCCCATGACTCAGTAGTTGCAACTTTTGCGGGCCGAAAGTTCCCATGATCAAGCCGGCTTCGTTTGGCGAAACGCGTGTGCCGGTGTTGACGAAACCAAACAACCGAAACCTGGCGTCACAGGCTTCGAGTGCCATTCGATTCCGTTGGTGGGTCACTTGACGTGCATCCAGTAACATCACGATATCGCAAGTTTCAAAATCGCAATCGGCAGCATAGATAAAGGTCGAGAAAATAATTCGGGGAATCGGCTGTTCGTCATCAACATGGAGGCGCCGTTTGGCATGTACCACTTCGACGTCGCCTTTCATTCCAGGTGGCAGGCCGTTAATCACTTGTTTGGACAGTTTTTTAAGGGTTTCAATACGGGCGTCCAGCAGGATGACGCGACACCCGGGAAACGCGACGGCGATTTCAATGATGATGCTGGCCCGCAGATTGTTCGGAAGCTGGATCGTCCCGTTCCGGTGCTGACAAAGAAACTCGGCCACGGACGGATAATTCAGACCGGATACGTGTTCGGGTTGCGGTAACGCAGCAATACCGGGTGAGTCAAAAACACGAAGGGAAATGCCCTGTTTTCGCAACATGTACTCGACAACAGCCAAGCAGCCTGCGTTGGGAATCCGAAAACCACGGGGATCGGCAAGTAACGACTGCCTGATTCGACTTGCCGGACCAGCTGCGTCTGGAGTCACGATCCGCGGAACAGTCAGGTCACCGTACTTCTTGATGAAATCGTCGTCGAAGTGGACATGTTGGCCGTTTTGTTCAACCATGAACTTGGCGATGGAGTCGATAGATGTAGTCTGCATTTCTAGTCCGCCCATCCTGCGATTTGGTTCCTATTTACCGCGCCTTTGGGCAAACTATCTAAGATCAGTGAGCGCATGGCATGAACTGCATTCGCGCGTTTTTCATTCTTGGGGCGTGCGGTTAAAAGCGCAGCAAACTTCGAATTGCCCGGAAAAACCGCCGATTTCATATGATTTGACCAAAGACTCCTAGACGATTCATCGAGTTCCGCCGGGCATGTCTGAGAGAAAATGCCCGACTGTCGCGGATGTTCCGTTAGCCAATTGATGTCGACCGGTTGTTCTTTTCTTTGAGTCATAGTACGGATTGACAGTTTCCAGAAAATGGTATAGACATATTGAGTCCAGACATAGTAGGTCTTTATCATGAACCGTCAAGGGGACTTTTAGTGTTCGTAACTTCCAGGCAGATCCTCGATGAGTTGGGCATCAGAAACATCAAGACGTTGACTCGCTGGTACCAAATCGGAGTTATCCCGGAACCGGAGATAAAATCTCACGAGGGTGTGGGACGAATTGCATGCTGGCCGCAATGGGTTCTTAAACACTGCGGCACGATTCAGAAACTGACCGCTCAGGGGCAAACGCTAAAAGCAATCAGCGAGGAATTCGGTAACAACTGGGATGAAATTGGGCGACGGTATCGAACTTATAGCTTCAAAAAGGGCTCGGAGAACAAAAGAGAAGCGGAATTGCTGCACGACATCGCTGACGCGGTTAACGACGCGATTTCCTACAACCTGGTGACCATGCGCCAGCAAATCCACGACAAGAGAGCCCCGATTGTTGACATGGAGATAGTGGTGGAGGCGATCGAATTGGCAAAGTTAGGACACAACCCGGTTCTATTGATAGCGCCACCGTTCAGGGTATTGGTCATTCCGGATTTCCTGGTTAGCAGGTATTTGTCAGAAAACTATTCGATTTCCGAGGGGCTATTCGTCATTCCAATCTTTTCAATTTGTAAACAGCTTTGTCCTCAGGGGGCAATTCCCGTGGCTCCGAGAACAAAACCTGTTGCGAAAGTCGTCAACGGCAAAGGTGTATCGGCCCAAGAGTCGACCTTCCGAATGACCAAGAGTTGGAATTTCGAGATTTTGCCAAATGAGCCGGCGTCCCGCCGACCAAAGCCGACCAAAAAGAAGAAGTGAACCTGACAGACCGTCTAAAGGCAAGTTGCAGCGCAGAGCAGAGCAGAGCAGAGCAGTTTCATACCGTTCTCAAACTCAAACGTGCAACCCATGTCATTCCAGTCTCCGGCAGGTGAAGACCAGGTCAACCCTGACCTTCAGTGGTTAACCCGAGTCGTCCGCCTGAAATCTAATGCTGCAACGCAACTTGCCGTCCACTTGCTGGTCCAGAGCAAGCGTAGCGGAGGCAACAAGTCGTTCTCGATAAGTGCGGAACTACTCCGCCAGGAAAGAATCAGCCGATCGTCCAGCCACCGTGCCCTGCGATTGCTGGAGGCAGCGCGACTTGTGTTGATCAAACGTCAACGAGGCGCCAGTCCTGTTTTGACTATCAAAGACGTCGAAGCCCTTTCTGACAACACCCACTGGGATGACGTTGATGATGACTACGACGACGATGATGACATCGTTGACGACGACACCGATGATGACGACGAAAAGGAGGCATATTATGCAGGATAGCTATACCGACACCCTCTTTGCTTGGCTCCAGGGAGCCGCCGAGCTTCCCGGCAAAGGCCCAATACAGATGGCGCTTGCGATCCAGTCGCTCACGCCAGGAGAACGAGAGGCCAATGGCGACCTCAACCTCATCTTCGGCATGGGTGGCAGTGGCCTCGCATCACTTTATATTCTTTCGCAGCTCGAATACTTGTTTCGTGTAAACAGCTCGTATCTCAACGCTGACGGCACGATTACAAACACACTACCACCCGCGTTGACCAATGTGCCGGGACTCAAAGGTAAAAAGGTCGGGCAACGTGTAAATCAGATTCAATTGGCCTTACAGTTATATTTGAACTCGCATTCGGACAATCTGTCAGCAGCACTCACGCAACTCGACAACGACTTGTCAATCGCCGACAGATTATCGAATATTCGTCCTTCGGCAATGCATGGACATCTTGGCGACGCGTCAAGTGAAGGTGTGTTTTACGCACTCATAAGCGTCCATCCGGGTGATGTTGTGCTTTGATCAAAAACCAATTCCGGGCAGTGAGGTGCGCGACCTTGTGCCCTGAAGCCAAGGAAACTCACTACTGTGCTGGCTGCGGTCAACCGCTTGAAGGATGTTGGACACCGCCCATTTCGAGTGGTGCAGCCGGGGCTCATGCAGTGGCATGGTGGTGTTAATGCCGCGGCCGATGCAACCATGAGTTGGGTCGTTTGGACTCGTCGGGAGTCAAAGGCGTTCGTGCGAAAGTCTGTGTATAGGCTGTTAAAACGGGTGCTGCCGGTGTGTTCAGGGCCGGCACTGTTAGGTCTTTGATGATGTAAGTGAAGCCACGTTGGTGGGCGTATGCTCGGTAAGTATGTGAGGTGTGTGCATGGGCGCAACGGAGGATACCTTAATTCGGTTCCAACAGGTGAGTGAGTCATTAAGCAGTCCAAATTGTGCCACCGTCGGCGGCACAGTCTCAAGATCCGAGTCAAGGGATACAAAATCAATCTGTGTAAGGCTTTCCGTCATCCATTCTCCGCCGCAAGCCGGCTTCCCAGCCAGCAACGCCCCCGAGAAAAAGTTCAATAGCCGTCCTGTCCTCCCGACTGTTAGAGCCTAACGAGCCAGTTGCCACACTGGTAACAAGCAACCCGCTGGAACTGTGGGCTGCCATTCACAAACTGACGATTTACCAGGCATCGCTTGATCTATGCCGCGCCCTGAACAAGGAACAACAGAGAAGAGGCACCGGTACTTCCGAACACGGGATCCGGTCTAACGCAAAATAAGCAAATGGACTGTCCGGAAAAGCGAGGCCATCTCAGACGGTTGCAACAAGCAGCAGTTTGCCAAATCCTTAAATCTACGTCTCATTGAAGTCCGTGCGACACGCAGTTTGAAGAACAATCCTTTTTACGTCGAACCGATACAGAGACACCGGAGCTCAATCCGTTCGAAATACGGAGCGGGCGCAAGAAACGACACGTTAAAACTCAATGCAGTTCCCGAATTGTTCGTTTGGTTCCACTGCTTGTCGCACGGATGTGTAACGTTTGCCGCTCGCCTTTTCCTGGATCAAACGGACGAAAATACGCCACAGAAAAAGGTAGCTCGCTCTAATGTTTCCAGACATATTCCAGGTCGTACATCATCAAATTCATGTGAACGAAGCCCCGGTGTAAAGTACCCGGAATTTTGCCGTTACATTGGGCTCACGTTTTCGGTTAAACGTTCCTTGAACCAGTAAGATTTCCAACTTCAACAGGCGCACCATTATCATGCCGGGACTAAAACGCCAAATCCTTAATTCTGCCCACCGGGACAAAACAGTTGCCGCATTGCAATCGTGTCTTTACGACTTGATCGACCTGTCGTTACAAGGAAAGGCAGCCCACTGGAACGTTCTGGGTACCAACTTTCGCAGCGTACACCTGCAACTGGATGAGATCATCGATTCAGCGCGAGTTGCATCGGACGAAGTCGCAGAACGAATTGTGACACTGGGTATTTCTCCCGATGGCCGAGCTGGTCAAATTGCGGCGAACTCGCGACTCGCGCCCTTCCCGAATGGTTTGCAGGATGTCCCCTCCACCGTCACGGTTTTCTCTGACCGGTTGGCCAAAACGATTGAGGGATTGCGGCAAGCGATCGAGGCAACCAGCGAGTCCGATCCGGTCTCACAAGACCTGCTGATCGGAACATCCGCCGCGCTGGAAAAACACTTATGGATGCTTCAGGCCCAGGAAGCCTGATTGCTGATACCGGCGGACATTCAAAACCGGAATGTCCCGCTTCAAGGTTGTTGAGCGCCGAATTCTCGATGAACACTAAATTGACGAAACAGGGTAACTGCGATTTCAATTCAGAACTGATGTCGCCCCCTGACGGATACGACGACGCAATTTCACGCCACCTTTCCAACACCGGAAAAACCTGTGACCACCGTTAATGCATTTGCTGCCAAACAAGCCGGCGGCGCGTTTAAACCATTTGAATATGAGTTGCCGCCGATTGCCGCCAGCGATGTCGATATCTCCGTTGAATCTTGTGGAATTTGCCACAGCGATTTGTCGATGTTGGACAATGATTGGCAAATGACTCAGTATCCTTTTGTGGGTGGTCATGAAGTGATCGGTCGTGTGACTGCAATCGGCGACAGTGTCCCCGGACTGCAAATCGGTGACCGTGTTGGTTTGGGCTGGACCAGTCGCAGTTGCATGCATTGTGATCGATGCGTTTCTGGCGACCAGAATTTATGCGCATCCGCGGAGGGTACGATTACACACCAGCATGGTGGATTCGCCGATTTGGTTCGATGCCACTGGGGCTGGGCCACCAAAATTCCCGATGGCGTGGATGCTGCATCGGCCGGGCCGCTCTTGTGCGGAGGACTCACTGTTTTTAATCCATTGATGCAACTGAACTTGTCGCCTGTTTCACGTGCGGCAGTGGTTGGAATCGGTGGACTTGGGCACATGGCTTTATTGTTCCTGAAAGCATGGGGCTGCGAAGTGACGGCCATTTCGCGGACCCGTGCCAAGGAAACCGAAGCACGGGAACTTGGCGCCCACCATTTTCTGGCAACTGTGGAAGATCCGACGTTGGAGAAAGCGGCTGGCAAGTTCGACCTGATCCTGAACACAACCAATGCCGATTTGCCGTGGGATTGCTACATCGCTGCGCTGTCACCGCGCGGCATATTGCACACCGTCGGCGCTGCTCCGAAAATTGAGGCCAGTGTGTTTCCACTGATCATCGGTCAGAAATCGCTGTCAGCATCGCCTACCGGCAGCATTGCCACCACCCGAACGATGCTGGAATTCGTCGCTCGTCACAAGATCAAACCAATGACGGAAGTGTTCCCAATGAGCCAGATCAACGAGGCTTTCGGAAAACTCCGCAGTGGTTCACCAAGGTACCGAATCGTGCTTGAGCGATGACAATACAACCTTGCATGTTTATTTGTAAGTAGAAGACATGAAACGGGTTGCGAATTGAAAAACATCAAGTATTTGGCTATCACCAATACTTGACTAAGTCCAAATTTTGACATAGAACATCGTCATGTTGAATGATCCAGCCAATTTGCTTCGGGAACACGGTGTCCAGGTCACGGCCCAGCGTCTGGCTGTTCTGCGCGCGGTTTCTGATCGGCCTCATTCCACTGCGGACGAGGTCGCAGAAAACGTTCGCGTCAAAATCGGTGCCATCTCGCGGCAATCGGTATACGACGCATTGGGGATGTTGGCTGAGAAGGGAATCATCAGGCGTATTCAACCCGCCGGTTCAGCAGCCCTTTATGAGACCCGCGTTGGTGACAACCACCATCACGTGATCTGTCGCACTTGCGGAAAGACAGCCGATGTCGATTGCGCCGTCGGCGAAAAACCGTGCCTTACTGCCGCCGACCACTCGGGTTATCGGATCGATGAAGCGGAAGTGATTTACTGGGGCACTTGTCCCGATTGCCTCTGTGCGACCGGGCGTTCGCTGAATGAACATTGACCAGCAAGCGAACAATATTGCGAATTAACGCCAATCAGAATCAAGTCAAACTAATCGAGGAATCAAATGTCATATAGTGAAAGTAACTGCGCCGTTTCCAACGGAGTCGCGCATCGAAAAGCCAAACAACGATTTTATCGAACCATTCCTGCCTGGCTTGTTGCTGTGGCTTTGGGTTGTTTTACAGGATCCCAAGGCTCGTTGGTGTTGGCACAATCGACCGGGGCCGATCCGCTGAAGGGAACCGGGGGACAGCCGGCAGTTGATGCCCCCGCAACGCAACCTGCCGGACCGCATGGAACATCCGCCGCAGCTGGTGCCCGATGCCCGGTGACGGGTGCCATTCAAAGTCCGGTAGCGACAGGCACGCCGGTTCAGGTCCCTTCGTCCGGGGAAATCGTCACTTACGAAAACCCAACATCGGGAGCAATGTCGAACCGCGATTGGTGGCCGAATCAGTTGAACTTGCAGGTCCTTGCCCAGAATTCAGACAAATCCAATCCGATGGGCGCGGATTTTGACTACGCCGAAGAGTTTAAGAAACTTGACCTCGATGCCTTGAAAAAGGACATTGACACGTTGATGACGACGTCTCAGGACTGGTGGCCGGCGGATTACGGCAGCTATGGACCGTTGTTCATCCGCATGGCATGGCACAGCGCCGGTACTTATCGTGTCTCCGACGGACGGGGTGGCGCTGGCTATGGAACACAGCGCTTTGCGCCACTCAATAGTTGGCCCGACAATGCCAACCTCGACAAGGCTCGCCGGTTGCTCTGGCCGATCAAGCAAAAGTATGGCAACAAAATATCCTGGGCCGACCTGATGGTCTTTACTGGCAACTGCGCACTGGAATCAGCAGGCTTCAAAACCTTTGGATTCGCCGGGGGTCGCGAAGATGTTTGGGAACCTCAACAGGATATTAACTGGGGCCCAGAGAGCGAGTGGCTGGGTGATAAAAGATACTCCGGCGATCGCGAACTTGAGAATCCGTTGGCGGCGGTTCAAATGGGTTTGATCTACGTCAATCCGGAAGGCCCCAATGGCAAACCGGATCCGTTGGCTGCAGCAAAAGACATCCGAACCACATTTGGCCGGATGGCCATGAATGACGAGGAAACCGTTGCGCTTATCGCCGGTGGCCATACATTGGGCAAAGCCCACGGTGCGGCCAGCCCGCAAGGAAACGTCGGACCGGAACCAGAGGCGGCGTCCATCGAAGAGCAAGGTCTCGGCTGGAAGAACGCTCATGGAAAAGGCAATGCCGATGACACGATCACCAGCGGCCTGGAAGGAGCCTGGACATCCACTCCGGCCGAGTGGTCACACGACTACTTCGATCATCTATTTGGATACGAATGGGAGTTGACGAAAAGTCCCGCCGGCGCTTACCAATGGACGCCCAAAGACGAATCCGCCCAGGGGATTGTGCCGGACGCTCACGATGCCTCCAAGTCGCACGCCCCCATGATGTTCACAACCGACCTGGCGTTGAAGATGGACCCGATTTACGGGCCGATTTCAAAACGGTTTCATGAAAACCCGAAAGAGTTCGAAGAAGCGTTTGCCAAGGCGTGGTACAAGCTGACGCATCGCGACATGGGCCCCGTCACTTGTAGTCTTGGTCCATGGGTTGCCGAGCCCCAGTTGTGGCAAGACCCGGTTCCCGCCGTTGATCATGCCTTGATCGGCAAGCAGGACATCGTTGAACTTAAAGGAAAAATTCTCGCGTCGGATTTGTCCATTTCGCAACTGGTCTCGACCGCCTGGGCGTCGTCAGCCACCTTCCGTGGTTCTGACAAACGGGGCGGAGCGAACGGAGCCCGAATTCGTTTGGCGCCTCAGAAAGACTGGGAAGTCAACCAACCGACCGAACTGGCGACGGTCCTGGAAACGCTGGAACAGATTCAAAAGGAATTCAACGGCTCAAGTTCGGGCGGCAAACAAGTCTCGCTGGCCGACCTGATCGTGCTCGGTGGATGTGCCGCCGTTGAAGAAGCTGCCAAAAAAGCCGGCTGCGACGTTCAGGTTCCGTTCACACCGGGGCGAACCGACACCAGTCAGGAGTTGACCGACGTCGAATCGTTCGCCGTACTTGAGCCGACTGCCGACGGGTTCCGCAACTACCTGCGGCAGGGAGACCGTCGACAGCCCGAGGAACTGTTGGTTGATCGGGCCCAATTGTTGACGCTGACCGCTCCTGAAATGACCGTACTGGTCGCCGGGATGCGGGTTCTGAATGCAAACTTCGGAAATTCAACTCTTGGTGTTTTCACGGAGCGGCCAGAAATGTTGACCAATGACTTTTTCGTGAATCTTCTCGACATGAATACCGTATGGCAAGAGTCCTCCGAAGGCGAGCAGGTCTTCGAAGGCCGGGATCGCCAGACGGGTAAGGTCAAATGGACGGGTACTCGAGTTGATCTTGTGTTTGGTTCCAACTCGCAACTTCGAGCGCTCGCGGAAGTTTATGCCAGCAACGACTCAAAGCAAAAGTTTGTCAATGACTTCGTATCGGTCTGGAACAAGGTAATGAATCTTGATCGTTTTGACCTTGACCCTGTTCAGCGAAAAGGAGCCCCGTCGGTTGCCCTTGACCAACGTTGATTATGTGAGGTTGAAGGATTTGTTGCCGGTTGAACTTTTGCGTCGATAAGTGAAGCCCCGGATCGCTGAGCGAATGCTGGCGGCAGTCGCGGTTTGATGTATGTAAAAATCAGGCCCAGGCAGGGCGGGGTATGGAACCTTGGTTAATCGCCTGCCTCTGTGGCTGGAACCAAATCGAGAAACCAGACTAAGTAGCCCCGCAATTGGAATTAAGCGGTTTTGTGAATTGTACTAAACTCCGTGTCATGGAAAGGATGCCCCAGTCACGGAGGTTTTTCATGGGACGTTTCAAGCTTACCGGCAGGCAATGGGATGCATTGGACGATTTTCGGTCATCGGCACGCGAGGCGAAGGTCTTTCGCAATGCGACAATCATTTTGCTCTCATCCGCGGGCAACTCCAAGGCTCAGATCAGCTTCGAACTTGGCTGTTCAATGGCCACAGTGGATACAGCACGGAGGCGTTATCGCGAACAGGGTCTGGAAGGACTCGTACCGCGAAAATCACCTGGTCGCCCATCCCGCGCCACGCCCGAGTATCGTACGGCGATGCGGAAAGCCGTGCGGGTCTCGCCGCAGACATTGGGGTATGGGTTCAGCGTATGGTCGTTCGCGAGGCTGGGCCAGCACCTCAAACGAAAGACCGGCATCGGCCTTTCCGAGGATCAACTGAGCCGTGTGCTCCGCGCCGAAGGTTTCTCCTATTAGCGTCCCAAGCACACCATGAAAGGCAAACGGGACGAGAACGCATACGATCGGGCTCGTTACCAATTGAAAAAGCAAAAAAAAAGCGATCCAGCCCCGTGCCGACGAAGTGCTGATTTTCCAGGATGAGGTAGAAATCCATCTCCACCCCGCGCTGGCGCGGCAGTGGGCACCGGTCGGTCAACAACCGGAAGTGCCCGCCCCGGGAAAGAACGAAAAGAAAGTCGTCTACGGCGGCGTGGATTATCGGACTGGTGCGTTGACTTATCGCGTGGCTGCCACGAAATGCGGTACGGAGTTTTTGGCTTTTCTGATCGTCCTGGTAACTGCCTATGCAGGGCGGAAGATTCGCCTTGTGTGCAACAACGGTCGCTTCCATACCACCAAGGCGGTGCAAGCATGGCTCGCGGAACACCGGGACCAGATTGAAATCTACTGGCTACCGCCCTACAGTCCAAGCCTGAACCTTATTGAACGACTGTGGGGACACCTCAAGCGAACAATCCTCGCCAATGTCCTATACTGTAACCTCGATGATCTGGTAGGTGCCTTCCGCAAAGGAGTTCGACGAATGACCGGTGACCGGGAACAAATGGGGTTCATGTTTGACCATGATGATTTGACCCGCGAAATGCAGGCGCGTTCGCGTATGCGGGCAGCCTAGAGCTTTCTGCGGGTCTACTTAGCCGTTCAGTATATTCGGCGATCTAATGAGGTAACTCGTCGCTCACCGGCAGCCAACCCGACTCGATATCAATCGGTCGCCCGTTCAAGGCTTCGCGAACCGCATATTGGGCCAGCAATCAAGTTGAATCAAGTACGGGAAGCGGCGAATTTTCCGCGTCAACAATAAGCGGTATTTCGGTGCAACCGAGAATGACACACTCGGCACCCCGTGACTTGAGATCGGCAATGGCCTGGATGAATAGGTCGGTCGTCCCGGATTTGAACACGCCCTGACAAAGTTCGTCAAAAATCGCGTCGTGTAATCGCTGTTTCACCGACTCGTCGGGAATCATTCGCTCGAGCCCGGATCTTGCAAGCGCATTTTCATAAACAGGCCCGTCCATCGTCCAGTTCGTACCCAGCAGCCCAACCCGCTTCCACCCTTGACCCACGATGGGGTGGCAGACGACTTCGGCGATATGCAATCCAGAAATCGGCAAGCTTGCCGCCATCTGTTCAAGAACGATGTGAGCAGTGTTGTCACGGCAAACAAAAAAATCAGCCCTCGCATCGGCGACTTGTTGCACACCCTGCGCCAGAGACTTGCCAACGGTCGTATGGTCCGCTGCCTCCCACGCGTCCATGCTCAATCCCATCGGAATCGCACTCATCACAATCGCCGGATGCATATACGGCGCCAGCCGCACAGCCCCCTCCCGGCAAGTTGTGATAAAACAAAGTGCTCCCCCTTCAGCGCTATGCGCCAGAATTCCAATGGTTTTCATGATTTCAAGTTTCCAAGTTATTGGTGACGAAACTGCTTCGTCGAATTTTGATGTACAAAAACGGACATTTTGTTTTATCTTAAAGGTCGAATAACTTCCTTCGTGGAATCATTCAGCCAAAACGACTCATACCACCTAAACAATCACTACCTGGACAATAGTCACGTTGATTGCGGATTGGTTACAATAACGTCCAGGCATTGAACCATTCCACAGTTATAAAGAGCCACAGTCATGTACCGGTGTCAACCGTTGTTGGTCACGATCGTCCTTTTATCTGTTGTGTCGATCACAATTCCTTCCCAGGCCGATGTCAAACTTCCTGCAATCCTCGACAGCCATATGGTGTTGCAGCGAGAAAAACCGGTGCGCATTTGGGGCTGGGCTGACGCCGGTGAAATGGTCACTGTTTCTCTCGGAGAAAACGAAGCGACCGCGACGGCTGATCGAGATGGAAACTGGTCTGTTACTCTGCCAGCCATGACTGCTGATGGCAAAACCTACTCCATAAGTGTAACGGGCAAGAACACAATCTTGCTGGAAGAAATTTTGATCGGCGACGTCTGGCTCGGCTCCGGCCAGTCAAATATGGAGTGGGAACTCAAGAACACCAACGGGGCAGAAGAAACCATTGCTGCGGCCAACCGAGACAACATCCGGCTGTTCCACGTACCCAAAATCGAGGCTGAGGCTCCGGCATCGGATGTTATCGCGAAATGGAAGACGTGTACGCCGGAAAACGTCTCGAGCTTTTCGGCCGTGCTGTATAATTTTGGAAAAAAGCTAAACGACGAAATCGATGTGCCCATCGGGTTGATCAACAGCTCGTGGGGCGGATCTCCGATCGAACCGTGGACGATCGCCGATGGTAAATCGGGCGGCATGTACAACGGCATGATCGCACCGCTGCAACCGTTCGCCATCCGCGGCACCATCTGGTATCAGGGTGAGACCAACGTTCTCAACAAGAACGGTCTGGCCTACCGCGACAAAATGAAGGACCTGATTGAAGGGTGGCGGGAAAGTTGGGGTGATGAAATGCCATTCTACTTCGTACAAATCGCGCCCTGGTCCGGTCGCTACGAATCGGGAGAACTGCCGGCATTGTGGGAAGCTCAAGTTGCGACGCTGAACCTTCCGGGAACGGGCATGGCGGTTATCACCGACCTTGTTGACAACATTGATGACATCCATCCTCGCAACAAGCTCGACGTTGGCAACCGCCTGGCACTATGGGCATTGGCGAAATCCTACAAACAGCCCGGCATTATTTATTCGGGTCCGCTGTATCAATCCATGACGGTCGAGGGAAACAAAATCCGCTTGCAATTCGCCCATACCGGCCAGACCTTGATGACTCGCGATAACAATCCGCCAAGCGAATTTCAGATTGCCGGGACCGATGGAAATTTCGTCGACGCAACCGCCTTGATCGACGGCAAGTCAGTCGTTGTTTCCTCTGAGCAGATCCCCCAGCCAGCACACGTTCGTTTTGGGTGGCACAAGTTGGCAAATCCGAACCTCATCAATAGTGCAGGTTTGCCGGCTTCCCCATTCCAAACCGACAACTGGACGGGAGGCACGGGCGAAGACGTTGCGACTCCCGCGGCAAGGGCTGATCCAACGCAGCTTGCTCCAACGCAGCTTGCTCCAACGCATGCCGATGTTTCCTATGGTCCCAACAACGCAAACGTGTTGGATTTCTGGCAAGCAAAAGGAGATGGTCCGCGACCGCTGTTGGTCTACATCCACGGTGGCGGTTGGGTCGGAGGGGACAAGGCAACAAATCCGAGTCAAGTCTTGCCCTGTCTCGAAGAAGGGATTTCGTACGCCGCTATCAATTATCGCCTGACTGGAGAAGCAACGCTTCCCGCGCCTGTTCATGACGCGGCCCGGGCGATTCAGTTCATTCGATCAAAAGCCGACGAGTGGAACATCGACAAGTCCCGAATCGCATTAACGGGTGGTAGCGCCGGTGCCTGCACGTCCATGTGGATTCTGCTGCACGACGATTTGGTGGACGCCGACTCTGAAGACCCGGTTCTTCGCGAATCGACCCGAGTTTGCGCAGCCGCTGTCACCGGTGGGCAGACCTCGATCGATCCCATGGTGATTGAGGGATGGCTTGGGCCAAACGTGCTGAAGCATCGGATGATCAATATGGCTGTGGGTGAAGCAACCATCGAAGGCGCACTGGAAAACTACGAAAAGCACCGCGAGTTGTTCATTGAATTCTCGCCGTACATTCACCTCGATGGAAACGACCCTCCGCTGTTCATGTCGTACGGCAACGATATGACATTGCCTTCCAAAGATGCCGGTCACGGAATTCACCATCCGGTTTATGGCGTGAAGATGAAGGAAAAGGCCGATCGGGAAGGGCACGAGTGTCATCTTCTGATTCCGGGCGTTTCCAAATCCGATGATTACGCAACCGCCGAGGAATTTCTCAAGGCAAAACTGCTGGCTCGTTGAGCACAGCGCTCGGCAAATGAAAGAGAGCAGGACAAATCAGGGTTTTCGTTGCCGTGAATTTGAGCAAAACGATTCAATAAGGTAATGAACTGACCGGTCAGAATTTGACGGCGGCGACCAGTTGAAAACGTCGAGCAGGCTCGACCAAAATCAGGAAAAGTGACTTCCAATGAAATACGCTTTTATCAGCCTGCTCCTGTTAACTGCAAACAGTGCCCGGGCACAGGACGCCAGCGAGATCCATGTTTTCGATTTCGAAAACGCCGACGGTCATTATTTGCTGATGAACGGCCGCAATGTAACGCAGCACGCCGGCTACGATAATCAGCCTGCTTTTCATTGATCGGAACCCATTTTGTATTACTCGTCTTTTGATGAGGATGGCCGTTCTGATATCAAAAGCCACAACCTCGATAGCGGAGAAACCAGTAATTTTACTGAAACCTCCGAGCGCGAATATTCACCGACCGTTACACCGGACGGAAAGTTTGTTTCCTGTATCATCCAGCGAGACAACGGCGCACAGTATCTGGGGAAGTTCCCGATAGACGTTGGAGTACCCGTGATTTTGATCGACGATCTGATCGTGGGATATCATGCATGGATCACCACTCCAACCTGGCGAACTGTCAATTACGGCGAAATTCGTATCAGGCGTCGGGCCTACTTTTATGGCGGTTCTAACTACGGAAACGATCGAAACACTGTGGATCGTCTACAGGCCAGTAATAAACTCAATGATGCAGCCACAAAGGTTAAAATTGAAGGCATTGCGATTGTTCGAGAATTTAACGAAGTCGGTGCAAAACTCGCTTCCGAGTACGGATTCGAATTTGAACGATGGACGCCAGCTGACATTCGATAATGTTTTGCAATGCTAAATCAGGAAGATTGCGTTGGAAGCATTTAGCAGGTAATACAATGTCCCGCGAACATTGGCTTACACGGTGTGGTAGCTGGACGACCAAGCTGCCCGTTCTGAGACCCATCCGAATCGGTCGGTGAATTGCTTTCAATTCGTCGGGCAAGTCAAAATTCTGTATAACGAAATGGCCAACCATCTATTGACCGGGTTTTGTACGTGCTGCAGCAGCTAAGGGCTGGTTTCTATGACTAGCGCGGGTCTTTCTCTCACAACATCTGACCTGGTCGATCAATTCCATCTGTCATCTTTTTGGTACGCAGGATTACCAGTCGACCGACGATTCGCAATAATTGAGCGAACTGGCAATCGCGACTCTGTGAACCACATTTTGAAAGGCTGGGGAAAACTTTGCAGCAGTTGAATTCGTATTCGTTGGAATCAGTAGAGAATTTGGCGGCACAGTAGTTGCTGGGATAATAGCAGAAGGCAGCGGCCATCAGTTGAGCAACACGTCCAGTGATAGCCGCGATCGATTCGGATTTCAACCAGTCAGAGCGGTAAGAACATGACACAAAAACTTGTGGGTAAGAAAATTGCATTCCTGGCAACCGACGGATTCGAGCAGGTTGAGTTGACCGAGCCTTGGAAGGCTATCCAGAAGGCGGGTGCTGAGGTCGAACTGATCTCCGTGAAATCGGGCAAAATTCAGGGAGTCCACCACGATAAGCAAGGTGACAAATTCCAGGTCGACAAGACCGTCGAACAAGCTGCGGCGCAGGATTACGACGGATTGGTTCTTCCAGGGGGCGTTTTCAATCCGGATGCGCTCCGAATCGACGAGATGGCCGTAGGCTTTGTGCGAGATTTCTTCTCGCAGCACAAACCAGTTGCCGCCATCTGCCATGGCCCCTGGACACTCATTGAGGCGGGTGTTGTCGATGGTCGCAAAATGACTTCATGGCCAAGCTTGAAGACCGACCTGAAAAATGCGGGCGCAAACTGGGTCGATGAGGAATGCGTATGTGACTCGGGTCTCGTCACCAGTCGAAAACCGGACGACTTGCCCGCGTTTTGCAAAAAGGCGATTGAGGAATTTGCGGAGGGCCCCCACCCCAACCAAACAGCAAGCGCGAACACGAACAGCGAGAATAACAACGGCAAGAACCCGCGTCCTGTATTTCCCCAAATCATGAAAACACTGAACGGTCCTGTTGAACATGAATCCAGGTAGATGACAGCGCTGGAACAAAATTTGAAACCTGTTTCCCGGATTGTATCGGGCTATCGAAGATCGCGAGGCACTTCGTGTTCGGGCCGGACAGCGTTGCTTGATGATGTTGGTACGTTTTGTGCTTCTTATGTTTGGCAAACCCAATTAGACAATTCCTGGAGCGATTATGTCAAAAACGGAAATGTTCTCATGGCTATTGGCACGTGAAATGCAGTAGCTGTAGTTCAAAGCCCCAATCCTGGAGCTAACAAGGGTCGCAAGACCGTTTCAAAAACAGGAGTATTGATATGTATATTGGTGGTGGAATTCTTGGCACAATCGTCTTGATCTTATTCATCGTTTGGCTGGTGCGTCGAGTTTGAGTTTTATTTGTTGCCGGGCAATTCGTTGCCGGGCAACTTATTTTTCCGGTGAAACGTCACGATGCTTCGCGAACACTCGCAGTTCCCCTTCCTCGTAGCGCCGCGATGAGGGGATTTGCCGCTGAGCTATCCGCGCCATAATCGACGCACATGATGGCGGTCGTGGTGTCGTTGATGCCGGGAGAGAGTGCTTTCAGCGCGATATCGACGATCTGTCTGATACCGAACGCCGCGTTCTGATCTACTGAGCGGTGGCGGCTAATGCTGAACGTCGGCCTGGAGGGCGTCGATCGTCGCTTCATCCGGCGGCTCTTCCAGAGCCAATGAGGCCAGCGTGGTGTCTTGGACAACGAATTCGCCGATGCCGTGATCCATCCACACGATCGTATCCCTGTCCCGCGCCAAGCTAACGAGCGCTGCGTTATCCACGCTCTGGATATAGCCACTCTCGCCGGCCATGATGGCTTGCCACTTCCTTTCGGACGGCGGGCGTAGCGGTTGCTCATCGTCGTCGCCCGGTCCTTGTCCGAGATTGTCCGGAAACAATCGGTCGACGGCCGCGATTGTTTCCTCTGCGACCGAAGCGATGATGCTGGAAGCCTGAATAGAAGAGGCGATGTGATTAACGAAGTAAATCAGGGCGACGACACCAGCGAGTGCCAGAACGAAGCCGAAGGAAACTGCCAGGTTGGGAACAAATGCGCCTTCATCGCCGCTGCGAATCGTGCGCAACACGATCAGGCAATAAGTGAAAATGCCGGCGAAGATCCCGAGCACGACCTGCGCGACACGGTTGCTAATGAAATTTCGCAGGATGCGCGAGGTGTATTGGCTCGATGCCATCGCCAGTACCATCAAGACCATCGAGAAGGTCACGCCCACCACAGTCATCATGGAGCCGGCAATCGTGGACATCATCCCTCGCGCGCCTTCCGCCCCGGTCCCAAACAGACGCGGCCACTGCGCGAACCATTGGTCGCTCACGGCGTAGTCTACCTCGATCAATACTGCCGCGAGCACGATGCTGGCCAGGACAATCATCGAAGGCACAAACCAAAAGCTCGATCGCAGCTTGCTCCAGATCTGCCGGAATCTATTCATTGCGGGGCTCCCACTTCCAATTACGTATTTCTGGCATTTCCTGCCCGTGTTTAAAGCTATATTGCTTGTGTTCGAACTGCTTGTCCTGGAGCTGTTGTTTCAAGCGAGCGGCAAAAATATGCGCATCAGTCGTACTTTCCTGATTTGCGAAGGCCCAGATTGTAGATGCCCGCGATCAACACCCCTGCAATCCAACCAAGGATAAACGTGCCAATCAATCCCAGCACGACTTCGCCAACAGGCACGCCGGTTTTCAGAATTGGATCGGCGTTGAATCCGTGCAAAAGGCTGTTGAACAGGACTGCCAGCTGCTCACGCGGCACGATGGCCATCGTGAGCATGCAGCCGAGGTAGAACACTACCCCCGTCGCGCCGAATCCTAAACCCAGTCGCGTTGGGTTCAGCCTCGCTGATGAGAGGGTGGTTTGCGCGTTGTTATCCACAACAACCTCCGGACTTCTCTTCCGGCTGGGCGCCGGCGGGCGTGGACAGAAACTTTTGCCGGCAGTGTTCGCTGCAAAAGTAGAATGTTTCTCCGTCGCGTTCGGCGTGTATCGCAGTGGATTCGTCCACGGTCATGCCGCAGATGGGGTCTTTGGCCGTGGTTTTCGTTTCATTCATGGTTATGTTCCTTACTTGGGTGTTGTTAAGTGTTGTTGTGACGTTCTCTTCATTCCGGCTTTCAATTTGATTCGAGTACGGTGCTTTGGCCAGGAGTTGGGCGATCGGGGACTTCAAACGCCAGCTAATCAATCTGACGTTGCTGCCTTCATGATTTTGACAATCGTGTCTTCCACTTCCTGCGCCACCCCTTTCCGTTGGTGCTCATCAATCAATTTCCGTTGTTGAATGCGATTCGTTCAGAGAAATGTCAGGCCAAGCCTCGCGCACCAGTGCCATCGTGAGGGGTTGGCCGATGAAGGTGACCAGCAACCCGAGAAGATGGGCGATGATCCCGACCGCCGCCTCGGGTCCACCGTTCGCCGAATCGACGGCGAGCGCTTCACAACCATCGAGGGAGCCATCGGGCTTGATCTTTACGGTTTGTAGTGCAGGGACATCCGCGCGGGCCAGTGCCAGCGCCCGCCGCAGGAGCGACTTGAAGCCGTCTGAACCTGCGAATCGAGTCAAGGAGATTTGCAGCTTTTCACAGACCCGCACCGCTTCATGCACATGCGCTCCGGTGCCGCACGGGCTCGCTGCTTCCACAGCCAGCAACCGCCGGGCCAAGTCTCGCATTGATGAAGATGGCGTATCCATGCAGGCTAGTCTACCAGGTTTTGGGTTTCAAAATGAGGCTGGGCGTATGCCGCGTGAGGAAGTCAACGAGCCATAGGAGCATGTGCCGATGGCCCGCTCGTGGTGGTCCACCGTTACCGACGTTTCCGGATGATCCTCAACCTGTTCCGACCCCGGATCGGCCCAATCCAACGCCAATTCCGAAACCACCAAAAGTCGATTGGTCGTCGAACTGGTCTATTAACAGTCGAACTGGTCGTCATGCGACCAAACTGGTGAGCGATGCGGGAGAAAGAGACTCTAACTCGCTTTGGCCCACGAATTGCGTTAGTTGGTATCAGATACCGATCTGGACGAATGCATCAAACCAAATTCAGGAGCCAAGCATGAGCGAACAAAACCTTTACAACGGTGACGCAAGACAGAAGATCAAAGAAATGGCGGAGAGCATTGACTTCGCTATGATGGCGACCAACCTGAAACAGCAACCAATTCACATGGTTCCTATGAGTACCAAAAAAGTCGACGAGGAAGGTTGCATATGGTTTTTGAGCAGCAAAGATAGTCAACACAATCAAAATTTGTCCAGGCAAAGCGAACTTCATTTGGTCTACATGGACAATAGCTCCATGCAATTCCTCAACATTTACGGCGTCGCCCGAATTTCAACAGAGCAATCCATGCTCCGCGAACTATACGGCAGTTCCGACGACGCCTGGTTCGATGGTGTCGACGATCCAAATCTGACTGCCATCTGCGTCACTCCGACTCATGCGTATTATTGGGATCCAAAATCCAACAGGCTTTCGACACTTTTTAAAATAGGAGTCAGTAGTATCACAGGTGAACAACCTGATTTGATGAACACGGGCAAGCTAAAAGTCTAGCTGCAGACGCCTCGAATCTTCTGGATTTTAAAATCGAATCGACCCTACACCGAACGTTATTATGGAGACGACGATGCATATTTTAGTGGAACGGACTTACGATTACGACGCGCTTGAGCCACACTTTGATGCTCGGACGATGGAAATTCACCATTCCAAACACCATCAGGGTTACGTTGATAAATTGAACAACGCACTAAAAGGCCATCCCGAATTGCAATCGAAGTCCGTGGTGAACTTGCTACGTGATTTGGAAAGTGTTCCCGCAGATATTCGCACTGCAGTTCGAAACAACGGTGGCGGCGATGCCAATCACAGCTTGTTTTTTACCATGATTGCTCCCGGTGGAAGCAATCAGCCGCAGGGCCAGCTAATAAGAGCGATCAACAATGATTTTGGAGGCTTCGATCAGTTCAAAGAACAGTTCGCGAAAGCAGCCACAGGAAGGTTTGGTAGTGGCTGGGCCTGGCTGAGTCTAAACGAAAATGGAAAGTTACTGGTAGAAAGCACGCCCAACCAGGACAGCCCCCTCATGTCAGGCAACATACCGATCCTGGGACTCGACGTTTGGGAACACGCCTATTATCTCAAGTATCAGAATAAGCGCCCGGACTATATTGACGCCTTTTGGAAGGTCGTAAACTGGGATCACGTGACCAGCAACTATGAGGCGCAAAACGCGACCTTTGCCACTGCGTAGATTGGGAATTAAGTCCTCTCTGCTTACAGCACACTAGCGAAAACGATTATCGTTCCGGTACGCTCTTTAATATTTGAAGAAGCGGGCGAAGAAATCGACGATGCAACTGACGACCGATAGCTCGATTCCCTGCAATCGCGATTCGGATCGACCAAGACAATATTAAACGGAGCTCCAGTGAATACGACGACAAAAACGCAGCGTGAATTCCATCTTAAATCTCGGCCTGAAGGCGTTCCAGGCAAGGACAATTTCGAACTGGTTGAGGCCGAAATGCCTGAACCGGGGACAAACCAATTCCTTGTTCAAAATGAATGGCTGTCGGTCGACCCGTACATGCGAGGCCGAATGCGTGAGGGTGAGAGCTACGCAGAACCGTTCCAGATCGGCGAACCGATGGAAGGTGGTTGTGTAGGCAAAGTTATCCAATCAAATAACGATGAGTTTCGTGAAGGCGACTACGTCCTGGGCAACCAGGGCTGGCGTGAGTTTTGGGTTTCAGATGGACAAGGCGTTCAGAGAATAGACCCGGAACTGGATGGCGTCGAAATCCAGAACCACCTGAGCGTGCTGGGGCTGACCGGGATGACGGCTTATGTTGGCCTGCTGGAGATTGGAAAACTCAACGAAGGCGAAACGGTTTTTGTTTCCGCTGCTTCAGGGGCCGTCGGCTCGATCGTTTGTCAAATCGCCAAGGTCAAGAACTGTCGAGTCATTGGCAGCGCGGGATCCTCCATGAAGATCGAGTGGTTAAAAGATGTCGCTGGTATCGACGAAGCGTTTAACTATCACGACACGAACGACGTGTCGGCAAAACTGAAGGAACTCTGCCCCGACGGCATCGACGTCTATTTCGACAACGTGGGCGGCGACCATCTGAAAGGAGCGATTGACAACATGAACCAAAACGGACGAATCGTCTGCTGTGGTGCCATCTCTGGCTACAATGACAAGCAACCCAGGCCGGGTCCAAACAACCTGTTTAAGATCATCGGAAAACGCCTGCGGGTGGAAGGCTTCATCGTTCGTGATCATTACGATTTGCAAGAAAAGTTTGTGAAAGATATGGGTGGCTGGATTCGTGCTGGAAAAATCATTTGGGAGGAAACCGTTACCCAAGGGCTCAACAATACTCCGGAAGCATTTATCAAGCTGTTCAACGGTGATAAGATGGGCAAGGCACTGGTAAAAGTTTGAATTTTGTTAGTCAATCAACGCAGATCGTCGGAGCGATCAGCGACTATTTCTTCATCGCGTGAATCAGTTTTTTGTTGACAAACTCCAGAATCCCCAGATGGGATAGTTCGCGCCCGTACCCAGAATTCTTAGTGCCGCCAAAAGGCAATTCGGCCTGTGAGTTTGTCGGCTGATTAATAAATACCATCCCCGTGTCAATTTGTTCCGCGACGCGGCGACCGCGTTCGATGTCTTTTGTATAGACCGAACCGCCTAGTCCATAGGATGAATCGTTTGCGAGCTTGATTGCTTCGACCTCGTCTTTAACGACATAGACACTGGCGACAGGGCCAAAAAGCTCTTGGTCGTAGGTCGGCATACCCGGCTTGATGTCGGTCAGGATCGTCGGGTTATAGAAAGCGCCTTCGCGATCGGGTCGGCCGCCACCAAGCACTACAGTCGCACCTGCATTAATTGCTTTCTGAACCATTTCATCCAGGTTGACGGCTGCCTCTTCTGTCGAGAGCGGGGCTACATCAGTTGCTGGATTCATAGGGTCGCCCAACTTCATGTCCGACAACTTTGATTTGAATGCGGTGAGAAAATCGTCGGCGATCGACTCGACAACGATAAAACGTTTCGAAGCAACACAAGACTGCCCGGTGTTTTGCATTCGCCCCTTGATAGCCATCTCAACGACGTGCTCCATGTCCGCGTCTTCGAGGACGATGAAAGCGTCGTTGCCGCCGAGTTCCAGAACAGATTTCTTCAATTCCTTACCAGCTTGGCTGGCGACAGCGGCCCCAGCTGGCCCACTTCCGGTAAGCGACACTCCCTTGACGCGTTTGTCCTGAATGACGGACTCGACGAATTCGGTAGGTATAAACAAATTTATGAAAACGCCGTCATCCAGTCCGCATTCCGCAAACAGTTTTTCAATCGCTTGAGCACACTGAGGCACGTTACTGGCGTGTTTGATCAAGACCGTGTTTCCGGCCATGATATTTGGTGCTGCAAAACGCGTGACCTGGTAAAAAGGAAAATTCCACGGCATCACCCCGAGTAAGGCGCCGACGGGCGTGTACTGGATGTAGGCATCGGCATCGTCGACGTCCATCGGCTGGTCGGCCAGAAACATCTCCGCTCCGTTAGCGTAGAATTCCGCGATCTCGGCACAGAACTCGATCTCGGCTTTGCTTTCCGAAATCCGCTTGCCCATTTCCAGCGTGATTAGCTTCGCGAATTCGTCAGTGCGATCTCTCAGCGCCTTGGCAAATTTCAATATCACTTCTTTACGTCGCTCAAAACTGGTTTCCCGCCACTTGTTGAACGCTTCGTCCGCTTTCTTGATCGCCGCTACGGTTTCTTTTTTCGTGATCGGGTCGAAAGACTTCATTTCTTCATTGTTGAACGGGTTTACTGTTTTATATGGCATTGTATTTACTTTCGAGGTTGTTCGACGTTTATTCGACGAACTAGCGGTGCACTGCGTTGGTCAGAATGAACCGGACAGCATGTTGCAAACAATGTGCCATCGTGCACGAACAACAACTCATTCAAATCGGTCTTGAAAAATAACCGTTATTGCAGAAATCCTCCTGAAAAGGGGAGTTCATGAATTCGGCGCAACTGGCCTCAAAGTCAACTCGGCAATCCGCAATTGGATAAGATCAAGTGCGATCCACGTGCAGAGTTGGCACGACGTTTGCGCACATGAATAGCCCGGCATGTTAACAGGCAATTCCAATCGAAATCCCGAATCACAAGTTAAGTAAAAAATGGCGACCGTCCCAATGAAATACGATACAAACGCCGGTCTATGCGAAAATACTGTATCAACAGGGTGCGCTACCAACGGCCAGCCTGGTCGCTACCAAACCAAAAGGATCGCATCTCGAATCGCCCGCGTAAGATTCAGTTGGAGTCATCAGGACCAACGAGATCGGCGGCTGACCGCAGCATTCATTCAAAGCCGTCTGGCTGAGATGATTTTCTGTTTGCCCCGCTAAGGTCAACTGCGTCCGAGATCCAAGATGACAAAATTTGGCCAAAACGAAGAGTTCAGCCAATGCGATGTCTTGTTCGCGAAGACCCGTCTGTGGCAATCGTCACTCGAACTGCAAACAGACTCCAACAGAAATTGTCCTCTGGTACGTCGTTTGCCCAATAGTCTCGTACAAAAAAGCGCTAATCGAAAATTGAATTGGCCATGTCTCTCTTTATGGATGCAATAGCGGGATGCAACAGCGATTTTCGTTGGCAAACAGATTCACCGTTCCGCTTAGATCGAGAAAAAAACCCAATGGCAATCGACAAGACGATGGCGATTGTTAAAGTCAAGGGAGGCGAAGACTTGTTCTCCAAAATCTCTTCTTCTATCGTTGGCGCCACGAAATCTGGCAAAGCGGGTTCAATCTCGGCGACGTCTGAAGTCCCCGGCGGCAGTGGCCAACTCGACCAGATCAGCGCGATGGAACCCGACGAAATTGGCGGATCATTGGGAAGAGCCGAAGGGCTTGCTTCTGCACTGGCAACATCAGGACTTGCCGTCGATAAAATGGCTGACTTTACCTCAATGTTTGTCGATTTCGTTTGCGAGAAAGCTGGAGATGCAGTTGCCGGTCAAATGTTGAAAAAGGTTGCAATGATCAAGGGAATGATGAAATAACGTCCGTTAATTCTGATCGTCTCTGAAGCGGACTGAGAATGCCAAGTCGCGTATAATTCCAGCCTGATTCGATTCAACATCAAACAATCTTAAACGAAAGCCGAATCTGGACAATGACAATACCATCGAAACAATCAATAATCTGATTGTTGCCTTAAAAGACGCCGACCTTGGCTTCCACGCGGCAGCAGAGGAAGTCCGGGATACCAGTTTGAAGACTCAGCTCCATGGATTTGCCCAGCAATGCTCGACCATGTGGGGCGTTCTGCAAGGCGAGGTTCGTGAACTCGGCGGTGACCCAAAAGTGGAAGGGACGTTTACGGGGAAATGCAAACGGATCTGGACGGAAATCTGTTGGCGCGAGCAATTTCAAATTTCATCTTGCCGACTCGCAAGGAGAAACGCTTGAAGATCTTGGAATCGCACTGGGCGACCAGTTCGATTTGATTGAAGCAGATTCCAAACAGTCATTCAGCTGTTTGCTGCGGACAAACCGCCATATCAAGCCCAACGTAACCTACAAATTGTGCGTCGAAGCATTCTCGGAAACCGCCGAAATTGAATTCGAATTCGCGGGGCAATAGTTAATCCAAGCCGTTGTCCGAGTTGATTTTCTGTTTCGCCCGGCAACGTAATCTACACACAAAATTCGAGGAGAAAACCATGTTTCGTATACTTTTTCTGATTGTTCTGCTGATCCCAATCAACGCCGGCTGTGAATTGCCGGAGAGCGGTACCGACACGAGTCCGGATGCTTCATCGGAAAATACCGCTCCGTCGGCCAATTCATCGACCAGTGACTCCAATCCCGCTGCAGCCACTGCGGCCAGGATTCTGGCCGTTTGCACTCTGGAGCCAATTGGCGACAGCGGGGTATCGGGAACTGTCCGTTTCACGCAGCAAGGCGGTATAGTTCAGATTCGTGGCGAAGTTCAAGGACTGGAGCCGGGTGAATACGGTTTTCACATCCACGAAACGGGCGACCTGTCCGACAAAAAAACAGGAAAGTCTGCTGGCGGACATTTCAATCCAACCAACAAGCCGCATGGTAAACCCGGTGATACCGAGCAACACGTCGGTGATCTTGGAAATATCATGGCGGATGAAAATGGCACCGCAAAAGTCGAGATCGACGATAAAGTGGTCCGACTTGATGGCGAGCATTCAATCGGGGGCCTCGCATTGTTGATCCACACCGGTGCTGACAAATTCACGCAACCCACCGGCGATGCGGGTGATCGCGTTGCCTTCGGCGAGGTGAAATTGTCCAAGTAACGTTTGGGCACGCATGTTGCGCTCAAGGCGAATCAACTTACCTTGGAAAAGAAATCGTGGTTACATACAGGATAATGAGGCTACATCATGCCCTCCGTAAGGAAAAAAGACATGCCGGGTATGACTTTGGTGTCGTATCCAAAAGCCGTGAGTCCGAACCAGCGGTCGACGTGCGAACAACACAATTCCAAACCGATCACTCCGGCAAGTTCTCTTGACAATGCTGATCCCGTTGACGTTACTTTACATCTTGATCGGCTCTCCAATCAACATCGCAACCGAAGCCAACAACTGCAGGTCACAAATAATCTGCCATTTCGCCGGAAAATGATTACTCTGGGAGCAGTCGTGCTTCCGGTTTTGGGGATGGTTGCCGCCATTCTGTTGGCTTGGCCGTACGGGATGATGAGCTGGTTGAACTTGGCGATGTTGGTTGGCGGCTGGTATCTGACGGGTTTGGGAATCACGATTGGTTTTCACCGTATGCTCACCCATGGATCGTTCAAGGCCCGTCCAATTGTCTATTACTGCTGGACCGCGTTGGGTTCGTTGGCCGTCCAGGGTTCACCGATCGAATGGTGCTTGCAATCAGTGCCGGAAAGAAGTTGATCGATATTGTGCTTGTGACCGTGGAAATCCCAAAGTAGCGGCAACGGCCGAAGCGATGCTTCCGATGAATGCATTTGTTCAAGCAGGATCCGAAACCGGTTCCGGCATCGGCGGGTTGGGTTTGATCGGATTGGGGTCTGTCGGTGGGACCGGAAATGGTGGTTGAAACGGCGGCACTGGTTCTTTGAAAGTCGTTTTTGGATACTCAAACATTGGGTATTCCATTTTGATTTTGGGAATAATGTCTCAAAGCAACATTTATTGATCAATGAATGCAAACGCCAGGCCATACCGTGTTGCCTTTGCACATTTAATCGAATAGTTGATTCCTGGAGACTTCAATCCTTTCGAACATTAATTCCGAACAACATTCCAAATCGAAAAAGCAATGCCTATCAAAATGCTCGAGAGTAAAATGATCAGCACGATGTCGATGAAATGAGGCAGCCCCAAGCCGAAGCAGGCATCATCCAGTTTTCCCAATATCCGAACCCACCAGGGCCGGTATTGTGGAAGTACGGCCACATCCGAATCGATCAGTTTGGCCGCGCGTCGGCCACTTTCAGCCGCTGCCTCAATGCTCCAAACATCGGCCTCGGTCCGTGTATGTGCGCCTGCCAACATCAAATTAGAGACGGGGGTGGCCTGGGTCGGCTGATACGGTTGAGTGTTTGTCGTGTTGACCCATTTGGGCTGGAATGACCGTATTCCGTTCGGGGAAAACTGCCACTCGTGCCATATTTCCAGCTTGACGATCGGGAACTCGGAAAAACTCCGGCCATCATTGGCTGATCGGATGATCTCATCCAGACTTTCACAGGCAAGTAGTTGGACCTGAATCTCATCCAGAAACTGTTCGATAGTGCAGTTCTCCAGAGGTAGTCCAAACTTTCGGCCAGGAACCGTGGAGGCACAAGCGGTCCCGGTCCAGAGCGATTTTACACCTTCACCCAAATTGACTTTTTCCGACCATGCCTGTTCTTGCGCAAACAAGGTTATGTTGAACTCTGAATCGGCCAAAATAATGGCCATTCGAGGACGCGGCCAGGCTATTTCTTCGGCAAAGGCAATTCGAAACGAAACCTGAATGTGTGGGCCACGTTGTATCAGGGGTTTGAAATTCCTGAGCTGATCGAGTTCTTCCAATTCAGGTGTTCTCGCCAGGATTTCGGCTGCCGCAAATGGATTTGTGGCCACAACAAAAATGTCGGCGTGGACCGTTTCCCCATTGGCCAGTTCTGCGGACATTGCCCGGATGCCGTCGAAGTCGATTCGATGGAGGGCTTTCTCCCAGAAGAATTCAACGCCTCTTGTTTTCAAATCCTTTACCCACCTGCTGAACCAGACGTCACTGCATGGCCCCCTCAACAACAACCAGCCGTCGCCCGCGCCTTGACTCCACGCAGGACCTTCACTGTCAGCCGCATAGTGATGAGTCGGTTGTGTCATGAATTGTTTTCGAAAAAACTCCCCAGTCTGGTGCAACGAAACATTGGTCCAGTCGGATCCGATCCAGGGCCCGAAACATGCTCGCCAGGTTTTCCAACCTTGTGAACTTAGCAGTGGTCGCCAGGCATCGGATGCGTTAATGCGCGAATAATATTCCAGAGTCCGTCGATGTGCCGTCCATGTCTTGAACATCAACCATCCCCATCGGATGCTGTCGAGGCCGCGCATCCGAAACATCCGCGAAACCGGGACAAAAAATCTTCCATCGGTGAATTGAGCCTCTCCCTTGTCGGGCGCGAGTCCAAAGTCGATCGGTCGGGAGAGGCCCTTGTCGTAAAGACTGGAAATTTCATCGAAGGGAATTTGTTTAAGAATGTCAAATACATTGTGATACCAGGGACCAAAGCCATGCCACGAGTACTCGGTTGGAATGTGTGGGCTGCTTTCCACTCGGGCGCTTCGAAAAAAGCCACCGGATTCGTTGGTCGATTCAAAAACCCGAACCTGATGTCCGCGCCGGGCAAGTTCATGAGCGACAGTCAATCCGGCGATCCCAGCACCAAACACCGCAATTGATTTCATGTTGGCCTGACCCGGTCTTAATACTTGTCGCAATGAATTCGAAACCGCCATCTAACGCGGTTTATGCTTCTGATGTGATGTTGCAATTGGCATGACTTCGATTCATTCAATCCAATACTGATCAAGTCACTGGCGTCAAAACCAATCAAGCCGCGGTTCCATTCAGAGTTCATCCTGTGCAAAACGAATAGCCCGTCGACCGGCGTTTTTTTCCGAGGAATCGATCGAACGCTTCGTTCGAAACCGAAGGTGCATTGCAAGGCTCGCAAGTTATATGCCAAACAGGTTTAAGATTGAATGCCCAAAGTGCCCACAATTTCAAATAACCTCAAACGCGTAAAAGCGAGCCAATGGCAACAATGGGGGCATGATGTCGATTGAACAACCGGAACGCATGTGATGGTGGATCCCCTCGCCGACAATGAGGTTGAACTGGCACGTCAAGGACGCAATTGGAAGAAGGCTATTGTTGTAAATACGTGGAGACGGAACTATTTCCTGAACTCTGGTCCTCAGCCCGCCCAAAGACTGTAACATGCGGTCGTTGAACCAGACACTGGATTCCAAACCCGGTGATAGGGTATCGATTCTCACTCATGATCTTCGGATCGTTCGGCGCCCAGCCCCGGTTATGAATGCGAATGAGGTGGCGCCCTTATCTGCCTGGTCTCTGGACCGCACTATTTCTTGTCGCGATCGATCGTGATATCGACATTGCCTGAATCCGGCGATCGTTCGATTTCCAATTCACCATGTTGTGTCTTGATATTGAGTATTTTCTCCTTCTTCTCCCAGCCGTTCGCGAAAATCAGGACAGTTACCGACAGGGCGGCTAATGTGGTCATACGAATCATGTTTGTTTCCCTTGTGGATGTGAAAGTAGTGAGCACCACCGATAACGCAACAGATAAGTATGCGCACGGTAGAGCTTTCTATTACCCATAATTTTCTCGCCCTAATTCGAATCCAAGGTGAATGTCGGTCAGTCGGGACAGTCCACGCCACATGACCGTGTTTCCTGGTGGCGGGTCTTTCCCTCGTGCCAGGTAACCGCCGATCCTGGCAAGTTCAATCACATAGTCCTTGACCGTTTTGTTTCGCAGTGTTGCCCCGCTAGATCTCAATTTGTCGAGGATCTCGATTTCCGTTTTGGTGAACACCTCCAGAGCAGAGCTTTCCGGCGAAGTGCGATTGATCATTGTTATCCAAAAAACACGCCACGCAATGATGCAAAATACGGCAAGCAGGTTGGTAAGGCGCTGCGCGGTCTGGAGTTTGGATTTTTCGGCATTACATCCCGATTTGAGAATCTTGTGAAAGGTCTCGATTTTCCATCGCTGTGCGTACCCTCCGGTTGTCGAAAAACCGGTTAGCGGCCTTCGTCGCGGCCCAATCCTGGCAAGCAGTTGGAATGCTATCTCCGACCTTCTGGCTAAGAGCCGAAAGCAATTTGCTGAATCGATGCTTCAGCCTTTCATCAGGAAACTCACACCCGGCTGCTTCCGTTTCGCTCCAGACATCCATGTCTCAGTCCTACAGTAGCCTTCCATGCCCAAAACACATCGCCAACAATAGTCTTGGCGGGCAAAACAAAAAACCCTAAAAGTTGTGGGTAATAGAAAGCTTCGCCGGACGCTTACTTTCATTCTCGGCGTCGACCAGTACATAGCGGGTGAGCGTGGCCACCAGATAAGTATTCATCGTTTCGTTTTCCTTCCTGGAGGTACGTTTCGCCAATCGCACCATTCTGGCCAAGGTCCCGTTCCGCCCAGGTTGGCCTGTATCGCGTTGCCGGGGAACTCGCGCCATACGTCATACCAAAGCATCGACTGTTACGCCGAGGGTCAGGGGCGACAGGTAGTGATTGACGGCCATGTCATCACCGTCCGTTTGGCTGCGCGAAAGGGACGTCGTTCCTGGATCGCGATTACTGCACCGGCGGGGGCCGAGTTCCGGTCGACCATACCGTCTAGTTGATAACCACAATCGTAAACTGTGTTTTTTGCCCGTAACTACTGGTTGAATTTCACTTCATCGGCAAGGACCCACGAACGGAGTTCGGTTCTTGCATTGGACAGGTCGATCTCTGCCATTGTCGATTCCGTTCTAGTTGCAACCGGGTGACGATCCTCCGGTGAGGAATAAACCAGCGTTCCGACAGGAGACTTTCGCACGGTAATCTGTGTCGTTGCGTCATTGGGATCGACGGAAGCCGATAGTGTTAACTTTCGAGTCATACCGTTCTTGACAATAATCGTCGGCGAACTTTCGAGCACGATCTGCCCATCTGGCAAAATCTGTGTAATGATTGCAAATGTTTGAAAAACTAAAACAGCGTCCTGATTAACTTTGTCCTTTTCAGTAGCCGTTATCCCGGTGGCCGTCATCCGAATATATTCCCCTGCAGCGCAGTCTCTCAGCTGGATTGTGACCTGATCACCAACTTTCGGTTCAAATCGATCCTGCGCAGAGACGGTTCCTGTTCCAATTATTGTGAATATGGCGATGACCAAAATAATCCGTGCGTACATTAGTCCACTCCTTTATCAGGCTTTGGTTAATCAACGGGAATTCCTTCGCCATTAGTATCGGGACTGGGATCGAGGGCATGAAGGCCGGCGAAGCCAAGTTCTCGTAATACAACCAGTCCGTACCGGAAGCGGCACTACCATGTACCAATGCTCGATGGACTTGACGAAGTTGCTCGCTCACCTGGCCGATTCTGTTGGTTCGCTTCGAGTAGCTGAATGTTGCGATACTCCTCATTGTTGAATCGCTCTCGCGAGCCAAATGCAAACTGGAGCGCAAGCCAGGCAAACGATTGGGTCTGTTTTAGATCGTCGTAGTATTCCGGGGCAATTCGCCGCACTTGTGGGAGCCGATGCCACGGAATGTAATGAAAATCGTGATGCTCGGTATGCAACCCGAAATTAAAGTTGATGAGATTCAGCCAACCATAATACGAAGCGCTCGGCTGATAAAAGTGATAGCCGTAAAAATGTGAATTGCTGAGTAATAGTCCAAACACAAGTGGATGCAGGAAACCGGTCGCAAACAATGAACTGAGAAACATGTACAACAGCGCCTTCCACCCAAAGGCCAGATACAGGCCTGCGATCATCGTCAAACCAATCAGCGGATAAATCACCGCCCAGGACTCAATCTTGTAGCGCCGATAACCCGATACCAGGTGTTCGTCAGCCAAAATGCTCAAAGCCAACTTTCCTGGTGTCAGCCGGCGGGTCGCGATTGCCGTGATCACATAAACGATTAATCCAACCATGCTCCGTAGCGCTTGCATAACAATCATCAATCCTGCGATCGGCCAAAACAGGGGTGTTGTGAAGCAGGTTATCAGCCAGCGCAAGCCTGGAGGGACAACTCGACCAAACACCCGGTCCTTCATTACCAGCAAGACCGACCGGCGACGTTTGATAAAATCTTTATGAGAACCGAGATGGTTATGGTGGACATGATGTTCGATCCACCAACAATGGTGTCCCGTAAACATCATCGGAATGGACGTGAAAGTGAACAACCAGCGGTTGGCTTTTTTGCTGCGAAAAACCAGGGCATGGTTGCATTCATGCGCCAGGTTAAACAGCGCGACATTGATCAGGGAACCGAACACATAGGCGGCCATAACGGCGATCCACCAGGCACTCGACGAAACGGCCATTGCAATGCCGATCTGGGCGGCAGCCACACCAAGGCAAAAAAATGCTGTCGCAACCGACCGGCCAATCAACTGTTTAAGTTCCGGATGGTCGGCGAGCATGTTCCGCGCCCGTTGCATGTGCCAATTCGCGTCCGATTTCTCGTGATCCTCCACTGAATCACAAATGTCGAGTTCAAATCCGGGAAACACCGGAGCCGGCGTTCCCAATATTCGCCAGTGAAAACGGGGAGTAAAACCGCCCGGTAACATCACTTGTGGTTTTGAATCTGCGATCACAATACCGTCCATCCGAAGACCGAAACAGGTGCGGGTTTTTCGTTCCGAATGGTAGCATCAATTGCGTCGGAGGCAAAAACCTGTCGTCGACGTCGTTAGTCCACACCTCCGGTACGAGTCATGGATTAAAGGGATTGTAACCATTGCCGGTCTGGCGGACCTGAATGAATTCGAAGGTTTGAAACGCAGGAGACGGTCAATTCCTGGCATTTCCGGGTTAAAAACAAACTGTCGTCAAATATTAGTCCGACTAAACTGTATAGCAGGGTCGCAATCCTGAAATACATTTTTTTGATCGTACTGTCAAATTGGCCGTTTCTTCCCGCCTTGTTTATGTGTCATGATCAGCACTCAATTAAATCGAAATAACTACTCAAGGCCGATTGGTATTTCTGCCGTCTCAACGTTTCAGCCACCCTGGATTCTGCCCAATGAATGGTTTGAAACGATCGCCAATAAATTCGTCAAACATACCGGAATCTTGCAGCGACCGATTTCGGTGGAGGACGAAGTCACGATGGCAGTTCACGCAACGGAAAACCTGATTCAGGATACTGGATGCGATATGAGAAAATGCGCTGGCCTTGTTTTCACGTCGCCCTCGTTTGTTCCGATGTCAGTCGCACGCAAGTATTTGAACGAGGACCAGGCCGACGAAGAACAGTTGGATCTCGCCGCTGCAAGATTTGTTGAACGAATGGGAATTCAGCCGCGTATGGTCGTTGCGGTTAACACTTATTGCGCCGGTTATGCCACCGCCTTGTCGGTTGTTATGGATGCAATCAACCCAACGATATCATTGCAGCCTGACGAATTCATACTTGTCTTGACTTCCAGCCGGATCAGTCGGATAACGGACTATTCCTGCCGTCAGTCCTCGGCCCTGTTCGGTGACTTTGCGACAGCAACAATAATTTCCCGATTGGACAGCGTCAGGTATCCTGTTCATTTCGAATTGCTTGCTTCAAATGTCGAGGAGAAAGAAACGAATCGACCGTTTTTTCAGTTTTACCTTCGTCATGACGTACTCACTCCCACTCGCGATGGTGGACAACGTTTCGATCCGGAACGAGTTGTGTTTTCTTTGGATGGAATGGGAATTGCAGATACTGCCCCGCGTGCCATGGCCTGTGCCGCGAGCGCGATGCTCGATGAAATCGGTTTGGAGGCGGAAAATATCCACTACATCGTGCCGCATCAGGCCGGATCGGGAATCGTCCGCTTTGCCGAGATGAAACTGCGTGAGGCGGGATTTACGGCTGAAGTTAAAAACGGAATGACCCGTGAAGTCGGCAACGTCAGCTCCGGATCGATCCCTTATAGTCTGCACAAATTGTGGCAACAACTTGATGGATACATTCTTTGTCCGATCGCCAGTGTCGGTCCTCCCGGACAACTTTCTGTGGCGCAGGGCTGCATCGCGCTTTGTTCAACCCACTTTCACAGGTCACTGGCACCCGCTGCGTAGACCGTTGACGATTCGCCAGATTGTGCGAAATCTTGCAGCAGGGCCTATTTTTTTCGTCGAATCAGTCCGGTGCTGACAAGGGCGACGACGGCCAATAAAAAAATCTTGGGTTCTGGAACCGGTGACGCGGCAACTGAGAAGATTATTGAACCGTTCCAGATTCGGGGCCGGAACTGGGTTCCGAATAATCCTGCATTGCCAGTTCCCTGAAATATTTGCAGGTTGGCGTTTCCGGCAACAAGGGCACCTTCGGACGTACCGTTGGTGTAGTTCATCGCTGTGCCATTGGCGACGCGGACATAAAACGCTTCGACGCCCGATTCCAGAAAAAAGTCATTGATGTTCCATGAAGTCGGAGCGTTGGCAGCAGTACTAATGAGCCCGTTCAACGAATCTCGTAACGTCCAGATGCCGGAGTTCGTTTCATTACCAACGTAGCTGGAATTCAGGGTATAGAGTCGAACATTCCAGCTTCCCACGTCAAGGTTTAGCTGCAGCGCTTCAACATCGATACCGGTTGCCGAAAGCACGTTTACGTTAAACATGTTTCCGGCTTGCCCGTTATTTGATGCGAAAGTCGTCGTGACAATGTCGGCCTGACTGGTCGCAGTAATATTTGTCGTGGCTGCGAAAAACGCAAAAAACAGGAATATCAAGAATCGACCGTACATTCCTGGCGCCTCGTAAAAACCGAAATAGGTTGACTAGCCCGGGAAAACTCACCGAACAGTTCCTTTTATCAGCGTTTTGATAAACGGATATACAATGGCAAACCGGAACTCAAACCAACCCCCCTGTTTCCCCTATTTTACCGCCGCTTAGCCCCAGCCAGGTACTGTCACTTAAGTAGTTCCTAAACCTGAGGCAAATAGAAATCCGAACGCCATGAGAGTTCAAACGACCTGGATGTTCGATCCGTTCCATCGAACGAATCCTTCGATCGCTTCATACTCGGCCAAACCCAGCGAGTCGAACAATCGGGCGGTATCGACATTTCGTTCTTCTGCGCGTTGCCAGAATTCTCGTGCATCGCTACCAGGAAATAGCGCACGGTCTTTTTGCGATTCATGTTTGAAAATCGCCATTCGTTTCTGTAGCACTTCACGCGGACTCAAGGGAACCGCCATTTCGATTTCGTGAGGAGCCCATTCTTGCCAGGCACCCCGGTACAACCACACCGTACAATCCTGGAACCAGTTCTGGTTTGCAACTTCGAGGCATGCCTTCAGTATGGCGGTTAAACAAGTTCGGTGCGTTCCATGCGGATCGCAAAGGTCACCGGCGGCATAGATCTGGTGCGGTTTGTGTTTAATAAAAAGTTCGACAACGATTTGAACGTCTTCGGGCGAAAGCGGTTTCTTTTTGACTTTGCCGGTCTCATAAAAAGGCATATCCAGAAAATGCAAATGGTCACCTTGCACGCCGCAGCACCGGGTGGCCGCTCTCGCCTCGCCTCGCCGAATCAGTCCCTTGATGGCCTGCACCTGATTGCTGTCGACCTGGCCGGCACTTTTGTTTCTCAGGAACTCGTCGATATGCTGTTCCAGTTCGTTGGTTCGAGTTGCATCGATATCGAATTGGCGATTGAACTCCGAAACAAACTCGCAGAACCGGATCGCGTCGTCGTCAAATACTGCGATGTTTCCAGACGTTTGATAAGCGACGTGGACATCGTGGCCCTGGTCAACAAGCCGGGTCAGTGTTCCCCCCATTGAAATCACGTCATCATCGGGGTGCGGCGAGAAGACCAGTACCCGTTTGGGAAATATGTCGTCGTGCGGTTGCGGTCGATCGCCTGGTTGTTTCAGTTTGTCAGGTTTACCGCCGGGCCAACCGGTGATTGTGGACTGCAAATGTCGAAAGACCCGAATATTGATTTCGTAGGCCGGGCCATGTTCGGCAAGCAATTCCTGCAGGCCTTCTTCGTTGTAATCTTCTTCTGTCAATTTCAGAATCGGTTTCTTAAGCTCCTGAGCCAGCCAGATTACGGCCTTGCGAATGGACAACACTGACCAACCGATTTTCTCAACCAGCCACGGGCATTGGCTTCGAACCAGCGATTCGCTGGCTGCGCGATCCATGATAAATCGGGCACAGGGGTGCTCCTGCAAAAAACTTGCCGAAACCGCAGATCGCATTTCACCCTCGACCGCACGCGCGACAATCGGAGCTTTATGTTCACCAAACGCAACAATAAATATCTCGCGCGCGTCAAGAATCGTACCCACACCCATGGTGATGGCACGGCGCGGTACGTTTTCCTCGCCGAAAAAATCACTGGCAGCGTCGGCCCGGGTAACCTTGTCCAGTGTGATCATGCGGGTCCGGCTGTTCTTGCTGGATCCCGGTTCGTTGAACCCAACATGCCCGGTTCGCCCGATTCCGAGGATCTGAATATCGATTCCACCCAGTTTTCGAATCTTGTTTTCGTAATCGGAGCAGAAAGCGGAAACATTTTCGGCCGCAACTCGTCCGTCCGGAATGTGTACATTGGATCGTGAAATATCAACAAGATCAAACAGATGTTCGTTCATGAATCTGACGTAACTTTGCAGTTCATCCGGATTCATTGGGAAGTATTCATCCAGATTGAATGTCGCTACGTTTGCAAGTGACAACCCGTCGTATCGATGCATGCGCACGAGTTCGTCATAGATTCCGACGGGAGTGCTGCCGGTTGCCAGCCCGAGGACGAGCGTCTCGCCCTTTTTTGCCTTTTGCCGTGCGGCATTGGCTATGTAAAGGGCGATCGCGATCGCGGCATCTTCCGCGTTTTCATACACCTGGCAGGGAATGCGTTCGAATTCGTTTTGCGTTGCCTGAATTTGCGTCGTTTTGCGGTCCATTGCGTTGGAAGTTGCTGACAAGATTGAGTTTCCCTGTTTTGTGGGTGGAAGGGTGAGGCTACTAAAGGCAACGCCCTGTGTTCACTCGTGAAAGTGTATCGGCCTCGCCTAATTTATCTTAAAATCCTGCGCTCGAATATGGACGTTAGAGACGCCAAAGTCAAAATTTTACCCGAGGCGCTGTAATCGAACTTGCCTCCATTTCACAAGGCCCCTTTCACCAATCAAAAAACTTCACTGATGCCGATCCCAAACAGTTTTTACCAAGACCTTGACTTTCTGAACCGTGTCACCCAAACCGTCGTGCTGGAAGGTAATGAACCTGGGCGCGTTGTGGTCGCTCCCGATTACCAGTGCCGAACGATGACGTCGTCCACCGGCCATCGGTCCCATCAAAGTCCGGGCTGGATCAATTACAGGCAAATCGAAACGGGCACAGCCGCGGGAGAGCCTTCGTTGTTTGGTGGCGAGGACCGAATTTGGCTGGCACCCGAGGGAAGCCCGTTCTCCTTGTTTTTCACAAGGGGCGAGAAAATGGAACTGGCAAGCTGGCGAGTTCCAAACACCCTCGAACACTTGCCCTTCGAAATCGATCAACTTTCACCAGCACATATCGAAATGTCTTGCGAAACTTCGATCGAAAACTATTTCGGAACGAGGTTTGAATTTCAATTATCGAGAACCATTCAATGGCATGCCCGTGCTGAAACTGAATCGGCACTGGGTATCACCATTCCAGGTGGTGTGTTTCATGTCGCCCACTCAAGCAGCAACACGATGATCAATACCGGCAACCAGGCATGGTCGCCTGACAACGGACTGCCGGCATTCTGGATACTTGGTATGTTCAAACCATCGGCCGGCACCACGGCCGTGATTCCCTATTTGCCGGGGCCGACGGACAAAAACAATCCGGTGATTACGACCGATTATTTTGGTACGCCTGATCCGGACCGGTTTCGAATCGACGTTGATCGAAACCTGATTTACTTCCTGGGGGATGGCCGGTTTCGCAGCAAGATCGGCGTTTCCTGGCCGCACGCCAGGAATTTGCTGGGATCCTGGAATAGCCGAGACGGATTGTTAACTATTGTGCAATTTGATTTGCCGGAAAATGTCGGGGCGGGCTATGTCAACAATTTATGGCGGACCGATCTCGACCCGTTTGGCGGCGATGTTGTTAACGCGTACAACGACGGGCCCAACGAAAAAGAAGGAATGCTCGGGCCATTTTACGAATTGGAGTCGTTGAGTCCGGCCCTCGACCTGGCGGATGGAGAATCCAGGACCCACCTCCATCGGACGATTCACTTTGAAGGCAAAGTCGAACTCCTCGATGAGATTTCAGAGGCATTGTTCGGCGTTTCCACTGCTGAAATCGCCAAGGTCTTTGGCTAGATTACTTGTCGTTGCGATCGTTTTCGTTCTTTTCACGCAACTCCTTGTTTTCCTCTTGAAGTTGCTGGACCAGGTCTTCGAGTTCCTTGATCAGCTCTTCCCTGGATTTTCTCTTTGTCCCGGCAGCAGGGGGTGGATCCCCGGGTTCGGTCCCAGCGAGTCCGCCCCCGCCTTGACCGGGTTGCCCGTCCCCCTTGGGCGACCGCTCGTTTTGACGAGACTTGTTTTTCGATTCCTCGTTTTCCTTTTCGAGGAATTCATTTGTCAGACGCTTCAATTCGACTTCCATCGATTCACGCACTTTTTCAGCCAGTTCCAATTCCCCGGCTTCGATCAATGCCCTGTACGAAGCTTCCAGCTGTTTCAGCTTTTTGGAAGTCAACGGTGCCACTGGTGGTTTGGCACCAGGCGTGGCGTCTCGGGGTGCGCCACCTCCAAATGATCGTTGCGGGCGTTCGCGGGGTTTTGGGGGAGGTCTTGAAACGTCCGGGCCGGCTTCATTGTCGTTTTCAGCTCCCGGCATAGCCCGCTTCGGTCCTTCACCACCCGTTGATGAATCCGAGTGAAATGGGTCACCGGACGATCCGTCGTCCATCATAAAACCAGACTCTCGTGCACCTTCGCTGCCTGTCGACGTATCGCTATTGAATCCACCCCGACCACCCGCCATGGCCCGCCGTGGCTTGCCGTCGTTAAGTGCATCTTCTTTATCTTTCAGGTCCTGCAGCATGTCTTCGAGTTCTTTCAGTCGCTCGATGTCGGTCCACGAATAGTCGATTTCTTCCCGAAGTTTTTCGATGCGTGTTTGGTCTTTGGCGTCGGTCGCGTTATTCAGGTGTTGTTGCAGTGTTGCAATATTCGCGTAGCCTTCGTCAATCGATGCGCGGACTTCGTCCAGTCGCTCACTGACAGGCTTGACCGGCTCATCCTGGCAGAGCACGGGAACCGTCAGCCACAATATCGCAAGAAGACAAATTCCGATTCGAACGAAATTGATCATGGTCAACTCCCATCAGATTGAATCTGAACAAGGATACAACTTCAGAATACACCTTCAGAAAACTAATTCCGAAACTCATAACCGTCATTGTATCGCTTTTACAAGGCAAATGGAAACATTATTCCGGCCCCTTTTTGTGAAAATCACTCCATTGAATGAATGTCCTATCGCCCTGTTTTTTCCACAAGTCGGACGGAAAGTCGAACAACCGGGTGCGGATCGTTTCGAAGCTCATCGAATCGCCTTTTTACCAGATCGGAATTGGGGCTGATGCGGGCAAGTGCCACGATCGATTCGCAGCGGATCGAGGGATCAATGTTTTTCGATCGTTCGCAAAGGTAGTCAACAGCATCGACGGCAGCGCTGCCCATTTCACCCATAAATTGAAGGGCGGCAATCTCGAAATCAGGAACTTTTGACAACTCGATCAAACGGGGGACAGTATCGGAAGTGTTTCCGGTGATCTGCCACAACACAAATGTTCCGCGAGCTTCCAGATTGGAGTTGGTCTCCATCATCATTTCGCGAACCTTAGGCTCAACCGTTGCTGCGTGTGGGCCCAACAAGCCGATGCCCGTCAATGAACGTTCGCGAACGACCAGATAGAAAACGTCAAGCAAGGGCGTCAAGTCCTTTAGTGGATCGTATTCATCAACTGGCCCCATTGCACCGAGGGCCGTCGAGGCGAGCGAACGTTGCGACAGGTTGCCATCATCGAACAATTTCCTAACGGGCTCAAGTGCCGCGTGAGCATTCGCACCCGTTTTGATAACCAGGCGTAATGCGACGAGCGTGACGTTAAAATCTTCATGGGCAAGGTCGACGAGAATTTTTTCAATTGCCTTGGGTGAGCCGCCGTCAAAACCTGTTAAAGCCAGAATCGCCGGTGCTCGCAAGTTGGTATCATTGGATTCATCCAGCAGTTTCAGGAGTCGAGGTTCGAATCTCGCACGCGCCGGTTCGCCTACGGCCCTGATTGAACCGCATACCTTGCGCCATTTCTCGTTGTCGGTACTCGTGGCATTTTTTTCAGGATGATACATCGTATCGATGGCATCGATTGTGTCTTCACCCAGGTACCGAAACACGGAATCGGCAACACGGTTGAGCGACTCATCGTGTATCACGAATAAAGCTGCCAGCGGTTCGGCAAAATCGGCGATTCGCCCGGGATACTCTATCAACATTGCGGCAGCCTGTTCCCGTTCTTCGCGAGTTCCGTTTTTTACGGCAGCAAGGAGTTGCTCGAATTCCGGAATCTCAAATGGAATATCATCCTGCGCTCGAACGACGTTGCCTAAATAAAAGTGCAAGACGCCGAAAAGGCAAACGACGGAAAATGACGACTTGAAACTGGCCCGGGATTGAACTAGGTATCGAAGCATTTCACGGACCTCCGGGATACGACAATGGAATCAGCCGACGAAAGTAAACGGCCAGGTGTAACGAACGGCCATGTAGAATGATCGTTAGGTATAATGGACGTTAGGTATAACGGCGATTCTACGCAGTCAACGTCGATATAGCCAACCAGCCCCGGGCTGTCGCAGCCTGGTTGGCTCGATCCGGAAAGATCGACGGCGGTTTATCCGGCAATGTTCCAGTCATAAATGGAACTAATGGCGTTGACGACATCTGCCTGGATTCTGCGAATATCGACCGGTTTTTTATGAACGGCGTACGCATCCGCATCGAGGATTTGCTTTGCCAATTTCTCGTCCAATTCGGCAGACATCAAGATGACGGGCAGTTCTCGCCTGTATTGTTTCATCAATTGCAACGCCTCGAATCCGGTCATTCGCGGCATGTGAAAATCGATCAACACCAAATGGACCTTGCGATGACAAACGACTTCGTACGCCTCGCGTCCGTCTCCTGCAAAAACAGTGTCGAATCCCTGATCGGAAAACATCTCCCCCAGCGACTCGCGTAAATCGCAATCGTCATCGGAAATCAGGAGTGTCGGAGGAAACGTCATGGATTGTTGCAAGTTTCTGAATTGGAAGAGCCAGGCCCTACGTCGTCTGGCGACCAAATGGCTGGATTTTGATACGCTGCATTTTCGGTGCCATTACAGCGAAACAATTTTGTGAAATCAACAGCAAAACACTGGCTTTCAACCGGCAATTGTCAACTAAATATCGATATTGCCTGCCAAACTTGCAGATCATGTCCGTTGATCGAGCCTGGTTTGGCAGGCGACTGGCGATTTAATTCAAGTGTTCATCCGGGCGAAATGGTCAATTCCGGTCCTTCGTCATCATAATTCCAGGAGTCAGGCTGATCCTGTCGTTGGTTTCGATGTGCGAAATGTTCTGGACTCCCCGGTGAGGCTGGTCTCAAGAAGCCGCGTCTTTTTGACAACGATTGATTGCTTTGTCAGAATACGATTCTGCTGAAAGCAGACTGAGCCGGTAATTGGTTGTTTCCATGCTGCCGGAAGATCCAATCGTCAATTGCCTTTCGATTGTTAACAGACACCGCCTCCCTAATTCAGAATGTACTTTGCGATGATTCAATTTAGAACTGCAGCAAGGATTGTAATTCTTTTGGTCATTCTGCACGTTTGTCGAGGAAGTTGTTGCAATGTTTCGGCACAATTGCAATCGATTCTGGGCACCGATGAAGTATTGATTGCCCTTGATGTGGACGACGAACAGCGGGCCGCTCTAAAACCCCTTTTCGACAAATTCGCACGAGGTGAGAAAATGGCGTTCTTGCGAATTTCCGGAGGGACGCCGTTCGCATCGCTGTCGACAAGCGAGCAAGAATCGCTTCGGCCAAAGTTTTCCACAGAAATGGTCAAAATTGACGCGACCGCCGAGACGGAAATCAGGGAAATTTTGTCAGCGGATCAGATGCTACGACTTCAACAGCTTCGAGTTCAGGCAATGGGTGCTGCTGGTTTGATAGTTGGCAAACTGAACAACGAACTCGGAATATCATCAAAAGAAACCGAAAACTTCCTTGTCGTGGTCACGGAATTCCAAAAAAGTTTTGTCGAGACCTACAAGGAAGAGCTAACGGGAAAACCCCAGGACGAAATCGAGCGCTTTCACAAGCTAAAACTGATGGAAACAATTCTCCTGACACTGACGCCGGAACAACAGGAGAAATACAAAATGCTGACGGGTGAAACGGTCGATCTTCCCGTTATTGCAGGCGTTCGTTAGTTGTGTGTTGGCTTTTTCGTATTAACTTGCGCGATAGCATGGAATTTCTTTACCGCGCCTTTGAACGGGCTGACAAATCCGGCAAGAAGCTGCTGGTGGGCTCCTTTGTCGGAGCCGACCCGGTACCGGAATCGATTTGTGGCAGGATGATCACGTCGGTTTCCTGATCAACGGCACCCTCGGAAATCGGACAAATATCCATGAGTTCAGGGGCAACCGAACCGTATTGATATTTCCTCTCCTTGTTAGCGGCATTGATAACTGCGGCGGGCTCCCATTGGCCTTCGACAAGGCGAATGTTGTAATGTTGCAACAGACCGCCCGACGTATAAATAAAGTTCTGAAGAGCAAGATTGTAGTTTACGACGGAACGGTGAAAGACCGTTTCAATGTTTGTAGCACGTCGCTGCGCGTCCAGCAAAAAGAATACATCTTCTTCCCCTTTTTCTGCCCGTTGCCGTTTGGGCTCCAATTCCGCCTCTACCGCAACCCGGGCGTTGTAAGAATTTCGAATGGCCGCAAACGATCGATCGACTTCGGCATATGCTGCGTTAAGATCGAGCAATAACTGTTTCTGTTGTTCTTCCAAAAGGGCTTTTTCGCGAGTCAACTGCAGTTCGGCGTTTCGGATCGCAAGATGTCCCACACGATTCCCAACGGGACCCTGAACCTCGATTCCCAGACCCCAATCATCCAGTTGGCCAGTCAACATATCGGAAAAAGCGCTTCCTTCCGGTGTGCCACGGTTTCCGGTTAACTCATCGCCAAATCCGCGAGCGCCATAGTTGCCAACCAGGTCAACTTGCCATTTGTTGAGTTTCCGGGCTGCATACAATTCCAGTTCGCGCTGGCGAAGTATCCACTTTTGTCGCCGGAGTTCCACGCGTTGAATCAGCGCTTGTTCTTGTGATTGTTCCCAGTCGAACAGGACGGGTGCAATCGTCGGTTCTGTGGAAGGACGAATGAGTCGTCCGTCGTTGTTTACAAGTCCCAGCAAACGACGGAGTTGTCGTTCAGCACCGAGGACTCCTGTCTGCCCGGAAGCATTGCCGCTAAGAGCGTCGTCCAATTGTTGTTCGTATACAAAGTATTGTTGACGGCTCAGGGCTTCATCATCGGGACGGCTGAGTCCGGAATCAAGACGGCGTTTGGTATACTCCCACGTCAACAACGACGACTCGCGGGCCTTTTTCTTGACATCGAGGTCGCGATAGTAAAAGTAAAGTTCCCAATACGCCATCTCGACGTCGCGAGTCAAATCCCGTACTGCTGCTTCGAAATCTGCAAGTGCGACGTCTCCGCGAATCCGTGCAATCAACACGCCGTTATAAGCACCCGGCGAGGCATTGGGTCCAGCGATACGATTCACATCAGTCCCCGCACCACGAGCCAGTGGCTGACGCACTTCGGCCTGGAGTATCGTATCCCAGGCACTTGGAAACCGGTTGCCTGGCGAATTGTTACTGCTGTAGTCGGACGCACTAAATACATTGAACTGTGAACCATTGGCGGCGTATTTGGACAATCCGGCTCGCAAGTTGCCCCGATTCGAGTTCTGCGAAACTGCACCGGCACCAAAGAAAAGGTTATTGAATTTTCGTTCGCTGTGATCCAACCGGGCGACACCGGTAAACTGTGCGTCAAAAGCGGACAACGCCGCTTCGGAACTGAGAAACGGATCAGTTTCAACAATCGCCGGATCGAACGCGGTGGCCGTTCCCTGGGGGCCGGAAATCACGCGTCCTCCCAGCTTGTGAAATACCTTGTTCCCTGCCAAGGCCATCTCAATGGCTTCCTCAAGAGTCAACGGCCACGATTCCTGCTCTTCCCAATTCCGAACCGTTAAAGGAGCGCCGGTTCGTAAATGATCGCCTTCCATGTTCGCACCGCACTTGTCCGGGCAGACGTCGGGATACTCGATCTGCTGGAACGCCGGACCGCAACGGTGGGTGCAATCCTCGAATCGTGCGGCACGGTTAAAGTGACATCCGGTCGCGGATACGCTTGCAGCAAGTCCACATGCGATCGCGAATCGTTGTTTGAGAGAAATGCGCATCGATTTGCCCGGAGTTTAAGTCTGCCAATGTCAAAGCCGGAATGCACGGAAATATTTGAATGTTCCGCAAGACCGGTATCGCTGGACTTATCGGAACGCGTCTGGTCCTATATCGATTAGAACCGGTCTGGAACGAACGACCGGCATACAAGGCGAGTTCTCGCTAACCGTCACTAATTAACAATCCTGAATCGTTACAAACGAGTTCCGGATGAATCGACGAACTGACCGACAATCTGAATCGCCGATTCCTCTCCCGTCGATTTGGACTGGACTCCAGCGGACGCGGATTGGACGAACCCCCGCCGGATGCAACCATCCGGGTTGAGTTTAATACGCCTTTTCAATTGCAGATGTTGCTACCGTTGCAGGAGCCAACGGGGCTGCGTGTACGGCGCATGCGAGCCGGGACGGCAGAAACCAAGCGGCGTGTCACAAGTGCCGGGGCGATCACGAACCGCGTTTAGAGGCAACGATATCAACGACATGCCAAAATATGCCGCAGACCCGATCGGTTGGAGGATTGGTCCTCGCGTATAACCGTATCGCTCCAGAGATACGTCCTGAAAATAGAGGGGCTGATATCGGATATTTGGAGCTTCCCAGGCAGCCAATCGCGACTGAAACGAACCAGGGTAGTTGCTTGACGAATAGTCAGCAAACAGCTTGTCCGAATAGTCAATCGGCGCACTGGTTGCATTTGATCGAATATCAACCCGGATATCGGATATCGGACGAAACAGATTGAGATCAACAACCCCCAGCGCCCGGCTATCGTCCCCACCCGATTGTGTTTCCTGAACGGGGACCAGGCGAATTGTCGGCTCCTCTCCGGATTGTTGAGCGACAATCCGAAGTTCATTGTTCTGGGCTGTGACTCGAGTGGCCAGCGCGTTCATCAGGAATCCAAAAATCAAGCTTGTAGACAAGACGAGGCATCTTTGCCGAAATTGATTTCCAAAAAACGAAAACATTGCAAAAGTCCCTGCATGCATATATCAGCCAAAAAAGTCAACGAGCCTTCGCCCGCCAATCAACTGTTACTATCGGTCGATTTTGCCCAACGCATGTTCTGAAAACTCACGAAGCCAATTGGGCAATTTGGCGAAAGGCACCGATCCTCCAAAGTGCATTCAGCCTGCTGCTGGCAGGCGACGAACCACGAAAAAGGGGTCGCCACGTGCCACGAAAAAGGGGTCTGGTCCAATACTGTTCGGCACGGAAAATACTTTGGAGGGTTTGATGCCAGACTTGTTATGCTGACAACGGCTCTTGTGCAAGACGGTGAGCAAGTCGCGAATCCTGGCAAAATGTTTCAAGCCGCGAATATCGGACGGTTTGAGTTCGGAATCGGAAAATATCAGCACGGCAATTTTTTGAAATCACCCTGGAAAAAAGGAATCCCTGCACCTCCAAAACAACGTTGACCATCGACGCCAGTCCTGTACACGAATTGGGCTGTAATATAAATTCTCAAACAGTACGACAAGCAAGTCAAAAGGGTTCCCAACGCGCTAGCGGTCAAAGGCAACAATCGTGCTGAACAGTATTCGTCCTGACCCCTTTGATTCTAGCGCATATCCACCGCCGGAGATTGCTCGTCGTGTTGAACAGCTCGGACTCGCCAAGGCACAGACCGATACCGTAACGCTTTTTGTTTTGGCAGTGCTGGCCGGCGCGTTTATTTCAATCGGTGCCTTGTTTTTTATAGTTGTGATTACAGGCTCAACAGCTGGTTTTGGTCCTACCCGAGTTTTGGGCGGGATAAGTTTTTCAGTTGGGCTGATCCTGGTAGTCATTGCTGGAGCCGAGCTTTTTACTGGAAACAACCTGATCGCCATGGCCTGGGCGACTAAATTGATCAGCACCCGAGACGTCTTGCGGAATTGGCTTATTTCCTACATTGGTAACGTCATCGGTTGCACGGGAACTGTTTTGTTTGCACTTTGGGCAAACGTTGGCATTTTGGGAGGTGGCGCCGTTGGAACAACGGCCGTTCAAATCGCAAAGGCCAAAGCCGAGCTGTCGCTGGCTGAAGCATTCTCGCGTGGCATCCTTTGCAATGCACTTGTATGTCTGGCAATCTGGATTGCGATGGGTGGACGAAGTGTTACCGACAAGATATTGGCAATCGTTTTTCCGATTACCGCGTTTGTGGTTATCGGACTGGAGCATTCGATTGCAAACTGGTTTTTGTTGCCGCTTGGAATAGCGCTGGATTCCCAAAACGTGATTCCCGTGTACGGTGTTGTCATGAACATTCTGGCCGTAACAGCGGGCAATATGGTTGGAGGAACCTTGCTTGTGGCTGGTGTCTACTGGATCGCCTACTTGCGTCCTGAACGAGTATCAAAAGAGCGACGCTCATGAACTCTGTTCAGGCTTGCCGCATATTCGAGATAATATGGCCGTCAAAATCCTGAATTGAGTTCGTTTTGCTTTCGACAAATCCGACCAGGGAGGGCTATTTCGCTCACCCGGGACCAAAACGGTTTGTTATTCCGCTTGTTGACGGTGAATTCCATCCGCCATTCGATCGGTTTTGAAACGGAATCCTCGAATTCCGAATTTCCTTGCAGCCGGCATTCGAATTGCCCGGCGTCTGGCATGGCCATTGCACATCGTACGGGCAGACCGTCAGACAGAATTTCAGCGGCGTCCCGCTCAGCCACGAAACATACTACCATGATGCCTGGTAATCGATGTCGCATCGTGGCGAGGTCATTTGCCGACATGTCAACCCTAATCAGGCCAGGAAAAACGAGACCATTCAATGATGATGAGAACACTCTCTGCAGTCGCATTGTTTGCCGTTGCGGCAGGCACACTTCTATCGGGATTTCAGGAAATTCAGGAAATTCAAAAAGATAGCAAGCCGTTTATGAAACGCAAATTGGACAGTTCTTTGGCCCTTGTGGAAGGGCTGGCAGTCGAGGACTATCCCAAAATCGCCAAAGGCGCGCAGGATCTGATTCTGCTTAGCCAGGAATCGGGTTGGAATGTAATTCAAACGGAATCCTACCTGAGGATGAGCCGTGAGTTTCGTGAGAGTACCGAGCGTTTACGAGATAGTGCCGATGCGAAAAACATTGACGCTGCGACGCTTGCGTATTTTGAAGTGACATTGAATTGCGTTCGTTGTCACAAATACCTGCGAAAAAAGCCTGAACAAGACAAATAGCGAGTTGCCAGAGTTGTCATTGCACTTTTCCAAAAAAGATTCTGATGCCCTTTGCCACCAAACAATCCATTATTGTGCCGTGGGATTTTTCGGAAATGTCTCGGGAAGCCCTGACAACGGCGGTTTCATTGGCTGCTTCACCCGATCAAATCGAAGTCGTCCACGTATCGGCGATGCCAACTGTCATGGAGCCGGTAATTGTGTGGGACACCATTTCCGAAGCGAGCGTCAGAAAGAATATTTTGGAGAGTTTTCGAAAAGACATTCCGGAAGAAAAATATCCGGGCTCCCGGTTTGTGGTACTGTTTGGCGACCCCGGAACCGAATTGGCAGACTATGCAAAACAGGTCAATGCCGGATTAATCGTGATTTCTTCACATGGTCGAACCGGAATTAAACGATTCCTGCTGGGTTCCGTGGCCGAGCGAGTTGTGAGATTGGCACCGTGCCCCGTTCTGGTACTGCGCGACGACAAGCGGTAATTCAAACTCCGGACGCAACGCGCAACAACGCTTCAACGGCAGGCCGGTCGTGCGGGCCCGTGCTGATATAATGAAACCGCACGATCCCCTGGCGATCAATCAGAACGTTGCCACCGAGTTGCCGCCAGTCTTTCCCTGGCTTGCCCGGCATCCTTCCCTTAATCATCAACCTAAGATATTTCCAAATGGACGGCAGGCCGAAAACGGCCCACCAACTGCCACGTGTCATTCCGTAAGCTTTGTACAGTTTCTGTTCTGGATCCAAGATCAATGGCCACGGCAGATTCGTTTGTTTGACATAAGCCAGTGCCATATAGTCAGCGTCAAACGTGATGACTTTTACCCGAATATCAAGGTCGTTCATCAATTGTTCCTGCTGCCGCAACTGCGACAGATGCTCGCGACAAGGGGGTCAGCCGAGATGCCGGTGGAATACCAGCAATTGCCAATGACCAAAATCATCCTGCAGGCGATGGGTTCGACCGTAGATGTCGTTCAATTCGAATGCCACAGCCGGAAGTCCAGTTCCTGATTTCATGGTTCAAGTCTCCCTAATGACGTGCGACGATAAAAAAGGTCTGCAACGTTTTCAGAATAGCCGCAATCACGTTCAACTAACGGGCCTCCGTCAGGTTGCGAAAATCACCTCGCCGTCCGTTCGCGAGTATTCCAGCCCAAGCTCTAATGGGAACTGTAGCAATCCATCCGCGCGTAGTGCCAACGCGTGATCAGTCAGGTATTGACTGAAAATGGTCGCCGTTGCGAAACGATAGCGAATTTCAAAAGTTGATACGTCCGCGCTCATCCGAACGATCTCTGCACCGGTTGCCCCAGAGTCAATCACCTCCGCGATGTGCGTTTCACGCAGCCAATCGAGCCACCGGTCAACAACGACCGGGTCATTTCCTCTGAATCGGCAACAAACCGTGTAGCAAATCATTCGTCGCCTGCTCGCAACCAGATCGCCATACAGGAATCGAACTGGCAGATCTCCTTGTCGGAAAAATACAGCTTGATTTCCCGCGCTGCGGCCTCGGCTCCGTCGGAGGCGTGAACCAGGTTCATTTGGCGGCTGCCACTATAATCTCCGCGAATTGTGCCCGGATTTGCCTTGAGACCGCTGGTCGCCCCCAGCATTTCACGGATGACGCGGATGACGTCCAGGCCCTGGAGGATGATCGCAACGACCGGGGCGCCTGTGATGAAAGCCTCCAGGCCGGGATAAAAGGGCTTTTCGACATGCTCTGCATAGTGTCTCCTGGAAAGCTCCGGCGTGACTTGCATGAGTTTCATCGCTACGATATCGAGCGACTTTTCCTCAAATCGAGTGATAATTCTGCCAATCAACCGTCGCTGAACGCAGTCCGGTTTGAGTAGTATGAGGGTGCGTTCCATGGTTGGTTATCCTTTGTCGATCAAAGTTGCGTCATAGGGTGCCAACTTCGTTGTCCCCGGCGAAACGCGGGATTCTAACAGACGAATAGCACTTTCGGAACGGTGCCCGATTTGCGAAGATTTTGGATTCGACCAGTCGAACAGTTTGTGATTCCAGAGAACGGGTTTCAATGATTTCAAAAAGCGATGGATTTTCCGCGACGACCAAACCGATTGAGAACGTTCGTGGTATCACGGTTCGCCTGGCTGGTGATTCAGGCGACGGGATGCAGCTACTTGGAACGCAACTCACCAACACGTCGGCGCTCGCCGGAAATGATGTTGCGACCTTTCCGGATTTTCCGGCCGAGATTCGTGCACCGCGCGGCACGCGCGCCGGAGTCAGCGGTTTTCAGGTTCAGTTTGCATCTGAACAAATCTTCACTCCCGGCGATGGACTGGATGCGCTGGTTTGCATGAACCCGGCGGCATTGGTAACAAACGTCTCGGATCTGCAACGCGGCGGAATTCTGATTGTCAATTCGGACAGCTTCGGCGCGCGGGACCTGAAACTTGCCGGACTCAAGGACAACCCGCTTCTCGACAAAACGGTCGAAGGGTTTCGATTGATCGAAGTCGCGATGACGACGCTGACATCAACCGCCGTCTCACACCTCGGATTGAGCAACAAGGAATCGGACCGCTGCAAAAACTTTTTTGCGATGGGGCTGGTGTTCTGGCTGTATGGTCGCGATCCCGAACCGACTTTGCGATTTATCAAAGCCAAATTTGCGCGCGCTCCGGAATTGGTCGAGGCCAACACAACCGCCTTGCTTGCCGGCTGGAATTTTGGTGAAACGACCGAGCATTTTGCTTCAACCTATCAGGTCAACAAGGCCAAACTCGAGCCCGGCAAATATCGAAACATCATGGGCAATCAAGCACTTGCCTGGGGACTCGTTGCCGCAGCCGAACTGAGCGGCAAACAATTGTTTCTTGGATCGTACCCCATTACGCCGGCGAGCGATATTTTGCACGAGTTAAGTAAACACAAACGATTCGGTGTGCGAACTTTTCAGGCCGAAGACGAAATCTCTGCGGTCTGCTCAGCCATTGGCGCGGCGTTCGGCGGATCCATGGCCGTGACCGCCAGCAGTGGACCAGGTATCGCGTTAAAAAGTGAAGGAATCGGCCTTGGAGTGATGCTGGAATTGCCTTTTCTGATACTCGATATCCAGCGAGGCGGACCCAGCACCGGATTACCGACGAAAACGGAACAGTCGGATTTGCTGATGGTGCTTTTTGGCCGAAACGGCGAATCACCGATCCCGGTCATTTCCGCCAGTTCACCAGGCGATTGTTTTGGCGTAGCGATCGAGGCCTGGCGTGTCGCCACCGAATTTATGACGCCCGTGTTCATAATGTCCGACGGTTATATCGCCAATGGCTCAGAACCATGGAAGATTCCGGTCCTGAGCGAGCTGCCGGGAATCAGGATTTCCCATCCCGGTCCGAACGAATCGGACGAGCCATTCATGCCATACCTTCGTGATCAGAATCTGTCGCGACCCTGGGCCCTTCCTGGTACGCCGGGTCTCATGCACCGAATCGGTGGCCTCGAAAAACAGGATGTGACCGGAAACATCAGCTACGACCCGATCAATCACGAACATATGACCCGGATCCGCGCCTCGAAAGTCGCCGGAATTGCCAGGACGATTGCCCCAATGGCTGTTCACGGTGCCGAATGCGGATTACTGGTGCTTGGCTGGGGCGGAACCTTCGGCTCGATTCGAACGTCGATCAATCATTGCCTGGCGGACGGACTCAACGTCGCCCATGCCCATTTGCGTTGGTTGAACCCGATGCCCGAAAATCTTGAATCGATACTGATGCGTTACGATCAGGTCCTGATTCCCGAACTGAATTGCGGCCAGCTTAGGATGCTGATCGACGCACGATTTCACATCGAAACGATCGGCTTGAACAAGGTTCAAGGCAAGCCTTTTGCAGTTCATGAAGTGGAAGCAAAGATTCGCGAACTGGTTCAGTTACGTGCCTGAACGCTGTTCAAAGCGACCGATTTTATCAACAGGACAACTTGTACTTTTATGGAAACCGTTCAATGAGCGTGGAACTGCCGGTGCTGAGCCAGGTGGATTTTGCATCCGATCAAGACGTGCGATGGTGCCCAGGATGTGGCGACTACTCGATTCTGGCACAGATGAAAAAAGTGCTGCCAACATTGGGCGTCCGGCCGGAATCTACAGTGTTCATCAGCGGAATCGGTTGCAGCAGTCGCTTTCCGTACTATATGAATACTTACGGCATTCACAGCATTCACGGTCGCGCACCGGCATTTGCCACTGGTCTGAAATCGACTCGCCCCGACTTGAGTGTTTGGGTCATAACCGGGGACGGTGATGCGCTGAGCATTGGTGGCAACCACTTTATGCACGCCATCCGTCGCAACATCGACGTGAATATCATTTTGTTCAACAACAGTATTTATGGATTGACGAAAGGTCAGTATTCACCGACGTCTCCGCTGGGCCATGTTACAAAAAGCACGCCGCGCGGATCGATCGACCATCCGCTCAACCCGTTGTCGGTCGCAATTGCCTCCGAAGCGACCTTCGTTGCCCGGTCCGTTGACACCGACATCAGACACTTGACAGAAGTCCTGACCCGCGCCGCCCACCATAAGGGAACTTCGTTTGTCGAGGTCTACCAGAACTGCAATGTCTTTAATGACGGCGTATGGGACTACATGAAAGACAAGGCCACTAAAGCGGACAACACACTGTTTCTTAAACATGGCGAGCCCATGACGTTCGGAGCAGACAACGACAAGGCCCTGCAACTTTCCGGGCTGGCACCCCAGATTGTCGATTCACAAAGTGATAATCTGTGGGTTCACGACGAAACGATCATGAACCCGGCGCACGCGTTTTTGTTAAGTCGACTTCGCGTTCCCCAATATCCGGAACCAGTCGGTGTTTTTCGGGCGGTCGAACGCGCGACGTATGATGAGTTGCTCAACGCGCAAGTCCACGATGCGACCCGCGAAAAAGGCAAGGGGTCGCTCGACGAATTGTTCAGCTCTGGCGATACCTGGACCGTCAGCTAAAGCCAATTAAAATCATCGATTGGGGCCTATTGATAATTTGCTGTCACGGAAGTCGACTGAGACTTCTCCGTAAGGATTTCCGCTTTACGCGGCTTCCGTCAGCGTTCATCGCCTTTTCCCGCATTGCCATTCCTTCATTCGAACCGAATTCGCCCGGCGTAGATTGAAAATCCGAACTCAAGCTGACACAATTGAATGGTATCTCATCTTTCCATTGTTGCGGGACGCACCGGGTAATGACGAATCCATCGACAGCCGAGTATTGGTCCAATGTCGAGAAGTGTGATCTGTTCAACGCTACAGAACTCGCAAACCTGAAACAGCGATTTGGTGATGTTACAGACGCACCCTTGTTGGCTCGAAAGTTTATTGTTGCCGGACTATTTACTAATTGGCAAGCGCGTTTCCTGCTTTCGGGTCGGCACCACCTGAAAGTCGGACAGTACATATTGCTGGAACGGATTTCTGGCCGAATCGTTGGCGATCGATTCCTTGCCATTCACAAGGGACTGGATCGACAAGTCGAAGTGAACCTGTTTCCCGCCAGCGTCGCAAAAAAAGCAGGACTGTTTCAACAGTTCCTCAGCCAGGCTTCTCGCGTCGTCGGAATGGACCACCGGAACCTTGTGCATCTATATGACATCGATCGAGAGGGAACTCGTTACTATTTTGTTTACGAACACGATACGGGTACGCCATTGGATCGCCTCGTTCCCGGACAAATCGATGTTCGAACCGTTGCCGATATCACCCGCCAAATTCTGGACGGGATCGGCTATGCCCACCAGCACAAATTGATACATGGTCAATTGAACGAAACGCAAGTTCGAATCGACGAAAAAAACCAGATTCGAATCAGCAACGTCGGACTGGCCACAATGATGGACAAGCTCACGCAGATCGATGGGCAGGCTGACAACGAAAACGGAAATCGGCCACTCGTCGATGAAGACACCGCGGCGGCCGGCCGGATCGGTTTGAAGCTGCTTGAACAACATGCCGGCGATTCTCTCGATGATGACCATCACCAATTGCAGGCAATCTTTTGTGACATTTCTCACGTTGTGAAATCCGACAATCGGACCAATATCGAATTCATTGGAACGATTGACACCTGGATTCGGCAGCACGATGTGGCACACGTCTCCCGTGAACGCTTCACGCCGCTACCTGTCCAGGTCCCTGATCCGCCTGCACAATCACCATCCCGACAAGAAACGAACGGCACAACCTCGCGGCCATCACCCGCCAAACGAATTGGGGCAACCGCCGATGCTCCTGGAAGTCGTGGCAGGCTGATCGGAACCATCGCCGGCGGAATCGTCGCCCTCTTGCTTGGCGGATTGGCAATTTACGTGTATGTCAGCAATGGACGTTTAGTCTCCGATTTGTCTCAGGCAAAATCACTTGAAGAAGTCGCTAACGAAAATATGACGGGAAAACCGGGTGTCGATGCTGCGCTTACGATAACGCCTGGCAAGTCCCGGACGAGCATGCTCAACGGTCCAGATGATTCGTCAGAACGCAAATCGTCACTAGACGAAGTAACTCCGGAGTCAGGGAATTCATCCAGTCCACAGGAGACTTCCCTGCCAAAGCCACAAGAAACACCAACATCCACTCCGCCAGAATCAAATCCAGTTGCCTCAGCAGTAGTTGGTGGCACCTTGAACGGATTGTCAGTAATTGACTGGAAAAAGGCAGCGGAAATCGAAGTGACTTCCGCCGATCAAATTCGACTCGCCAGCGAATTGACATCCGAACCCGCCGCCATGGCGGACGGAACGGGCAGTTCGACCTGCGGCTCGACAACCGGTGGCTCATCGACCAGTGTGAGCGGAGCCGTTACGGTCCCGTTTGCCAACTTGCCACCCGCCCTTGCTATTCCCGATTTCGCCGGAGAAGACTCGACGAGCACTCCGGTCGTTCTCGGTGAAATTAATACAGGCGATGAGCTGCTCGGTATGGAACTGATAGCACCGAATGGTTATGGAAAAAAAAGCCTGGTGTTCCCGATTGACCGAGACACAGCGAACGTCAATCGCTGGGAGATTCGATTTGCTGAACGTGTCGCCGACGTCCCGGTCGCCGTGGCTGAAATAACGAAAGTGGACAAGGAATTACGATTCCAGTGGATTGCACCTGCCGGTACCGTCAACACGATCAACTATTTGCACAATTGTCTTTTGCGAATCAATTCTCCAACCGATTCAACAACGTGCGTCATGCGAGTCGCTGTCGAAATTGAGCCGATCGTTTTCACGAACAAAAAAACTAATTACCGCGAAAACTTGCCGGTCACTTTCCTGCCAGACGGCGAGTTTATTTTTGCCGAACTCCAACAGTTTAGTCTGGCCGATTTTCCCGGTCAAAATTCCGAGAACGGGTACGAAGTCTCCTCGCGGAATCCGGCCACGGAAGTCTATTTTCATGCCGACGCGCTACAACGGTTCCTTGCGATCGGTTTCAAACTGGAAACAGGATCACAGATCAAGATCGAATCGGGGCTGATGCAATACTCCCGGTCCGGCTTTATCGCATACCGGGAATCGACTTTCAAGGAGCTGGGTGCGTCCGTTTTTGGAACCCAACTCGACCTGCAAAACAAAAAACTGGCAGCAGACAATTACGAACCGGTATACGGCGAAAAAACGAAGCACAAGGACTACATCAAGGAGTTGTCCAAACAGCTTGACTTGATCAATCTGCAAGTCGAAGGATACAAGGCCGACGCCGAGCGCGTTCAAAAAATCCTTGATCGCCCCATCCACTTTCGTGTCATGTTCAAATCCGACGATGTCATGATCGAACTTGCCCGCACCAAAGGCTGGGAACTAATCGGAAACGCCCCGCCAGTAACTGAATCGAAATAAGCCAAATTCAAACCTGTTTATCGGGTGCCACTGCCTGGCTTGTCCAGCAGTGTTTTCCTCCCCGGAATCGGCGGCTGGCACAGGCAAGTCAAGGAAGATCTGGCAGTAATCGCTGACCGGTATTAACGCAAAGATGACATGACGCAATAACGCTATGGTTTCGAGTCCCTCGTCGCGTCTTTGCGACTTGGCGTTGATTCTCGTTCATCGCCCGTTCACTATCCGATGAATGCCGTCTTTCACCACTCGTTCGCCGAAGTTGATGACCAATCCAAGTTTCAAACCGGTCAATCGGAGATAGGTCAGTACCTGGGCTTCAAACACCGAATTGTATTGTGTCACAGCCTTGCATTTTTTCCGGCGTGATCCGGCGATGTTGTCGACTTCCAGGTCGGTCTTAAATCAGAGGACGTAAATCGATCCTTTGATCCCCGGCTAAATACCTAATGCCTTGCGTTGCCCGGCTATGGTCGCGGATGTGCTTTCATCGAACAGGGTTTCCGGGACGGAGTCGTTGTTCAGATCGAACCACTCAGGTTGAAAGGCGACGAAGCCGTGTTGGCCGGGTCGCTGCGAATTCTGGATTGCAAGTCGAGTGGTCAGGGCAACGATTGCGTCCCCCAGTGCGACGGTTGCATTGCAGCGCGTCTGGACTGCCGAATCGTTTTGGCGAATGCACCAGGCCCAATGCTCGATCTCTTCGCGATAACCACGACTGACTTTGCCTGATGCACCCTCGGACGCTTTCGCAGGTGCCGGATCGCCACTGGCTGATGTGTCGAGGGCTGCGGAACCGGCGTTGCCTTTGACTCCGACACGAGCGGTGCTGCTGCTGTTGGAATACAGCATCAGTTCGCTTTCCTTTTCCAGGACCATCGTCCCGGTCGTACCCATGACGACTTCGCCGTAACCGCCAAATCCGTTGCCGTTGATCGACGAATACGTCACAACAATTTTCTTGTTGCTATGCGTTGCCGGGTCATATCCAGGAATTCCGCGGACTGGATCGGGGACTTGATTGATTTCGTCACGGTAACCGACCGGGAATCCGTAATCGTAACCTTGCCCAGGATATTCGAGCATGCAGTAAACGTGATCATCGGCGTCGCGGTCACCGGCAAAAATATGTCGCCCACCGACCGCATGAACCGTTAAAGGATGAACGTGCCGACCCACTTCTTTGGAAAGGGCCGAGATAAAGATGCTGGCGGCATCAAGTTGATGACTTCCGAGTTCCGCCATAAGTCCTCCTCCGGTACGATCCCAAAGTCGCCAGCGAACGAGTTCTTCCAGGGCCGAGCGAACACGACCATCCAGATAAACGTTAACGTTGTCTTCGTAGCCGTGTTCCAGAGCGTTGACGGTCTTGTCCATGTCCCACTGCTGCCACTGAGCGATTCGTTGCCGGTAGATATTGGCGGTTTTGGAATCGAGTGAACCGATTTCCTTTTGCATTTTGTCAAGTTCCTCGCGGATCGGATCGTATCGCTTGCCATTGGAAGTCACTTCACCACCGGGGATCGGCAGTGCCCACGAATCGCGACCGGGCAGATTGTTACGGTGCCATTGGGCCCGAATATGGTGGACTTCTCCGATGATTCCCCAGTTGATCAGGTTGATGGCGTTATCGTAAAGGATGTTGTAATGCCGCTGGTGCCCAACAGAAAGTTTCGTGTTTGTCTGGTGGGCGACTCGACCCATGATCTTGCACTGGGCGATGTTATGCGCCATCAGTTTTTCACAAAGCACATTTTTGCCAGCCGCCATCGCCTGAACTGCTACGGTAGCATGCAAGTGCAAGGGGAGGGCAATGATGACCGCTTCAATCGATTTATCGCGAATCACATCGCGGTAATCGGAATGAATGGCAACGTGACGACGGGCTTCCTGTTCCGATTTCCAGCCGTAGACTTTCATGAGCCCAGGCCGGGCCTCGAGCGCAGCGGGACTGGACCAGTCGCCGTAAAACGCGCGATGGATACTTGACGGCCGGATATCACAAATCGCCACAACATCAACGTAGTCGGGGTTGACCGCGCCAAGCAATACGTTGCCTTCATCGCCGGTTCCAATCACGGCCACGCGAACGGGCTTTGATGGTTTCTGGTACCCAAAGTACATGGCACCAAGCCCCGTCGTAGCAACGCCTCCCGCAAGTGTCGCTTTGAGAAAATCACGACGATGCATTTCGTCCATAGCTGTCATGGCCGAATAGTAGTTGTCGCGGCCGGCTTCGCGTTGTTCGGAAGTCAAGTTCATTCGTTCCCAGTTCCTGTAGTCGTTGTGTTTTGTTTCGACCGAATCAGAAAATAATCCAGACCGCCGAACCGTCCGGCGGCTGCGCCAATGACGACAAGCAAACCGGCTATTTCAACCCATTGATAAAAAGTGGGTTGCGCTGTTGCAATCCAAAAAGGCTGCGTCGTGACAACTCCAAAAAGTAAACTGATGGCGGCCAGCGCTGTCAACCGGGTAAATAGTCCGACAACCAGCAAACCGCCGACAATCAAGTCAAACCACGGCAAAAACCGGTTGATCAGCGCCAACGGAGAATTTTGCGGTGCGTGGGGGCGGGCAAGCCTGGCAAACGGCTTTCCATTTCGTTTGCCGATTTCATTCACTGTCGCTTCGTAGTTGTTCCAGATGGATTCGATGGTTGAGAACCAGCCAGCCGCTTCTGCGCGGCGCTTGTCATTGATCTGTTTGACTTGTTCACGCAAACTGGCAACTTCGTCAGCCGTTGGTCCGCCCTGGTCACCATCACGTTGAAAGCCATCGAGCCGTGCTTCGCCTCGCAACCAGCCGGTCATGGCGACTTCATTTTGAGCGATCAGGTCCTCGAACTCCAGCGTCGCTTGTTCAAGCGCCGAATCGATCGCGGCGGTATCGGTTTCATCAAGCATCCACTTTAACTGGCATTGGTCACGAAATTCTTCCCAAATAGCAATCGTTCGTACGAGAACGATCTTGTTGCCTTCGGTCGGCGAAACGCTCAATCGATACCGACCGTCATAATCGTCGATCAATCCATGAAAAAAGCCGGCGGCCGGCCCACACGCCTGCTGGAGAAAGGGTGCCGCCGTAAAATTTCCCGAGCGTATTTTTCCGACACCTTCGTTGTAGAAGTGAACTCCGATGACGACTCGTAACATCATCAGCGCCAACAGCGTCATGATCGCGCTGCGACGGCTTTGTCGACCCGGATTATCGGTCAATGGAAACAAGGGAAGGTCACTGTTAGGGGGATTTGGTTATACTGCCTTCGACACTTTTTGCAATTTGTTCCATGCGAACTTCTTCCGCGCGCTTTCGGGCCACATCGGCTCCCGGCACATCTCCCAATGCGTCTCGGCATTTGGCCAGAATGTCGAATACAAACGGGTCATTTGCAATTATTTCTGACGCATACTCCAGTTCGGTGAGTGCTTCAGCGTTTCGGCCCAGATTCATCAGGACATCGCCTCGGGCGAAGTTCAGTGCCGGATTGCTCCAGGTATCGACGGCGGAGTTGATTAATAACAAACCATCTTCCGGTTTCTGCTGGCTATTGGCCAAAATCCGGGCGACATCGGTAACAATGACGGCCGCTGCCGGATTGCCGCCGAGCGACAAACGAAATTGTTTTCGAGCATCGTCCGGTCTGCCATCGACTGCATGCCGAATCCCGCAGATCAAGTGAAAAATCCCGGGAACGATAACATGGCGCGCTTCATCGCTCAACCATACTTCGTATTCCGGATTTTTCGTATAGAGGATCAAATCCACGAATTTTTGCAGTGCCACCGGGTTGCGGGGAAAGAAAGCAACCGCCTGGCTTATGATAGCCAATCGCCGGCGCAGTCCATCCACCGAAACGTCGTTTTCAAACTGTTTTGAAAACTCAATCATCACATTCGACTGGAGCATTCGGAGCTGCGCCTTGACTTGAGGTGATTCGACAGTTGCAACGGCTTTTGTGAATTCGTCAATCGTTTTCGCATAATCTTCCTCGACAATGAGAATCTCAAACATGGTGTTCCAAACCAGTCGATCGTCCGGGGATTTTTCTGCATATTCCCGCAGCGTCGCCAGTCCCCGTTGAATATGAAAACGGGCAGCTTCGCTTTCGCCACGTTCCAGCAAATATTTCGCCAAATCAGGAACGATTGTCGGATCGTCACCGGATATTCGTTTAAATATTTCCATTGCTTCATCCGTCCGACCCAGTTTTAACTGAATTTTTCCGACGTAAACGATTGCCTGCAAACTGTTTGGCTCAACGGCAATTACCTGTTTAACATGGGCAAGTGCCTTTTCCAGCTCGGCAACTTTTGTATTGTCTTTGTCGAATTGTTCGTAATACAAGCCGGCCAAATACATATGAGCCGGCGGATAACAGTCCTTGGCAAAAGTCGCGAGTCCGCGCATCAGGACATTGGCGTTCTCAACCAACCCCGCTTGCCGCATTGTCATACCGTGCAAGAACTGCCATTGAGGTTCATTGGTCAACAACTGGACCCGTTTGGATCCCAGCAAAGCCGCCTTAAACTCACCGCTCGCTTCAGCGTTAATCGTATACTCGCGATGCACGCGCCTGGCCGACTTCAATTCCACAAACGGCCAGACGATAACAAGGGCGACAACCGAAGTGGCAACCAGCAAAGGCACCAGCCCCCAAACAAACGAAGTAAAGGAACGGGTGGTTGTCCAGCTCATTACAATAAAAAGGAGTAATTGCCAAAGGCAAAAAAACGGAAAGAAAACCGCACGTTTGAAACTGCGGGCGGCCCGGCGTTGAAATGGCGTGTCGCCGCCCAGACTATCGGCATCGCCAATGAAACGTTGAAACAAACCCACGATCGGCGACAACAGGTAACTTCCGATCGTTCGACGGTCCCGAAAGCCATACTCGTTGCGTCTACTTCGGAAAAATCGAGACACCGTCCTGCCCCCTGAATGTCAATCTTGTTTAACGCACAATGCGTTGTCGCGGCAACCGAATTCAAACAATTATTGGGCCTGTACTTGTTGCAACTATTTTTCTGCAGCTTTTTCGATTTCTTCGGAACGACGGGAATAGCTGGCGGCATCCTCGATCATCCCGAGTTTTTCATAACATAGCGACAGCGACCGAAAGACTTTCGCATTGTCTTTCAGTCCCAGGCCAATGGCTTTTTCGAAGTCATTGATCGCTTTGTCGAACTGACCCATTCGAATCAGGATATTTCCATGAGTGTCGTAATAGTTGGCCACGCCCGGCGCGACGCCTATCGACATGGTCGAAAGGCTCAATGAACGCTCCAGATCGACGTCCATCAAGGCAAAGGCCAGATTGTTCATGATGGTATGGTTTTCCGGGTTTTTTTGTAATCCCTTCTCCAACAGGGATATCCCGAGTTCCCGGTTACCAAACAACAACTCGCGTGTTCCGATTCCCTGAAGCACCGTGGCATCGGCGTTTTCGGGATCGATGCGAGGATCATAAACGCTGCGCGCGGCGTTCGATTCCGGAAATCCTGCATCAGCAAATTCCGTGAGTAGACGCATCGATAATTCGTTGGCCGGGTCCAGACGGAAAGCGTCGATGATCTCGTTCAAAAATGCCTGCCGGGCCACTGCGTCATCCTTGAATTCCGCGTTCACCAGTGATTGCGAACGCGCAATATGGACGTTGGCAAGCCCTTTCTTCAGAATCTCCTGATCGGCAATATCTGGTTCCGCAGCAATCGCGCCGTTCATGAATGTAATGGCCGTGTCATAAGCACCAAGCATCGCATGAGCGTTGCCAATCCGTCGGATGTAATCCAGGTTGCCCGGTTGCTCCTTTAGCAATTCAGCATATCGTTCAATTGCCTTTTCAACATAATAGCGGGCTTCGTCGCCACGCTCCAGGGTATGGTAGATTTCGGCGATCTTTCGATGAAACGCGACATTTTCCGTAAACAACCCGATATAGATCTTGAGTGCGCCTTCATAGTCTTGCTTAAGCGTCATGATTTCGGCAGTCATCGCAAGGGCAGCGGCGTTGGTCGTGTCTCCGATCAAGGCAAGTCTTAACTGGTTTTCAATTTGTTTGACCCGTTCGACTTGTGGAATATTGCCCGAAGACGCGATCAATTGTGCTTTTCTGACGTGGGCTTCCGGATATCCAGGCCGATCGTCCGGAGCCAGCGAGTCAAACATCGATTGTGCCCGCAAGCGATTCTGTGCCCCAGTTTCCAATGAATCATCAGAGATTAACAGGGTCGCCAGTTCGTATTTTGCCCTGTCGTTTGGATCCAGTTGCATTAGTTTCTGGGTGTACACAATGGCGGCGGCGCGATCTTTCGTTTCCTGAGCGCGCTTTCGCGCGCTTTCGTAATTCTGGATAAGGTTAGCTTGTGAACCAAATGCGATCAGAGCGCAAACAATCGCAAACAGAAACATCATGATTGAAGGCAAGCCAAGCAACAACGTCCGTCCCCGTTTCTCATCCAGCCAAAGTCCAGCCAGGAACCGAAACGGCATGAAAAACGAATCGCCCAGAAAATAGAGTAATCGTCGAAAATGGAACGCGAATGCTTGCATGGATTAGCTGGCGGACTTAACGAATGAGGGCGGGTGAATTAATTGGCTGATCATGAACGCATTGCCAGCAGCGAGACTGACCATGCTGCACTGGTCATTTGTCATAGCAGCAGCCAACTTGATTTTAGCCGCAACCAACCATTCCGGTAATGCCCAAAAACCTGGTGATTGGCAGGCAACTTGTTAATTAGCAGCCGGGCCCGTCCAATTCTGCTGTCGTTTGTTGGCACAACCTGGTGGCGACAACGATGTGGCGACCGATGCTGACACGGTCGTTTAGATGAATTGCCTGGGTTCATCGTTGTAATCGAATTCACTGGTTTAATTGATTTGATCATCAAAATCGTCAAAATCAGTAAAACTTGCATAGGCGATACGCCGACAAAAGAAAGGATTCTTTCGTAATCCGTCGATTGACTGGCACCCGTCAGAAATCCTGAATTGCACAATTTGACCCCTGATTAACGATGGCCTCCATGAAAAACCATTTCGCCAAGACGATTACAAACAAGCTGGCAACAGCTGCAATCCTGGGATGTTCGTGTTGTTCGTCAATGATTTTGGGTCAACAACTCACACCGGCATCAGTCGCGAAGCCTTCCAGTTTGCCGCCAATTGTTCGTGCTGCGGATATGTTGCCAACGGACGGGGTGCCAAAAATCACAATGCCAACAGACGCGAAGTCGCTTCCGCCTGTTGTTCCTGTGGCAAATGTAAAGTTGCCTGAAGCGACAAGAGTAGAGCTTGACCTGACAGGACCGATTCCGCCAATCACGACCTTATCGCGAATGCCTGCGGTTTCGCCCAATCCGGTACTGGGTAAAAATTTCCCGACAAATGCTTCGGATCAAATCGCTGAATTCATGCGATCCAATACGCCACACGAAGTTGAAAACACGGCTTTTTTGAATGCCGAAAATCCGGAAGCAAACCAGCCTTCCATGGCGATCTTGCCAATGGCCGATGCCTGGCAACAAGAAGGCTCGCCGAGCGATTTGCAGACGAACCCCGTATCTCGCGAAGTCATAGCGACTCCCGGTCTTGTTACCCCATTCGACCCGCAAACCGGAATCAACAACGAAACCTGGCTGCCGAATCAAACCTATCCAACTCCGCACCAGCAGGCTCAGGACTTGTCCAATCTTCCGACACCGATTTCATCCGCTGGTAATCAAGGCTATTTTGAACAACAACCCGTTGATGACTCAAGCGGCGAATATGCTGACTCAACCTGGTCACCGGCGACGATTGACTACGGTTCCAGTGGCGACACGTTCGCATGTTGCGGCTTTGTTAGCGATGCGTCGGGATACGCCATCGTTGACGGTTTGTACTGGGGTCGTGAAGACGGAACTTTCCGCGCCGGCAACTTTACGACGGTCAATGATTATGACTGGACGTGGGGTGGTCGATTTACGATTGGAAAACGCATTGATTGCACTCGCGGATGGGAAGCATCGTATATGCAGGTCGATCCCTGGTTGGCGGTTAACAGTCAAAACAACGCAGCTGGTCAATTGATTGGTGCGATTTTCCCGAGCGCAGGAGGATTGCCGGTATCGGCATTCTCGGCGTTCCGTAATTCCACCTTCCTGGAACAGTTCCACAAGTCGGACCTCAATGGGGCAGAAATCAACAAAACCTACTGGGGTTCGGACGTTGCAAAGGCCTTTATCGGTGCCCGTTACCTCTATTTTGATGACGAATTCCACTTGTCCAGCGCCAATATTTTTGGACAACAGGGAATTCATACTATCGACACAACCAACAAAATGTTCGGCCTGCATGTTGGCGGCGAGCTTTTGTACGACATTGGTTACCGGCTGGCGTTTTCAGTTTCCGGTAAACTCGGTGGCTACGCCAATTTTTACCAGGGTCGTACAGGCTTGTTAAACAACAACACCATTCATGTCAACGCATCACGAACTGATACCGACTTTTCGGCAAGCGGTGACCTGGGCGTCTTTGCCCGACTAAAACTGGGCCCTCGTACACGATTGCGAGCTGGCTATGAAGCCATGGCCTTGTTCAACGTCTTTGATGTTGAAAGCAATTTCAGCACCACCGTTCTGCCTGCGGCGGGACAAAACTACAACGATGGAAGCGCCTTTTTCCACGGTGCTACCCTGGGCTTCGAAGTTTTCCGGTAAGAAATTCTGAAATCGCGGAAAGCAAAATAGACTTTCAATGCACGAATCCGATATTGTTGTCATTGGCGGTGGGATTGTTGGATTAGCCAGTGCCTGGCAGATCTCCCGTCAGCAGCGCAATCTGTCGATCACGGTGCTTGAGAAAGAATCGGAACTGGCGACTCATCAAACGGGCCGGAATTCCGGTGTGATTCATTCCGGCATCTATTACCGACCCGGGTCGCTCAAGGCTATCAACTGCCGGGACGGAAAGATTGCGTTGCAAACTTTTTGCGACGAAAATGAAATCAAGTACGAAATTTGTGGCAAGGTCATTGTTGCAGTCAACGATGGGCAATTGCCACAACTGGACGCATTGCTGGATCGTGGCAAACAAAATCGCGTCGTTTGTTCCAGAATATCAAAAGAGCAACTTGCTGAAATCGAACCGCACGTTCGCGGCATCGCCGCACTCAAGGTCGACGAAACCGCAATTGTGAATTATGGCGAGGTCTCCCGAAAACTGGCCCAACTGGTATGCAAGGCCGGTGGATCCGTTAAGACCAATTCGGAAGTCTCCGGGGTCAGTCGCGATGGCAAGTTGACCGTTCTGACCACTTCCCGCGAATCGTTCCGGGCTCGACTGGTGATCAATTGCGCGGGCCTTTATTCCGATCGAATGGGACGGATGCTGGGTGGAAATAGTCTTGCTCGCATCGTACCGTTTCGAGGAGAGTATTTCACGATTCGCCCGGAACAATCCCGACTTTGCCGCAACCTGATCTATCCGGTGCCCGATCCGCGATTCCCGTTCCTCGGTGTGCATTTTACACGAATGATCGACGGCTCCATCCATTGTGGTCCTAATGCCGTTTTGGCACTTGCCCGCGAAGGTTACGGAAAATCCGATTTCAATTTTCGCGATATGCGCGAAAGCCTGCTGTTTGGCGGTTTTCTAAAACTTGCCTGGCGACATGCACGAACTGGAATCGGAGAAGTTCACCGCAGTCTCAGCAAACGGGCATTTGTCCGCGCTTTGCAGAAACTCGTTCCGGACATACGCGCCGGCGACCTCTTGCCCTCTCCGGCCGGCATCCGGGCGCAAGCCTTGTTGCCCAACGGTCAACTTGTTGATGATTTTCTGATCGATGAAATGGAACATGCGATTTCAGTTATTAATGCGCCGTCGCCAGCTGCCACCGCATCGCTTAATATTGGCAAGCTCATTGCTGACCTTGCCGTGGCCAGATTTTGATTCATTCGAACAGGTAATTTGCCCGACCCAACAGCAAATCAAATGCAAACAACCACGTACCCAATCAATCAGCTCAAGCAATTTTCGGCGGCCGTATTCCGGCATTTTGGGGTTCCGGCTAAAGACGCTGATCAGGCGGCAGAAGTTTTGGCGGCCAGCGATCTGCGAGGCATCGAATCACACGGAGTGGCGCGGCTGCACACCTATTTTGACATGTTGACTTTGGGTCGAATTAACCCAAGGCCAAAAATAAAGATCATTCGCCAGTCAGCCAGCACCGCAACGGTTGACGGCGACAACGGACTTGGCCTCGTCGTCGGTCCCCGCGCCAATGAAATCGCCATGGACAAGGCCGATAGCGCAGGTACGGGCTGGGTCAGCGTTTGTAACACCAATCATTTCGGTATCGCCGGTTATTATGTCATCCGCGCGCTTGAACGCGACATGATTGGATGGTCCATGACGAACACAACGAAACTCGTCGCTCCGCTTTGGGGTGCTGAACGAATGTTGGGAACCAATCCGATCGCGATTGCCTTCCCTGGCAAGAAACATCCGCCAATCGTGATCGATATGGCAACGAGCGCTTGTGCCTATGGCAAAGTCGAAATGGCGAGGCGACGGGAGGAAGACATCCCACGCGGTTGGGCAATCGACAATCAGGGAAATCACACAGAGCACCCTGCGGGTATGGTTGATGGCGGTGCCTTGTTACCCCTGGGCAGTTTCCGCGAGTCCGGAGGGCACAAGGGTTACTGCCTTGCCACGATGGTTGACGTTCTTTGCTGCTGCCTTAGCGGTGCGAACTGGGGCCCTTGGGCTCCTCCGTTCGCATTGAGACAGGAAATTCCCCAACGAAGTGTTGGAAAGGGAATCGGTCACTTTTTCGGCGCGATGCGTATTGACGCGTTTATCGATCCCGATGAATTCAAATCCCAGATCGACGACTGGATAGAAACATTTCGAAACACACGTCCACAACCTGGAACGGAGGGGGTCGTGATTCCAGGTGACCCGGAACGGCTCGCCGAAATAGAACGATCCCGAACTGGCATTCCGCTAATTGAACCTGTGGTCCTGGAATTGCGCGATATCAGTCGCCAAACCGGAATCGCATTCGATTAGTTCGCTGACCCTTTTTCCTTTTTCGTTGTGGTAACCGATGGGGTCATTGCTCATTTGTGCGCAGCACCCGCAGGGCCGTTCCGGCAAATGAGCTTTGACCCCTTTACGGCACCCGCGTGTACCGTCGTCAGGCTTGGAAAACGCCCCAAAACGCTGGCAACATCAATAGTGATCTTTGTTCGTCGAAGGTCAATTTTAGACAACTTTTTGGCATTCACTAGTTCAGCAATACCAACATCAGTGACTGCAGTGTCAGCAAGGTGCAGGTACTCGAGATCAGGAAGGGTAGCAAGTACTTTTAGGCCTTCATCGGTAATAGGTGTGCCACTCAAATTGACTCCGACAATTCCAGAAAGACCTTGCAAATGGACCAAAGCGTCGTCCGAAGCGTATTGACTGTCTTTAAAGTTCAATTCTGCTCTGATTCGGCCGGGTGGCACTGGCTATGCCAGTATTGTTCGGAACTTGACGCAGTATTGACTTCGGTCAATTTGATTGACACTGATCGAAAGCTCCTTCAGACGATTTCCGGTGGTTTACACCCTCATTGTTATACACAAGTTGATCGATATGGCATTTCTCATTTCAATCGGTTAATTAATGGATCGGTGGAATGGGAGGGGGTAAAACTGTCAGGGATCGACATTTATGTTTGCGCCATGGGTAGTTGAAGAATCTTGCGACGTGAATCTTCAGGATAAACGTCTCAATAAACGGATGACAGAGGTTTTGGCCCAGCTTGCTGGCAACCCCAACAAGAGCATCCCATCGGCTTGTCTGACCTGGTCAGAA
>JANNWJ010000018.1:0-93763 GCA_031414755.1 Pirellulaceae bacterium | reverse complement strand
CGGTTTTGGGTGGCGGCCGAGGATTGAAGGCTGGAGGGGCTGCCGGCGCAGCGGCCAAAGTAACGCTTGAAGTTCCATACAAGGTCGCACCACATGCTCCCTTCGATGCCGAGTCGCTGCAGGATCGGGCGGAGTGGCTCGGGGATTTTGCCCCGCTTGTCGCGGCGCCCCTGGCGACCTGTCCAGTCAAGAAGAGTCAAATAGTCACGAAGCGGCATTCCAAGGAACCCTTTGTCGCTGGCGCGGATGCCGGAACGGCTCGCTTGCGGACCCGGGGACTTGCGTTCGTTAAGCGTCAGCGGAGCAAGCCAGCCGTCGCGCAGAATTCGACGACGTGGCGCCGCTGGTTTGTTCTTGCGCGATGCGGCTTTTTGGCGACGCTGCGAAAGAGGCGCCAACTTCATTTCGGCGGCGGCTTCGTTGCGTGAAATGGGCAAGACGGGTACGAGTTCGCTGGCAGCCGACTCGAGTTGCTCGCCCTTGAGAGACTTGATCCGGTCGTAGGCTGACGTGTGTTCGCTCTGCTCGGGTGTCGCCGCCATCGCGGCCCGAATCGGATTGAGGTCGACGTACATCGCACAGGCGAGCAAGCCCGCTTCGTCGGTGATCCGCTGGGCTTTGAAGCGCCCTTCCCAGAAACGGCCGGTGCAGTCGTCTTGCCGGTTGGCGAGCCGGGCGATCGGTTCGCAAGCGGTCCGCATAAACCACGAGATATCTGATAGCCGTGTGCGGATCAGTTTCAGACGGTCTTTGTCGCGTTCAAGCGATTCGATGTCGTTTTCGGTGGGCTGGCCAAGGTGTTCCTCGAGACGTTTGCCGGGGAAGAGTTTGAGCCAGCGCTCGGCGACTTGCCGGTCCGTCCAGGTCGCAACGACATCGGGTCGGTTACGGAGGATCAGATGCATGTGATTGGACAGGATGGCATAGGAAAGTACATCGATGCCGAAGACCGAAGCGAGAATTTCGAGTCGGCGGCGAATCCATTCGCGTCTTGGCTCGAAGTCGCGTCCGGAAAAGGTGTCTTTTCCGGCAAGGAACGCCTGCCGCACACACCGCTGAACCGTATGCACGATACAAATCTCACTGGAGTCGAATATCTCACCCCGTTCCACTCGCGGCATCGGTCACCTCCTGAAAAAACAGCAGTTTGTCGAATAATCAACCAATATACACGAAATACCAACTCCCTTCAATAGGTGGATGGCACCAATATGCACGAAATACCAACTCCCTTCAATAGGTGGGTGGCACCAATATGTCCAATATACACGAAATACCAACTCCCTTCAATAGGTGGATGGCACCAATATGCCAATATGAGGTGGATGGCACCAATATGGCAATAGGTGGGTGGCACCAATATGTTCTTGAAGTAGACATACTGTGTCGTTACACCATCGGCGACGGAAACACCATTCATGCCGGCGATCGGCGGATTCTGTGGATCGATCTGTCCACGGGCGGATTTCCAGCGTGTTGTGAACTGAACGCGGCCATCGTCGAGGTATCGGCTGGTTGATTCGCTGGTCGTCTCGGCGGCGGGCGGATCGACATAGTTCCCGGCCGCGAAGTCAAAATCCTTGACCGAGGCCTGATAAACGGTCCGTCCTTCAGCATCGGCAACACGGACCGAACCCTCTCCAAAATGGTCCTTGTTCCCCGAGATGTTTCCACAACAATCGTCAAAGTAACTTGTCGAAACAGCTCCGGAAGGGGAAGTCGTGGTTTTGTTGCGACTTCGTGCGTCATAGGTATAGGTCGTGGCCAGCGCCCTGGATGTCCCATGGCCAACCGTTTGAGTTTGTGTAGTAGCCGTCAATTAACAGCTTGGTGGCTGGTATCAAACTGCAGGTCGGGCAACAATAACGGCGTTAACAGTCAATAGATGAATTGGCCCGGAATAAAACGAGAGCGACTGATGCAGTTATTGGAATTACATTCTGGCAACAGGGTTCCGGCACTTGGGTTGGGGACCTGGAAGATGGCGGGTGACGAGGCCCGCATAGCTGTGCAAACGGCAATTGAATTGGGTTATCGTCACATCGATTGCGCGTGGATTTATGAGAACGAATCAGATATCGGACGGGCATTTGAGCTTTGTATTCGAGGCGGTCAGATTGCACGAGAGGATTTGTGGGTAACATCCAAACTCTGGAATGACTCTCACCAAAAGCAACGCGTACGACCGGCGCTGGAAACCACCCTGCATGATTTGCGCTTGGAATTTCTCGATCTGTATTTGATGCATTGGCCGATCGCGCATCAGTCGGGGATGGCTCGCCCCGAAACCGGCGATGGATATGTCTCGCTGGATGAAGTCCCGTTATCGGAAACCTGGATGGCCATGAAGCAATGCCAGAGTGCGGGTTTGTGTCGGAACATTGGCGTTTCAAATTTTAATATTATCAAGCTTGAGTCGTTGATTACCGAAACGGGTATTGTGCCGGCGGTCAATCAAGTCGAATTGCATCCCTATTTGCAGCAATGTGAGCTACTGGAATTTTGTCAGCAGCATGAGATTCTGGTGACGGCTTATTCGCCGCTCGGGTCGGGTGATCGACCTGAAGCCATGAAACGCAAGAATGAGCCATCCTTGTTCAACGATCCGCTGATTTGCCAATTGGCCAGAAAACACAATGTCTCATCGGCGTCGGTTCTGATTGCCTGGGCTGTTCAACGGGGTACGGTTGTTATCCCCAAAACGTCCACTGTTTCAAGAATGCGAGAGAACCTTGCGGCGAGCGAAATGAAACTTGCCGATGATGAAATGCAAGCGATTACCGGGCTGGATCGCGATTATCGATACGTGGACGGAAAGTTCTGGGAGATTGACGATTCCCCTTACACGGCAAATACACTTTGGAATGAATAATCCGGAACTGGTGTTATTCAGTTTGTATCCTGGCAATCAACGTGCTTCGCGAATGCTTATGCAGTTCGGATTGCCAAGCACGATATGGTCAAGCACCGAAATTCCGATCGTCGTACCGACTTCTTCAAGGCGATCGGTGACCTGAAAGTCTTCTCGGCTGGGAGTCGCATCACCGGACGGATGATTGTGTACAAGAATGATGGACTTCGCGGCATCGCGAATCGCTGCTCGAAACACTTCGCGGGGATGCACAAGGCTTGCGTCCAGTGTACCAACGGTGATTCGATGTGAGCCGATCACCTGGTTTTTTGTGTCCAGTGTAACAATATGAAACTCTTCATGTTTCGCGTCGGCAATGAGGCGGGCAAAACGCTGTTGACAAAAACGTATGGCATCGGCAGTCGATACGATTTTTGGCGATGGTTGGTGGCATTTCAATTCGGCGACGCGTCGACCCAGTTCAATGCCTGCCATGATCTGGCAAAAGGCTGCGGAGTGAATCGCCTTGCTGATCGAATTCAATTCGGCCCGACCCGCATCGGCGATTTGATCAATTTTCCCGTCAAAGTTCCGGGCAATTTTTTCGCCCGCCATGACTGCTGACTCGCCAGGAATTCCCACACGGATCAAAATGGCCAACAGTTCAGAGATTTGCAAAGTCTCGACACCATTTGCAAGGAGTCGCTCCCGTGGACGCTCGTCGGTCGGTTGCAGCTTGACCTGTGTGCCATAGATTTTTTCATCGAGCCAGCGGTTCATTGAAAATTCGCCGCGCCCTGAATTCCAGCGATATTGTGGTTCGTTGCTCCCGTTTTCACAAACCAGCCAACCGTCGCGAACGAGTTCGTTAACGACCCTGGTAATGAAACCGGGTGATTCCTTGTTGCATAGCTGGCGAATTCGGCTGAGGGCAAAGGCCGGAGTTTGGGCAACCGGTTCGATGATGGATCGATACCGGCGGTACCGTTGAATGGCTGGTGAAGACTTCCCGGATTCATTTTGGATTTTGTCGTTTGCGGTCATCGTGGAATTCTCGTTTGCAATGGTCGGCAATGGTTCAGGCCAACATGCTGGTTTCAATTCGCCGACGGTCGTTAATTCCTGAATTGAATGCGAACAACAGGGATTCCCGATTTCCAAAATTCAGGGGCGAAAAAAATCCCTTGCCGACAATATCATCATTGGAGGCAAGGGATTGATTTGTAAAGCGTGTCAGCGTTGATTCACCGGGAATCATCGGATAGGACTAATCATGCTTGTGAAAATCCGGTTCCTTGCCTTCGTAGGCCCGGTACAAGTCGTAAATGGCCTTGTGAAGTGCTACGGCGGTGGCCGGGTCGGCATCCTGTTTGCATTTCATGGCGGCGACCATCACCGCATGTGCGGCTTTAAGCTGATCCAGATACCGCTCGTTTTCCGGTTTGATTCGCTGCGTCAGGAAATATTGAGCAGCAATGTGCTGGATGTTGGTTGCATGATCGTCCTTGGTCGTCACCCAGCGCATTGACTGGTTGAGTCCTTTGGCCGTGAGAGGTGCGGCACCGAGGCTACCGGCAAATTCGTTGACGCCGGCGATGCATTTGGTAATGGTTGCGGTATCTTCGAGCATTTCCTGAAACCTCATTTGGTCGTCGTAAATTCCACATGGAACTTCACAATGAGGAAGCAGAGGTTCAGCCACAGGTTCGTGTGCGTGCAATGAACCGTTCAAAGCAAGAAAACTGCCGACAGCGATCAGAAAAGTCAACAGGTTGCGGGTAAGCTTGTTCGACGACATGGGCAAGACTCCAGGTGTTTATTGGGCAAAATTGCCATTGATGGTAATGGGAAACCATTTGTTGCCGGAGTTGATGTTGAAACCGCCCTCCAGCGACGGCCGGTATTTACGTTGCGGCCGCCTGTTCCATTGTTATCGTTCCCAATTCGATTGGAAAGCGGCACGGTAAAAAACCGGCTGTGAGACGTTCTCGCTGTGCAACAAGTCACCCACCGGCAATAATAGCCATGTTATGCTGATAACATTTGTAGTCCGATCATGTTGCCGGACGGACAAGTTCAGTCATTGATAACGAGGATGTAATGAAATTCGCTTATTTCGTTTTCGTGGCAATCGGCTTGTCGATCATTTTGTTTGCGGCCATCTTTTTTCTTTACCAGGAAAACGACCGGGATTCTGCGCAGGTAAATGGCGAGTTTTCCCAAGTGGAATTTCCGCCACTCGACGTTTACTGGCGAATCATGGACAACAGCGAAAATGTTGCAAAGAGCGCCCTTGATCGCGTAATGAATGATTGGCGGCCCGGCAGTGCCATCATGTTGCTGGAGATTTTGCGCTGGCAGGAAAAACGGTTGACTGGAAATCTGATCAAACAGGCTTTAGTCGATAAGCTCGGTTTGGCGAAGTTCGAATGGGACGCCGTTCGGCAAGCGGTATGGGCTGGGGAAAACGATCCGCATCCTGACTTGCCTGAATTCATGGCACGGGCACTATCGCTGATGGACCCTCGACTGGGTGATTACTTTTTTAAGGATGTACCGTCGACCATTCGCCTGGATCAAGTTGTCTGGGGAGGCGTCGTGCGCGACGGAATCCCGCCGCTTCGCGAGCCGAAAATGCTTGCTGCCATCGATGCGACTTACTTGAGTGACAGTGATGTCGTATTTGGTGTTGAGATCAATGGCGACACGCGTGCCTTTCCCATGCGCATCCTTGCATGGCACGAGATGTTTCGCGATACGATCGGCGAAGTGCCGGTAGCCGGTGTCTACTGCACACTTTGTGGTACCGTCATAATTTATGAACGGGAGTTTAACGGCGTAATTCATGATCTGGGCACCAGTGGCCTGTTGTATCAGTCGAACAAGCTGATGTATGACGCGGAAACGATTTCCCTTTGGTCAACGATGACAGGCAAGCCGGTTGTCGGCCCTTTGGTTGGCAAAGGGATTGCCTTGAATCGTCGTCCGGTTGTCACGACAAACTGGGGCGTGTGGAAACAATTGCATCCGGAAACATTGGTCCTGTCGCTTGATACAGGGCACCAACGCGATTACGGAGAGGGAGTCGCTTACGCAGCTTATTTCGCGAGCGACGAATTGATGTTTCCAGTTGCCGGTGTCGATGATCGGTTAAAGCTCAAGGACGCAGTTCTGGGATTGCGAAACGACGATGGTGAACAGGCGTTGGCGTTTTCATTTGAATTCCTGAAGCAGAACCTGGTTGTTCACGATCAACTCGCCGGGAAAATGATTGTGGTTCTGACCGATTCAAGCGGTGCCAGCCGCGTTTTTGATTGCGGAGACCATCGGTTCAGGGAATGGGACAACGGCGAAAAAATCAGGGACGAGCAAGGACTGGACTGGATTGTTTCTGAAACAGGGCTGACAGGACCTGGAGGAAAAGTGCTGGACCGGGTTCCGGCGCACCGCTCATATTGGTTTGGATGGTATGCCGCCTTTCCAAACACGCGACTGGTAAAGTAGCTGCGTTTCAAACTTTGTTGTTCTGACAAGCAGCGACGATTTCATTGACGACTACTTCGGGCTTGTTGTACCAGTCTTGCATCAAAACGTGCTTGACATTCCAACCAAAAACTTCGAGCAGACGCGGTCGCCCCAGCTCCCGATCGATTGTGTCGGAATTCCGCAGATAGTAGTCTCCGGTATCCACCAGAATTCCCAACCGGTATTGCAAATCACCTTCTCGACGGATTCCAAGATCGCAGCGAAAGGCAGAACTGCCAATATTGAAGTCCACCTGAAATTCATGAGTCGCCAATCGTTTCGCAATACTTTGCAAAATCGAAGGTACTGCTTGTTTTGTTGAACCGCCATCGAGCGGCGGTGCCAGTGATTGCAAAACGGCGCTGGCACCGGCCGCATCGCCGTCGGAGACCGCTTCGGAGTATCGCAAGTAATTGCGCAGGCAATTTGCTCCGACGTTATGGGTGTTGGTGATTGCACCATGCCGAACGGAGCTGACGACCGCCATGTGGTGTTTGGCCCGCGAGAATGCAACATTCAGACGTTTCTCCCCGCCGCTTTGATTGATTGGACCGAAATTCATTAACATTCGCCCGGCCTTGTCGGGACCGTAACAAATGCTGAGAAAGACGATGTCGCGTTCGTCACCCTGAATATTCTCCAGGTTCTTGACGAGTAATCCGACAAACTGCCCGTCGTCTTCCCGAACCATTTCCGCCTCAAGCAATCGGGAAAATTCCAGATCCTGTTCGGCCAAACGATCGATCGCATCCTCGATCTCGGACTGCTGCGCTTCGGAAAACGCGATTACCCCAAGGGTCTTGTTGTCGCCGGATTTCAGGGCCTGCCCAACCAGTTGTGCGATGTACTCTGCTTCCGCCCGATTGCTGCGTTTTTGATAGAGGCCGTGTTCCATGAAATGAAAACTGACCGGGCGATCATCGAGTGCCCCGGCGTTTTCGATTGCGGATTCTGCCGAATCAGCCAATAGGGGATCGGATGAGGGGCGCAAAATATTTTCTTCGGGTATCGTCATTAACCGTCCGTTGTAAAACGACCAGTTGCTGAAACTGATCAACGCTTCATCACGACTGCGATAGTGCCAGCCCAGTAATGTCGATGGCAAGTTGCGAGCCGCATGATTCAGCAAGCTATTGCTCTCCAGATCGTAGGCGATCAACTCCCCGTCTTCCTCAAAAGAAATTTCTGATTCGTCGTTCTCACTTCGTGTTGCGAAGAAACTTGTCGGAGGCAACTGTTGTTCGTCGCCGACAACGATCGCTTGCCCGGCGCGAAACAATGAAGGAACGGCTGATTCAAGTGTAATCTGGCTCGCTTCATCGAAGATCACGACATCAAAATCCCCGTCGCCCAGCGGAAGTGTGTCCGACACACTTAATGGACTCATTAACCAAATCGGTTTGAGATCACGAATCACCAATCCTGATTCGTTGCTGACCAGGTCGCGTATCGACATGTACCGCATTTGTTTTGAAAACTCGTGTTCCAGGACTTTTCTTCCAGCGTTGTACGATTTCTGGAACCGCTTCTGCTCGTCTTGCAGCCCGCTACCGGTCGAACCTGCGAGGTGCACATTTTCCAGAAACCGTCGCTGGACTTGTTGTTGGATGTGTTCGGCATTCACGGACATCCACTGCTTTTGCGAGGTCGCCAGCGCTTGAACGGCCGCTTGTCGAACCGACTGGTCAAAATCGCCAAACTCCCGTCGTTCGCGCTGGATCTGGTCAAGCGTGTTTGCGGCGGTAGCAGCTTCGATTTGAACAGGAGCCATGTCCATTCGTTGCAAGGCAAGCCGTACATCGTCCGGAACAGCAACCAGTTGTTTCAGGAACACGAGATAGTCAGGCAACATGCCGATCGATTCGCGAATTGTGCCCAATTCGTGTTGCAATTGATCAATTGTTTGCGTTTCGTATCCCGTCAAGAAGTCGTCCAGATGTCGACGAAGCGCATTGACCCATTCGTCGCATTGCGCGACTCGGCCAATCGTCGCTCCTGTCGCATCGCCCATTGAATCCGCGATGATCGAGCCGTGAATGGATTTGAGCCAATCGGGATAAGTAATCGAGTCGCGGCGGGTTTGTTCAATTTTGGCGACGAGCTCCTTGCATGCTCCTTTCCAGCGAAACTGTGCGGCGACAGAAGTGTCTTCCCGGGTCAACGCTTCGACTGCTTCGTATTCACGCTGCAAATTCGTCAGAACAGCGACCCAACCCGGTCGAACGGGATGCGAAGCAAAATCGTAGCTCCGGTTCAAAACCGATCGCAGTCGCCACCACGAGGGACGAATGAATGGCGCCCATTTTTTTGCGAGCGTATTGGCCGCATCGATCGTGGCGGGCAAATCGCGCTGTGCGATACGAACGCGCCACGCCGAGTTGACAGCCCGTTGTTCGTCCAGCAATCGCTGCTGTTCGTGCAACGGCACACACGACTGTTCAAACAACCGTGACATTTCGCTGGCCGGATTGATCAAACAGGTTATTCCGGAGTCAGTCAATAATTTTATCGTCTGGCAATACTCGATGAGTTGACGTAGCTGAGCAATTGAGAGTACTTCCATTGAAAGAGATTCGTCGGTACCCAGCGAATTGGCCAGCCGGTCGAGTGCGTCCTGTGATTGTTGCAAGCCCTGATTGACGACCTGGTGCGGCGAGGATTCGTCTGCCAAAGCAGGAGCGAGGTGTCGCAGCGGATGCCGGGCAAGAATCTGTTCGGGTTGTTGATGTTTGAGTGATTCGAGGGCGGTATCAATGGCAGTTCGTCCTTCGTGCCACGATCGCCAGGCGGGCAATTGCTCTAGTTGCAAGGCATCCATCGCGGGCATTTGATCGCGAAGCTCAATTGCCCGCTCAAGAAGTTGGCTGGTCGGTATCCCCGCCTGAAAAGTCGTGTTGCACATCGCACTTGCGAAGGCATCAAGCGGTTGTAGCGAGGACAGCAGGGCGTTTGAGCACACCGTTCGATTTGACTTGACCATGTCGCGCTTGGGCGGCTGTTGCATAAACGATTCGTAGGTGTCGCGCAAGTCCATAACAAACGACTTCTTGTCTGCCTGGGAATCATGGATCAGGCAACAAAACGGTCCGAGGCCGACTTGACGCAAACGGGCAAATACTACGTCGATCGCCGCCCGTTTTTCGCAAACAAACAGAACACGTTTGCCCCGCGCTGCAAAATCGGCAATCAAGTTCGTGATCGTCTGCGATTTCCCGGTTCCTGGTGGCCCCTGAATGATATTGCTGTCGCCCTGACGTGCTTGAGCAATTGCCTGGGCCTGCGTTGGATCGCAGGGGACGACATCGTATCGGTCGGCAATCGGCAAAACCGGCGGCGGCTCGACCGAAGGGCGTGGCGCAAGTGAAAACACCGATTCGAAAGCGGGGTTGCGAGGTTGTTCGGCGACCAGACGTTCGTAGTCGCGAACAAGCGACATTTTTCGATAACGGAAATTTGCCAGACTGACGTTGCACAGGTCGAATGTCCAGTTGTATGGATTCGCATCGTTGCCCTGGCTCATCTCGAAAAACGGCCGTTCCGTTTCCTGTTCGCCTGCGCCGGTCGTCTGGTCCTCATCCGGGTCTCCCGGCATGATGAAGTGTCGTGGTTTGGGTTGCGACTGCATAATGGCAGCCGGATTTGTTTCCTGTTGCCGAATCAATCCGGAAAATAACCGGATGCCAAGCGGGTGGAAATTTGCGGGATCGTAACTGTAATCAACATTCATGAATGAGCGAGTGCCGCGTCCGGAGATGCGGGCCCGACGTTGATACCGTTCCAGTCGCCGCCTGGCCAGAGAGTGAAGGATTCGAATTTGTGGCCGATCGATTTGCTTGATTTCTACGGCAGGTTCACTGGCCGAAATGGCGCGTGACATGAAATCGAAAAGGGGGCTGAGCCCCGAAGCCTGCAAGTCAACGGTTTCCGGTAATTCAATGTCATACCACTGACGAAACAGGTAGCGAACAACAGGATTGATTTCCGCTTCCTGCGAAACAGGTTCCAGCGTATACGAGTCACGCACGCCACGTTGTTTATGTAAATTGACCGGCAGCAGAACGAGCGGCGACGTGAATTGTTCAAACGGTTTGACTTTGAGGTTGGACCAGTTGAGCATGCACAAGACAAGCCGAAGCTGGGCGAAACCGTATTCGGCAAGGTCCTTTCTGGCCTGTCGTATGATTCCGTCGAGAACACCTGGCAAGTAAATCGCTTCAGCGAAGTTCAGGAACTTGTCGAGCGAGACACCTTTTCCTTCGGCGATTTGCTTTTGAAAGCGTTCATCGGCGATCAGGATCTGGTCATCGCGGATATTTTTGTAATCGAAGGAAAGCGGCACAGAGGCTTGAGTCAGATTGACCGCTTGCAACGACGATCCGAAATTCAGCAATCGATTCCGTCTGGTGATTTCGAACAAGCGCGTTTGCAGGCGATCGAGCAAGATCTGCTGTTTGCCTTTCAGGTCACGTGACTGGAAACCATCGATTTCCGCCGGATCAATACTGATTTCCAGTTCCTGATGTCGATAGTTTTCCAGGGCAGCGATCAATCGAGGAAGTTCCTGAGCTCGCTGATTTCGATCGGGCTCGGTCATTCGAACAATGACCCGCGCGATCACCGGGTGGATCGACTCGTTGATGGCAAACAGGTTTCGCCGGTGTTTGGCGAATCGCTGAACATCGACAGGTTCGTTAAAATCCAGGTTGAGCGAGACACTGGCAAGCAGTTGCCCAAGGCAAAAAATATCCGTTGCAGGATCGTGATGTTCGTGTAGTTGCTCCCAGCAAACGTAACCTGGCACGAATACCGGCCGATCGGGCAGGTCGTCGCGGGAGGCCACGTCCAGTGAAGGCTTGTGCGTCAATTGCCCGGATTCATAAAGGTGTTTGTCAGTTCCGATGACTTCAACCGGGCCTCGTCCGGCCGCAATCAACTTTTGGATGTGCGGAAGATTTCCGGTGGCCGGTTGACGCAATGCGTCAGGAAACCAGACGCGCACCCCTTCGACTTGCAAGGTTTCGATGCCATCGAACGGAGCGACCTTTCCCGCTTCATGCGTTTCATGGACTTGTCGAAACAGGGGTAGCAATGAGGCAAGCGTGTCTTCCGTCGAGAAGCCACCGTCGGCAAACCGGGTCTTCAGGAATTGTTGCAAGGCACTCATTTTCGATTGCCCTTTTTCGACGTCTCGCGATTGGGAGTGGCTGCCGATTTTAAGTCGCTTCCCGCAATACCCATCAGTTTTTGAATGATCCCGGCGCCTTGCGATTCAAGATCATCGATCTGCTTCTTTCTCATCCTCAATTCCCGTTGAACGACATCGCAAAAATGGTTCTTGAATCCCAATTGCCCGGCAATCGAAATGGCATGAGCAAGCGCCGGCTCCCTGAGGTCCGGGTCGACCGATACAAAGTCAAGTAACAGATAAGTCGTATACGACTCGCCGAGCTGCTGATGGTGCAACGCCCGCAGGGGAGTGGAAGTTGAGTGCTCGGATTTTGGATCTGCCGCCGTTGTTGGGAATTGATAGTCAACGAAAAAGAGCCGGGCATGGGCCAATGTCGCTTTGGTTTGCATCCACTCGGGTTCAAGTGCGATATCGATCAGTTGACGTGTTAGCTGTGCGATTTGCAATTGGCCGACCAGGTCCAGTTCTTCCAGGGTGATCTGGCCTCGGATCATCGTATCAATTTCGGTATCGCACTGGCCTGGATGAGCCTGCCACAAGTGAAGTGCACTCGTTCGAATGTAAAGTTCCGGATGCGTCAGACCGCGTGACTTGTCGTCAAAGCCCTTGCCCGCACGCCGAATTTCTTCGGCTTGTTTCAGATAATCGGCAGCGTTGACCTGGTGGAGCCCCGTTTCCAGTTTTACAAGCGCTGCAATCACCGGCGCAAATTCGTTGTGAGCCAAGAAGGCACATCGGTCGCAAAAAATCTCGGTGTACAGCCCAAACAGCCGCAAGGTTTCAACGTAGACCGGATGTACGCCCGCATCGTTACACACGCCATCAAGCAACCGCAATGAAGTAAGAAGCGTTTCATTATTGGCACGCCACAGAAGGAGATGCCCCAGCTCGTGACCCAACACAGCTTGCAACTCCTGTTTGCCTAGTCGCTCAACCAGATCGCCTTGAAAAATAATATGTGCCGCACGCGTGTCGATTGACACCGAGGCATTCAAACCGGACGACTGTTGTTCCTGGTAAATCGTGACGGGAATATCCAGTTGTAATGCAGCGGCCGCCCGGTCAGCAGCCTGATAGAGTTCGGCACAGGAATCGCGACGCAACTCGACGGTCGATTTCAGCAAGTCCAGCCGGACCGCTTCCTGTGCATTTGCCTGTTGTTTGCCGGCAGAAAACCACTTCCACAATTCGGGTTCCTGTTTTTGAAGCAGTTCGCAAACCTGCATCAACCATTCAGGCGGTTTGGGAAGGTCCAGTTTTTGTGGTTGTTCGATCATACTGTTATCTTAATGACTGTCTGCCGGTCGTGTAACGTACCCTTTCCACATGTTAAAATGGATCTTCGTCAGCCAGTTCGTTTTGTCCGTCGTCGATTGCGATATTTTTTGCCAATCAAAAACGGAGCGCCTTGCGGCAATATAAAAGTGTGCTATGTCACTGTTCGACCAGATTGAAAAAAAGGCAATGGATTCCGCCCAGCCACTTGCTGCGCGAATGCGACCGGCATCGCTTGACGAGTTTGTTGGGCAGCAACACGTACTGGGGCCAAACGGATTGCTGACTCGATTGATTCGTGCCGATCGCCTGGGCTCGATCATTTTGTTTGGGCCACCGGGGACAGGAAAAACAACCTTGGCGCGATTGTTGGCCCGGGAGACCAGGAGGAACTTTCGGGAATTAAATGCTGTGTTGCACGGCGTGCGCGACTTGCGTGAAATACTGGACGAAGCCCGCGATGAACTTGCCAGCGGCGGACTGGCGACATTACTTTTTGTGGACGAAATCCATCGTTTCAACAAGGCCCAGCAAGATGCCATGATGGCCGATGTTGAACAAGGCGTCGTCACGCTGGTCGGTGCGACCACAGCCAATCCGTATTTCGCGGTCAACTCAGCGCTGGTGAGTCGCAGCCAGGTCTTTCAATTTGAACCGTTGACGATTGGCGATGTCGTTTCCCTGTTGCGACGGGCGATTGACGATTCACAACGAGGCCTTGGTAACTTCCATGTGACGGCCGATGACAACGCCTTGCAACACATTGCAAAAATCTGCGATGGAGACGCGCGACGTGCCTTGAGCATTCTGGAAATCGCCGTGCTCAGTAATCCGCAACCCGTTCAGTTGACGCGAGAATTACTTGATCAATCGGTTGCGACGCGGTCGGTTCGTTATGATCATGAAGATGACCACTACGACACGGTCAGTGCCTTGATCAAAAGCATTCGTGGCAGCGATGCCGACGCCTCGATTTACTGGCTCGCGCGGATGCTGGGGGGTGGCGAGGACGTGCGGTTCTTGTGTCGGCGACTTGTGATTTTGGCCAGCGAGGATATCGGAAACGCCGACCCGCAAGCGCTTTCCCTGGCCGTTGCCTGCATGCAGGCCTGTGAATTTGTCGGCTTGCCCGAGTGTCAATTGACATTGTCGCAAACGGTCGCCTACCTGGCACTGGCACCAAAGTCCAATGCAGCGACAACGGCCATCGATGCTGCCAATGAAGATCTTCGTTCGGGCCGTGTGATCCCCGTACCCCGGAGTTTGCGGGACAGCCATTATCAGGCGGCAAGGACTTCGCTTGGACATGGGGCGGAATACCAGTATTCACATGATTCCCCCGATGGAATCGTTGCCCAGGATTATCTGGGAGTCGATCGCCAGTATTATCAACCTGTCGAACGAGGGTTTGAGATCGAATTGCGCGTGCGCATCGACGCCGCGAGGCGGCTCCTTGCGAAAAGCAAACCTGTACCACCAGATGAATCCGGGTGACTTCCGCTAGCATTTTGTAAGGGCTGGCCCGCCGTGTTGCGCCCCCTGTGTGTGGGTTATTCAACTCAAGAGACTTCGATGATTTGGACTGGTGGCTGACATCGGTTTCTTCTACGATTCCGCCCCCACCCTGAAAAAAGTCACGCGAATCCTCGCGCAGTCAACACGGAGGACTGTCATGAACTCGGTAAAAAATTTGCTGGTCGTCGTCATGCTAATGGGCGTCTCGTATGGAGCGTTCCAGGTGATAAACACACCTGATCCAACCCTGACTGCCGATGCGCCGGACGTGATAGAGCTTGATATCGAAAACGGACCGCGCCAATTTGGCGACGCAGTGCCGGCGATCGCCGCGCCGCTAGTGTCACCACCACTGGCTCCAGGAGTTGCCAAAAACAAACCACCGGTAAATCGTTTGTCACCAGGTAATCCCGCAACGCCATCGATACCCAGTCTCCCGCCGGGAATCCAGAACCCCGAAGAAAACGTTGAACCAGCCATCACGGAAACTATTAATGCGGCGCCGGAACTCGTTCCTGTAACACCGACGCCATCAACCAACGCATTTCCACCAACGGCGCCGCCAGCATCGGGCAATTTATTTCCGCCGAAGGCAACCGCTCCGGTGCAACCAGACGCCGACAACAAGTCGGTTGCCGACTCCAGTACTTTTGCACCGACGAATGCCAAACCGATTCCTTTTCAGCCACAAACCAACTTGCAGCCGGTAACGCCCAAACCGGTTGCCGACATATCCCAGCAATCACTCAAGCAGATTGTCGGGGCCGTCAACCAACAAGTAACATCGCCCGCAACAGGACAGATCAATTGGACCGGAATCGCCCAAATGGCCACCAGTGGAAACGTGAGTCAAGCGCTGATCGAGCTTTCGCAACGCTACAACGAGCCACTTCCCGCCGACCAGCGCATGCAGATGTTGTCGTGGCTTGATCAGTTGGCAGGCAAGGTTATCTATTCGACCGAGCATCACTTGCAAGCGCGCCCCTACATTGTTGCAGAAGGCGATACGCTTGAATCGATTGCTGCAAAATGGAATATTCCACCGCAGTTGGTTTACAACATCAATCGCAGCAAGTTCGGCGAGTCCACCACGCCGATTCCAGGGACTGAACTGAAAGTTGTTCAAGGTCCTTTCAATGCACAAATAAGCCTTGACCGCATGGAAATGACCTTGTTCCTGGACGGGATGTATGCCGGACGGTTTCCGGTCGAATTGGGCAAGGATCATGAGTACGAGTATCGAAGCTTTATGATCGAAACCAAATCGCCAAATGGAAAAGAATATCAGGGGACTTCCGGACAAGTCATTGCGGCAGGCGCACCCGACAATCCGTACGGCAAATACTGGTTGGGATTCAGTGACAGCAATCTGTGCATACACGAGTCACCCGGCATGGGAAGCAACGGCGATTTGAGCGGATGCATACGGGTTGCCGGTCGGGATGCCGAAGATATTTACGGAATCTTGTCGGAAGGCTCACAGGTTTCGATCATGCGTTAATCAGGATTCGGACGACGGCAATACAAAAACCTGATGACTGAAATAAAAGCGGCACTGAAACTTGTGAGTTTCAATGCCGCTTGTTGATTTCGATTTACGTTGGTGGCAATTATGCCACATGCACGTTTTCAGCGCAAGGACCCTTGGGACTTCGTCCTTCGTCAAAGGACACACGTTGTCCTTCTCGAAGTTCATCGAACCTCACCCCTTGCAGGCTTGAGGAGTGAAAGAACAAGTCTTTCTCTTTTCCGGTGTCAATAAATCCAAAGCCCTTGTCAGTCAATCGCTTAATCGTACCTTCAGCCATTCGTCAAATCCTGGTAAGTGTCATGCATCGTTCGGCCCAAACAGCGTGTTTGGGCTTCCCCTATACGCCCGTCAGTGTAACAAGCAAGATTTATGGCGGCGATGCCTAAAACGAGGATAATCGGCAAAAAACTCCGGTCCGGCACCGTTGTCGATTTCATCCCGTCCATTTGTACGAATCCTTTTGCGCTCCACGCTCAAAAAAAGCGGCAATGGTTTAAGGAATGGAGCAGATACGGTTTACAGGCAGCGCAAAGGTTGCGGGCCTTGCACAAGACAGTCCTGGTCATTGCGTCCGGAAACCTGCGCGAGTAACTCTATTTTCCCGAAAATTAAGTCGATTCAAACTGCGTCGCCCAACTGCCCAAAACAAGGAACACCCGATGTTAAAGAAATTTTGTTTACCAGGAGTCGTCATTTTATTGATGGGGTTCTGCAATACGTCGTTCGGGCAACACGGTCATGACGATCACGGTGACCAGGACGATCACGGAGGGCATGACGATCATGGTGACCATGACGATCATGGAGGGAGTAGTTGGCATTTCGGGTTCGGCGGATCGGGAGGCCATTTCGATCTTCACAATGGGCACGTCGATTATCATGAGCCCGGCCATTTCGATATACACAACGATCATCTCGACTATCACCCGGGTTATGTCGAACATTACGTTCCGGTCGTGGGACATCATGTCGACCCGTATTACTATGACAGGCCAATCATTGGCGGATCAGTGATCTTCCCAAACAATTCCTATGGTCCCAATTCGATTTATCAGCCAGGCATAATAGACAACGTGCCACCATCCAATGCCTTGCCATCCAATCCGGTCGTTGCCGGATATGTGCCAAATCAGGGACCGATCAACCTTGTCAATCCAGTCGACTACGCAACTGCGCTTTCCTTCAAAATAAACAACGAGCCGCTTCGCCTTGAGCCAGGACAGGATACAACCATCGCTTTCGATCGAAGCATTGTGATCGAGTTTCATCGTGGTGGCGATTTCGGTACGGCAAGATATTCACTTCGAGACGGCAATTACAAATTTGTCGTTGGCGAACAGGGTTGGGACTTGAAAAAGGCAAAACCTGTACTGGCTCCAGCAGATACGAATACACTTCCCGATACCAACGCCATTCCTGTAAACCCGCTGCCTGGTGACGGAAACTAGACGCAAGTCAATAGTTCAAAAAAATTCAAAACAGTGGCGATTTATCGGCACTGTTTTTTCGTATGGCCGAGAACCGGGTTGGATGAAAACCGCAACCCGCTTGTTCACCACCGAATTTCCCGAGCATACGCACAGAATCAAACTCCGGGCGCCTACCGCATCTTTTGGTACGATGATTCTGAATCAAAGCAAATAACGATACTGAAATGATTTCTTGCGTAGTGCACAAGTTGTTACTGACCCGTGAGTTACAATTATCCTAACGCAAATGGAACCAACAAGACGATAAATGTGGGAATATCCCACTTGACCATTGGCCCACGGCTGGTATAGTTGTTTGAGACAAGAATCCGTCTGCTTATGGAGCGAGAAATGACCACAAAAACACTGGATGCCAAGGGTCGAGTTACCCTCGGACTAAAGTTCGCTGGGCAAACGGTGGTAGTCGACGATTCCAACCCATTATGCATCCAGATCAGGCCTGTAGTTTTGATCCCGGCAGCAGAAGCCTGGTTGTACAAAAACAACGAAGCAATCGGTCCGGTGCGAAAAGGTTTGGCAGATGCAGTCGATGGCAACTTTGCAAACAAAGGCCCCGATATTGAAAACGACCTGGATTGGTTAAGTGATGTTGAGGATTAGTTTGGCGTCATGTACGAATTGAAATGGACAAAAAATGCATACGAAACATACAAAGACCTGAAGGCAAAAGCCAAAACGCAACGGAATGCGAGAGTGGCAAAAAACAAAAAAAAGTCCTCGAAAAGCGAAGGGCTTTTGAAGCAAGTGGCGAAAACGGTCCTGCTATTGAGCAATAACCCGAGACATTCCGGGTTGAATACGCACGAATATGATTCGATTGTGAACCCATTCGACAAAAAGAAAAAGGTGTTCGAGGCATACGCACAGAATCAAACTCCGGGCGCGTACCGTGTCTTCTGGTGCTATGGTCCTGAGTCGAAGCAAATAACGATAATCGCAATAACTCCACATCCATGATCGACTTCGGGCACGTCTCCGTGTTTGCCAAGACTGAACGGACAAAAGGTTCTTCCGTCGGCTATGTCAGTTTTGTCTTTCCATGTAACGCCGGATTCATGTGGTAGATCGTGGCGGTTCGGCCGGTCGTGGGAAATCGCCGCTCTGGCAAGAGAGCCAGGTAAGAAATCTTCGGCAAAAAGCGTGTTAATTGTTCAGCACCCCGGGCAGGATTCGAACCTGCGACCTACTGATTAGAAGTGCTGTCTTTTTGCAAGTGATTTCTTGACGATTTCGTTGGTAAAACAAACGATTCAGATATCGTATCGACCGGTTTTTACCGTTGCAATTAGTCGCATTCGTTTACAGCGTTTTGCAACGTCGCGCGGTACCGATGTCGAGCCAAAACGGTATGTACCGTTTTTGATGCGACGATTGAAATACAAAACCGGAGTCCTGAATCGAACCAAACAAAATCCAATTACTTACCATCATCGGCAGGGTTCAACATGACCAAACAAAAAAGGACCCAGGGGTCCTTTGGTGGAACGGATCAGACAGACCCGCCACGGTTGCAGTGTAAATAGGTGTCTTTCTGGCGCACTTGGGCTTGCCGTCGGGACCAGGCACAAAATCCCCTCAAGCCCCCCGCGAAAAAAAACGCCGGACGGACTATGTATTTGAATCCCGGGGCTTTCCTTGACCGCAAGGCGTAGCTTGCTGACCAAGGACCCAACAAAGGCCAGGCCACCGTGTCTACCTACGATACCGCCCGAATTCATGCGGACTTGGCCAGAGATGACAGCCGCTCTTGTCAGTGGTCTTCCCGTTAGCCAGCCGGAATTCAGGTCCGACCCGTTTCGCCATATTCTAACTCAAAAAATGCGCACCGTTGCAGGTACGGTAGCGAATCCGTGCCTACTGTACATTATTACACTCCCCGGGTATGTCTACTGGCTTGGCAGTTCCCACATCGGCCAGTGACAGAACTGACAAAACTGACAAAAGGGTCTTCTGTCAGCTATGTCGGTTTTGTCGTATGTCCAAGTGCCGGATTCACGTGGTAGACCGTGGCGGTTCGGCCGGCCGTGGCTTTGCGTTCGATGGCAAGCCAATTGTGATCGACTAGCACGTCGGCCGCTTGTTCCACCGTCATCGAATCCGATAGACCGGCCCAGCAATTCCGGTACACGTCACGAGCTGCAAAAGGTCCCTTCAGTTGTCCCCGTTCGATGCGCTTGCCGAGTTCACGCGCTGCCGCGAATTGGTCTTCCACCGTGGCCCCGTAGACCCGCCGTGCGTGCGATTCCAGGTACTTGGCCCAATTGATGGCCCGATGAATTGAAGCGATTCCGACGGCCCCCGTGCGAACGTCGGCAAGGTGATCCAGTAAAGCCAGCGATGGAACAAGACTTCGATATTTTGCCAAATGGCTTTCAATCGCCGGGTGTTCATTCCCGGATCGCACCAGCAATTCCAGGCCGGCACGCCAATGGACAAACACGTCGAGCGCGTCCGGTTCGAATCGCAAGTATGGAATATCGTCCGGGTGATCCCGTTGCGCGTCGAGTTGATCGGCATTGAGTGTGGCAAGTTCAAAGTAAACTTTGTGTGCGTTGTCACGGGCTTGCGAATCCGGCCACCGATCGATGTTGCGCCATTCGGTTGAAACGTCCGGCCAGACCATGAGCTGGAACCGTTGAATCAGTCCGTCATCGGACCCGGCCCGGGTGTTGCCGGCCATGTACTTTTGCAGTGGTCCCGGTTGAATTCCCCCGAGTACCGATACGATGGCCGCTTCGATATCAATTGTTCCCCGTCCGATTCGATCGTAAGAGAATCGGCCGTCCCCGTTCCACGCTTCCAGATAAAACGATCGGGCCTGTTCCTGCCCTGATTTGTCCAGACCGATCAACCAGCCCGAAAGTTCATCACGGAAACTAAGTACGTGGCCCAATGGATTCTGATTCAGGATTTCGCCCAGCTTTTCCACCGATGCGTCATTGACCAGATAGCGGGTCCGAGTTGGTCCGGGTGTTTCACCGGCGACTACGGAACGAGCAATGGCCGTTGCCTGTTCGGTCCCTTCCTTGATGGCTGCCAGGATGGCCCGTTGGGATTCCTTGCGTTGTGCTTCATGCACGAGTAGCGTTGCGGCATGTTCGGTCGATCGCAGATTGAATTCCTGGCGGGCTTCGATTTCCAGGCGCTTCAGTGGTCGAAGCGCTTCATTGATGGCAGGGGTTTTCATAATTCCCGGTCGGCCGATGATAGCCCCCCACAAGTTCGGCACCGTGGTCCAGTCCGTTTTTTGTTGCGGTCGGATTCCAATACGTCTACCCACGACAGCCGAAAGCGCCGTCATGGCTGCGATGGCCGGAAAATCCGGCGCGCACTGAATCCGTTCTGCGATATCGGCCACCCAGCCCCGTAGCGATTCGGGCAAAAGGTAATCATCGAATGGCATGACTTCATGGTTGGCAATTGGTAGCGGTTCTGGTTGACCGGTGAATTGTGGCGTGTTCATCGGCCACCCCCAATAGCACGGAGCAAGAGTTGCCGGGTCTTCGATCGCAGTTTTGGATCACGGAACGATTCGACAAATTGAAGATCAAATAAAATCCGTTCCAATCGCTGCGCCGTCATGCGTGTCACTTGTCCCGTGGCCCGAATGGCCGACGGGTAGAAAATCTGTTGAAACTGAATCGGCAAGATTTGGTCCAACAAGTCGTCAACAATGTTCCCGGCCCGTGCCGATATCACGTGCGGCCGGTTGATAATCAGGACCGATACGTTTTTGCTTCCGTAGACCTGGCAGAACCCGTCCGATGATAGCGCGACCAGAACCGGTTCCGTGGTCCGTGTCGGCATTTGCCGTAGCTTGTTCATGGGCTACAATACTCCATAGGAATTCTGTTCTGGCCCGGCCCTGCCCAGTTGCAAGCGGGCCTTTTTTCATTCATGGAGTCGGCGGGAATCGAACCCGCGAAAACGAGATTAGGAATTCTGTTCTGGCCCAGCCAACGACCCCGTTGGACTAGATGCCGAGTTCCTTGGCTTCTCGTTCCAGTTGCTGTTCCCGGATCAATCGTGCGCGTCGAATGCCTTCAGTCGTGCCGTCGGATAATTTCCCCTGGCGAGCAAGCGTGCTAGTCGTAAAAAACACGTTGAGCGCTTCCAGCGTGGTGAACCGTGCGCCTCCGATGGCCACGGTTTCCAGTTTGATGCCGGCGATACCACGTGATTGCCAGCGATAGAGGGTGCTGAGATTCAGCCGTTTACCAATTTGCTTTTCCAGCAGTTTCGGTACTGACCGGAGTTCGACCAGTTGGTCGTGATTGATGTCGATTGCCATTGGTTACCTGTTCTTGCAAAGGCGTGAAACAAAACGCGATTGCAAGTAAGGTACGGAAATCGAAAATTGCTTGAGGGCAATTTAGGTGTAAACAAGGTTCAGTTAGAGTTTTTTCTTCAATGCTTCCCTTCCCTGGTCGGACAGGGTGACGCCCTTTCTCGAACCATTGGGACGATGCAAGAATCCTTCAGAACATAATTGTCTGACAGTTTCCTTTGTCGATTTGAGATCGGAATCAGTATCGCGCAAAGAATGGATATTCGGATTTGTCATTGTGCAATTTGATTCGGCAACGATGTTCAATATTTCCAATTCAAGACTAGTAAATACGCGCGGCTCTATTCTTGCCGGTGGAGTCTGAGATTCAGAAACCGCCTGTTCTGTCAGCGATGCCTTGGTCAACCGTTTGCCTGTTCGAATCCAGGCCGATACTACGCTGGAAATATGATCCCGCAATTCCTGATCTTCAGAATCGTCCAGAATTTGATCGTCCCAGATATACGCGATATGGTAACTATCTGGAATAGTCGGGTGCCCCGTCACGACAACCAAGCAATGGCCACCAGTTTGCGTATCCGGTTCACGTCTAATATCGCAGCCGGACCATATTTCCGGATTCTTCGGAATGTCAAACATGCACCGTCGTTTTATTTCGAATTCGTTGATCAGCATCCAGATATCGCGAATGCTTGCACGTTCTTTCAATAGAGCAAGAATCTCGTCGCCGAGTTCAAAGAAATCCATTTCCGCAATGAGAGCGTTCTTAATGGCCGTACATGCGTGTCGGATTGTCGTTTCAAGGGTCCCGAATCGAAAAGCGAGCTGATCTGTTTCCTTGAAGTTCGTTTTTTCGCATTCCCGATATTCCGCTTCGGCAAGGTCTAGTCTGTCCCATACTGGTCGGACTACTTGTGGGAAATTCGCCCCGTAATTGATGAGCGCCTTTTCTGCGCCTGTATCTGGTCTAAATACTCCCATGTCCCATTTGTGAAGTGGCGTCAACAACTGCAATCGTGCATCGATCCGTTGTCCCCATGCACGCAAAAAATGGAAGTTTGAGCCGTAATTGATGATTGAGGGATGAGTCGGTCTGTCGCCGAGCGACCCGATACCCAAGAACTCGTTGGAGTCCGGCATGAATGCGGTTCCTTATTGTCGGCGTAAACCGGCGAGCATGGCGGAACCGCTTCTACCATTACCCGCCGGTCTACTGTACGGGAGCTACCCGCTAACCGACGTGAATCAGTGTGATTGTATTAGACTTCAGTTGAACTATTGCCCGATGCCATGACCGCTACCGGAGTTGTTGCGCAATCTGCCTTTTCCATTGCTGCCTTTTTACTGGCGGCCCGTGCAGACTTGGCAAGTCTTTTGTTTGCGGCCGTGGCGTCGTCACCTTCCAGCACGTCACGTTTCAAGACTTCCAAAAGCAATTCCTGAATCGTGTCGGATTCGACTTTGGCATTGTCCGCCAGTCGTCGCAATTCTTTTCGAATTACGTTAACCACTGGTTCCGAGCAAATAATGGCGGCCACGGTAAAGCGATTGATGACTTGAACCAGAGCGTGGAAATCTTCGATAGCCGCCTTTTGCATTCCTTCCCGACAGAGCAACCACAGGCGGTCTTGATCGTCCGCTTTTTTCGGATTCGTTTCCGGCCAGCAGAATTTGGCAACAAGTTCTTCGCGGACCGGTTGCTCAAACATTACCCGGTAGATTTCCCATTCCCGGCCGTTGGTCAAAACCACCCACGGGATTCCATGAGTGGCCCCGTATTGCACCGCTTGCCGTAAATGGTTTTCTTTGAGCGATAGCCCGATCGCTTTGACTTCCACAAGATATTGAACCTTACCATCGACCGTCGTTGCCAAATCAACATACGTACCACGAATGGAAAATTCGCTTGTGATTTCAGAATACTTGTCGAACCCAAACACGTCCGAAAGTATGTCTTTCACAATGGTCACGGTGTCGGCCTCGTTAACATCCCGGTTGAATGCGACTTCCAGCACTTTGGAATAACGGCCGAATACGCTTATCAGTCGTTGAGTTACCTTTTTGGGAATTGCCATTTGCGGTTCCTGATTTGAAACGATGGTGTTAGCGAAACAACAAGTTTGAATGACTACCAATCTACCCAATCTTGCGAGCGACTTCGACAGCCGCAGCGATATTTGGATCGGCGTAATAGGCTTCTGTTACCGCCTTGCTGGAATGGCCGAGTATCACTTGTGCCGCTTCCAGATCGCAGAATCGCCGGATATTCGTGGCGGCCAGCTTGCGCAATTGATTAGGTGCCCATTTTGGCAAATTGTTGGCAATACAAGCGCGTTTGATGGTTCGGCCATAGGTCATGGTTGTGTAACAGTTCCCGGCGGCCCGTTTGGGGTTCCGCTTTTGTGGCTTGCTGCCCGGCACATTGCCGCATGACAACGGGGTCTTCCGATCCAGATGCCGTTGCCGACGAACCTGTTCCACCGTTTCAGCCGGCGAGAAACAGAACTGGTTTTCATCCCGGAGCAAGTACGGCCGGAGAATGTTCTGCGCCGTCGTGCCAAATGGAATAATCCGTGGTCGGTCGTGGTGTTCGGTCTTGTGCGTGTGGGGTGTAAAAATCCAGATGTCGCCGGAGCGGTCGATATCGTCCGGCCGCACAATACAAACTTCGCTTGGGCGCATAGCCGTTGCGAGCTGCAAGCGGACCATAGCGGCAACGATGGCTGGCAGGAATGGAATGGTCGCGTTGACCAGTATCGGATCGACCGGCGATACCCGCTTCGATTCGGGTGCTTTGGATCGGCCCTTGCGGAGTCGTTCAACCGCTTTGATGTCGTGCCAGGTGTTCGATTGTATTTTTTCGTTTTCAACTCCCAGGCGGAATGCGCCCAGCACGTGGATCAAGTATCGATTGATGGTGTTCCGGCACAATTTCCGCTTCATGTACCGATCCCGGAATGCCTTGAATGCAATCGGCCCGAATTCGATGGCAATGGTCTTGCCGTAAACTGCCCGGAGTTCCTTCAATACCCGCTTGGCCGTGGCGTGTTCGCGGGTAGGTTTGCCGTTCTTTCGGTAGTACCAGTCGCACTTGCGGGTATAGTCGATGCAAAGTTCTGTCACCGTCACCGTGGCGGTTTCACTTGGCATGGTTCGGCCGGCGGCCATCCATTCACCGACGAGCCGGTCGTATTCCCGCTTCGATGTCGCGGACCCGTGCGGACCCAAGTAAACCTGTTGCCCATTGAATGATACGTAGGCTTGCCCCGATGCTGAGTGTTTGCAGTATTTGGGCGTTGAATTGGACAGACGTGGCATGATTGCGGTTCCCTTTTGTGGTGCCAAAACGGTATGTACCGTTTTGCGTGGTTAGGAAATCGCCGCGCTGGCAAGAGAGCCAGGTAAGAAATCTTCGGCAAAAGACGTGGTTTTGTGTCAGCACCCCGGGCAGGATTCGAACCTGCGACCTACTGATTAGAAGTCAGTTGCTCTATCCAGCTGAGCTACCGGGGCATTCATTTTTTCGGTTTCACTTTTGCTTGTACGGCAAACGAATTAGACAACCGGCTTATTCTAGCGGTTCGCAATGAAAGCTGAAGAAGTGGGCGTTGAAATGTCGGAAACACCGGCCGTTGCATGCCTGATTTTCCCATCGAAAGCGATAGTTGCAGGGAGGCGTTCAGATTTTGCCGTCGGCGAATTTGCCCGAAGGACTTGGCTCCGCCGCCGATCCGTTTTTGGAACCGTTTTGCGAGGCATCGTGCAAGGATATTGTTTCGGAGGCGATTGAACCAGACATTGGGCCGGTCGATTCGCCACTATCGGAAACGAACACCGAATGAATCCACGAACCGGCGTCAATCATAAGTGTGAACATGGTGGGGATCAGCAGCAACGTAACCATCGTTGATACGACGAGACCGCCAAGGACAACGCTTCCGATGCCGCGGTACAACTCGCTGCCGGCACCCGGAAAGAAAACGAGTGGCAAAAGCCCAAAAACGGTGGTCAGCGTGGTCATAAAGATTGGACGAATCCGGGTGCGGGTGCTATCAATGACTGCGTCGCGTGGCGACTGACCATCGACCCGGATATGAATCAGGGCTTGATGCACGATCAGGATCGCATTATTTACAACCGTACCTACGAGAATGATAAAACCCAGCATCGTCAAAACGTCGAGGTTTTGAGGTGGCTCACCGTGCGCGGTCAGGTAAAGTCCCAGCAACTTGAGACCAAGGATTCCGCCAACGGCTCCCATCGGCACGCTGACCATGATCACCAATGGATAAACGAATGACTCGAATAACGCAGCCATTAACAAATAAGTGATCAGAATGGCCAGTAAAAAATTCCAGCGAAGTTCTTTCCACGTTTCGGCCAATCGGTCGGCCGTGCCACTTAATCGAATCTGATAACCACCTTCGAGAACACCGCGTTCACGCAAATCGCCGACAATTTTCGACTCGACGATCTCGATCGCGTTTTCCAGGGACATTTGCTCGGGTGGGGTCAGGTCGATGGAGATCGATCGTTGTCGTTCGGAATGGTTGACTTGCTCTGGCCCAGCCCCAAGCGTTACTTCGACAAACGAGTCGAGGCGAACAGGTTTCGATTCGACGGGCGTTGCAACATATTGTTTCTCCAGATCCTGCGTTTGCGATTCCCATGAATCCGATCCCAATACTACCAGATCGATTTTATGACCTCCTGTGGAATAATCGCCGACATACGCGCCGTCCACAAGGGCGTTGATGGTGGCCCCGATATCACTGTTGTTCATACCAAGCTGATTTGCCTGGGAAGGTCGGGCGGTCACATGCACTTCGGGACTGGAAAGATCAAGGCTGGGAACGGGTTGGGCTTGCGTGTCCGGGCCAAATTCCTGTTTGATTTGGCCCATGATTTGTCCGCCGATCTCAACGAGCTTGCTCAGCTCCGGGCCGACGATTTCAATTTCAATTTCGCGACCGCCCCCCAAGCCGCGACCAAAGATGCTGGTTTGAGATGCGATCACCATCGCACCCGGGGCCACATCGCGCAATTGTTCCTGAACAAGTTTGACCAACCCCCGGGCTTTCAAGGGGTCATGAGCGCGGAGGCCAACAAAAACCATCGTTCCACGGGCGACATAAAAGAAGTCGGCAATTGCCGGCTGATCGTCGGGCAAGTCCTTGATCGATTCGCTGTCCACATCCCACCAAGGGCGGAGTTTTTCTTCAACCTGCGCTCCAATCTCGCCGATGTGCTGAACGTTGTATCCCGCAGGCAACATGACGCGACCAATGATCAGGTTGCGGTTCCCGGAGGGGAGGTATTCGATTTGGGGAAGTAACAACCACGAGATACCAAAGGCCAAACCAAACAGCAAAATGACGAGTGCCAGTCGCCGCGATACCGAGGTCTGAATCCATTCGTTCGCAAGGATAATCGACTCGGTGAAACGATTGCCAAACCCGGAAATCCAGCGACTGAGGCTGGTTTGTTTACCTGGAGTTCGCCGGGCATCCTGGCTGAGTAGTTGAACGGCAGCGGTGGGGATAACAAGGACGCTTACCAAAAGTGAAAGTCCGACTGCGGCGCTAATGGCCAATGCAATATCGACAAAAAGCTGGCCTGCTTCGCCAGGAAGGAATACAACCGGGAGAAAAACGAACAGGGTCGTCAGCGTTGACGCCAGCACGGCACCCCATACTTCCGCCGTGCCGCGTCGAGCCGATTCGCGAACGCTAAACCCGTCGTGGTAATAACGATAGATGTTTTCCAAAACGACGATGGCATTGTCGACAAGCATTCCGACTGCAAAGGCCAGTCCACCAAGTGATATCACGTTAAGCGATCGGCCCAGCAAATTCAGAATCAGGAATGTGCCAATGATGCTGACGGGGATTGCAACGGCAATTACGAGGGTGCCGCGTGCGAACCAAAGCCCGGAAACGAGGATGGCAGCCAATGTCCCGACAAAAAACCACGGTGAAATAAACAGCGCTGCAATCGTCAAACCGGCAAGGATCGGAATGAAAGTCAATGTTCGCGTCCCGATGTGCAAGAACAACATCAGGATAATTACGGTCAAGGCACTTCCCAGAACAATGTTGGAATTCACAAGTCCGATAGCCGAATCGACATAGACGGTGTCGTCATACACCTGGCTCAGAACGAGGCCTCGTTGAGCAAGGACTTCTTTGTTGAGTCGGGACACCGCTGATTGCAGTCCGCGCATGACATCGAAAACATTGGAACCGGATTCGCTTTGAACATTCAACGAAATATTGGAAACCCCGTAACGTCGGACAAAGCCATCCGGTTTCTTGTGTCCGAGTTTTACGGTAGCGACGTCGCGGACATAAACGGGTGTGCCATCGGCACTGGTGGCCAGAATTTGGCTGGCGATCTGGTCCGTCGAAGCGTACTGACCCAGCATCCGCACCACCCAACGACGTTTGCCTTCCCAAAAATCGCCGGCTGACGTGTTGCGGTTTTGATTCCTCAGGACTTCGATTACGTTTGCAATCGTCAATCCCCTCGCGGCAAGTTTATTCGCGTCGAGATGAACCTGCAGTTCCTCTTCCTGTCCGCCGCGCACATCGGTATTGGAAACGCCAGGCACCCGCTCGAATTCGGATTCCAGTACGTCTTCAGCGAACTTGCGAAGCTGTGTGACGTCGGTGTCGCCGGGCAGCAAGGAGACAGCTTCAGGATGTTTGTCGACAAATTCGCGCAATCGGAACGCGGCGAGTCCCATGCTCGTTTCATACGCACGCTTGACATGCAGGACTTCGGCATCCAGTTCCGGGTGCTGGCCGGCAAACTCATCCAGTTGTTCCAGCGTCGGAGGCAAGTCGCTCAAAATGAACCAGGCGATGGAACGATCAGTGTTGGACGACGTATTGATAACGGGCCTGTCAGCCGTCAGCGGATATTCGCGTACTTTCTGCAAAGCACTGTTCACCAGCAACAAGGCTTCCTGCATGTTGGTGTCAACCGTGAACTCCAGCGAGATGTTGCCCGATGAATCACCGGCTTCCGATGTCATTCGAGTGACACCGACAACGCTTTTGAGCTGTTCTTCCTGTTCGTTAATGATCTCTTCCTCGACCTCCTGCGGACTGGCACCTGGCCAGGAGGTAGAGATTGAGATCATGGGGCGACTGACATCGGGAGCCAATTGCATTGGCATTCGAAAGGCAGCCAGCAATCCGAACAATAAAATCAAAATCACTCCCACCGAAACCTTGACCGGATGATCAAGTGGAGAGAATCCGCCTGTTGGGCCGTTTCCCGATGCCGAAGCCAGCGAATTGGATTGAGTCATTGTAATGACTGTGTTCCCGATAAGTAATTGCGAATGGTTGGGTTGCCGTTATCCGAAAGCGGACTTGAGTGTCGCATTGCGTTTGGATCAGGGGCGCGAGTCGTCCTTTTGGACGACTACCACCTGGCCTGGACGCAATCGTTCGTTCCCCTGAACGACGACCGTATCACCTTCGTTGACGTCGCCAGTCACAGCGATCCATTGTTTGTCAGCGGCACCTGTTTTTACAGGAATGCGTTCGGCAATCGACTGACTATTGACTTCGCGAATCACAAAAACGGTGGTACCGGACTGACCAAGAACCAACGCATCTTTGGGGACCATGACGGTTGATTCACGCTGACCGATAACAAGTGTCGCCTGGGCCAGCAAACCGGGAACCAGCTCGTGCCCGGTTTCGGTGCGAGGATTGGCGATTCGAATAATGACGGGAATCGCCCGTGTTCGTTCGTCGGCCTGCGGAATAATTTCGATTATTTTGCCAGAAAATGTTTTGCCAAGCGCGTCGACTTGCACGGTGACTTCGGGGGCTTGTTCCCGGTTGGATACCGAATGTTGCAAGTTGGCCAGGTATTCCTGAGGCACATTGATGCGCAATTCGATCGGATCAAGCTGAATCAGTTCAATCGTTTCCGAGCCACGCGATACCCAACTCCCTTGTTCGACCAGAATACGAGTCACGTATCCTGAAAAGGGAGCGCGGATCGTGTACTTGCTCCGCAAATCATCGATTCGATTCAACTCCGATTGCTGGGACTCGACAATTTGACGGGCGATGAGCAAGCGGATTTCCCGGGTCAATTCAAGTTTTCTCAATTCGGCCTTCGCGGACGACAAAGCTGCCGATTGTGTCTGGAACTGCGAAAGGCTTTCCTCCAGTTCCCGCGTAGACGCAGTCTTGCCAAGAGCCGTTAATCGTTCGTAAACACTTTGAGTGAATGCCCGTTGGGCATCGGTTTGACTGATTCGGGCGGTAGCCAGTTCGATCTCGACCGGAATGGATTGAGTCAGTTCTTCCATCGCCTTTTTTCGCAGTTCCAGGGTGATTCGCGCCGACTCGTATTCGAGATCGACGGTCGTTCGATCAATTTCAAGCAAGGGCTGGGCGGGAACATCGTTGGAGGTTCCGGTTTCCGGACAGCTTACGAAATCGCCTTCGTCAACCAGCATGCGGGCGACACGATCTTCGACCGCGCTGCCGATAATGGCGCGGCGGATCGGTTGCAGCGTCCCGATGAAATCCTGCGATCGATTGACTTCACGAGTTGTAGCAAGGGCAGTGCGCACGCCTGCCGGTCGTTCCTCTTCCTTTTTGTCTTGCGCCAACAGCGGATTGGCATTCATCAGGAGTGACACAAAAACAAGCGACAGCGCGCCGGCCAATATTCGGTGCGCTGTGCTACGACATTCCGGATTTTTTCGAGGAAAAGTGGTGCGGGTAATCAATGTCAGGTCCCGGCAACATGTGGGAGTGAAAACGAAGGACTATTCCAGTTTGACACAACGAGGTTGCTTCGGAAGGGGAGTTCTTTCCGGGTTTTGCGGAATTCGGTCTTCACTTCGGAAGGATTCGAATTTGCGGGGAGTAACGAGCCATGCGGCGACAGGAACGGGTGAGAAATGTGACCCGGTTGACATTGTTCCAGTACGTCTGCAAATACCGTCGCTGCGAATCAACTATCGGCCGGAGAGGCTTTTGAGTGCCTCGGCACGCGTTCCGGAGATGGACATGACCGTATCGAGTCGAGTAATTTTGAATATCTCGGCGATCTGGGAAGTCAGGTTGCAGAACGTGACTTGCTTGTTGGCTTCCTTGCAGCGCGTGTTGAATTTGATGAACTCACCGATCATCATCGAAGTCATCAATTCAATCCGGTTCAGGTCGATGAGAATTCTTGTCGGCCCAAAGTCGTCGGCGATCTTGGCGAAGTCCTGTTCGACGTCCATGAGAGTTTGGTGATCAAGGATTTTTGTTTCGACGAAATCAATGATCAAAACGTCATTCGACAAAGTGGTATTCAAACCTGGCATTTTTGAACTCCGGGGCTGCATCAAGGATAACCTGGTGATTAGAAGTATGTTAGACTACGCTGACAACTTTTGCACGGAGGATGATTTCAGTAGCCGCGACAGATTTGCGGTATGCGACATTGTAACATCGGCCAATAAAAGCGAAGGAGTCTGACATTCGTCGCAAGGCCCATCTTTCGTGGTTTCAAAAACCTTCGTCCCGATCCGAAGTATTAAGTCGACCCAAGAGGTGTTTATAAGTCAGGAACCGAACTTTCCCGCGTTGATGCTCAACGGATGCCTAACGTCAAAAATATTGATAGGAACAATCGCAATTACCAGCTGGGGGACAAAAACAATCATGTGCATCTGATGACGCCGGAATGGGGCGGTGACGAACTGACTTCAACGCAACAGAGTCCCGTAGCCACGTTGATAAACCATGTAAAGATTCTGCGATAGAAGTAGGCAGCCGCCGCGACAAACGACGTGACCGAATGAGAACGATATCCTGTCGCGACCGAGCCTCGGTCGACTTTCAATTGAGCCGCCGGCGCGAACGCCATTTCAAGGATGGCACGCCTTGCGTTGCTTATCGTATTTATGGATGGGTGCGCAACACCTTCGGATCGCATTTTCACGGAGTGAAAAGCCACGTGGCCGTTCACTCCGTGAACGCGCGTTTGTTCTCCTGGTTTTCGTTTGAAAAAAAGCAAAAACCGAACTAAGAACTAACGAGACCGATTCCTTTCGTCATGGCGCTCAGAACCAGCATGAAGCGGCTGGATAAATTCTCGCATTTCGGAGAGACACCGTCTTTTGCATTCACACATTGTCATTGCTTGCGTTTGCGTGTTACTAATCGCGGTTTCATCGATTTCGGCGCATATTAATACTTCATGAATAATGAAATGGCCTGCCCGAATCGACCGAAGGTCTCCACGTTGTCACCATCGCGCTGTATTAATGGGGGGGACCATCGGTCGAAGAGGGTGGGACTGGTCGGGAGACCAGCCCACAACGGTGGCTCGGTCGGGAGACCGGCCACAACTCTTGACAACTCTTGGTGAACGGACACAACTCGTGACGGTTAAAAAACCAGGTGGCACCGAATCGGCAAGCCGTTAATTCGATTCGACATAGAGGGGCAACAAACGGTAATCGACTTCGAGGGAGAGCAAGTTCATCGTTGTGACATACAGCCGGCCGCCATGAGCGCCCCAACGATCGGGAACCGGATTAAGAGGATCCCAACTCCCCGCCATTTCCCCTTGTTTGACCTGTGTATTCACGAGAAGGGGATGCAGGGCATTGTGCCAGGTTGTCCAGGCGTCGCCACCGATATGACGCAGAATCTGCGTTCCGTAATACCAGTAGTAAGTATCGCGTTGATCGATCGTCGAGTCGTTCGGCAAATGTTGCACCAGATAAGCGGCCCCATCGTTGAAGCGCGGATCGACTTTTTCCCAATCGATATATAGTCGCATCAACAAGCCGACTGCGGTCATACAAGGCGAGGAGACTCGACCATGAGCGCGGCGGACCTCTTCGGAATCTTTGGCGGAAGGATTGTACCGATACAGATGTGCGAGTGACGCATCCTGAGCGCTATCCATCCAGCGTCGTGAGTTTTCAATAGCCCGGGGGTCGATCTCCAGCCCCGCCAGTCGTCCGCTTTGCAACGCCATTACCATCCAGCCGGTTACCGAAGTATCACTTCCATCACCTGGTTTGTAGCGCCATCCGCCAAGTCGCAAGTCCTGGGTACCGGCGATATAGTCCAAGGCACGCTGGACCGGTACCTTAAGTGAATCGTCTTGCGTCATCCCGTATGCTTCGGTCAACGCCAATGTGGCGATGGCGTGGCTGTACAATCGGGCAAAGTTGTTGGAGTCAGTGTCGGCTTCAATGAAAAACTCACCGTTGGCTTTCTGGTTTTCGATAAGCCAATCGACCGCTTGTTGCATTCGCGATGCATAACGGAATTCGCGATGGTGGTAACCTGCCCCTTGAAAAGCAAGCAGAGCGAGCCCGGTTGCTGCCGTGTCGCTGGACATCATGCGGGCCCGGTCATTGTTGTCGAGATCGAATCCACCAAGCGTCCAGCTTCCGTCGTTTTGCTGATAGCGTGCCAGAAAAGCGAGCCCGAGTTCAATCGAATCCTCTGTTTGGGGTGCCGAGTTTCCGGAATTGAGCTGGCCGCGAGATCGAAAGGCCTCATTGGCGACAGTCGGAGCCGAACTGATCGATGGAGTCCCACCTGATTCCGCTTTTCGAAATCGTGTTTCAGTCATTGTTTGCAAGGCCGGGCTTTCCCGAGAAGCGCGGCGCGAGTCGATACCGGCATCCGGTTCAGGCAAATCACCCAGGCCAGCCGGGCCGGGCTTTGCTTCGATCGTCAACGCCATGCCGGCGGGAGCGTCCCGATCCGATTCCGAAAGCTTCGACGCATCATCGATCTGACTGGATTGTCCTGTCGCGCCTGCTACCTGACCGGGAACGGGGGCGACAGGCTGATTGATGACAGGCTGGGCACCCCCTGAAATAGAAACGGCAGGTGACTCGGCAATGGAAGTACTATCGCTGGCTTCGCTGCGATTGTTGGTTGTTCGACGCGGTCCCGTTGAATCGCCTGGCTGTGACGCATTAGCAGTATCGGTGGCGCGTGAGGGCCGTTGTTTTTGATCGGAAGAGCGGCCATTGTTGGCCTTGATCGATGAATCGTCGGCAAGGTTGGCAGCTCTTCCGATTCGGGATGATGGAGTGGTTGTTGCCGCAACGGGCCCAGGATCGGTGCCAGTCGACGAACCTGAAAGGTTTGGTTCCGCACTGCTTTCGATGGCCATTGACGATCCATCGGGGGAGTTGGCAAGAGCTTGCAGTTGCCGCTGTAGTTCCTCTTCGTCGTCCTCGTCACCCTCGTTTCGGGCCAGCATGGAATCCCCCGGTTCGCCGGGTACCACCTCGATTGCCGTTTCGTCGGCCCGATCGCGATTGGGTTCGCCTGATTCCGTTTGAAAACGATTGGGCTGGGCGTTCAGGCTGGAGTCGCCAAGTGGCGCAGGCCGGTCGGCAGTCTGCGATTTCGATGAGCCACTCCGATTATCGGCGACGGAAGGCCCCTCGATATCCGTCGCGATAGATGGAGTTGTCGAGCCCCCTCCCGTGGTCTGCGTTATCGGTTGCTCGGAGAATTGGTTGTTGATTTCGGGCTGGCCTCCTCCTTCTACGCGCTGTCCGGCGATTTCAGTTACGATTCGGGTCGAACCCATGTCGGCGCTCCCCGTCCCTTTTTCGACGGATGTTTCCCCACGAGTCGCCTGGCTGTCCGACTGAGTCATCGAAGCGCTGCTGCTGGCGGAAAGTTCGGATCGATTGGTCGACGCAGAACGGTTAGCAACGGCAACGGAATCGGGCTGAATGGACGCGCTCGGTGTGATTTCGCCGGCACTTGCTACAGGTATTTCGGCCGCTTGCTGAAGTGTAAGCGATGACGCATCGGGCTGGCTTGTCGTTCGTTCCCGCCGCGTCATTGAATTTGCAGGCGTCATTGCAGCACTTTGCGTTGATCCCAGATCGCGATCCAGATTAGCAGCTCGACCCACACCGGCGGTCCCATTGATCGATTTGGCAATCGACATCGCTTGCGGCTTCAGGCGAGCCGCTTCTGAACTATTGGCGACTTCCGCTGTCGGAGCGGGTGACTCGTTCGTCGTGGGGGATGTCGGTTGCAAAGCGTTGTTGTTGGAACGACGCGGCGCGGATTCTGTCAGTACACGATCGATCGCCGGAAGTGTTCGCGAATTTCGGGGTGCAGACTGCGCCAACGATTCGGTGACACGGTTGCGAGGCTGGTTTTCATTTCGGAACTGGCGATCGGCGACGGCGGCGGGAACTTGTCGCTCGATCGGTGTTTCGACCAGTTTGGGTTTTGCATCAACCGGGTTCGTCGAGCGGGTTGGCGAACTTGCCGGAGAAACAGGCGCATCGGCAACGATTTTTGGTACAGGGTTCGACGCCGTTGTTCGCGGCTGACGTGTGGACGGGTCAGGCGATTCGATTTTCGGCTGCGAAGAGTTCTCAATACGGCGCGGTGTGTTGTCTGACATGGCGACCTTCGCCACTTCATCCCTGTTCCGTCGGGGTTGTTCGGCAGTAGTGGAGGGAGACTCGCGGGAAATTTGAGTACTGGCAGGTGAGGGGAGATCGGCAAGTGTCGACGTTGCGATGGGTGCCGGTGCAGACGGTTTAAGAAGTTCACTTGATTTTGGCTGAACATCTTGCGACTGGCTATGCAATTGGGAAAGACTCTCTCCCAAACGGGGTACGGTTTGACTGACACGCTGACGTTGCACCAGTTGGGGGCTTTCGGTTGGACGTTGCGATTCAACGGGTGTCGGTTGCGACTTCGCGACGGCTGTCTCGACAGTTTCGGTTTTTTCCGGTAGAGACATTTCCGGAGTTACCATTGGCGTCGGATTGACATCTTTCCAGGGTTGTTGAACGGTTTGCTGTGAAATGTTGATGGTACGCGTTTGTTTAACCGGTACCGACTGGTGAGACACTTCAAATAAGAGTCCTTTGAAGACATCGGTTTGATTGGCGATCACCAGAAACAGGCAATGCGCGGCGAGGCTTAGGATAACCGCCAGTTGCAGTGAGCGACGAATGCGTCGATCATCGACAAAGCGGAGGACGAGTAGCAACGTGGTAACCGCCGCCGGCAATACCATCAGACTGACCCACATCCAGAATCCGGCCAGCAGAGTCACAATCGTCCCTGCCAGAATCGTTGCCGTAATGCACATCGCCATCAAGATCGGCCAAAACTGCTGATCAAACGACTCGAGCCGAAGCGGCTGATAAGTGCTTACGATTTGGCGTCGGGCGGGCATGTTTAGCGATGCGTTGAGGTCAAAAATGTCAAACGGGTGCCAGTGCTGCGTTTCCGTTTGGATTTAGGGTTGTATGCCACTGGCTCTGCCAGTGTTGGCAAGATTGATTCAGTCAATGAGGGACTGGCAAAGCCAGTGGCACCCTTAGTTTAATGAGTAACAAAGTGCCAGGAACTATTCGTCGGTCATGGCGGTGTAGTTATAGATTCCGGTTTTCTTGCAGAGGTCCAGTGCCGTCAACACCGGTTCCCAGGGAGCTTGCTTGTCGGCGCGGATAACGACGGTTTGTGTTAGCGGATTGTTGGCAACGGCCTGTTTCAGCAGTTCCTCGACAGCTTCCACATGGCGAAACTGGCCATCGATAAAGTACTCCCCCTGGCGATTGATGTTGATAAACAACTCGCTCGGTTCGGCCGTAAGCGGCAAGGCCTGCGAGGCAGTCGGAAGTTCAATTTCAATTTGTCGTTCTTCGTCAGCAAACCGGGAGGAGACCAGGAAAAAGATCAACAGTAAAAAAACGACGTCAATCAACGGCGTTACGGTTAGTGAACCAATGGCTTGTGATTTTGGTTTGACGGCCATATTTGGCGACTCGGAAAATCTATTTACAAAATGTTAAACAGGGACAAACCAACATCTCCGACTCAGCGCGATGCAGCACCGGCGCGGCGAGTCAGTTCGTCGTGATGATTCGATGCGCCACCAGCACGATTGGCGTTCGTCGGTTCGGAACCGGCTTCTGTGCGCACTTGCCCTTCGAAGGGCTCGAGCATGGGGATCAGGCTGGCCGCCAGTTCCTCGATTTTGTGAAACTTGCCAACAATCCTGTTGTCAAAGTAATGGGCAAACACCGCCGACGGAATGGCAATGATCAGACCAACGAGTGTCGTCACCAGTGCCAGGTAGATGCCATGAGCAAGTACCTCGGCCTTGTTCTGTCCCGGGATCAGTTGCGTTGTTTCGTAAAACGCCTCAATCATTCCCCACACCGTTCCAAGCAAACCAATCAACGGTGCGACGGTGGCAGCGAGCGTCAGCCACGAGACCGTAGCCTGCAAACGAATCGCTTCCCGTTCACTTGCTTCGGAAACCGCATACTCGATTTCCGATTGCGGGCGACCAGCCTTGAGCAACATTACTCGCAACACGCGCGATGCAGCCGACGGAAAAAGCTGGCAGGCGCGAAAGGCCATTCTCGGATCGAATCCTTGTTCACTGCGACTCAGTCCGCCAAGCTCACGTACGAAAGCCTGGGGGAGGATTTTTTCCTCGCGCAAGGCAAAAAAGCGCTCGATTGTCAGCGCTACAACGGCAAATGACATGAATGTCAAAGGGATCATGAACCAGCCGCCGAGCCATAGCAGGGACAACATGTTTATCCCTTTTTCACGCGCCACGACCGAGTCGTTCGGCACGTTTCCATCGGACGCATCCGGATTTTCCGGCGATTGCCCTGGGGTTGGTGAGTTGCCAAGCACCGATTCGTCGCTGATTTGCGGCACTTCACCCGTTTGCGCACAAACGGGTCGGGTCGGGCCCATCAAAAGTACGAGCAACAACAGCCCTTGGCCCACGTTGCTGATACCGCGCAAGAGGGATCGTGATTCAAGCCTCGTCATAGGTTCCATATCCTGGTGTGTTCCGGTGATTGGCCATGGCAATCGTGTTCGAAATGGATCGATTCGACTGTCGGGCTAATTCAGTGTCTTCAGCGTTTCAAGTTGTTTTCGTGCTTCGGGAGCAAGCACATCGTTCTCGTAGTTTTTCAGCAAATACTCGAACCATTCACGGGCACTTGCCACCAGTTGCTTTCGTTGTTCGCCGCTGGCTTTACTGACCTGTACGTAATAGCAGCGAGCGGTTTCATAAGCGGAAAAAGCCCGCCAGGGATCGATGTCCGCTTTTTGATCGACGGTTGGGTATCCGTACATGACCGATTTAAATTCGGTAATCGCCCGATCGTATTCACCTTTTTTGAAGCATGCTTCACCGATCATTGCCCGGGCCCGCGCACCGATCTTGTCGATCGATTTTTCGGCAACGGGTTGCCATGTCGCAATCGCTTCGTCAAGTTTTCCAAGTCCTTCCTGGGCCGTTCCCAATTCGAACATGGCTGCAAATCGGTAATCGCTGTCTGGAAACTCATCGACAACGGATTGGGCAAAGGCCAATGCTGAATCATGATCGCCAGTTTGATTGGCACTTTGCGCGGCATGCAGTGGAGTCAGGATGCGTACCGACTCGTCGCTGATCGTAGCTGTGCGAATGGCAGGCACTGCGATCTTGTAGGCAAGGATTGCCTCCTTGTGATTTTTGTTATGGAAAAGTGACTCGGCCAACATCGAGAGTCCCACCGCGTTCAGCGGACCTTCGCTGTACTGTTCGACCTGCTTCTTGAACAAAAGATGAGCTTCGGACCATTTTTCCTGCTCGAATGCGCACCAGCCGAGTTTGTATGCTGCCCTTTCACCGACATTGGCGGTCGGTTCACCTTTCAAACAGGACGTGTAGCGTGCCGCCGCTCCGTCAAAGTCACTTTTTTCATAAAGTGATTCGCCGACGTGGAAATTCGCTTCGGCTGCGACAGAGCTGGCTGGAAATTGGTCGGCCAGCAACAAAAACGTTTCAACGGATTTTGAACTGTTGTCCAGCTTTTTGCAGGCCCACGCCAGTTCGTAAAGCATATTATCAGCCAGTGAATTGGCCGGGTCAATTTTCAAGGCCAACGGCTCAAAGTCTGCGACAGCCTCGCTCCACTTTTCCATGATGGCATGACACAGGCCTCGTTCGTAGGTCGCTCGCCATCGGTCCTGTTCCGAAGGATCAGCCGCCAAAAAGGCATCGAGATCGTTGATCGATTCTTCAAACTGGTTCGCAGCGCGGCGGGCGACGGCTCGACCAAGTAGTGCCTGTCTGCCGTTGGAGCTGTCCGGAAATTCCTTAATCAGCCGGGTAAAGTCGGCAACAGCAGCTTCGGACTGGCCATCGTTCTTCAATGCCCAGGCACGACTGTACAAGGCATCGGCCAGGAAAGCCGAGGGAGTTGTCGCATCGATAACAGGAGCATACTGTGCTATTGCTTTTTTGAAGTCACCCAGTTCATATTCAAATTCACCCAAACGAAAATGAGCTTCAGCAGCGGCATCCGCATTCGGGTTGTTTTCAAGTACTAGTCCGGCGATAGAACGGGCTTTCTCAAGGTCTTTCAATTGGTAGTACGATCGGGCAATCAATAATCGAATCGAGTTGGCGTCCGTGCGTTTGTCGTTATCGCTTAAGGCAAGTTCGAATGCGGCAACTGCCTTTGCAAAATCATTCTTTCGAAAATGGGATGAACCGGCGACATAATGCGATTCGGAGCGACTGACGGGGTCTTTCATATCGACAAGGGCATTTGCCAGGAACGAAATCGCTTCGTCGTTTTTGTCCTGCATGTACAGCGACCAGCCGACACGTGTTTTCCACCACGATGCCGACGCGTCGTCGGGAAAACGTTTCAGCAGCTCTTCGAAAGTTGACTGGGCCAGGGCGAGTTCATTGATTTTGAGCGCTGCATCCCCCAGTACTTGCAGCGTGGCAGGTAACAATTCGTGTGTTACATAGTCCGTTTTGAATTTCGTTGCATCGTCGATCGCATCCTGGAATTTGCCCAGAGACATACTTGCGTAAGCCGCATAGTAAAGCGCCCGGGGGGCAAGCGGATCAGCGGCATATTTGGCTACGATCGATCGATAAATTGGAATCGATTCGCCACGCCGATCGGGAATTTCATGCAAGGCGTCGGCAGCATCGGCCAGCAAATTCACGCGGTAGAGACCCCCGCCATCATTTTCCGTCGCCGCAGTCGCCAATTTCAGGGCTTCGTCGAAGTGCTTTTGTTCCAGGTCAATGCGACACAACCAGTGCGTCGCTTCATCTTTTCCCACCAGGTTTTTTGATGTAACGTTCAACAGCCATTTCCGGGCCTCTTCGATGTTCCCGGCGGCGAAGTAGAACTTGCCCGCATTCAGGCTTGATTCAGCGACGAGTCGTGAATCGGGATAACCATTGACCAGGGCGGCATAGGCATCTGCCGCTCCCTGCATGTCCGGTATTTGCTGCAAACAAAAGGCCTTGCGGTAGATGGCAAAATCGCGCTCGCCGAATTTTTCATCGGTGGCCAGTTGATCAAACCGCTTGATCGCATCATCGAAATACTTTCGTGCCTCGTCGGTATCACCACTGTTTTGGCGTGAGACACCGAGCTTCAGAACGGTTTCGGCAGTACGTAATCGAACGACGGACAATTGTTCGTCTTCGGGGAAGCGCGTTTGAAAATCGCTGTATTGCTTAAGGGCCTCTTCGTATTTCCCGGATTGCTCCAGGCAACTGGCAAATTCTGCAAGGGCTTTCGGAACCAGGGGCGATTGCGGGTGCGAGCTTATCACTGTTTGATAGGAACTTGCCGCCCGATCAAGCAGTTTTGGATCGAGGTTGATTTGATTGAGTTGGCTGAGCGATTCGCCTTGAAAAAACAACGCCTGGTCGGCGAGCGCGTCCGATGCAAAGTGCTCAAGGAACAAAGTGTAGTTGTCGATCGATGATTGCAGCAGTTCCGTTGCCTTGGCCGGATCGTCCGTCGCTTTTGCCACAGAGAACTGACTGAAACCAAGGAAGACCAGCAAGGCTGGTCCGTTGGGGTAGCTGGCGATTTCGGGTATCGAGTCGCGCAGTTCACGGAATTCAACCAGCGACTGATCGTAGTTTTTTTGTTTGAACCACGCCTGACCGACAAGAAACTTGATTTGGCGTCGGGCGGAATAATTTGGGTACTCATTCAGCAACTTGTTCCATTGGTCGACCGCCAGCGGATAATCCTGTTGCTCGTAGGCATTGTTGCCAATCGTGTGCAGATTGATGGCTGCCGGGTCGTCGTCCTGGGCAAGGGCCAGGGAACTGCCGGCGCTTGTCAATCCAATCGAAATCAAGGCGATGACAAGCAATCGCCGTGCGGGATGAACAAAAGACCAGGCAGGAATGCGGTTCCACAACGATGCCATCATTGACGCTTTCGGTTAAGTTGACTTGCGTTGGTTGAACTGCAATTCTAGTTGCAATCTTAATTGTTTGCCGGGCACCCTGCATCGCAACGTATTGCAACACGAACGGGGTCTCGTGAACCTTTCACGGTTGCCCGGGCAGATGCGCCTTAATAGTAAACGTATTTGAAGACTGGGGGTCGCGTCGCGTTTGCTAAATTTCACCAAATCGGTTTTTTCAGGGCCCCGGAGTCCTTGTAAAGGTCGTCACGGCGACGAATTGTCCGTCAGAAAAAAACCTCGGCGTGGATGGCAAAGGGGCTGTTTTTCCGCAAAAGGTGGTGCATTGAACAAATCCGACCATGTACACGCGCGAAATGTGCGATAAAATAAGAGGACAAGGCGTTTTCCGTTGTGGCAAGCGTCTTCCCCGTCCCAGGATCACCAACCCGGTCTTTTCCAGGTGATCGCCAACGAAAAACTGCATCCCGGCAAGCCGAACGTCATACGATCGCGACTTTCATGTCCCCTTCGTACTGAGTTATGCCGCCGGGGCGACCTATCCATCCAGGAGCAATCTTATGAACAAGTTGGCCAGTAGAGTTCGATCCGGTATGTCCCCGCGACGCAGTGGTATGACATTGATTGAATTGCTGATCGCCGTCACGCTGACTTTGGTGATCATCGTTGTAATGGTCCGTGCCTTTAAGTTAACCAGCGACGAGATTGGGATCGGTCGCGCCAAAATGGATATGCACAACCAGCTCCGTACCGTGACGGAGACGCTTCGCCGCGATTTACAACTGGCAACCTGTTCACCCCGCCCACGCGGATTGAATGATGAACGTACCGGGTATTTTGAATACGTCGAAGGCGAAGAGTTCGACCGTAACCATATGAACATGAACACAAACAGTTTTGTCGGCGATCACGATGACGTTTTGTCACTAACCGTACGAAGTGACGACAAACCGTTTCGTGGAAGATTTAATAACGGATTTGTTGAATCGAACCTGGCAGAAATTTGCTGGTGGATTGTTCATGATGACACCAACGGTGACGGCGAAGTTCAATATGACGAAAATGTTCGTTTGTATCGTAGAGTGTTGTTGATTCGCCCAGATTTAGCACCGCTGACATCTCCTCCAGCGGAATTCTTCGAGGCGAACGATATTTCGGCAAGGCAGGAAGCAGGAAATATGGTTCCCAATTCGCTTGATCAACTTGCCAATCGACGAAATCGATATAGCCACGATGGAACAATCGCCAACTTCCCGCACGAGTTGCAAGCAAATTGGCTTTCCGAAAGAGTGTTGGGAATTGACGGAGGTGACGGAGTACCTATCCCCGCGGACCCAAATCCAAACCGGGAAGGCGAAGACTTGATGTTGAGTGACTGTGTTGCCTTTGACATCAAGATTTTTGATCCAAATTCAGAGGTAGCAAATATTGCAGGAACGGACTATCTTTTGGATTCGAATGACCCGGGATTTAATCCTGACCCTGTTTCAATGCCAATAACTTCTACGGGCGGGTATGTGGATTTGGGATTTGGCGTGCCCTTTGTACCCGTTGTATTAAATGGTTGGTTTGCCGACAACGCGACACCAGCGACTTCGGCACCGGCGAGTGTGCTTTGGACTGCAAACACATGGTGTTCCTGGTTTGCGGGGTACGAATCAGATGGAATCGATCAGAATGTCGATACGATCATCACGGATGAAGGCGCCAACGGTGTCGATGATGACGGATTGAATGGGATCGATGACAATGCCGAGCGCGAGACACAACCCCCCTACCCTTACCCGATTCGTTCCATCCAGATATCCGTTCGGATGATTGAGAAAAAGACGAATCAGATTTTGCAGAAAACGATCAAGGAAAGTTTCGTACCGAACTAGCTAAACTTGCGATGGTTTGTTGACCGCTCGTTCACAGAGTGAACGGCCACGTGGCTTTTCACTCCGTGAAAAAGCGATTCAGACGTGGCGCGATCCCGCTAATTATTGAATTGAAGCACCCAGTAGACCGTTTCCAAACCACCGAAAAGGCAAAACTGGAAATCAGGACGTTCACCGTTTTCATCGTGCCGTGTTTCATTGCCGAATTGACGTTTATGGATACGGGTTCAAAAAACCACGAATGAACAAACACACTATTTCATTAAGTGGTCCGTGGATGGCTCGAACATTTGTGGCGGGCGAAATCCGAACGATGCGACTGAACATCAAATCCTCAGCCGACTGGAATGGCTGGCAAAACGCAACTCCCTACTCGGGCGAGTTGATCCTGGAAAGAAAGTTCAACTGGCTTTTTCCGGAGCCAGCACCGGAGAGAATCGAATTGCAGCTCAAATGTCGTGTTGCCCCTCATGGCGTGTTGAATAAACAAGCAATTGCGTTGAGAGGGATCGAGTCAGTCTTTTCAGCCGATGTCACGTGCTTTCTCAAGCCATCGAATCGCCTGGAATTGCGGTTCCAGCTTGAACAGATGCCGGGTGCTGACCCTGTTCTGGAATGGGTCGAATTGCACAGTTTCGGTTGAGATTTCTTGCCTGTTTCCAGGTGTCGGTCGGCGAAACCTTGCCGGTTGTTTCGGTTTTGTTCGTTAGCCAGGAGTTGCCACGGCCCTGGGGGATTCTCGTCTTGAGCCACTGCGCTTCCCGATAGCAGAAAAATCAGGACAACCGATTCTACTGGTTTTTGCGTCGAATCCCGGTTTACCCGTACACTTTCTTAAACTTGCTGTCATCGCATGCATTCACCAGTGCGTTGTTTTTTCCTTTTAGCGATATTGGCGGCAGTGCATTCTGGCAAGCCCGGATCGCTTTTTGGTCAAAGTGATTCCTGGGCTGAATTCGATTCTTCCTGGTCAGATCAGTTCAACACTCCAGGTTGCGGATTCGATTGCCACGGGCGCTCGATTGCCGAGCGCAGTTTGACAAAAGCCGACGACTCCTGGTTTGATTTTGGCGGGTCGGTGCGCAGCTACTTTATCAATGATCAGCGGATTGAATTCACAGGACTCGAAGCGACATTCGGTGTCGAAGCCTCTCTGAGAGGCGAATTGGAATATACCTGTGGTGACACACTTGCGATCGCATACGGCGAAGTATTTCTGAATCAGAGATTCGATCAAAACTTGCTCGTTGACACGCCCTTACGCCAATCGTTTGCCAACAATTTTGAAGCGGAACCCTTCGAGATTTCCCAACTGGCTGTGGTGGCTGTCCACAACGATCTGGAATTCGAAATGGGACGGTTTGTCTCGCCGTTTGGCAGGTACTACGGACTCTCGTGGCAAAACGATTTCGTGGATACGCCTTTTCTGCGAAGCGAAATCGTGCATTTTCGTGAAACGGGAGCCCAGCTTCGATGGAATCCGGAGATCTGGCGTTCAACGATCGCGATCACCAACGGCGGTTTCCAAAAGGATACAAATAGTTCCAAAGCCCTTATTGCCAGAATCGGGGTGGATCTGCCCCGCTGCAGTATTGGGGCAAGCATCAAAACCCAGGACGGAATCGGCTCCGAAGGACAAAAGGAGTTTAATAACCATCTCGGAATCGACGGGATGGTTCGGCTTTCTGAATCGATCATCTTGTGTGGTGAAGCCATTCATGACGAGCATGGTTTGCGACGCCCCGGGACCATGTTGGACGAAATCACCTGGGGAAGAAGTCTTTACAACCGGCAGCTCAACAACGGGTTAAACCAGCCCATCGAGGGGAGCGGGTACTATGTCAGCTTGATCGGTCGTCAGCCTCGATTCGACTGGAGCTTGAGCTACGGCAATTACAGTCACGAAATCATTGGCGACCTCGTTCATGACACACCTGTGCGCCGCGGGATTGGGCAGTTGGCCTGGCATTTGACGCCGACCGCCGACTGTTTCACAAGCGTGATTGTTGAAAACAGCATCGAAGGTCTCTTGCATGTACCGCGAGCAATCGGTGTTGGTTATCTTGCCGGATTGCAATTGCGATTTTGATTTCATCCTGTTGCTGGCATGGAGCGGGGATTTGTTAAATTTTTCCGGTTTGGCAACCTGATTGTTCCATGCCGAACGTCAGGGTGCTATCGAATAAACCTTGTCAAAATCCACTGGCACAACTCAATCTGCCGTTATAAACGGTTCGAATTACCAATAACGAACCAGCGACCGTTTCGCAAAGTGGCATCCATCAGGTTTGCGATCCCCAACGTGCGGCAACGGCGTAATACTTCAATGTCCAAAGGGAATGGAATGTCCGAGCCCGCTCGACCAAAACACGAGACAGAATACCTGGCCGCATTGCGTTCAACGGCGCTGCGTCGTCCCGGTCTTTGGATTGTCCCGATTGGAGCGGCAGTTCTGATCGCTTTGCTTTCGGCCGTGTTTGGCCCAAAACAGTGGGGCGCGACGCAGACCTTTGTCGTTCGAGAAGAGTTAATCGGTCGGATTGTCGGCCCAGGCCGCTTCGATTCGCTGGATGCCATGAAGACCGCGCAGGAGACGATAAGCGAAGTCGCGCGTCGGCCGGCGGTGATCACGCGAGCACTTATTACAATTGGCCCTGAAAGTAACGCAACCGCCGATCAATGGCCCGATGAGGAAACGGTGTCGGGTGCCATTGGAGCGATCGCCTTCTTCGCGCCGGGTGGTGCCGAGTTTGGCAAGACTGAACTGTTGACGATGCAAGTCAAATCCACGACACGCGAACGGGCCCGCCTCTTTGTGGAAGCATTGTTTGACGAAGTGCAACAGGAACTGCGAAGCGTTCGTCAACAGCGGGCAACCAGCATGATGCAGGAAATGCAACAAGCTGCCGATCTGGCCCGAGAGCATTACGAAACTTCGATGACGAACCTCGCCAAAATTGAATCGGACATCGGTGCCGATCTGGCCGACTTGCGCAGCCTGAATGAACCGATTGCCGGCTCGGGTGACTTGAGAAAAATGTATGTTCAGATCGAAAACGAAATTCGCGCGATCCGAACACGCCAGAAAACCAACGAAGAGCTGGATCGGCATTTGCGGGCAATACAAGCTGATCCGTCAAACCTCGTTGTTACGCCGCGAGAGTTACTGGAGTCGCAGCCGATCCTTGCACGACTGAAAGACAAATTGGTTGATGCCCGGATCATCAAGGCAACGCTGGCGGGCAACTATTCCGAACTGCATCCGCGAGTACAGGCGGCTGAACGGACCATCGGCGATATCGAACAGCAAATTTTCCTGGAACTGGAAAGTGCTGTGGCTGGCCTGGATTCGCAGCGCACCATCTCGGAACAGGAGATCCGTGCCATGTCCGACAAGGGCGAATCGCTCAATGTTCGATTGTCGGAACTGGCTCGAATGCGGGTCGGATATGGAAAACTGGTTGACGAATTGAACGAGCGCAAGGAAGGCCTCGCGTTGGCGCAGCAGGAAGTCAATCAGGCCGAAGCAATCTTTCGCGCTGCCGGGACCGTGGACTTCATTACCAAAATCGATGAGCCTCAAGCAGGATTGCATCCGCTTGGACCAGGCAAGAAAACACTTGTACTGGGAGGTTCTTTGACAGGACTGTTTATTGCCCTGGGGCTGGTCATGATGGCGACACCCATGTCGCCCGTTCCACGCGTAATCGGCCCGGCGACTCAATCCAGTTCTATTTCAACGGAACCGAAGCCGCTGAACCCATCGGCTGGATTCAGCGTTACAACGGTTGGCTTGCCTCAAACGACGTTTATCATTCCTGACATCGGCTACTCGCCAATCTCACCATCGACGACCGTTCAATAATCGAACGGCGCCTATGGTGGCGCCTATGGTCGCTGATCGCTCCCCGATCAGAAAGTTTTGATCGCGGAGCGATCAACGACCATGAATCTTAATAGGCGTTCTGGCGACTGAACACGATCTGGAACGTTCGCCAGAGGATTCCGAAGTCCATCCAGATCGTCCATTCGCGGATGTACTGGTGGTCAAAGGAAACTCGCTGTTCCATCTTGTCGACCGTATCGGTTTCGCCGCGGCAGCCGTTGACCTGGGCCAATCCCGTGATCCCCGGTTTGACTTTGTGGCGAAGCATGTATCCATCGATCTGGGTTCGGTAGAGTTCATTGTGGGCAGTGGCATGCGGTCGCGGTCCGATCATCGACATCGATCCATACAGGACGTTAAACAGTTGCGGTAACTCATCCAGCGAGCTTGCGCGGAGAAAACCACCAATCGGTGTCAGTCGATAATCGTTTCTTTGCGCTTGTTTTATCGTCGCTCCGTCTTCGCAAACAGTCATCGTGCGGAATTTCAGTACGCGGATTTCACGACCATCCAGTCCGTAACGTCGCTGCCGAAAAAAAACGGGTCCGCGCGATGTCAGCTTGACGGCCAGCGCGATTGCCAGCATCGGAAGCATTGCGACGACGATTGCGGCCAGCGAAATGGCAATATCGCAGCTTCGTTTCAACATCCCGTCCACACCGTAAAACGGGTTTTCAAAAACGCTGACGACCGGAACGCCCTGAATGTCCGACCAGCGTGAATGCAGTAACTGGAACACGAAGAGATCGGGAACAATGTAAACGGAAACCGTCGAGTCAGACAACTGGGAAATAACGTTTCGGATTCGCTCTTCGGCGCGCATCGGTAAGGTAATGAAAACCACGCTGACTTGTTGTTTTCTTGCGGCCTCAATGAGATCGGGGATCTGCCCCAGGCAATTCTCCAGATCGCTGGGAATCTTCACGGTTCGGTCGCGCGGCCGGTCATCGTAAAAGCCCAGGAACTTGAGCCCCAATTCAGGTGATCCGTGGATATTGCGAACCAGTTGCAATGCCAGGTTGTTGATGCCAACGATAGCAAAACCACGTGTGAACAAGCCGTGCTGCACCATGAGTTGCATGATTCTGCGGCAAGCGATACGCCCGGACAATGAAAGGACTGGCGTAAAGGCAAACCAGAGAAGCAGCGCGTTCCTTGAGAATTCCGTTGTGTAGGCACTGATCGAACCCAGGGCGAACAAACTCAGTACGGTGATACCCCACGCCAGCAAGCAGCACGTTGCTTCCCGCTCGAAACGGATTCCTTGCCAGTTGCGATACACGCCAACCAGTTCGTTGACGAAGCTGGAGATACCGACGGCGATGAGAAAGCTCACAATGGTGGCTTTGGAATTATGTTCGGGATACCACTGCAACAGCAGAACGAGTCCCAATCCAATCGCAGCAATGTCGATCAGTTTATAGGTAATGCGCAGTGAAGTGTTGTATTGGCGAATGCCGGTTTGACCCATCGAGCGGCGATCAGATAGAACAGGTATGAAATTATTAACACCGTCCCTGAATACAGGAACAAAAAACTATAGGTTTTGCTCGGCGCGCTGCCGGACCAGGCGGTGCACAAAAACGCCTGGGCGACGCGGCGTAACTGGAAAAACCGGTATAATTCCGACCGGCAAATGTTTCGAATGCGGGTCGAATCCATTCCCGGGCTTTTTATCATTACGTGTGCGCACCAATGCATGAGACGGAAGCACCGGTGGTGCGTCCCTACCTGCTCGTGGGCGACATCGAGGCGGCCGCCAGGGGGCGGTGGATTGTTGGCGGGTGCGCTTGGTCCCGGATCGCTTTTTCACGGAGTGAAAAGCCACGTGGCCGTTCACTCCGTGAACGAGAGCTCTTGTGTCGCTGGTTGTGTTTGGAAAAAGTGCAGAACCCGATTTACGGGTTGGTGCTGGCGAGTTCGGGCTCGGTTTTAGATTCGTCGTAATCCGTCATGGGCGGGCACGAGCAAACAAGGTTTCGGTCTCCGTAGACGTTGTCGACGCGACCCACCGGCGGCCAGTATTTTACGCGGTAATCGAAATCAGGATCGGGACAGACCGCTTCCTGGCGTGTGTAGACCCGACTGGCGTTGTCGTCGAGGATCGAATCAAGTGTATGCGGTGCGTTGTGTAGCGGGTTGTTGTCGGCCGGCCACTCACCCGATTTGACTTTCTCCGATTCGGCATAGATCAAGTTCATGGCACGGCAAAAACGATCAAGTTCATACAACGATTCGCTTTCGGTAGGCTCGATCATCAAAGTGCCTGCAACCGGGAACGACATCGTTGGGGCGTGGAATCCGAAGTCAACCAGTCGTTTGGCAATATCATCGACTGTAACATGCGCGTCCTTTTCGAGGGGTCGCGTATCGACGATGCATTCGTGGGCAATAAGGCCCCGGTTTCCCGTGTAGAGAATCTCGTAATTCGGCTTGAGCTGGTGAGCGATGTAGTTGGCGTTCAGGATAGCTACCTGGGTTGCTCGTCGCATTCCATGTGGGCCCATCATTCGAATGTACATCCACGAAATCGGCAGGATGCTGGCACTGCCAAAGGGGGCAGCGCTAACGAGCGGGCCCTTGCGCTCCAGGTTGTATCCGTCGGCTGGCAGGAAGGGTGCCAGGTGTGAACGGACGGCGACGGGACCGACTCCGGGGCCACCACCGCCGTGAGGAATGCAAAACGTCTTGTGTAAGTTCAGGTGCGAAACATCGCCGCCGAACTTGCCAGGTTTGGCCACTCCGACCAGGGCGTTCAGGTTCGCCCCGTCGATGTACACCTGACCGCCAGCGGCATGAACTTTTTCGCAAACCAGGGTAATGCCTTCTTCGAAGACTCCATGGGTGGAAGGATAAGTAATCATAATGGCGGCGATTCGCGACTGATTGGCAGAGATCTTTGCATCAAGATCGGCGAGGTCGACGTTGCCCGAGTCATCGCATTTAACCACGACGACTTTCATGTTCACCATTTGTGCGCTGGCAGGATTTGTGCCGTGCGCGCTGCTGGGTATGAGGCAGACATCGCGCTGATGGTCGTTTCGCGATTCATGGTATTGTTTGATCGCCAGCAAGCCGGCGTATTCGCCCTGTGATCCGGCGTTGGGTTGCAGCGAAATGGCGTCGTAACCCGTGGCGATGCACAGCATTTTTTCCAGTTGATCGATCATCTTGCGATAGCCGATTGTCTGGTTGGCGGGCGCGAAGGGGTGAATCATGTTGATCTCGGGCCAGGTAACGGGCGTCATTTCGCTGGCGGCGTTCAGTTTCATCGTGCAAGAGCCAAGCGGGATCATGGCGCGATCGAGAGCAATATCCATTTCAGATAGCCGCCGCAAATAGCGCATCATTTCCGTTTCGCTGCGGTATTGGTGAAAGACTTGCTGCGTCAAGATCGCATCGCTGCGCAATTGGTCAGAGGTTAGTCCTGATTCGTTTGCCGATGCATCGACTTTCGCGCCAAAAACAGCAGCAACATTGGAAACGTCCTGATCGGTTATGGATTCGTCCAGTGAAATGCCGATCGTGGTGGCGTTGATTTGTCGCAAGTTGTAACCGGCATCGGCGGCTGACTGGATCAAGGCAACAGTCCTGCTACCGGATTCGATGGCCAATGTGTCGAAACATGCACCGTTGCGAACTTTTACCCCGGCAGCAATGAGTCCCTTGCGAAGTCGAATCGTCAAACGGTGGACACGATTGGCGATGGCGCGAAGTCCATCGGGGCCGTGGTAACAGGCGTACAAGGTCGCCATGATTGCGAGCAGGGCCTGCGCGGTACAGATATTCGAAGTGGCTTTTTCACGCCGGATATGTTGCTCGCGTGTTTGCAAAGCCAACCGGTAGGCGGGATTTCCGTGCCGATCGATGGACTGACCCACCAGCCGCCCCGGCATTGTTCGCTTGAACTCATCGCGTGTTGATAAAAAAGCGGCGTGCGGGCCTCCATAACCAAACGGGACACCAAACCGCTGCGAATTTCCAATTGCGATATCGGCACCGAGTTCGCCCGGGCTTTTCAATAGCATCAGTGCCAACAAGTCGGTCGCCATAATCACGAGCGCTTTGTTGGCGTGCGCAGCCTGAACCAGTTCCCGGTAATCGTTGACCGAGCCGTCGGTGGCCGGGTATTGCACAATCAAACCGAAAACGTCGTTCCAGTCGTTGAACGAACCAGTTTCGTCGAACATGACGACTTCGATTCCCATGGGCATCGCGCGGGTCTTGATCACTTCGATTGTTTGCGGATGGCAGAGTTGTGAAACAAGGAACCGGTTGGACTTGCCTTTGGAACTACGATGGGCCAGCGCCATCGCTTCGGCTGCGGCGGTCGCTTCATCCAGCAGTGAGGCGCCGGCGATGTCGAGGCCCGTCAACTCGGCGACCATCGTTTGGAAATAGAACAGGATTTCGAGGCGGCCTTGTGAGATTTCTGGTTGGTAAGGGGTGTAGGCTGTATACCACGCCGGGTTTTCGAGTACGTTTCGCTGAATGACTTTGGGAGTGTGCGATCCGTAGTAACCTTGTCCGATCATCGATTTTAGAACGATGTTTTCAGAAACAAGTTCGCGAAGTTCGGCCAGGGCGACTTCTTCGGAGACACCCGGGTCCATTAGCAACGTTTCGTTGTCGGCAATGGCAGGTGGAACAACGGCGGCCGTCAGTTCGTCCAGCGACTGATAACCAAGAACATCGAGCATCTTCTGAATTTCAGAATCTCGCGGACCAATGTGACGGGAGACAAAGGGAGAAAGTGCCATAGTACGGTTTCCTGGAATTGAAACAGTTTTGATTGCAAGGTTCAACGAAGGGACGCATCAGCAAGTGCCGATCCGAAAAACGGAACTTGTCTGATTGCGGAAACGATCGCACGGGATCGGAATTCCGTCGCCCCTCTGTCCATGAACCTGAGAGATCTCGGGCTCAGCAGCTTTCAATATGAAAGTAGCGACCCTTTACCCCTTCGGTGGATTTGATCGAAGGGTCGGGGACCACAAACGAACGAATCGCTCTCCAGAGACGGTGGTTCAACGGCCTGCGGTCCGGGTGCCTGAGCGGTTCGGAGCGAACTTGCGCCTTCGGCGTTTTGCCTGCAACTGGCCAACAGTCAATCAGATTGTTACTGATCGAGTAGAGGCCAACGATATGTAAACGGTTTGTATCAATCGTGTCCTGGCAAAATCTCTCCCGCAGGATTTTCACCGTAAACGGATTATAGCCGTATTCATTTGCTTGCAACAGGCACTAAAAACAGCTCAACTTCACGGAACCTGTGTCCAGTGAGTTGCGTCGAAAACGAAAATCATGTCCGATAGGTAAATGCCCGGGATCGGTTTGGTTCGTTTCAGGACATGCCAAGGATTCCGGGTCGTCAAAACAAAACATCAACAAAGTGAGTTTGCCCCGATGCGTCGCCTTTCATCCCTCATCGCAGTTTCGCTTGTCTCAATTTTGGCCACCGCAGGAGTTTGGAACATGTCGTCCGCAACCATTCCGAACGAAGACGATCGCAAGGCATTGTGGGCGGCTTATGAAAAGGCCTTGAGCGAAGGCTTGCCGAAAACGGCGATCGAGAAACTTGATGAAATTTATTCTGGCGCGGTTGCCGACAAGGGGTGGCCGGAAGCGATTCGGGCCAAGGCAACGCGGATTCGCGTCAATGCCAGCGTCAATCAACCCGCTGCGCCGTTGATGATCAAGGACATGGTGGAAGCGATCGAATCGTCGCCTGACGAGATGAAGCCGGTGCTTCGTGTGATCCTTGCCGAATGGTTCTTCAGTTACTACAACGAAAACCGTTGGCGCTTTATGCAGCGATCGCAGACGGACGCACCTCCTGGCGATGATATTGAAACATGGGACCTGGCGAGGTTACTGGGCGAAATTGACCAGCACTTTTCCGCCGCCCTGGCATCTTCGGATGCACTCAAGCTAATTCCGGTTGCGGATTACGACGAGTTGCTGACAAAAGGGTCGGTTCCTGATGGCCATCGGCCTACGATGTTTGACTTCGTCGCGTTTCAGGCTCTTGGTTTTTACGCACTCGACGAGCAGTTCATTCGACAACAAGGTTCGTTCAAGATAACAGGCGATGGACCGATCCTCGCTTCCACCAATGAGTTTCTGAAGTGGAACCCGGAAACGAACGACGACGATTCGTATCTGCTGCGCGCAGTCCGTTTGTATCAGGATGTCTTGCGTTTCCACGCCGATGACGACGACCGAACTGCATGGCTCGATGCCGAGTTATCACGATTGGTGTTTGCAAGTCAAGTTGCCTCGGGCAGCGAAGTGACTGCCCGGTACCAGGCGGCCTTGCAACGATTCTCGGACGAGAATACGAATCACCCCCTCTCGTCATTGGCCATTTCGTATCTGGCTCGATCGATTCAATCGGGTGGCGACAATGTCAAGGCACTGGCATTGGCCCGGCAAGGGACGGCCCGTTTCCCGGAAAGCGTTGGCGGAAACGCCTGCTTCAATATTATTGACGCGATTCTGTTGCCATCAGTGAGCATTGAGACGGAACGAGTATGGAATGACGCCGGCCCGACCATCAATGTGACTTACCGGAACGTTGACAAGATTTATTTTCGGTTGTATCCGTTCGATTTTTCAAAATGGAGTGACTGGGGACAGTACAACGATCTGGTTTACACGTTTATCGGCGAAGAACGCTGGAAACAAAAACTTCGGCAACCGTTCGTGGCGGAGTGGTCGGCCGATCTGGAAAAACCTGATGATTACAAGGATCGAACGTCCCGATTGCCCATCGACGTCGATGCCGTTTCCGGTTGCTACATTCTTGTCGCCAGCCACAAGCCTGACTTTTCAGAAGCGCTCAACCAGATTTCAGCTTGCGAGGTCTGGATCAGCGAATTCGCAGTTGTCATGCGGAATACGCAAGGCTCGGCGGATCTATCCGGACAAGTCGTTGACGCAGTCAGTGGATTGCCCATTGCCGGAGCGACAATATCAGCGATGCAATGGCATCAAGATGGTCGCAACAGTCGGGAAGTTGGAATCAAAGGGACTCAAACCAATGCTGATGGATTCTTTTTGCTTGCCGGCGAGCCTGGTTGCTACCACAAGCTGCTCATCGAAAAAGATGGACAACGACTCGGTTTTATCGACACGACTTATTTGCGTAGCGGGAGCAGCGGTGCAAATCTTTTTGAACAAACGATGTTTTTGACGGACCGATCGATCTATCGTCCCGGGCAATCGATACAGTTCAAGGCCATTGTGTTGTCCTCGAATCAACAAACCAATACTTACAAAACGCTTCCAGGAAAACGGATCACAGTTGCATTGTTTGATCTGAACAACGAGGAAGTTGAAAAACGGGAGCTTGTCACGAACGAATTTGGTTCCGTCAGCGGCAGTTTCACCGCGCCGCGCGATCGGGCCACCGGAGAAATGTACTTGCGAGTCATCAAGGGGCCCAACGGTCAGGGTAATGTTCGTGTTGAAGAGTACAAGCGACCGAAATTTCACGTGGAAGTCGATCCGCCAAAGGACGCACCCGCACTGAACCAGCAAGTAACAGTGACTGGCCGGGCGATCGGTTACACAGGGGCTCCTGTCGATGGAGCCAAAGTCACCTGGCGAGTCGTGCGAAACACTCTGTACCCTTCGTGGTATTCGTATCGCTATTGGTACATGCCGACGAACAATGAACCAGCAGAAATTGCCAACGGCGAATCCGAAACGGATGTCGATGGCGGTTTCAAGGTGACTTTTCTTGCCGAGCCCGATCTGTCGGTCGATCGCGAGAACGAACCCAAGTTCACTTATACGATCTATGCGGACGTCACCGACACGGCAGGCGAAACGCGCTCGAATACGAAGTCGATTCGACTGGGTTACACTTCACTGCAGGCGACATTGAGTATCGGGACATGGCTGACTACCGACGAACCGATCAAGGTCAATGTCAACGTTTCAAATTTTGACGATCAGGGTCAAGTCTCCAGTGGCACCATGAAAATTTATGCCTTGAAAGCTCCCGACAAGGTTCAGCGTGCCAGTCTGCAAGGGAATGATTACCGATACGGGCGGCCGATGGTCCAGGACCAATCGCATTTGTCGTCGATCGATGTGTGGCCGCTGGGAGATGTCGTTTTTGAACAAGCCCTGACAACGGCCGCCGATGGCAGTGCATCGGTTTCCCACGGATTGCCAGCGGGTGCCTTTAAGGCCGTTTTTGAAACTGCCGATCCGTTGGGACAAGCAGTTCGCGCCGAACAGGCGATCCTTGTCATCGATCCCTCATCCAAAAAATTTACAACTAAAATCCCCAATCAATTAAGTGCCAAATCGTGGTCGGTCGAGCCGGGAGATGAATTTGTCTCGATTTGGGGAACGGGCTACGACAGTGGGCGAGCCTTTATTGAACTGGAACATCGAGGCGAGATATTCAAATCGTGGTGGACAGATTCAAACAATACCCAGGAATCGATTCGCGTTCCGATAACCGAGGCTTACCGGGGTGGCTTGCAATTGCGAGTTACCTATATCCGGGAAAACCGGGCTTACACGGAACAAAGGGCGATCAGCGTTCCATGGACGAACAAACAGTTGACGATCAAGTGGGAGCATTTCGTTTCAAAATTGCAGCCAGGGGGAAAGGAAACCTGGACGGCGATTGTCGAGGGGCCCGACTCGCAAACCGCCGCCGCCGAAATGGTCGCTGCCATGTATGACGCGTCGCTCGATGCGTTTGCGCCACATGGCTGGCCCGGCGGAATGAGTGTTTTCTACAACGACTACACCCGAACCAGTTTACAGTTTCACAACCGAATGAATTACTTAAACGTGTTTTTCAACGGTTGGCAAAGTTCCTATAAAGATGAGTCGTTTTACTATCGTTCGTTTATGGACGGGATCGGAAGTTTTTGGGGAGGAGGTTATTACCCCCATGGAGACGACCGGATGCGATTCAAGTCTGGCCCTGGCCGAGGGGGTGGTGGCATGGAGGCGATGGAAATGGCTGCGCCGATGTCGGCGGCGATGGAAAGTTCAGACGGCCCAATGGGTGGCGTGCGTCAAATAGGTGGCATGAGCAAATCCGCTGACATGCGAGAAGACGCAGCGCTTCCGGCTTCCGAACCAGCCCCGGTGACACCGGATCTAACCCAGGTAACCGCTCGCAAAAACCTGAATGAGACGGCGTTTTTCTATCCCAATCTGACCGTTGATGAAAAAGGGACCGTACGAATTGAATTCGAAATCCCGGAAGCGTTGACGAAATGGAAGTTCATGGGATTCGCTCACGACAACGAGTTGCGCGCAAGTTTGCTGACCGATGAGGTCACGACCAGCAAGGACTTGATGGTCCAGCCCAACCCGCCCCGCTTCCTCCGTGAAGGGGATGTTTTGGAATTCTCCGTCAAGGTCATCAACCAGTCGGACAAATCGCAATCGGGAACGGCCCGTTTGAGCCTGGCCGACGCACGTACAAGCGAGTCGGTTGACGCATCGTTTATCGGCGACCAATTGGACAAGCCGTTTGAAATCCCGGCTGGCCAGTCAACGAGCTTGTTCTGGAAAATAACCGTGCCCGATTTCGTTGGCGCGCTGACTTACAAGATCGTTGCCGCCACCGATAAACTTTCGGACGGCGAAGAAGGTTTCTTGCCCGTGCTTTCGAAACGTATCCTCGTTGTCGAATCACTTCCGTTGCCAATTCGTGGCAAACAGACGAAAAAGTTCGATTTTGAATCGCTGCGTAATTCGGGCAGCAGTGATTCACTGCAATCACAATCGTTAACGGTCCAGATGGTTTCCAATCCATCCTGGTATGCCGTGATGGCGCTCCCGTATTTGATGGAGTATCCGTACGAATGCAGCGAGCAGACGTTTAATCGCTTGTACGCCAACGCATTGGCCAGGCACATTGTTAACAGTGATCCGAAAATCGCCCGGGTATTCGAGCAATGGCGAGGAACTGAAGCGCTCGACAGCCCTCTTGAAAAGAACGAAGACTTGCGCAATGTCCTGATTGCCGAGTCACCCTGGTTGCAGGATGCCAGGCAGGAATCGCAAGCCCGCCGCGATGTCGGCATCCTGTTTGACAACAACCGGCTCAACGCCGAACTCAAACGGGCTTTGGACAAGTTGGCCGAGATGCAATACAGCGACGGGGCATGGCCCTGGTTCCCAGGCGGACCCGCCAATGACTATATCACGCTCTATGTCACAACCGGCTTTGGTCGATTGCGACACCTGAACGTGGAAGTCGATATGGCCCCTGCCCTTCGATCACTTGATCGTCTGGATAACTGGATCAAGCAGACGTACGACGAAATTGTTCGCCATGGTCACAAGGACCGGAACAACTTGTCACACACCATTTGCCTGTATTTGTACGGCCGCAGTTTCTTTTTGAAAGACAAGCCGGTCGATCCGCAGTACCAGGAAGCATTCGATTATTTTGTCGGCCAGGGCAAACAGTATTGGGTGAAACTTGAAGACCGTCAGCCGCAAGGGCACCTGGCAATCGCGCTGAAACGGATCGGTGATCGTGAAACGCCAGGAAAAATCATGGCGTCGCTCATCGAGCGCAGTCTCAGCCAAGAGGAAATGGGAATGTTCTGGCGCGAAAGCGGAGAAGGATGGTGGTGGTACCGCGCTCCGATCGAAACCCAGGCGCTGATGATCGAAGCCTTTGACGAAGTCGCCGACGATGCTACTCGGGTCGAAGACCTGAAAGTCTGGTTGCTCAAGCAAAAGCAAACACAAAACTGGAAGACGACCAAGGCGACTGCCGATGCTGTCTATGCACTTTTGTTGCGAGGCGCGGATGTTCTGGCCTCCGACAAACTGGTTTCCGTCAAACTCGGTGATCTGGAAATTCGTCCGGACCAAATCGAAGCGGGAACGGGCTTTTACGAGCAGCGATTCGTTCGCGGCGAGATCAAACCGGAAATGGGGACGATCACTGTGGCCAAGTCCGACGAAGGGGTCGCTTGGGGAAGTGTCCATTGGCAATATCTGGAAGATGTCGGCAAAATCAAACCGTACGAGGGTACGCCGCTCACGTTAAAGAAAGCCTTGTACACCAAAAAGAACACGGACAAGGGACCGGTGATCACAGAAGTCAATGGTCCGGTCAACGTCGGTGACGAATTGGTGATGCGGGTCGAGGTGCGTGTCGATCGGGACATGGAATATGTTCACTTGAAAGATTATCGAGGGAGTGGAACCGAGCCCGTCAACGTTTTGTCGCAATACAAATTCCAGGACGGCTTGTATTACTACGAATCGACCAGGGATACGGCCAGTCACTTCTTCATCGACTACTTGCCTCGTGGCACGTATGTTTTTGAATATTCGGTTCGCGTTCAGCATCGCGGGCAATACCAAACCGGGATCGCCGAATTGCAATGCATGTACGCTCCGGAATTCAACAGCCACAGTGGCAGCGTGGAGATCGTCGTCGAGTGACAGGTGAAGCGGCCTTCCAGTATTCCACCAGCAAGATGATCATTTTCCTGATTGGCTATCGCGGTAGTGGCAAGTCAACGATAGGACCTTTGCTGGCCAGTCGATTGGGTTGTTCGTTCAGGGATAGCGATACAGAAATCGAAAAGCGCAGCGGACGTTCGATTGCCGAAATTTTCTCCAGTGACGGCGAAGCATCGTTTCGGGAAATCGAACGAGTGATTATCGCCGCGTTGATCGAGGAATTACGCGACGGCCCGGCCGTTGTTTCACTGGGCGGTGGCGCGGTTCTTGACGAGCGAACAAGGGGGATAATGCGGCAGTCGGGGAGGACGATTTGGCTGGATGCCGACGCGAAAGTACTGGTCGCCCGGCTTGAAAATGACCCCGGTCCGCACCGCCCCCCCTTGTCGGAACTTGGGCTGGTTGCTGAAGTACGGAGCATGCTTGATAAGCGTTGTCCGATTTATGCCGAATGCGCGGATTTAAGAATCAATGTTGAGTCGTTGCAGCCCGAAATGATTGTGGAGGAGATTGTGCGATGGATATCGAGCGCCGATAAGTAACAGGGTCGCGCCGGGTCATCCATGATGATCGGCGTAGGCGCATTTCGTCCAGATCGCTTTTTCACGGCGTGAAAAGCCAGGTGGCCGTTCACTCCGTGAACGTGCGATCGTGCCCCGCTCCCCTGGCTTGCATTTTTTTCGGTTTCGGCCAACCTCGCATGTTTCTACAGCAACTTCCGGATTCCGTACGCTGGGTGTTGCTGTTTGCGACGGGAGCAATCCTCGGCGGATTTTCCAATCTTGCGATCTATGAACTGTCGTGGTATCGACGTCGAAAGATCAGCCCCTGGTCGAAAGTCGACGAAGACAAGCCTGCGCGCATGTGGCTAGACCGGATTCCGATAATCGGCTGGTGGTACTTGCGCCGTGAATCGGATCAATACGGGACCGGTTTTTGGGTGCGACCTCTTTTGATTGAACTGGCGACAGGTTGCTTTCTGGTCTGGTTTTACGAGTGGGTGTTTTCAGGCGGAATGTTCGATCATCAGGTGGCTGATCTGGAGCCTGCGCAAAAAGTCATCGTTTCGGAAACATCGTTGGGCTCTCTTTGGTTTTGTTATTACTCGGTCTTTATTCTGTTGCTGACCATCAACACGTTTATCGACTTTGACGACCAGACCATTCCCGACTGGATCACCCTTCCGGGAACCTTGTTTGCGATTTTAGTAACGATGTTGTTTCCCAGCGTGCGATTGCCGGTGGTCACACAGGAATTGGGTGGAATCCATATCGAGCCGTTGGCGTTTAGCGACCCGGGTCCGCCGGTAGTTTGGCATTTGGGCAACTATGGAGCATTCATCGCAATTGCGATTGTGCTAATTTGGTGTTTTGCACTGGTGCCAAAGATCGTCACGATTCGATACGGAATCGTTCAGGGAATTCGATTGATGGTGGCCAGCGTATTGCGACCGAAACGAAGGTCCAGGACGACCGTTCCGCGAATCAAAAACAGGCGGATGTCGCCATTGACAAAAATCTCCGGTTGTATTGCCGTGTTTTTGCCGGCGTTGATCGTGGGAGCCTGGTTGCCTGGCGGTGAATCATGGAATGGACTGTTTGATTCGATGCTCGGACTGGCGATGGGTGGTGGGATTGTCTGGGCAATTCGTATCGTAGCCGGCTATGCGCTACGGGTTGAAGCGATGGGTTTTGGTGACGTCACGTTGATGTGCATGATCGGTGCTTTTATGGGTTGGCAACCGGCCTTGTTGATATTCGCGATTGCCCCCTTCGCATCGATTCTGGTTGCGCTTGTTCAGGTACTGGTGTCAGGTGATAACCGACTGGCATTCGGCCCGTATCTTTGCATCGCTGCCGTGACCGTTTTGATTGGCTGGAATTTCGTGTGGAACGATTGGGCGGCACCGGGCATATTTGCACTGGGTGGCCAGTTCTTGCTGGTAGTCTTGCTGGTTTGTCTCGTACTCTTCGGGCTGATGCTCGGTGGCTGGGGGATGATCAAGAATCGTTATGCAAAGGGTTAACACGAGCTGGAAAGAAAGAACACATGTCCCGATTTTTCAAGAAGTATTTCGACGTCGAACAATCGTCCGAATTGATTGCAGCGTCCCCCTACGGAATGATCGAGGCGTCGCAGGGTAAAGTGCAATTCGTGCAGTTGCGCCCCTGGCCCAAGCTGGTTTCCGGTGTGGAAGCGCTGTGGCTCGGCGGCTGGTCGCATCGGCACTTGCGGCGCGATCGGGCCCAGTTCTGGTATAGCCAGCCGATGGCTCATCGGAATTTTCTGGTGCTTTCGTACGTCGTGTCCGAAATGGGGACGACGGTGGTAACGCTGCGCGCCGCATTGAAAGTTCTTGACCAGATTGCCGAGCTTAAGCGGAGCGATGCGATACTTTGTCAGGCTGCGAACGCACGTTTGACCGATCGTGTGATGCGTTTTAGCGGATTCGAACAGCATTTGCACCAGCAGCAAGGGCGGCATTACATCCGCCGATTTTATGGCGAATTTCCACCCACTGCTGGCAGACAATTGGAAGCCAGTCAGAGGGTTCTTTGATCCTCTCGCCACGATCAAATTTCCCTAAAAATTGTGGATTTTTCGAAAGTACAAGAGCCAAACTGGGTGAATGCTATTTACCCTCCAGGCGGGTGCTGCTACTTTTCCGCGACAAAATTTTTTGCAGCCCCAATCAGGCATTTATTCACAGTTCATGTCTCGCATCACACTCGTTTTGCTGTTGCTCGTTTCACTGAGCGGCGGATGTCGTCAGCCGATGACGGGACCCGGTGCGCAAGGACCTTTGTTTGGCGGTGGTAATGCCGCAGCTTGGCCGGCAGTGAGTCAAAATGGGGGCCTGTTCGCCAACGGCGGTCAATATCCGCAAAACCCGAATCCTGCCCCCGACAATGCGCAGATTCAGCAGTTGGCATCGCAATATGAATCGCTGAATTCCCGTCTGGGTCAATTCAATTCGGACAACGAAAATCTACATACCCAGATCGCCGCAATGCAACAGCGATTGCAAAACGCCAACAATTACAACGATTCGCTTCGGCAACAGCTTGCCGATACCATGAACCAGTTGCAGCAATCGCAGGCTCAGAGTCAACAGGCAACAGCCGCCGCCCAGCAACAAATCGCAGCCAATCAACAGCCATCGCAAGCGACCGGTCCGTGGAGCAACGCATCGGCGGCGACGGGGGCAACGATCCGGGCGAACAACGGATTGATGGAACGACTTCAGACTGTTCAGTTGCCTGGATTCAAGTCGTGGATGGATGGCGATGTGATTCGAATCGAAGGCCCCACGGACCGCTTGTTCGTTTCCGGTTCGTACCAAATCAACAGCAACGACGCGATGACGATCGCCAATCTCGCCAACGCCATTCGGCAGAATTTTCCGCAGCAGCTTGTGGGAGTCGAAGCGCATTGGGATGGCTCGCCAATCCAGCCAGCCACGACCAGTCATCACCAGTTGACGGCTACGCAGGCACTCGCCGTTTTTGATTTGCTTGTCAAATCGGGTCTGCCCCATGAACAGGTTTTTACCATGGCTCTGGGAAGCAATCGTCCTCGATACAACAATGCATCGGTGCAGAATGGGATCAGCCCCAATCGCCGCATTGAGATCGTGATCTATCCGGAAACTTATCGCTAGGGCAAACGGCAGAATCATTTGTCGTCAACAAGAATCCTTGTCAACTGTTCGATCGATTCGACGAGCGAGCTGGCGATTTCCCGGCAACGGTCTTCGACAGGGTTGGCGTCCCATCGATCGTCCGGTTTGACAAACAATGATGAGCGTTCGCGCGACTGGATCAACAGCCAGTTGTCAGTTCGGATGGCGCGAAGTGCTCCGCTGATGGACAAAACCGCCTTGGGTGGCACTCGCTGGTAAAGATCCGATTCCGACATTGAGCCGGTAAAAACCAGGTGACCAATCAACGACAAGACCGACGACGGCTGGATCAACCCATGATCGCGCCAGGCAAAATCCCCGGCCGGCCCAGGCAGTTTGATCATCAAGGGAACTTCATGACAATCGCTGTTCAGATAGCCGGCTGCTGTCCCGATAATCCCATGATGTCCAACGGGAAAAGCGACCGGCGTGATCAAGGCGATTAACGACTCGTCGTACAATCTGAGCTCATGCAATTCCTGCCACAGGATTTCCAGGCAGGAATCGAGGCACTCGATCTGTGCGGCAAGAGCCCTTGTAATCCCCAGTATCTCGTCCGGTCGGGATTCTTCGTCGCCGGAAAAATCGTCTGGAGGAATGACATCAGAAATCGGATCGGGATCGTCTTCTTCACAAAATTTTGCCCGCATTTCAACGGGTGCATCCCAAATTCGGGTAAGGCTCGTTAGATGAATCACAAACAGGACAGGAAAATCCTGGCCTTGCAACTCAGCGGAAATTCGAGCGAAACAATGCCCTAAATGGGTCTCGGCAATATGTGTTGCCGACTGGGCGAGAGCTTCAAATTCCCTTGCGGCGGGCAGTTCAATGACTTCATCAAAGTTTAATGCCATGAACGGCTCTTCGATTCGGTTCAGGTCATCGCTAAGCAGGCAACGTTTGACGAGATCTCCGGCAAGCGAAAAAAATGATTCGATTGAAACGCCACCCTGACAAAATGAGAGCGGATGTTGGCCATACAATACCGCACTCAGGGCGATTTCCGGATCGGAACAGTCGGCCACAACATTTTCAAAGACCACGGAATTGGATGCGAGCGAGTTCAATGCTGACGTATCAATCCACGTGCATCCATAGGGGGACAGATATCTTGGACTTAGTCCATCGATGATCAGGATGATCGATACGGGTGGCGTCACGGCGATTTTCGGCATGGGGCGGCTGCGGAGTCTTGCGTGGAGTGGTGGTGCCCGATTTGTTGTGTCAAACTTACTTCCGGGCTGTGGCGGTTGGAAAAAGGTTCAACCAGCGCACCTGATTTCGAAAATGGAGAACGGGCATTGTACGACAAATCGGAATTGATTGAATTGATCAAGGTACAAGCCTTGCAAATCGGCTCGTTTCAACTCGCGTCCGGAAAAACGGCCAGTTTTTACCTGGATTGTCGCAAGGTGACTCTCGATGGAAAGGGCGCCAATCTGGTCGGGAATGGAATGCTGAAATTGATCGGAAATGACTTGCCAAACTGTGTTGGCGGCATGGCGATCGGTGCCGATCCTATTACGGCAGCCATCATCACTTTGGCTCACCAACAAGGGCATTCCCTTCGCGGTTTTATCGTTCGCAAAGAGCCAAAAGCGCATGGTACGGGTCAGCAAGTCGAAGGGCCGGTAACTCCAGGACAACGAGCGATCATCGTCGAGGATGTCGCAACGACCGGAGGGAGCTTGATTGCCGCTGTTGAACGAGCCCGCGAATTTGGGTTAATGGTCGATCGGGCAATCGCCATTGTCGATCGCAATCAAGGAGCTGCCGCGCGCCTTGCTGAGATCGGGGTCGCTTTCGATGCACTCGTCAGTCTCGAAGAACTCGGCATTGTTCCGGAAATCAGATGATTCGTTGCGTTCCGGATGGGTGAGCGTACTTTTCCAATTGCCAGCATTGATTTTACTAGCATAATCATTCGCCAGCTCGGAATGCCGAAAGATTTCCGGTTGGCAAAAGTTAAACGACGATTCCGGCTGGTAAAACGGTTTTGATTTTATGATGCTGTGAGCAAATCAATCGGCAGGGTCGTGTGCTGATAGTTCCGCGCAGGCAAGCGTTGAGGGTTCTTCCACAAAATCACCTTTTCCGGTTGGGGCAAACGTCGGAAATTTTCGCTGTCGTTCGGATTGTTCGAACTTGTCAGATTGCACAGTGATGGCCATGTGATTTCGGGAAAAGGCGGGCAAATGCACTTGTTTGTCATTACGGGCAACGTCGATTCCAAAGGCAGAATCGAATCGACGTAACCGCTCCAGCGTAAAGGGGAGGTTTCGCATACGACAAGCGTTCCGAGCATGGATGTGCCTGTCAGCCAGTTTTGAATGGCGAGCTGGCGGTCCCGAAAAAAGGAGTTTTTCCCAACATGAAATGCACGTTATTCAACGCTGTTGCAATTGCCGCCTCGCTTGGCCTGGCGACGACTGCATCGGCACAGTACCAGACAAATGCCCGATACTCATCCTACGGGCACGTTCAGGAGCCGGCTGCTGTCCAGCAAGAAGCATCTCCAAGCGATGTGGTTGTTCCATTGACCGTGGTAGACCCGATTCATCATGTTCCGTCCCAGGAGCAAAATCTTCCTGCGCAAAACGACGCGGCTGGCAGCGCTGGATGTGATACGGGCGCGAGCAGCGATTACTACGGCAGCGGATCGGCAACTGGCTGCGGAGTTGGCGGCGACCTGATTCACAACAACGATCGAAACGTTGTCTTTGGTTTGCGCGGCCTGATATTTAACCGAAATTACGAAGATCAACGATTGTACGGAACGAATGCTTTCGGCGAATCGCTCTATTCCACCGCTTCGGATATTGATGACCTGAACGGATTTGAAGCAACATTGGGCGTTCGCAATTGCAACGGCCTGGGATGGGAAATAGGCTATTGGGGACTGTACCCCAGTCAATCCGACTACACGTTTTCCGGTGCCCCGTACACGACTTCACTGACCGGATTGGCGGATGTGTCGTTGGCTGGGTCGGCTGTTGACCAGGCGTTTAATACTGCGGATAGCTGGCGAACCTATCGCAACAATGACTTCCAAAACTTTGAGTTCAACTTGCTCCGTAGTGGGGGTGCAACCCAGGGACTCTGTTGCCGAACGATCAACATCGAATGGTTGGCCGGTTTTCGCTATTTCCAGTTCGATGAAAACATTCGTCTGGCAGCCTTCAACAGCACGGCCCCGTACCCACCGCAAACTTTTTACGACGTCGAAGTCGAGAACGAATTGCTGGGTTTCCAGTTAGGTGCCCGTGCTGACCGTTGCCTGTTCGGCGGTTTTAGTCTGTCGTTGGGATGCAAATTCGGTCTGTACAACAACGATGTGTACGCTGGTCAATCGATTAACGATGGTGCCGGCGGATTTGGTGTCGCAACGGCTGGTCCTTACACTGGCACCGACTACAACTTGTCGGCCCAGGAAGACGAAGTCGCAACGCTTGGCGAACTGGACCTCGGATTGAACTGGCAAATGTCGGAATGCTGGCGAGCCAATGTTGGCTACCGCGCAATTGGGGTAACAGGAGTTGCATTGGCTCCGGACCAAATCCCAACCAATTTCCAGACATTCAACGCGACCAACAATATCAAGACGAATGGCGACTTGCTACTGCACGGTGCCTACTTTGGTGTCGAACGAGCATTCTAATTGAGGCCAACGCTTCAGGAGGGTTGAGGTTGCCTTGAGCAGTGGCTTACGGGGCAAAACAACCTGACGGACACGGACGTCCCGAACAACGAAAAAACCGCAGTGCCTGAAGCGCTGCGGTTTTTTTTGCTTTCGACTGGACGTCTAGCGAGGGGTAATCGTACACATCATTCGGCGCGCCTGGGAACTCACGGCGCTTTCAACTTTCCCGTGTTCGGAAAGTTTTGCGATAATGGTCTCCATGACCTTGCGCCCTTCTTCGATATGCGCCAGCTCGCGTCCCCGGAACATCACGGTCACCTGGACCTTGTCCTTGTGATGCAGAAAACCAATGGCCTGTTTGACTTTGAAATCGATATCGTGGTCACCTGTTTTGGGACGGACACGGATTTCCTTGAGCCTGGTCTGGTGGGATTTGTTCTTGTGGGTTTTTTTGTTCCGTTCGTAACGGAATTTTCCGTAGTCCATGATTCGGCAAACAGGAGGTTTGGCTTCCGGTGCCACCTCCACAAGATCCAGCCCGGCATCGCGGGCCTTGTCCATTGCATCTTTTGTTGGAATTACGCCTAGTTGTTCTCCCTCGGCATCAATTACGCGAACAGGTGAAATACGAATCTGTTCGTTGGTTCGATAAGAATCTATCTTGGGTTCCTTTCTAAATCGAATATTGGGTGAATTCGGATTGCTCGGGCACTTTATTCTACTGCAATCGCACCACCCAAAGGCTGAGCGCCACGATTATTACCTGAAACCGGGTTGTTATTCAATCGGCAAGGATTTGTCAGCCAAACGATATCGAAATGTTGCAGGTGAAAACAGGCGAATTTGCGTTGAGAACACAATGTCACGGGCGCTCGCCAGAAAACCTGCGAAACGATCGCATCAAGCTCGACCGATCTTCAGTATCATTTTGAGACAAATCCCGTGTTCTTCAAAATTTTGGGGCATTTTTTCTCACTTATTGAGAGGAGACGCTGAACTCGTTATTTCCGATTTTTCCAGTTTTAATGAGGCAGGTAGTTGAATTCGCGTGCAAAGAATTTATAATGACGCGGCTCACAGAAACGTTTTACAACCTACCAGAAACGTTTTACAACCTACCTCCCTCTCACCTACCCCGAATTTGGACCACTGTTATGAAGACTTTCATCTTGATTTTGACCTGCGTTGCGGTTTTACTTCCGTCGTCTGCTGATGCGTCGATTTGGACGTTGAATGTTGGCGGAAACGAAACAACAGGTTCTGGTGCAAATGCGATTGCCAACGACGCGATTGTCATGTCGTTTGACGACAGTGTTGGACCCAATAAAGTACGTCTCACAATTAATTTTCAGGGTGGAGCGGGCGTTGACGCCAGCGCATTTCTGAATGATTTGGTCTTCAGTGTCAGCGATGCCCTGAGTGGCTTTACATTCAGTTATGTTTCAGGGGTTGTCACACATCTCGGCAGTCCGACCCATTCGATGAATGCACAAAGTCTTAGCCCGAAAAGCGGATTTGACATCTTGTTTAATTATCCACCCCCGACCGGAAAGCCAAAGTTTTTCGTTGGAATGACGTCGACTTACGATATCACGGCTACGGGAGTGAATAGTAACTCTTTCGACTTTATGAATGTCGCGAACGAGTTCAAGGCTTTTGTCCACATCAATGCGGTTGACAATGGAAATAGCGGCAAGTTTGGCAACACCGTGAATCAAGTCGTACCGGAACCAACCGCTTTGACGATCTGGTTAGGGACAATGCTTGGAAGTTTGGCGATCGTCAGATTCCGTTCGCGTCGTTAATCGATCTACTTGCATCAAAAGTGATTTCGGATTGTGCGTGTGGCAGGCTCCAACAGTTGGTTGGGCAAACGCCACACGCTTTTTTTTGCCTCGACTTGAAACAGATCGCGAAAAGTAATCCGTCTGCTACACGCTAATAGCCCTGTCCGAATTCAGTTCCGACATTTTCTGGTCGCTGGAATTCTGGATTGTCAGGGATTCCAGTTTCCGGATTTTCTGTTCCATGGCCACTGTTCGGGCCCGCGTGTTGTTGTAAGTGTCACCGAGATTTTTGAAATAGTCGTTTTCACGAAGCACAACCACGTTGCATTCCTCGCCGGCGTTCATGCGTTGCATCTCACGATTGATACAAAAAATCGGCCCTGCAATCCGGTTGCTGAATTGAATTGAGTACCAGACACCGACCGGCAGGAATAACACGCTTGTTACGAATGGAAACCAGGCTGCATCCAACACCGCTGCGATAACGGTACTGGTCGGAAGTTGCGCAATTAAAGTACCGTACACCGCCATCGCCAGCAGCGGAAAGCTCGTCACGATCAATATCCCGACCAACCAGAAGGCAACTATTCCCCGCGCAATTCCGAATTGGGAGCTTTTATCAACCAGGAACTTTTTGCGTTGATTACGTTGCCGATTGGCAAGCTGTTTGGCGTTTTTCATCAATTGCTCCTTTGCGAGAATTCCGGGAACCTTGGGTGGCAGGATTGCTTCGCAATCTTTGAATATTCCGGGAACACATGGAAAACACTTGTCCATGAACTCCGCAAAAGAATACGCCAATAGCAAGTTAGCTTATGTGTGTTGAAAGGAAAGTATTTATACGAACGATGGCTTGTCTTCCGTTCCGCACATGTCGCATGAGACGGTTTTTCCGATTACGCACGTTGATAAAGCCGTGTTTGATGACTTTTATAGCAAATCAAACAACATTTTCGAAAATTTTCCGACCGGACCTGGCAAGTTGCACTAGTGTTTTCATGTTCTTGTGAAGCTCGATGCGATTCTGGAATCGGAAGTAATTGCGCGGCCTCGCAATCATTCGCCTGATTCATCGCCTGCTAAATCAACTGGAGTCCCAACATGTCGTTCAAAACCAATAAAGTGTTCTGGCACATTCAATTTTCCGTCGTGGTAGCGATGGTCTCCCTCCTGGGTAGCTCGGGCGCTGTCCTTGGACAGGATGTTCAGGGCCTGACTCGCATCGAAGAAGATTGGGTGGTTGCAATTGTCGAACCGGACTCTGAAATAACAGCTCCCCAGTTTACGTCAGTGATGACACCCGATCACAACGACCCGGCTACCTATTTCACAGTCGAGTTTAATCACTCAACGAGCCCGGAATTCACCCCCGGTGGAATCCAGTTGCAGACATGGACCAATGACGCGCAGGACGATGCGTCTCCACGACTGACCAATCGATCGCTTGATGAAAGAGACGAACGAATCCGCTGGACCCAGTATCTGGAAATCAAGAATGACAACCTGGAGTTCGGGCTATCCGGTTTTCGTTCCCGAACATGGAATGGTCTGGCTCTAGACGAAGCAAAGCTCACCGTCTTCGCATCCGCATTGCAAAACCTGAATAACTACCGAATAGTAGATTCAGCCGCCAGTTCCGGGGTCGGTTATTCGGCAAACCGCGTTGAAAGCATGATCCTTGTCAGGGTACGCACATATTCGGGAAATCAACTGCTTGAAACCATTGAAGTCAACAAGAATCTGCTAAACGGAAGCGAGTAGCCCAGAGTAGCCCACTGGGACAAGAAGCAGGGCAAGAAGTGTTTTTATCAGCGGTCAACCAACAATAGTTCGGAACCTGGAAATGGTCACTCACACAAATTTGTTCTTGTCGGCAAACCGGCTTTGTTATCGCAATAGGCCCAGAAAAGGTGCGATGGCCGTATTCGCACTGATGTTGTTGTCCGTCTTGATCGTTGTCGCAGCATTTGCTGTGGAACTTGGGATGTTCATGGCTGAAAAGACGGAAATGCAACGATCAGCCGATTCAGCCGCGCTGGCGGCTTGCTGGGAATACGTATCACACCTGAACCGCAAGGAAACGGAGCCGAACTCGCGGGAATCAGCCCGAACTTTGGCCGCCAGTGTCGCAGGTACGAACCTTGTCCGAATGGAGTCATTGGAAGCCGACCTGAATTATTACAACCATTCCGCCGGTGACATTGTGTTCGGTACGTTTGCGGGTTTTGGAGATCCAAATGCTGATTTGACTCCCACCAATTCAGGCGTCGCAAACGCAGTCAAGATCCGCCTCCGCCAAACCCAGGATCAAAACGGTGAAGTCAGATTTACGTTGGCACGGATGTTGGGGATTGCCAGTAAACCTCTTGAAGTAGATGCAACCGCCTCGATGTCAACTTCGATTCGCGGATTCAAAACACCGGCCGACAGTTCACAAACCATTGGTTTGTTGCCCTTCGCTGTCAAGGAATCGATCTGGAACAGTTTTATGGCTGGAAGTGGCTCAGACAATTTTAACTATAATTTCGAGACCGGAAACGTAACATCCGGATCGGATGGCGTGAAGGAACTCAATATCTATCCGCACGATACGGGGGCGTCGGGAAACTCAGGTACAGTCGACATTGGTTCAAGCGGGAACAGCACCAACGACATCAAACGGCAGATTCTGGATGGAGTCTCTGCCGATGACCTGTCTCATCATGACGGAAAACTGCAACTCGGTGCCGACGGAACGCTCTTGCTTAACGGCGACACGGGAATCAGTGCCGGGATGAAATCTCAACTGGAGGCCGTAAAAGGCGATCCGCGGATCATAATGATCTATTCGCAGGTCGTTGGTCCAGGAAACAACGCGACGTTTACCATCGTGAAATTTGTCGGTGTACGAATCGTAGAAGTGAATTTCCAGGGATCGAAAAACAACTCAAAACGATTGATGATCCAGCCGGCAAATGTCGTCGAGGACAACGTCATAATCTCCAATGGCAGTGAGGATACCAGTGACATGGTTTATTCTCCGGCACGACTCGTTCACTAAATAAAGGCGTTCCCAATGAAGAATCATGTGAAGTTCCGCAGGAAAAGTAATCGGCCCGGCGCTGCGGCAGTCGAGTTTGCCCTGGTCGCGCCCTTGTTTCTCGTTTTCCTGTTCGGGACAATTGAGATGGGTCGGCTTGCCCTGGCTCGAAATGTTTTGGCCAATGCATCTCGCGAAGCAGCCCGATTTGCAATTATCGAGGGGGCTACAGAAGGTTCGGTGATTGAACTTGCCGAACATTACGCAAGTATTGGAACAGTCGAAGGTGTGACTGCGACTGTTACCTATTCCGGTTCAACCGCTTCCGTCAGGGTAAGCATTCCCTTTAATGAAATAAGCTGGCTACCCGGGTCATGGTTTCTGCGAGATCAGACACTTGCGGCAACAACCACGATGCGCATGGAATCGATTGAAGTGACCTCTCAGGGTAACGGTTCCTGAGAAAAGCATCGAAAGGTTTCTGTCTCGGCGCGAGCGACAACAACACGGCGGCGATCTGGTTGGGGAGACGTCGACAGATCAATAAGAGCTGCCCACGCCGGTTTCTGTCGTTGAAATCTGGTTGCTGAATTTTTGTCTGACTCTCCTGCCAGTGACTTCGGATTTCAGTTTGGCGATCGCATCTTCGACCGGCAAGGCACCGAGGTCGCCGTCGACGCGGTCACGAATGGAAACGGTCCCACTTTCCGCGTCGCGCGGCCCGACGACCAGCATATAAGGTGTCATTTCGAGCTGGGCGTCGCGAATTTTTGCGCCCAGTTTTTCGCTGCGGAAATCTCCCGTGATACGTAAACCGGCATCCCGGAATCGCTGCTGCACCTGTTTGCCGTACACTTCGCTTTTGTCGCTGACGGTTAGCACCCTGCCCTGTTCCTGACAAAGCCAGAGTGGAAAGGCACCGGCAAAATGCTCGATCAGAACGCCGATAAACCGTTCCATGGATCCAAACGGTGCGCGGTGAATCATGATCGGTCGATGAGTCTGGTTGTCGGCACCGACGAATTCGAGACCAAATCGTTCGGGCAAGTTGTAATCGACCTGAACCGTTCCCAGTTGCCATTCGCGGCCGATGCAGTCGCGAACAACAAAATCGATTTTTGGTCCGTAAAAGGCTGCTTCACCAGGCTCTTCCGTAAACGGCTTGCCAAGAGTTGTCGCCGCTTGACGGCAAGCATCCTCCGCCCTGTCCCAATTGGCTGAATCGCCCACATACTTTTCGGAGTCGGGATCGCGCAGCCCTATTCGCACACGGTAGTCGTCCAGGCTCATCATTCCCAGAACGATCTTTACCAGTTCCAGGCAGCCGGCGAGTTCGTCGGCAACTTGTTCCTCGGTCACAAACAGGTGGGCATCGTCCTGGGTGAAACCGCGAACGCGTGTCAGGCCACCGATCTCACCCGATTGTTCCCATCGATAGACGGTTCCAAATTCGGCCAGTCGAATTGGCAAGTCGCGATAACTTCTCTGCTGCGAAGAATAGATCTTGATATGGTGCGGGCAATTCATCGGCTTGAGCATGTATCCATCGATCTCGCCAGCGTTCATGCGATTGGCGAGCTCACCACAACTACAGCCTTGTTCGGCCATCAAATTCAATTGATCGCGAAGTACCAATGGCGGGTACTGGCTATCCTGGTAGTAGGGAAAGTGTCCTGAGGTTCGATACAAATCGAGTTTGCCGATATGCGGAGTGAAAACCTGGTTGTATCCCTGACGGGCAAGGTGTCCCGAAATGAATTCCTGTAACTCTTGTCGAATAAAGGCACCTCTGGGAGTCCACAGGATCAAACCCTGACCAACGTCGTCGTCAATATGAAAAAACGCCAGCCGTTTGTTGAGAACACGATGGTCGCGTTTCTTCGCCTCCTCGATCCGTTCCAGATGTTCGTCAAGCGCCTGCTGATCAAAAAAAGCCGTTGCGTAAAGCCGCTGCAATTGCTGACGGGTTTCATCACCTTTCCAGTAAGCGCCGGCAATCGAAAGCAGCTTGAATGCCCCGATCAAGCCCGGCGCGGGAATATGCGGACCTCGACACAGGTCAATAAACTCGCCTTGCTGGTAAAACGACAGCGAGGAATGTTGGGCAAGCCCCTCCTGGATGTGCTCGACTTTCAACGGTTGTTTCAAATCGTGACAAATCTGCACCGACTCTTCGCGCGACCGCTCGATCCGTTCGAACGGCTCGTCCAGCTTGATAATTCGTTTCATCTCGGCTTCAATCGCCGGAAAATCCTCTTCGCGAATCGCATCGGGCGAATCGATGTCGTAATAAAATCCCCCGTCGATTGTCGGACCAAAAGCCAATTGAACATTTGGCTTGATTCGCATAACGGCACGTGCCATGACATGAGCACAGGAATGACGCATGGTTGCCAGTGCATGCGGATCTTTTTTTGTAATGATCTTTAACTCGACCCCCTGGCCGTCGACAATATGATCAAGCGGAACGGGTTGGCCGGCGACTTCACCCCAAAGCGCGTCTTTGGCCAGGCGTGAACCGATGCTTTTGGCAATATCGAGAACAGAGACGGGCTTGTCGAATTCGCGCAGACTGTTATCGGGTAATTTGATGGAAACCATGGTTGAGACTTGACCTGAAAACGAAAGCGCCCGTGCAAGGGCAATAAAACTGGAATCGTCCATCGAATATTGAGTAGCAGCCTGCCGTATATCGGCAAAGCACTCTCAACAACAGCGTAAGTACGTCAGCGGTTCAGTATAAGATCCCTGCCCCATCACGAAAACGCCAGGGAGAGATGGGAGTGGGGCTAACGCGGCCGGGAGTCTGCTTCCGATAATCGAAGCAGGTCGAATCCATTGCGCGACATTACCTGCGAAAACCGCTTTGAAAGCCTTGAGTCAGCCGTGCTCTGCTATACATATCACGATCAAATTCCGGAATATGGATCTTCAGCTTATCGGCTTCCAGACGCAACACACGCTCGAAATACACAAACGGATACTTGGTCGTTGGGCGGTTCTTTCGAACCCAGAGCCACGCCGAATCCACGATGTTCTTGGGAATTTTTTCAACCTGGACCAGGTAGACGATCGAACCGACAAAATTTTTCTCCTCGGGAAATCGCGTTTTCAATACCGCTTGTAACTGCGACTCGTATTGTTTGAATCCGTCGGTAAGCAGTTGACGCAACTCGTTGATATCGACTGGCACGTTGGTGAGGTCAGCCGGCACCGGGTCCTGTGCCGTTGCCGTCGAGAAAGTCGCCGTCATGGTAAGCAGAACCATTGTCAGAAACCAACCTGTACGCCTGGAAGTCTTCATAGCTAACCCTGCCACCGAATAAAGTTCCCGAAGTGATCGTCGCGGGATTTAACAGGGGGCCGGGCGGGATCACAATAGCGAAAATTGCAAAACTTTCGATCGTGCAAGGCGACTGGAGACAATCCGCTTGCACCAGCCGCACGGTCGTTTAGCGTGCACTGCTGTCACTCCTGACTGTTGAGGTCGTGGCTGTCGATACAAGCCCTGGCTCGATAACGGCCTTGTTTGCAGCCTTTTCTGCGGCTGTAGATGCTTGCATTGTGAAATACAAAAAGCCAAGTGCGGCGACGCCAAGCGACTCGATTACCAGTCCACGCATGAACGGAACGGGGTTTTTGAAGGTTCGGCGACGACGTTTCCTGCTTCGAGCAATACGGGTCATATGAAAATTCCTTGGGGAGGCTTGTTTTCCTGATCGTTGCTTTTCAGTTACAGCAAGGAAGGTGCCAACAAGCGTCACAATAATTAGAAGGGGGTTTTCTTTGGAGAATCCCCGCGTCGCTAAAGAATTGTTAAACTGTAACGACGCAATCGGCTAGCCATTGAATCCGCAGAGTGTCGCGGATTTGATACGCGTGGTGCGCAACGGATACTCCTGCAGTACGAAGCGTTGATGGTGGACAATGACGATCCTGCAATCCCGACGCGACGAGTTGGCCGAGCGCTACTTTGAAACGATTCCGTTCGATCCGTACCCGGTTCAGCAGGAAGCGCTGTTGGCCTGGTTCACCAATGAACAGGGAGTACTGGTCTGCGCACCGACCGGCACCGGCAAGACGTTGATCGCTGAAGCAGCCTTGTTCGAGGCACTGCATCTTGGCAAGACTGCTTATTACACGACGCCGCTGATTGCACTGACGGACCAGAAATTCCATGAAATGCAGGCGGCGGCTGTCCGTTGGGGATTTTCGCCCGATGATGTAGGTCTGGTGACGGGCAATCGCAAAATAAACCCGCATGCAAAAATCCTGGTGGTTGTTGCCGAAATCCTGCTGAATCGATTACTGCATCGCGAAGTGTTTGACTTCAGCGATGTCTGGGCCGTGGTCATGGACGAATTCCACAGTTTCAACGATCCGGAACGGGGAATTGTTTGGGAGTTTGGATTGGGGCTGTTGCCGGAACAGGTCAAGACATTGCTGCTCTCCGCCACGGTTGGAAACGCCCTGGGTTTTTCCAGTTGGCTGCATCATCGCCAGAATCGACGGCTGGCACTTGTCCAGGGGACCGAGCGAAAAGTACCCTTGTCGTTCGAGTGGGTCGGCGACGAATTGTTGCTGGAACATGTCGAAAAAATGATTGTTGGCGATGAAAGTCTGCGCCGAACTCCTGCGCTGATTTTCTGTTTCAATCGCGAACAATGCTGGACCATGGCCGAACAACTCAAGGGAAAACGGGTCGTCAGCGAATCGCAGCAAAAGGAAATCTCCAGGGCGCTGGATGCATACGATTGGTCGCAGGGGGCGGGACCGAAGCTTAAACAAATCCTGATCCGGGGAATCGGCGTTCACCACGCCGGAGTCTTGCCACGCTACCGTCGCATTGTCGAACAATTGTTTCAGGACAAATTGCTTTCGATTTGCGTTTGTACGGAAACGCTGGCCGCCGGGATCAACCTGCCGGCGCGAAGCGTCGTGCTGCCGACTTTACTGAAAGGCCCGCCTGGAAAACTGAAGTTGATCGATGCCGCATCTGCCCATCAAATGTTTGGTCGGGCTGGCCGACCACAATACGACGATCGGGGGTTTGTGTTTGCGCTTACCCATGAAGATGACGTCAAAATCCTTCGCGCTGAAGAGAAACTGAAACAGATTCCCGAGAACACGAAAGACCCGGGTTTGTTAAAAGCTCGCAAGCAACTCAAGAAAAAGATTCCCAAACGCCGGGAGGGGGTGCAGTACTGGAGCCAGCAACAATTCGAACAACTGATTGCCGCGCCGCCGGCGGAACTGGCCAGTCGAGGCAACCTCCCATGGCGATTGCTGGCGTTTATGCTGGGCGCGTCTCCCCTGGTCGAACCGATTCGACAGCTTGTTGACAAACGATTGCTCACGGAAAGACAGACGGAGCAGGCACAAAAACAATTAAACAACCAGTTGATTACATTATGGCGTGCTGGCTACATTCGGCTCGAACCCAGGCCATCATTATCAGAAATGAATGCCGACGGGATTGACATCGATTCGAATGACAAGTCAAACGACGCCGCGCCCGAAACAAGATCCGGTGGAATGAGACTGGACCTGGGTCAACGGGGCTCTTCCAGCTTACCCGGCGAGGGGAACCCATCAGCCTCATTCGGCGAAAAGCCAAAACTTAAAAAGATGTCATCGACAACGGGGGCCAGTTCGAAAACAGGTTCGGTCGAACTGGAAAAGCAGCTCTATCGACCGGAGTTTGCCTATCCGACCGAGACGCTTGCCGACCTTTCGAAACTGCGAGGCGTTCATCCGCTGTACGGAATGTTTTTAATGAACCATATGGGAATTGCCGATCGCAATGAACGAATTCAGGCGCTGGAAAGTTTGTTGGAGCTGCCTCGTTCGCTCGGTCCGGCGGTTCGCGTTCCCAAACCCGAGTTTCTGCCGCCAGGTCCACTGGCAACCAGTCGGCTGGACAACCAGTTGATGGCTCTTGGCCTTGCGTCAGCAGAAGAATTAGGCGCGATCGTCGTCGAGGAGGAAGAAGATGTTCGCCGAAGCTGGATGGACGAGGATGAGCGGGTTTACGTGTTGACGCTTGCCCACAAACTGCATCGACTGTTTGGTCATGATTTTCCCGGAGTTGATGATGCAAAAGTCTGGCCTGTGTGGGTTGCCGGTGAAGTGCTGGAGTTCGGCGGTGATTTCAACAAATACATTACGAGCAAAGGACTGCAAAAACAGGAAGGAATGATCTTTCGTCACCTGCTCCGCTTGATATTGCTAATCGATGAAATGGCGCAGTTGTGTCCTCCCGATATTACGCACCAGGAATGGCAAAACGATCTGGGCGAAATCGCCGACCAGATCGAGGAAACTTGCCGGAAAGTCGATCAGCACGGAACAGCTCAGTGGCTGGAGGCTGAACGAAAGCGAAAAGAGGACGTGTAATGTGCCAGTTACCAACTATTCAATCACGCTTTCGCAACGCTGACGATGTATAAATCCAAACCAGGAACCGAGCTGTCCGAGCTGTCGTGGTCGATGAACGACAGGTGCAAGATCATGGCGCGATGCTGGACGGTGCCCAATGCAACGGCCGCTGTTCTGGTAACTCATGGGCTCGGTGATCACGGCGGACGGTACGAACGCGTTGCGCATATTCTTTGTGACGCAGGAATTTCCGTTTTGATCCCCGATTTGCGGGGTCACGGAAAGAGCGATGGCCAGCGCGGCTACGTTCGACGGTTCGACGATTTGCTGGATGACCTTGATCGAAGCATTCAGGAACTGCAACAACGATTTCCATCGTTACCCCATTTCGGTTACGGTCACAGCTTCGGGGGCTTGTTGGTGCTGTACCACGCGCTTCGTCGACGACCGCATCTTACCGGCATCGTCTCCAGCAGTCCGGCATTGCGGATTGCCATGCAAGCACCGGCATGGAAGGTTGCAATGGGTCGTACAGCGGGTAGGCTTTTTCCTCGTATCAGTCTGCGAACCGGACTCGACCTTGGCGAATTATCAGACGACCCGGTCCATGAAACGAAGGCCCGTGCGGACAAATGGATGCACGGTCGCATTACACCGCGAAACTATTTTGGAATGATCGATGCCGGTAATTACTGCCTGAAAAATGTGGCGGATTTGACGACGCCAGCGCTAATCATGCACGGTGGACTCGACACAATTACCGATCCAGTTGCAACACGGGAATTCGCCAGTCGGGCCCCTGGTTGCGAATACAATAACTGGCCGGATGGCAAACACGAACTTCACCATATGGCATTTGGCGACGATGTCATCCGCTTCGCCACCAAGTGGATTGAGGCTGCCCCCTTTTTTAGTTTTGCGAGCCCTTGAGGTGTTTGTCGCAAAAATCCAGAATTGACCGGTATCCTCGGGCCTGATTCTCTTTTTTCTGAAAGCCGTGTCCTTCATCGTCAAAGACGATGTACTCGCACGTGACACCGTTCTTGCGCACGGCTGCCACCATTTCGTCCGATTCGACTTTTAGAACACGCGGATCGTTGGCACCTTGTAATACCATCAGGGGCCGAGTGATTTTGTCGGCATGAAACAACGGGGACATACTCCTGAAATACTCTTCATCACTGAAATCGCCCAATTCCTTTTCCAGGGCAGCCCGCTGCGCTTCCCACCACGGAGGAATACTTTGGACGGTGCGATGCCAGTTGGCAACGCCGAAAATATCAACTCCAACCCGAAACTCTTCGGGCTGAAATGCCAGTGCCGCCAAAGTCATAAAGCCGCCGTAGCTGCCACCGATAATGCCGATCCGATCGGGGGCCACGTATCCCGTTTCGATCAACATTTGTTTGCTTGTGACGCAATCCATCAAGTCTTTTTTTCCATGATTGCGATTATCAAGCTGTTCAAATTTCTTGCCATAACCGCTGCTGCCCCGATTGTTGATGGCGAAAACTGCGTAGCCGTTGTTGACCATGTACTGGATCAGTCCGCTGTACCCCACGCGTGACTGACCGCCGGGACCGCCATGAACCCAGACAAGCGCCGGGACCTGCTTGTCCGGGCCAGCCTGGTGAGGCCGATACAGAATTCCAGGGACTTCCAGACCGTCAAACGATTTGAAACGAACAACGTCACCGGAAACCAGATCATTCGGTTCAATATCGGCATTAAGCGAAGTCGTCAATCGAGCGGGCGTCGCCGATTCCTCGGCTGTCAAGTCGAAAACAAAAACATCGCTGGGAATCCTGTCGCTCGATACGTACATGGCGACTTGTGTTTCGTCGTCGGAAATGCCGAAACTCGAAATACTTGCGCCATCGATTACGGGCAATTCGACGGGCTGGTCTTTCTCGACATCAAATACTTGCAACACGTTGCGAGCATCTTCGTTGATTCCAAGTACGAGGTATTTTCCACGTTTCGAGTACCCGGCCGATGCAACGTCCCATTCGAATTCAGCAACTGTTTCACGTTCGCCAGTTTCCAGGTTCTGTCGAATCAGGTAGCGGAAATCGCGGCCGGCATCGGTCAACAGCAACAGGGACTTTCCATCGGGTGAAAAGCTGGCCGGCGAATAGTTGATTTCACCTTCGTGGGGCGTCAGGAGTTCGACTTCGCCGGTTGTTCGATTAAAAAGGTACGAATCACTGTCATCGCGATTCGCATTTTTTGACAAGGCGATCAGGTTTCCGTCTGGCGAGATATCACCAAAGTCGTACCCGTTCTCGTTTTGAAAAATCAGTTCTCGCTCAAGCGTTGCTTGATCGTAAGCGTATACATCAAAGTATTTCTCGTCCCGTTCATTGGTACCCACATAAAAGTACTGGTCATCACTGGACCAGCCGTAAAACTGGGCCTTCAGACTATTTCCGGGGGTAATGTCCTGGGCCGATCCGTCCGTCGCACAAACATAAAGGTGGTTAAGCTCGTTGCCACCCTGGTCGGAAGTATAAAGGAATCGTTCATCGTTTGGAAAATAGCTGATTGTAAAAACGGAATCTGTTTCAGAATCGGTCAGTTGTTTTTGTTCGTGACTGTCGACGTCGATCGAGTATGCATTGAAAACCCCGGTACTGTCATTGCTGACCAGTACCTGGGACTTGTCCGGTGAGAACGAAGCTCCTCGGTAATTGGTCGTTTTGAGGAACTGTTCGATGGTGTAACGATTAACCTGGCGAGTTTCAACCTCCTGGGCGAACAGGGAGCCCGTTGCCAACAGCAGGATGCCGCTACAAAACATCAGTGATCGCAGACAGGATGACGTCATGGTAACACCGCTAGTCCTCAGGAAACAGAAACGGGATTCGAAATTGTAAGCAACGACGAGTATAGTCACCATTCAATTCGTTGGGGCGCATTCATGTAATTCAAAAAACAAACCCCCGGAAGAGATCCTCCAGGGGAATTGAATTTGGGGTTTCATGTTCCGTTGCATAATATAAACGCGGAACACTCGACAGGGTTACTGATCACTTGTGTTGGCAGCCGATTTGGAAGCCTTTCCGGAGCCGGCGCCCACGGGTTGAGGCGGTTCTGCCGGCTCGACGTACGAGCTGCTAAAAATCAGGTGTTTGAACTTGCCTTCGTCGTCTCGTGCGACTTCGACGAGGATGTGGTTCTTACCCTGGAAGTTGCCGTTGAGCAGTTCTTCGGAAAGCGGGTCCTCGACGAAGTTTTCCAGGGCACGACGAAGCGGACGGGCGCCGAAATCGAGGTTGGTTCCCTTTTTGATCAAGAACTCCTTGGCGTCGTTGCTGATTTCCAGAGCAAAACCACGATCCCGCAAGCGATTGCGGATCTTTTTGACTTCCAGCTCAATCACTTCCTTAAGGTCTTTCTTTTCAAGGTGTCGGAAAATGATGGCCTCGTCGGAAAGCCTGTTCAGGAACTCGGGGCGGAAGGCACGGTTGATTTCGTCGTGCACCCGCGTTTTCATGTTTTCGAATGTAGCGTCGTCGCCTGCACCCGGTAAACCAAACTGCGACTCGTTCTTGATCGAATGAGCACCAACGTTGGTCGTCATGATCAGGATCACGTTTCGAAAGTCGATATTACGGCCAAAGCTGTCGGTCAATCGCCCTTCTTCCATGACTTGCAACAACATATTGAAAATGTCCGGGTGGGCCTTTTCAATTTCATCCAGCAAGACCACCGCGTAGGGACGGCGACGAATCTTTTCTGTCAACTGACCACCTTCTTCGTAACCCACATATCCCGGAGGAGCGCCGATCAAGCGGCTCAAGTTGTGTTTCTCCATGTATTCGGACATATCGATTGTCACCAGCGCGTCTTCATCGCCGAACATGAACTCGGCCAGTGCCTTGGCAAGCAAGGTCTTGCCGACACCCGTTGGTCCGGCAAACATAAAGCAGCCGATTGGTCGTTTGGGGTCCTTTAGACCACTTCGACTGCGGCGAACTGCCTTGGAGATTGCCTTAATGGCAGGTTCCTGGCTGATAACGGATTTGTGCAGGGCCTCTTCCATCTTTAGCAGACGCGAGCTGTCTTCCGTTGACAAACGAGTCAATGGGATTCCGGTCATTTTGGAAATGACTTCGGCAATGACTTCTTCGTCGACGATGCCATCGGTGACTTCTGATTTTTCGCGCCAGTCCTTTTTGATCTGCTCTTTCTTTTTGCGAAGTTTGTCGGCCTGATCGCGAAGTGCAGCAGCCTTTTCGAAATCCTGGTTGGCGACGGCGTCTTCTTTTTCCTTGTTCAGGCGATCGATGTCTTCGTCGATTTCCTTCAAATCGGGTGGACGGGACATCGAGCGCAATCGGACTCGAGCCCCGGCTTCGTCAATCACGTCGATGGCCTTGTCAGGCAAGCATCGGCCGGTGATGTATCGGGACGACAAATCGACTGCCGCGACAATGGCATCGTCGGTGATTTGAACGCGATGATGTTTTTCATATCGCTCGCGCAGACCATGAAGGATCTGAACGGTTTCTTCGTTGTTTGTTGGATCAACGATAATTTCCTGGAACCGCCGTGCCAGGGCATTGTCCTTTTCAATGTATTTGCGGTACTCGTCCAGAGTCGTGGCACCGATGCACTGGATTTCGCCTCGGGACAAGGCGGGCTTCAAAACGTTGGCGGCATCAATGGCACCTTCGGCACCCCCTGCTCCAACCAGAGTGTGCAATTCGTCGATAAACAATATCGTGTTTTTGGCGCGACGCACCTCGTTCATAACGGCCTTGATTCGTTCTTCGAACTGGCCGCGGTACTTGGTACCTGCGACCATCATGGCGAGGTCAAGAACAACAATTCGCTTGTCGACGAGTATCTCAGGTACTTCGCCGGCAATCACGCGTTGAGCAAACCCTTCAACAATCGCGGTTTTGCCAACACCGGCTTCGCCCAGTAACACCGGATTGTTCTTGGTGCGGCGGCAAAGAATTTGAATCGCACGTTCGATTTCGTCGTCACGCCCGATGACCGGATCCAGTTTGCCTTGTTGGGCAAGTTCTGTCAGATCGCGGCCAAAACTATCGAGGGCCGGGGTTTTGGATTTATTACCTTTTGCCGTTGCTGCCTCGCCGCTGGCTGCCGTTCCTTCGCGACCGCCGCGTTCCGATCCTTCGCTACCTTCAAGACCACTGCCGAGCAAGTTCAGAACTTCCTCGCGCACTTCCTCGAGTTTCAGCCCAAGGTTCATCAAAACCTGGGCGGCGACGCCATCCTGTTCGCGGAGCAATCCGAGCAGGATGTGTTCGGTACCAACGAAGCTGTGAGCCAGGTTGCGCGCTTCTTCCATCGAATACTCGATGACCTTTTTCGCGCGAGGCGTTTGGGGCAGCTTTCCAATCGTGACCATTTCAGGTCCGCTTTGCACAAGCTTTTCAACTTCGAGTCGGATTTTGCGCAAATCGACCCCAAGGTTTTTCAGGACGTTGGCGGCAACACCGTTGCCTTCCTTGACCAGGCCAAGCAACATGTGCTCGGTGCCGATGTACTCGTGGTTAAAACGTTGCGCTTCCTGATTGGCAAGCTGCATCACTTTACGGGCACGTTCAGTAAATCGTTCGTACATGTTTCTGCTCCAGTTGAATTATCACGAACCGGGCTTCCGGGTCATTGGGTTCGGGTTCGTGGTGTATCGGCTCAAGTCGAGTTCTGGTCGAAGTCAGGACTGGCTCAGGCCGCTCGGTAACGAGGTTGAGGGTTTTCGGATTCTGGCAAGTTACCAGCGATGCTGTCATCAATGTTGATTGAATCAGCATCGGCGTTTTTGGCGGCTGATTCAGTCTCAAGGGGTTCATCGTTTGTCAGGTTGTCAATCATTTGCAACTCGCGTTGCACTTCGTTACTCCATTGTTGCCATCCGTCTATTTTGCGAAAGGTGGCTAGCTGATGAAAGGCTTCATCCAGCCGAGCTAGTCGGCGACAAGTTGTCGCCAGCAGCAAGCGACTTTCGAGATCTCCGGGATTGCCACTCAAATGTTTTGCGAGCATTTGATAACAGCCTGACAAGTTTCCATTCAAGTATTCGGTTTGAGCCTGAATAAACAAGGTGTCATGTTGATCTGCCGTAAAACCACTGGTTTCCGCAAACGAGTCAACGGTTTTCCATGAAAGCCAAAACGAAAGGACCCAGGTGACAGTCAGAACGGGCCAAGCCACAAGAGAAAACGGTTGGCCAAGCAAATCGGGCCAGATAAAGCTGCAGGCCAAGGCGAGATTGAGCATCATCGCAAACCCAACGGCCAAAACCAGAGAGTTCCATTGTCCGCGCATCCATAGCCCGACCAATCCTGGCCAAAAACACAAACCGCGATGGGGATGATGATTCATAAATGGATCGGAAATGTCCGGTTGGCGATTTCGGGCTTTAAAAAATACCACCCCGTTCAAGGAACGAGAGGCAAATCGCGGCGGAATTCTAGCTACCGATTTTCGCGGGTTCAAGGCAAGTATTTTGTTAACACGCACTTACGTCGATTTCCTCGCCAATTCCCCAAAATCGATGAACTTCTATAATCAGCGATATCGTCAAGGTTTAACGCGACTTTGGCCTGTCTGGCGATTTCCGGTATGCTCAGCATGGAATGGTGGTACCTGAAAACTGCTGGCATCCATTACCGACAACTCATTTTACCGATATCTCATTTTTTGCCAGGTATCAACGCTTTCCTCGTCCCAAACAGGTCCTTCAAGTCGTCCGGAAAAGCGGCCCTTCCGAGTCCGCATCGACACTGGAGAATCATCCTACTAAAAGCCAGGAACATTATGGAATTCGAATCCACGAACTCGCCTGAAGGCTCGGCCAGTCGGTCAGCAATCTTGCGGGTCGTCGATGCCAATCTGAATCGGAGCGGTGAAGCGCTTCGCGTAATCGAGGACACGTTGCGGTTCGTTATCTGCGACAGCAGTCTCACGTCCGCTTGCAAGAATCTGCGGCACGAATTGGGTGGGTTGGCCAACGAGATGCGCCAGCAAACTCGACTTGTGTCGGTACGGGATGCGGCCGGCGACGTTGGTGCGAACAGCGACCTGGCAAGCGAATACGTTCGGAAAGACTTTTCTCAAATTGTCGGGGCGAATTTCTCCCGCGCTCGGGAATCACTGCGAACCCTGGAAGAATATTGCAAGCTGCTGGATTCCACCTGCGCCATACAATTCGAAGGCCTTCGCTATCGGGTTTACGATTTGGAGCGGGCTGTCGTGAATCTGCTGGATAGTGCGATGCGACTCAAATCCGTAACTGTTTGCGTGTTGGTAGAAGCGGGTGTTGATCGGGATTCGTTTGCTGTTACGGTTCGGGCGATTCTCGATGGGGGTGCCCGGATGATTCAGCTTCGCGACAAGACCGCCAACTGCCGTACTTTGTTCGATCGAGCCAGGAAACTGGTCGAAATGACATGCCGGGGTTCGGCAGTTTCCATTATCAACGACCGGGTCGATATCGCAGTTGCCGCCGGGGCCGATGGTGTTCACCTCGGGCAAGAGGACCTTTCCGTCATGGCTGCCCGGAAAATAGGGGGAGCAAACCTGCTTATTGGCGTTTCGACCCATTCGGTCGAACAAGCACAACAGGCAGTTTGGGATGGTGCCAATTACATTGGTGTCGGACCTACGTTTAAGTCAACGACCAAATCCTTTGAGTATTTACCTGGAGTTGAGCTCCTGCGACAAGTTGCCGAGGCGGTTTCGATTCCGGCCATGGCGATTGGCGGTATCACAGTCGAAAATATTGACCAGGTCATTCAAGCCGGGTTTGGTCGTGTGGCGGTTTCCGGAGCGGTACTTCGCAGCGACCAACCAATCGCCAATGCGACACGTTGCCTGGTCGATGCACTTTCCAATGCACCTGCCAGCCGCGGAGTCGTTACCAATGCTGGAAATTGAACAGAAATTCCGGATTGATGATCTGATGAAAACGGCCGAACGAATTTCCGAACGGTTCAACGTCATTTCCGAAACAGTTCAGGAACAATTCGATTGGTACTACTCGCATCCGAACCGGGACTTTGGCGAGACTGATGAAGCACTCCGGGTCCGCCGAACGGTTTTTCAAGGCGACAATGGATCATCCAGATCGTTGCTGACCTATAAGGGTCCGCGAATTGATTTTTTGGGCGATGGTCGAAAGTTCAAAACGCGGCGCGAAATTGAACTGCTGATTGGGTCAACGCCCGGCGATGCCGATCGCATTGGCGAACTATTGGAAGCACTGGGCTTCCAGTCAACGGCATGCGTGGTCAAGATTCGACGCTGTTTGCGAGTCAAGTGGGGCGAATGGGATGTCGAGTTCGCACTTGACGATGTCCGGGGGTTAGGTACCTTTGTCGAAATTGAAATTATTGCCGATGAAAGTGTTGCCTCCGCAACGCGCAAGGCGATATCGGAAATCGCCGGGCATTTGGGGCTCGAATCGCCGATTACCAACAGTTATCGAAATATGCTGTAGGGTGATCGAATCACGCCGATTTGATCCATGGATTGAAGAGTCCCCGGGGTGCGCTACGCGACCCTCGGGCTTTGTTGTGCAACCGCTTCGCGGTATTCAGATGTCGGAAACGTAGGCGTCTAGTGTCCCCGTGCTGTCGGCGAATTCGTTCATTTCGATCCCCATTTCGCGACCAAGAGAAAGCCATAGATTCGCCAGCGGAGTTCCTGGCGCGCAGTCGACCTGTCGACATGTTTCGATCCCTCTTCCCCCTTTGCCGGCGATCACCATCGGCAATTGACTGTAGGAATGCGAGTTGCCGTCACCCAATCCAGAACCGAGTAAAAAGAAAGTGTTGTCAAGCAGCGATGTACCATCTCCGTCGGGTGTACTCCGTAATTGTTTGACCAGATAAACAAATTGTTCGACATGGAAGCGGTCGATTTTTGCAACTTGTTCGTCGAATTCGTCATCGTGTGTCATTTGGTGGTGGCTGACGGGTCGGTCAAAAACGGAATCGTACATCTGAGGAGTCTCCCAACGTTCTGGCGCCACCATCAGCGAAGCGACCCGCGTTTGATCAGTCTTGAACGCCATGACGATCAAATCCCCCATCAACCTGATGTATTCACCCCGGTTGGTTGGCTCCTTGTCGGTCACAGGGTTGATGATTCCAGTCAGGTTTTGTTGCGAAGATTCCTGTTTGCCCAAGCGCTGTTCAATCGCACGAACCGACTCCATATACTCATCAAGCTTTCGTTGATCATCCTTTCCCAATGCTTTTCGCAGATCGCGCGCATCCTCGAGAATAGTATCGAGGACGCTCTGGTTGAACTTGGCGGCAGTGCCAAACAGCCGGTCAAAGACGGCGGCTGGATTGCTCATGCTTTTGGCGTCGTGGCCCGGTCCATACCAGGATATCGCGTCGAACATCTTCGGTTCCATGTTGTCGACGAAACTGTTGCAACTGAGTTCCAGTGACGGAAATGGCGTTTGGCTACCTGCCTGGCGGGCAATCAATTGATCCAGAGTTGTGCTGATTGCGGTGTTGCCATCAAGCGCTTCATCAGGTCGCGCGCTAGTCATCCAGCAGGAACCACATTGCGAATGTGGCTCGCCATTCAAGTATGTACGATTCAAGCCGTTAATCACAACGACTTCGTCGCGGATCGCTTCCAGGGGGCGCAGGCTTTGCGGCGCAAGAAAGTCAACAACGCCCTCGCCTGGAAACCAGTGCTGGGAAATGACTCCGTTGGGGATGTACATAAACGCAATTCTTTTCGCCGGTTCCGTGACGCTGGTGACGAGTTTCGCCGGGCGCATGATCTCGAGCCACGGAAGTGCCAGGGACGCGGCTGCGCCTTGCAACAATGTTCGGCGTGTGATTTGTTTCATGGATTCAGTCTTGTTGGGATAGCATTGATGTTCGAAAAAGTTTGCTCAAGGCGATCTCTTCGATAACAACCGAAAATCGGTATTCCCTTTCAGCAACCCTGGCGGCGATCCGTTCCAGTTCCGGCTCGTCAGTTATCCGAAGTGCCCGCCCTAGCGCATATTGGGCCACATGCTTGACAAATCCGAGAACAAAACGGTCTTTCTGTCTCAAGATAACGTTTTTGAATCGAGCTGCGCCTTCATATACTTCACCATCCAATTGGCCTGTCGCATCGATATCGGATCCGTCAGGATACGTCTTGCGAAATCTTCCAACAGGGTCGAAATTTTCCAAAGCAAACCCGACCGGGTCGATTCGGTCATGGCACACCGCGCATGTTGCATTCGCGCGATGAACTGCCAGTTTTTCGCGAACGTTGGTGTTTGCCTTGCCCGGCGTGCCGTCACCGTCCAGAGCCGGCACGTTCGGCGGAGGCGGGGGCGGGGGCTGATTGAATACGACTTCCAGAATCCATGCGCCCCGGTAGACAGGGCTGGTTCGAGTTGTCGCTGATGTCGATACCAGCATGGCACCGGAAGCAACTATGCCGCCCCGATGCCGGGTCGGCCACTGGATTCGGAAAAAGTCTTCGAACGATTCCGTATCCGGCTTGTATCCGATCAGTTTTTCCGGTTCGATGTAGTACCAATCCATCAACGATCGATTGAGATAGGAAAAGTCAGCGTTGATAAAGTCGAGGATACTTCGATCTTCAACCAAAATCGTTTCAAATAACAAAAGTTGTTCGATCATCATTGACACGCCGGGTGAATCGGAGTCTTTGCGATACCAACCGGGAAACAAGTCCTTGTCCGGACGGGCTGAATTTACCTTGTTCAGCTTGAGCCATTGCATTCCAAAATCTGTTGCCAGGCTCTTTATCTTGCGATCAACCATCATCCGTCGCACCTGGACGAGGATGTCGGCATCGGTGCTCAAACGACCTTCAGCGGCGGCCTGAAAAAGCTCGTCATCGGGCATGGATCCCCAAAGAAAATAACTCAGTCGCGAAGCCATCGCATAAGAACGGGCGAAATCGTTTCCGCCCTCGTCTGTAGCCCGGTCTCGCCGGAAAAGGAACGAAGGAGACGCCAGGATGGCTGCCACAGTGGTTTTCATGGCCTGCGTGTAATCCGATTTTTCCAGCTCGCGGCGAAACAGATTCGAATAACGATCCAGCTCGTTGCCAGTTGCGGGGCGACGAAAGGCCCTTGCCAGAAACGTGGTCAAGCGTTGCCGTGCCAACGCAGTGAGTAAATCGCCGTCGCTTGCATCGGCGGCGACAAACAGGGAATCCCGGAGTTGCGTTTGATGTGGAAAATTTTCGTCGTTAACGATCGACTGTGCGAGAGCAAGGGACGCTTCCATGTAGACTGGCGAAAGACTGAGCGTCGTTTGATCGTTGTTGAAACCGTGCATGACCGGCGGGTCGCCAGGCAGTTCCGATATGCCCGGAAGTTCGCCCGGTTTCCGCTGTGCATAGGAATTACAGCTCATGGCAAGCACGTAGTCTGGCATCCTGTGCGTGGATGGCTGGAAGTATTCGGTGGTAATCACAACCTGATTTGGATTGTCAAATACATCATTCCGTAATCGCAGCAAGTCGCGGACGGAATTCTCGTATTCGGTCCGATTGAGCCGTCGAATGGTGGAAACAGGTACTTGGGCGTTTGGATTATCGGCGATTGATTGGAGAAACCACGATCGGATTTGTTCAACTTCTGCATCGGTTGGTCGCGGCGAATCTTCCGGCGGCATCAGGTCTGTTGAGATCGCGTCAACGATTTTTTCCCATGTCGGATGATCATTGCGAACTGATTCCATTGTGTCGAACTTGCTCAAGTCAAGTTCGGATTCGGCATCCTCGCCCCAGTGACATTCCTGGCAGTAATTTGCCAACAGCGGCTTTATCAGGTCCGTAAATTCGTCGTTTCGCGATGCGTTCGATCCTGGTTCTTTTGCAAACTGGGGCCTCGGTGACGCGGAACCAGACGGAGCCGAACTGCTCGATGGCTCAATGCACATCAGCGCCCAGCACCAAAGGAACGAAACAACGACGATTGGAATCAATCGGCCTGGGATCCATCGGCACGGTGTCAGCAATACTGTGATGAAAGAGATCATGTGCTATGGGGTTGCCGGCCGGTCGGTGTTTGCAAGTGTTATTTATTTTGGTTGTTTTCCGTCGCTGGCGGTTCCGTCGGGTTGTCCGGGGGCGCCTTGGATTCGGCAGGTTGTTCAAATTGAGCGTGATATCGTTTGCGCTGTTCGGGTGAAAGGACTTCGCGAAGTAATCGTTGTCGAATCTGCACGCCAACCATTATTGCCGCGACTTTGTTGTATTTCAGTAGTTGCCGTACTCGATCGCCATCATGTTCCGTTTCAAGAATTCGAGCCCGGCGATCAAGCAAGTCCTTGTAGATGATGTCATGGGATTCGATCAGGGCACTGGCTTGTCGAAGCTGTTCGTCGTCGATCAAGGCGACTGTGCGCGACAGGAAATACCATCGCCGCGTTTCCGAATTCAACGCCATTATGCGCAACGTATGTTCCTTGGTTGCAAGATGGCCATCAAGATGAGAAAGACCGGAGTTGACGCTTTCCGCCATCGGACCAGCGGCCAATTGAATCAGCTCATTGATTTCAGTTTGGGATTTTATGTTTTCAGACTCGTCGGCTTTGGTGATCGGGTTTTCGTTCCCTAAGTTCTTGAGTTTCAGTTCGGTCATTTCAGCCGTCGTTTCGCCTGACAACTCCGTCGGGGGCTTGTCGCCACTGTTTTTCTCTTGAGTTGATCGTTGCTTGCACGCCGCCGTCAGCACCACAGTCGTAATGGCAGCGACAACAAGGAACCGGCAGTTGCCCGATTCGATAGAAAAAGGCAAACGGTATTTCATGAATTTAGAGCAAAACAAACAATGGAACACGCCAGCTTATTCTATCATGCGACCAGAATCCGCCCGTTGCGTCTACCTGGATTTGAACGAATCAAATTCGATTAAGGATCAAAAAGGCCGATTTTTTCAGGGAAGTGGGTTATTAAAACCTCCTGGGAACAGAAATCGTTGTTGTCGTTTGGATTCTTGTTCACTTATCATGTGCCTGCTGCTAAGGCAAATCACAGCGGTCGTTGCAAATCCACGAATTATCTGTTGGGCTTCCCGCGTCCCCAAATCACCATTCCTGAACTGGCAAACTTGTCCATGACCAAAAACAGTCGTTGCTCGCGATTCAGAGGCCTTTTCCTTTACATTAACAGCCTGCTGCTTTTTGTGTATCTGGGTGGCTGTAACGCACAGCAAAACAAAGTACCAGCTGTGCGCCCGGTGAATGGGGGCTCGGAAACAGCCGAGTTGCCAGGAAACTGGCCCAACTTTCGGGGGCCCGATTATCGCTCTGCAATCGCAACCTCATTGCCGACAGCATGGGGCGATGGGCAAGGTATCAAATGGATAGTCGAACTTCCTGGCCGAGGCGCCTCCAGCCCCATCAGGTTCGGTGATCGAGTGTTTCTCACCTCCTATACAGGTTACGGCGTTGATGCCACGAATCCGGGTGAGATTCGGGATCTTCGTCATCATGTCATCAGCTTTAGCGCCATCACCGGCGCGGTGCAGTGGCAGCGCGAAATCGTCGGAACGGCGCTTTTGCAAAAAATGAATCCGGAACTGGGCCGACACGGATTTGCTTCATCGACTCCTGTAACTGACGGCGAAAAGTTCTTTGCGTGGTTCGGCGGAACGGGCCTTTTCGCATTTGATGTCGATGGCGACTTTCTCTGGCAGCGAAACCTTGGTCTCGAAACCAATTACTTCGGCAGCAGTGCGTCACTGGTGTTGTTCGGCGACCTGATCATTGTGAATGCCAGCATCGAAAGCAAGTGCATTTACGCGCTGAACAAGGAAACAGGCGCGGTGGTGTGGACGATCGACGACGTGAACGAATGCTGGTCCGTGCCGGTTATCGGCAACAGTCCAACCGGTGAAACCGAAATGATCGTTTCCAGCAAAAACATTGTCTCAGGTTACGATCCGAAAACCGGCGAGCAACTATGGCACTGTGTTGGCATTCAGGATTATGTCGTTTCCGTTCCAGTTGTCGTCGATGGTGTTGTTTATCTGACGGGTGGCAAGGAAAAACAAATGATGGCGATTCGCCTGGGGGGGCGGGGCGATGTCGAAGCGTCCCATAAAATCTGGGAAATACAAAGGATTGGATCGAATGTTTCGTCGCCTGTTTACCACGATGGCCGCCTATTTGTTTTTCATGACAACGGCATCCTGCAAGTCATCGACGCAGCAACGGGCGAATTGCAAAAACGGCAGCGGTCGGCTACAAAAACCCAGCCGTTTTCGTCTCCCCTGCTGGTCGGCGAAAACTTGTATATGCCGTTTCAGGATGCGGGCATAGCGATTTACTCGGCCGACGAAGAATGTCGCGAAGTCGCCGTGAACAAATTTGCCGACGACTCGCCCTTGATGGCCTCGATCACGCCGGGCGATGGGTGTTTCTGGATTCGCAGTGATCGATTTTTGTATTGCGTTGACGGATCAGCAACCGCCACCGCTCAGATCAAGTGGAGTGAGCCGGCAAACAAGGAGACGATCGAGGCAAGGCAACCTTATAACCTCGAAGTAGAAAAAGGCTGGACGAGACGGTACTTGTTGTTCATGACTTCTGACCAGGCGGAAATCGTCAAGTACTTGTTGATGCCTTACCAGTCGGTAATTACAGACGAACAAACGGAACTTTCAAAGTCAATAGTTTCGGAGCAGATGGCGAATTATTCGAACTTGCTGCAACGATATAACGAAATTCGACGAAAACATTTGCTCGCGCCAGCCAGTGCCGATGCCGATTTTGACGAACAATATCGACTGCTGGAAACCGACACCGACAAGTTGAATAACGGCATTCGAATTCTTGTGAAAAAACTCTTTACGTCGGAGCAGATGGAAAAACATATGGCCGATGCCGCGATCGGCAAGGCGCACATTAAGCCCGAATAGATAATATCAGTCTCTGGACATTCAAGTTCACAATCAGGGCTCGAGTCATTGGATTTCAGAGCCGCTTGGTTGGTTGCCACGAGGGGATGAAAGTCGAAAGGCATTACTATATCCGACGCAGAAACAAGCATACAGGCAACTATTTCATCCCGTTACACTCCAATGGATTTTCTTCCCGAATTTTTGCCAACTACCTGGTGGCCAGTTGTGGGCGTACGCGGGATGCGAACGCAATCACCCCGTTTGGTTTTGTCCAAACTTTCTGTCTTTTGCCAGACAATGGGTTCGTTTTGGCAATTCTCCTCAATACTTTTTGCCATTTCTTTTCACGCCAGGCATTGAAACGAAAACTGCCTGGCGATCACGTCGGGTCTGATTCAGTTGGTTTTCGTTACAAAGCCTATGGCTTACTTATTGTCTTCCGTTGACAGAAACCGGCAAGTTTCTAAAGTTGGACTGCGGCAGGGAGTCCGAATATCGAATACAATTGACGTGTCCTGGCTACCACTTTTTTTTCAGGACAGCAAACGACATATCTCACAAGCAATCGCAACCCGAAACGTAAGTGAGGGACGTTCGGTAAACGTAATTGAGTTACTATCGCAGGATTTCCTCGCTGACGCATCGGGTTGCGATTTGAAATAACTTTGAAAACGTCTGACACGGGAGAACATCACGATGTTGTATTTCCGTTTGTTGCTGGGCATCCTGCTCAACACCTCCCTTGTCACTTCAGTTGTCGCCACACAACAACAGCAGCAATCGACGCCAGCCACCACAGTAACAACTGCGTCGCTTATGGGTTCTGGTGTTTCTGATCAAAACTCGCCGTCCGGCGTAGAGCGCAGTGTACTCGTTCAACGATCGTTTCCTGCCGGTCATCCAATAACTTCCGGCGTCAGACGTCTGGCATCAAATCTGAAATCCCAAATTCCAAATTTCATATCTCAGAGTTCTGACTTCAAATCTGAATCCTTTCTACTCACGGATCACCAATCTGTAGCGTCTCATTTGCCGTTCCCCGATCCCGATGCCGCAGGAAAGAGTTATCCTGGTCCACTCGCTTACTTCGTTAACCGGGTTGTCAGTGTCACCGCGACCAGCGACAGCACCGTTAATCTCGTTTACGAACTGGCCGCCAATTACCCGACCGCCGGCTGCGCTGGCAACAACGGTGGCTATTTCATGCTTTACCGTCATTGCGATTCGGGGACCACTTCGTTGGGATATCGCATTGATGGCCGACCGATTCCCGATTTGAGTGCCGGACAACACACGCTGCCGCTCGATCTGGGATGCGTGGCTGGCAGGTATTCGATTGTCTTTGTACCGGAAGACCCCAATTGCTTCACCGTCTTTCATAAAGTCTTTTCATTTTACAAAGGGGTAGTAACATTCTTCCCGAACAACCCGCTGGTTTTAGCCGACTCGCATGCTCCTGCTGGGATAACGTGTGGACCAGGGATGACCTGTAACGCTTGTGGTTGCAGTAGCTCACTTGGCCCCGACTCACCGGGCGATTCCGCCACCGGCCAACCCGAAGAACAAAGGCCCGGCGGTACTGTGCAACAGGAATCGAACGGCGCTGGCTGCGGCAGTTGCAACAGCGGTTCTCCAGGAACCGGCGAAATGCCCTTCATTCCGCTCAGCTTCTGGATGAACAATCATATGTCCGCCTACCCAACAAGTTTGGGAGCGGGCGTTCACACCCCGTTTGACTATTCCGTTCACGCATTTTTCAATTTCGGCGACAACGTACTTCGGATACGCATGACGGATGCAGGAAGTGCCCGAATCGTGAACTTCACACCCATTTCCACAGGGAGCACCACCTTCAGCGACGGGCTGGACATGTACCGCCATGCCAAACTGATTGGTGGCGGCACTCTGCAAGCGGCGACCCACATCGAAGTCACCCGGCACAACGGCGAAATTCTTCGTTTCCAGTTGTACGAGACTGCCGACGACAGCGACAAGATCATCGATCGCGATGGACGACTCGAATCCTGGAAAGACACCGCTAATCTCGGCTACGATTTTACCTACAGCGATACCGCATCGCGCAAGATCAATACGATGACCGACGCATTCGGTCGCATTTACACATTCAGCTACGGTGCCAATCAAGGTGGCCGTCCTGCTGTTTCTTCTGTCGCCATGCCCAACGGCAGTACCGTCACCTTCAGTTACGTCGATCACGT
>JANNWJ010000017.1:0-30816 GCA_031414755.1 Pirellulaceae bacterium | reverse complement strand
GAACAAGCTCAAATCGCAACGCCGAAGGTGTTGAACAATCGACGATGTGGCGTTGTTTCGATTTGTTGAACCCGTTCCGGGTTCCATGATGTTTGTCTCCCTTTTCCCGGGGTGCCCTGCGCGACCCCGGGCTTTGATGTTGTCTCACCTAAGTTGGCACAGAGGATGCTTTCAATTCAAGTACGTCGCATTAGTCTTTAGCCAAAGCGTCAGTGGCGCCGAATTCGTCGATCCACGCAACAAAGCTTTCCATCGTTGCACGACCGTAGATCGGCTGAACCCATTGTTTGTGTTTCAGGAACGGCTTGCCTGGTTTCAGTCCGGCGGCGCGGATCAGCCGTCTGATGTCGGCAATTTCTCGTTTGGTATCCCCGACGATTCGAATCTCGTAACCCATTTTATAGGTGTTGGACTCCGTTTTCCGTCGTTTGGCGTTGGGAATGCGAAGGTAACCGTTGCGTTCGTATAGTCGGACGAGCAGTCGCCGCGGGTTTCCTTTTGTTGCGAGTTTGGCGTTCATGGATCAGGAGTCGTTGATCATTTCCAGGAATTCAGACATTTCACCTGCGGCGTGCGAGTTCCCTTGCTCGCGCGCGACGGGAATCCCGTCGGTGAGAAACTTTTTAGCTTCTTCAACTTTACCCAGCCGGTTCAGCATTTGGGCGGCCATAAAGAATGCGGGTACGTAGGGAGTGTTAGCACGTGTCAGCTTTTCGAATAGTTCAAGGCTGGAATCATGATCGCCTCCCTTGTCCAATTCCAGCGCCAAGGCATAGTTCAGAAAAATATCATCGGGTTCGTCGGCAAGCATCTTGCGAATCTGTTCCAGTCGACTCATTGAATTAGTTCGTCTCGTGCCAGGTTTGAAGGTAGTCTAATGGGTGAGGCAACGTAAAGTTCGGGCGGCCTTCCAAGCCATTAAACTGCCCGGTCCCCGATCAGAATTCGGCCGGCGGCTTTTTCGAGCGACCCTTTTATGCAATCGGGATCAGCCGTATAATTCGCGGTTTCAATAAATCCAGTTTGAGTTATTCCATTTTCCGGGAGAAGCATACCGTGGCAATTCGCGTGGCAATTAATGGTTTTGGTCGCATCGGCCGATTGACATTTCGCAATTTTATCGAGCGAAGTGACGTATTCGAAGTCGTTGGGATTAATGACTTGACCGACAACATGACATTAGCGAATCTGCTGAAATATGACAGCGTGCATGGTCGATTCAATGGCACGGTTGATTATGACAATGAGAACCTGTTTGTCGATGGCCGGGCCATTCGCGTGTTCGAGCAACGTGATCCACGACAGTTGCCATGGAAAGAATTGAAAGTTGACGTTGTTGTCGAAAGTACTGGTGTATTTACCGGAAAAAGTACCGGGGACAAACCTGGCTACGACTCGCACATTCAGGCCGGGGCACGAAAAGTTGTTTTGAGCGCGCCTGCGAAAGACGATCCGGACCTGACTTGTGTTCTGGGTGTAAACGACCATTTGTTGACGTCGAATATGAAATGCATTTCCAACGCCAGTTGCACGACAAATTGTCTGGCACCCGTTGCCAAGGTGTTGCACGAATCATTCGGTATCGAAAACGGGTTGATGACAACGGTTCATGCCTACACCAACGATCAAAATATACTCGACTTGCCGCACAAGGATCCGTATCGGTCGCGCGCAGCAGCACAAAACATCATTCCAACGTCAACAGGAGCTGCCAAGGCTGTCGGGCTGGTGATTCCGGCACTCAAGGGAAAACTGACCGGAATAGCGATGCGTGTTCCGGTTGCCAATGGAAGTGTGGTTGACTTGACAGCCAATCTGGTACGAGGCACCACGCGTGATGAAATCAATTCAGCGATGAAGGCTGCCGCCGAGGGGCCGCTCAAAGGGATACTTTACTACACGGAAGATCCCATTGTGTCGTCGGATATTATCGATGACCCGCACAGCAGTATTTTCGCAGCAGATTTTACCACCACAATCGGTGCCGAAGGCAAAATGTGCAAAGTGATAAGCTGGTATGACAACGAATGGGGTTATAGCTGCCGAACTGCGGACTTATGCGAAAGAATTGGTGGGATGAAATAGGCACGTCTGGATGATTGTAAATCCGGATTCGTCAGCCGATCGAAGGCAGGTTGGCTACAGGAGGCGCTTCTTGCCACAGCAAACGCATTGTTTGGGACGAAGAAACCAGGCAAGTCCCAGTGTGCTTACGAGTGCCATCCCGTAAAAAAATGTTTGAGGCGTGATCGTAATATGTTGTTCTTTTCGCCAGCAAGAACTGCAATACTTGACCATTCCGCAAAATCCGATATTCATTTTTGAAAAAGGCCTGGTGAAATCCCGAGTCCGATACACAAGTCCTTTTACGGCTAACCTGGAAAACTATCGACCGATTCAAGGAATTATCGATGGCGATGGGCAGCTTTTTTGAGGTCAGTAATCGCTTTTTATGTTGAGCATACGCCCTGCAACGAAACTTTCGATTTGACGGATTATTTCGCGAAAACCGCCAATGCGAATTGCTCCGGCGACCGGAATTCAAAAATTGTGCGATGCCCGGATTGATACAGCACGACAACGGGTCAACCTGTGCCAGTAGCCGGATCGAGTGGCCTTTGGACAACAATGGTTGACAGGCGTATATTGGACAGTTCGTGGATCGACGGACCGATCGAAATAACAATCATTTAATGCTTTCCAAACCGGGATTCCCAGTCGCTTGAATCATCTGAAAAACACCAGCAACAAGCCTTTGCAGTCGGTCGAAGAGTTGATGCAGCCGTTTTCGCCGCCGGAAACAACTCTGGTCGAGCGGATGCGCTATTGGAATTCTGCCCAGCCTGACCGGGCGGCGTTTATCTTTTTGGGTGACGGTGAAACGGAAGAGTCATCGATCACATTCTCACAACTGGATCAGCGCGTCCGGGCCTGTGCCGCGCGACTAACTGCCAAGGGCTTGCGTGGACAGCGTGCGCTATTGATGTACCCGTCCGGCATCGATTTCATTGTAGCCTTTCTCGCTTGTCAGTACGCTGGCGTTACGGCGGTGCCGGCTTATCCTCCGCGGCGAAACCGCAACATGGGCCGGATCAACGCGATCTCGGACGATGCCTCGACCGCCATTGCCTTGACCAACCGTGAAATTATTGATCGACGCGGCGCAATGAACATTGACTGCGGGGTGCTGGACGATCAACCCTGGATGGCGACCGATGAGACTCCCATCGAGTTAGCCAGCGACTGGGTCAATCCAGGTGTTCGCCCGGATGAACTGGCAATCATTCAGTACACTTCCGGATCGACAGGTTCGCCCAAAGGGGTGATGCTGACACAATCCAACGTGTTGGCCAATTGTCGTTATATTGCCCTTGGATTCCAGATCTCATGGGAAGAAGTTGGCTGTTGCTGGCTTCCGGTCTATCACGATATGGGATTGATCGGCGGCCTGATCGTTTCCATGTACTGCGGTGTTTCCAGCGTCCTGATGGCGCCCGTCAATTTTCTTTCCAGGCCGGTGCGTTGGCTTCAGGCGATTTCGAAATATGACGCGGCCATTGCTGGCGGACCCAATTTTGCATTCGGACTCTGTTGCGAAAAGATTTCAGAGGACGACTGCGAAGGACTCGATTTGTCATCGTGGCGAGTGGCGTTCAACGGTGCCGAGCCCATACGTGCCGATGTGCTGGAACGATTTACGGAAAAGTTTAAACCGTTCGGGTTTCGACACACGGCCCATTACCCCTGCTACGGAATGGCCGAGACGACTTTGCTTGTGACAGGGGGTGACCCGAGTGCCGCGCCTGCCTTTCATTCCTTTGATGCCGAACGACTATCACAACACCAGGTGGTGCCCGTCAATAGCGACAGTAGCAGTAACGGATCGAAGCGGCTGGTGGGTTGTGGCAAGCCGCTGCTGGATGAAAAAGTCATAATTGTTCATCCCGAAACGCGACGTGTTCTGGCGGCTGACGAGATTGGTGAGGTTTGGGTTAATGGCTTGAGCGTTGGCCAGGGGTATTGGCAGAAACCCGAAGAAACCGACAAAACGTTCCGTGCGACCGTGGCTGGCCATCCCGACGAATTTTATTTGAGGACCGGAGATCTCGGATTTTTTCACTGTGGTGAATTGTTTGTTGCTGGCCGGCTGAAAGACATGATCATTGTTCGTGGTGTGAATCGGTATCCGCAGGACATTGAGGAAACGACCGAAAACGCCAGTCCGAGACTGCGCGTCGGCGGTTCGGCAGCCTTTGCAGTGGAGCACTGGGATCGCGAACGGCTGGTCGTCGTTTGCGAAGTGGACCGGGGGCCTGGTGCCGACTGGGACTTGATTATTCAAAAGATTCGGGCGGACGTGACGGAGGAACACGAATTGCCGCCTGACGAAGTCGTTTTGGTTCGCTCCGGTTCCGTTCCCAAGACTTCCAGTGGCAAGGTTCAACGACATGCATGCCGGCTGCAGCATCAGGAAAAGAAATTGCTTGTAGTAGCCAAATGGTCAGCCGATAGCCCCGAGCGGGCCAGTGGATTCACCGGCTCGACCGCACCGGATGTCTCCGACAGCAACTACAAACCAGAGATTCTTGAGTTGGTTTATCAGGCAGTCCGTTCTATCGCCCGGGAACGCGCAAATGTCCTGTCGCCAGAAACCAATATCGTAGTCGATTTGGGCCTGGATTCACTGGAGCGATTGCAAATTGCCAACGCGCTGGAAAAACAGTTTGGCTCCCGGTTTCCCGATGATGTTTTGCAGGAGATCGAGACGATTGGCGAAGTCACGTTTGCGGTCCAGGAATACCTGGGTAGCGATATCAATTTGCTGTTGCCAAAGGCACACGAAGCGATTGAGTCGAGCAAGACGCCTCGCAAGAATGGTGACCGGGAAATTCCGGAATCGCATTACATCATCGAAATGATGCCGGAATATATACGCTATGCCCGGCTTCGCAGGATGATGGTTGAAAGTGGTATTCGCAATCCGTTCTTTAGTGTTCACGAAGGTCGTATTGCCGATACGACGATCGTTGATGGTCGCGAATTGATTTCTTTTTCCAGCTACAACTATGTCAGCATGTCCGGTGATCCGGAAGTAAATCAGTCAGCGATTGACGCCATTAGCCAATATGGAACGAGCGTTTCTGCCAGCCGGCTGGTCTCCGGGGAAAAGACCATTCACAAAGTCCTCGAACGGGAACTTTCCGAGTTTCTTGGTTGCGAGGATGTGATTACATTTGCCGGTGGTCATGCGACCAATGAATCGGTTATCGGTCATATCGTTAAACCCGGCGATTTGATTCTTCATGACTCGCTGGCTCACAATAGTATAATCAAGGGCGCGGAATTGTCCGGCGCGCGGCGAAGGCCATTCGAACACAATGACTGGCAAGCGCTGGATGCGGTCCTGACCGATATCCGGCACGATTACGGTCGAGTGCTGGTGGCCATCGAAGGCCTTTACAGCATGGACGGCGACTATCCGCAATTGGATAAATTTGTCGAGGTCAAGAAACGCCACAAGGCGATGCTGCTGGTCGACGAAGCCCATTCCATCGGAACGATGGGGGCAACGGGGCGAGGTGTTGGCGAATTGTTTGGCATCAATCGTGAAGACGTCGATATGTGGATGGGTACGCTGAGCAAATCATTTGGAAGCGCTGGGGGCTTTATTGCGGGGGCACACAACCTTGTGGAATACCTGCGTTATACGACCCCTGGTTTTGTGTTTGCCGCTGGCATTCCACCGGCAAACGTGGGTGCCGCCCTGGGTTCTTTAAGAAAACTTCGCAAGGAACCGCATCGCGTCGATCGCTTGCGTGAAATCTCTGCCCTGTTCTTGAAATTGGCCCGGCAAGCCGGACTGAACACCGGCCCCAGCAAGGACTCGCCAATTATTCCGGTGATCACTGGTAACTCATTGCTTGCGTTACGTTTGTCCGAGGCCTTGTACCACAATGGCATCAACGCCCAGCCGATTTTGCATCCGGCTGTTGACGAAAATCAAACGCGATTGCGGTTTTTTATGACCAGTAGCCATTCGCCGGAACAAGTTCGTTACACGGTCGACGTTCTCAAGCGAGAATGGGAAAAGATCGCGCCCAAACGATAACGTCTCTCTCGCAATTCATTTCCACTGGTTTCCGATGTCTCGCAAGTCCAATGAACTTCGTCCAATTCGTATCAAGCGCAAGTTCACCAACACGACGCCCGGCAGTGTGATGATCTATTGCGGGAACACCATGGTGCTTTGTACGGCCAGCGTTGATACCAGTGTCCCGCCTTGGTTGGCGAAAAACGATCCGCCCAGCGGCTGGATCACAGCGGAATACAACATGTTGCCGGGAAGCACCCAGCCACGAAAATCTCGTGATCGTCTGAAAGTCGACGGGCGCACGACCGAGATTCAGCGGTTGATTGGGAGAAGCCTTCGCGCCGTCGCGGACCTCGAAGCGCTGGGACCAGTTCAAATCACGGTTGACTGCGATGTGATCCAGGCCGACGGAGGAACTCGTACGGCCAGTATCACAGGCGGATTTGTGGCCATGGTGGACGCTATTCATTCCATTCGAAAGCGATTGCCGGATCCGAATCGATATCCGTTGCGTGACAGCCTTGCCGCAATTAGCGTCGGAATTGTCGACGACCGGCCGCTGCTTGATCTGGATTATCAACTGGACGTTTCGGCAAAGGTCGACATGAATATTGTGATGACCGGTCGCGGCGAGTTTATTGAAATTCAGGGAACGGGTGAAGAGTCAACTTTTACTGACAAGGACCTTGCCAGTCTTTTGACATTGGCCAAATCCGGAATTCGCCAACTCACGGAATTACAAAAAACCGCGCTGGGAAAGACCTGGCCCTTCTGATTGAAATGGATACGCCTCCAAACATTCACCCTGCCAGCCTGCCAATCGATGAGTTACTCCGCGACTGCGACATCAAACGAACACGGGGAAGCGGACCTGGTGGGCAACATCGCAACAAGGTGGAAACAGCAATTGTCATTACCCATCGACCAACCGGCGTTTCCGGTCAGGCCAGTGAACGGCGCAGCCAAAACGAGAATCGGGAAGTGGCAATCGGACGTTTGAGAATTGCCCTGGCCATCGGAGTTCGAACCTGTCGTGACAACCTCGGGACGCGCATGCTATCGGCGCTTTGGAAACAGCGAGTCACCGGTCGTAAAATTAACGTTTCGCCGGAACATCAGGACTTCGCAACGCTGCTGGCGGAATTGCTGGACTGGCTTGCCGAATCCGGATTCGAGGCAGCGGAAATTTCAGAACCACTCGGTTGCTCGGCAACCCAAATTGTTAGATGGCTGGCCCACGAGGATGGGGCCTTCGAGTGGGTCAATCGAGAGCGTATTGCGTTGGGAAAACACCGTTACAAAGCCACTTGATCCGGATTATTTATCTTCGGGTGATTCGTCACTGGCCGCTCCGTCGAACTTGCGATGAAACTGGTCGATCAGTTTTTGTATTTCGACTTTTTCTTCTGTGGTTTCAAGCAGTTCTACTGCCCGGTTTTCGGCCAGGATCGCCCCCCGTCTACGCCCCGCTTCGCGCAACATCAGCGACTTGTGCATTAGTCCCTGGGCACGTAACCTGGCGGGAATACCGGCGTCTTCGGTGATCCGTTCGAGAGTGATGAGTGCTTCGTCAACTTTCCCCATTTCGACGAGAACATCGGCTTTCGCCTGAATGACTTCGAGCAGCGATTCCGGTTGCGCAGCAGAAACAACGATGGCCCGATCGTAGGCGGCAATGGCTTTTTCATTTTGGCCAAGGCTGTCGTGCAAGTCGCCTACAGCAATGGTCATTAACAAGTTTGCCGGTTGCGTTCGAATTTGCTGTTCGAGGACCTGGAGAGCTTCATCCGTTCGTCCAAGACTCGCCAGATAATAGGCCTTGTTGTTGATAAGTCGTTGTCGTGTTTCGGGTTCGGCGTCGACTGCTGTGGCCATGATATCAATAAGCGCGTTAGCCTCTTCAACCCGATCGAGCTTGCGCAACAATCGCAGCTTTGTTTGATGGGCGATGAGCCAAAGTTCGAGTGGTAAGCGGGCATCAACAATGGAGGCGTCAATAAATTCGATGGCTTCCTCGGGTTTTCGAAGGCGGGCAACCATTGCAATGTTGCTCATCACGGCTTGCCGCATCTCGCGATCGCGCTGCGCGAAATACTTGGTTCGCAATCCCGTTTCATCGTTCGGATCCAGTACGTCAATTTCGTCAAGCGTGTCGCTGTAATAAACCTGAACAATATTGGCATCAAGGGCGGAAAGCCCTTCATCCAGCAGTTTTGCCCGTTCAAGTCCCTCGGCAATCCTGGCTTTTTCAAAGGCTACATCCCGTTTGATCCGCGCTGCAACCAGTTCGTTTAAAAGCTGCACAAAGACCTCGGGCCCTTCGTCTTTGAAACCGGTAATTGCGTAAGGTTTTTCGTTTTTGTCGATGAGCACAATCGTAGGAAAGCCATCAATACCAAAACGGTCCGACCAATGCTGGTTTTGAGCAACCAGTTCAGGAGACAGTTCCGTTTTCTGTGGGAAATCGAACTTCACAAGCACAAAGTTTTCTGCGGCTGCTGTTGTGAATTCCGCTTTACTCAAGACTTGTTCTTCGAGTTTCATGCAGGGGGGGCACCAGTCTGAACCGGTGTACAGCAAAAGCAGGTCCTTGCCATCAGCTCGAGCACTTGCCAGTGCCGCAACGACATTAGTCGTCCAGGCTGTCTCATCCGGCTTAACTGCAAATCCCTGACTTGAAACGGTTAACGACAATGATGTCGTCAATACGAACAGGATTAGAATTGATTTCTTCCAAACTCGCCTGTTTGGATATCGTCGATTCTGCAACATGTTGTTATCCTGTCTGGTGGAATACCACGGTTCACAATATTAATCTTTGGAGCTGGTTTGCTTCGGTGCGGGTCTGTTCCGGAGCCATGAATACCTGACCATGATACCAAAGTTGATTCAACAGCGATCATCGGATGGTGGGGTCGGTGTTCCGTCAAATTGTACTCACCGTTGAGCACACGGCACGGGTGCGACTGCCGTTCGACCCGTTTTTTCGAACCTTTTTCGACTCACCAATGTCACGAGATTGAAAAAACGGCAAGCAGTGATTTTTACATTATTGCCACCTGAATCCGTCATTGGTTGGGGAACAAGTAAATTTTGAATTCTGTATCTAAAAACGCGATGCCTTTGGCAGAATCCGGGAATTGGTGGTCGCGTCGTTGTGGTGGTCGAGAGGTGCTTGTTATGGCGCTTCCATTGATGATTTCCACATTCAGCTATTCATTGATGCAGTTCACAAATCGCGTTTTCTTGACCTGGACCTCAGAAACCAGCGTTGCCGCTGCCATGCCGGCGAGCGTGATTTCCTGGACTCTTTTGGCATTTCCGTTTGGTATTGGAATCTACACAAGCGTGTTTGTTTCCCAATACTTTGGTGCCCGGCAAAACGAGCGAATAGGCCAGGTTCTTTGGCACGGAATGATCATCGGTACTTTTTTCGCTCCGATTTTTGTTCTTGCCATTTTGTGGCCTGAATGGATATTCAATATCTCCGGTCACGAAAAAGCCCTCGTACAGGACGAGGCAAGTTATCTTCGATACATTTCAATCGGATCGTTCGCCCAGGTTTATGGAGCAGTCGTTTCCGGCTTGTTTATCGGCCAGGGGAAAACTTCGATCGTAATGATCGTCGATTCGTTTGCTGCCGGCCTGAATGTCTTCCTCGACTGGCTACTGATATTTGGGTGTTCAGTCTTCGGATTGTTTCAAATTGAAGCGATGGGAATTACGGGCGCGGCAGTCGCGACAAGTATCGCTTTGTGGGTCAAGTTTGCAATCTTTGCCGCGTTGGCGTGTCGCCGGGAAACAAGGCAATCCATTTCGCTGTTTGTACCGTTCCGGTTTCAGTGGGCTTTAGTAAAGAGAATGCTCCGTTTCGGATCGTCCAACGGCTGGCAGATGCTGATTGAGTGCCTTGGAATTACGGCGTTTTCCCTGATGATCGCCCGATTGGGCGATGTTCCTGCGGCGGCAACCACGTTGGCGATCAGCGTCAACATGCTTGTGTTCGTACCAGTGTGGGGACTAAGTACTGCCGTTTCAACATTGGTGGGTCAACAAATCGGAGCGGCCCGAGCCGATCTTGCCGAGCGTGCCACATGGACCGCGCTGGTAATAGGCCTGATTTACACCAGTGTGTTTGCGATATTCTACCTGTCGGTGCCAGGCTGGTTTTTGGTGGGATTTGCCGATGGACCTAACTCGGAAGTCGTTCATCAACTGGTGCGCAACCTGTTGCTGTTCGTTGCGGTATTCTGCCTGTTTGATACTGTGCAAATTGTGATGGTTGGCGCAATCAAGGGGGCTGGCGACACCTGGTTTGTGGTTCTGGCCAGCATTGGGTGCTCAGCCGTTTTCGTGATCGCCGGGACCGCCGGTCATCAAATAATACAGAATCCCAATTACCAATTGTACTGGTGGTGGGTCGCGCTGACAGGCTGGATTCTGTTGCTGGCGATCACCTACACTTTGCGTTTTGTGCAAGGAAAATGGAAATCGATGAAAGTAATTGAAGAGGAATTAATCCCGGGATTCGCAACTGCTCGCGAGCCGTAGTCAGCTTTTGTCAAAGTATTCGATATTGAGAATCTTGAACTGAATCGTTCCTTTGGGAACTTCGATCTCGACGACTTCACCGACTCGTTTTCCAATGAGTCCCTGACCGATCGGGCTGGTGATCAGGTACTTTCCGGCGTCATAGTCTTCCTCTCCGCCGCCGACAAGCGTGATTGCTTCTTCGTCATCAATATCGAGGTCAAGTACCGTGATCGTTGCCCCAAAGCCTACGACGCTGCGGTCAATTTTCGATGGATCGACAATGGTGGAATTGGCAAGCTTGGTGCGCAGTTGATTGATCTTCGCCTGAAGCATTCCTTGCGTTTCGCGCTGACCGTGGTATTCGGCGTTTTCTTTCAAGTCGCCTTCGGCCCGCGCAGCAGCAATTTTTTCGGAGATTACAGGCATCTCGACATTCTCAAGGTGATCCGCTTCGGCTTTGATCTTGTTGTAGCCTTCCTGCGTCATGGGGATGCGGTCAGTCACGGAGACGTCTCCTGATAGAAAAAACAACTCGGATTCAGGCAAACGACCGAGTGTCAAAGGCCTGCGTTTCAAAAAAACGCGACCTGTGCTATCGAGGATAACGCAGGCCGGTACGAACCAGCTATTTTGCAACAATTGTCGGGATTGTAAAGTCAAAACCGGCCAAATCCATCCGGGAATCATCCTGTGATCAACGGACTGAATGAATCGACTAATCTGTTTCCTGGGGCAAGTAAAGCAAGCTGCCGCAACTTTTGCAAAAAACCACTTTTTGCATCATCAGGTCACTGACAACCTGCGTCGTCTGGGTGGTAAAGCATCTCCCGCAACAACTGTCATCGACTGAAGCAAGTGCGTCTTCGCCGACGGAATCAGCAAGTCGTTTGTACCTTGCCCGAATGTCGCCATGAAGGAGTCGTTCCGCTTCAGACAATTCAGCATCGACTGCGTCCAGGTCACTTTTGAGAACCGACATCTCGCCGTCCACAATCGCCTGAATTCGTACCGTCTCCTTACGTGCAAGCTCCAGGAGTGCGGTAATTCCGGACATCTCCTGATCAATCGAATCGACTCTCTCCAGCAGTTCCAGCACTTCGTCGCTTTGAACGCTGTTGGCCTGTTCGTCGGCGGCAATCTGATCGGAAAGCACCTGATATTCGCGATTCGCTTCACAGGCGTTTCGCTTGCCGATCAAAGTCTTGAGATGCGACTCTCGCTCATTGAGTTGCAATTGCCTTTGTTCCGCCGCCATCCGGGACTTTTTCAATTGACTTCGATTCTCGTCCAGCGACCTTGCCAGGTCCTCTTCGGCTTTCTTTGCCATGTTCGCACGGACGGGACACTTGCGCATTCGACTATTCAGGTCTTCGCGCTGTCGCAAAATTCGATGCAGTCGCAAGAGCGCTCGAGGATCAGCCAGAGTATCGGTCATAAAAAATGCGTCAGGAACAAGGTGCCGGGAAAATGTAGTGGGGATTCGATTGAACGATTGAAGCGGTCGCCCCGGTTAATTCATCGTCGCATTCCATTACAAAAAAACCGCCGGTCCCATTGGACCGACGGTTTATTTTACCGTTGTTTTCCAGTCTGGCGAGTATGCTTAAACTTAAAGCCCGGTTTACTCGTCAATTCAGAAATAATCGATGATGCAAGCAAGTCGAATTGCCACCCATCGCTTTGTGAAGCATCACTAGGCAGCTTTTCGTCGGTAGTCGTCTTCGCCCTTGACGAATCCAGCAAGGCATTCGGCACGAACCGGGTTTTGCAGTTTCCGAACCGCTTTTGCCTCGATTTGTCGAACCCGCTCGCGTGTCACCCGAAAAATTCGGCCGACTTCCTCCAGCGTATAGGTGTAGCCGTCGCCCAGGCCATATCGCAAACGAATAATCTCCCGCTCACGGTAGGTAAGTGTCATCAGAAGTTCCTCGATCTTGTCCTTGAGAATACAGTTGCTCGCGTTGCGAACCGGATTCTGGGTTGTGTCATCTTCGATAAATTCACCAAAGCTGCAATCTTCTCCTTCACCCACAGGTCGATCCAGGCTGACCGGATGACGCCCGATATCCATTACACGGCGAACTTCTTCAACGGGAAGATCGGCAATCACGGCGATTTCCTCGACGGTCGGAATGCGTCGTGTCTGCTGTTGAAGCTGTTTTTCAATATTTCGCAATCGGGACAAGACATCGATCATGTGAACCGGAATTCGAATCGTCCGGGCCTGATCGGCGATCGCCCGGGTAATCGCTTGTCGAATCCACCAGGTTGCGTACGTCGAAAACTTGAAACCACGGCGGTATTCGTATTTGTCAACGGCCCGCATCAAGCCCGTGTTGCCTTCCTGGATCAAATCCAGAAAACTCAATCCGCGATTGCGATATTTCTTGGCGATGGAAACGACCAGACGCAAGTTGGCGCTGGACAAGTCGCGCTTGGCGTTTTCGAATTGCTCGAGGAACTTGCGACTGTTTTCGTAGCGCAATCGAATGCCGCGCGGTGACTCAAGCGTTTCGCCCATCAATCGCATTAATTCCGATCGAAGGTTGTCCATCAGATGAGCTTGTCCCGGATCGTGACGGACCTGTTCGAGCCTGGACTTGATCCATTCCATACGATCAGCGAACTTTTTCATATCGGCAATGAATGGAATGACGCGGCGTGATCGCAGGCTGAGTTCCTCGATGAGTTGCAACAGCTTTCCACGTCGACGTACAAACCGCTGGCGAGCCAGCAGTTTTTCCGTTGGATCGGCACTTAGGCTGACCAGGATCCGGAAGTCGAGCTGGTTCTCCGCCAACAGGTGATCGATTGTCCTGAAATGGTGAGGCATTCGGGCCGACACTTGTTCCTTGGTCAGTCTCTCGGTAAGAGAGACCTTGATCGTGCGATCAAAGGGCAAGTCCCCCTGGTAAACGCGTTTCAGGATTTCAACCGTTTTTCGAAGCGAGTAATCACAACTCAGCACGCTTCGTCGAAATCGTTTGCGGGCAATCTCGATTCGTTTTGCCAATGTGATTTCCTGCTCGCGTGTCAGCAGTGGAATTTCAGCCATCTGGCTAAGATACATGCGAATCGGATCATCGCCAGGGCGAGTGATCCTGTCTGCAAAACGGCCAAGCGACTCAAACTCGGCTTCGGCCATCTGCAGGTCTTCGGCCGAAGGGCCCTCTTCGGCTTCCACCGGAACGTCACTTGCTTCGCGCAGTTCGATGCCGGACGACTCAATCGCGCAAACAAGGTTGTCGAGCTTGTCTGGCGTATTTGCCTCATCTGGCAAATAGCCTGAAACTTGTTCGTAAGTCAGGTAGCCTTGTTTTCTTCCAAGCGTTACAAGGGCTTGCAATTCCGTTTCAAGAGATTCCATAATGCAGTCCTCCTGCGACATCCATATCGCTAAAAGCACACTTCGGTGTCTGGATGCTTCGCGTCCTGCATCGTTTGTCGCTGGGTTAGCGGTCGACAAAAAATGAGTTTGGGTTGACGCAAAAATCATCCGGGCTGCAGGTTGTGACCCATCCGTGGGTTACTGAATTCCCTGCCGCTCTTTGGCTTGCTGGAACATGCGTTCCAGAATATCAACTTCCTCCTCAGGTTTGATTTCAGGATTAGACAGGCTGGACATGTCCTGTCGTTTGTCGTTCTCCATCCGCTGTCGTTCAAAGGCACTTAGGACGTTGTTCAACTGTTCCGATAATTCGACTTCGGTCATCGATGATTTGGCGTGGAACTCTTCGTCCAGCCGATCGAGCAAATGCTTCAGGTCGGCATCTTCAAGTTGCAACATCAGCGATTCAAAGTCAACGGGTTGACCATTGTGAAAGCGTTCACAAATCATTTCGTACAATTCGCGACAGGGACCCTGTACGAACTCGTTCGGTGAAATGTTCTCGATTGCCCGATCCAGAAATGCATCACCTTGCAACATCAGTTGCACAAGTTCGCATTCATTCGAACGCAAGTCGGCAATCCGCCAGCGTCGGGCAGCAGGCGATTCACTTTCTGAAGTCACTGGCCCGCGGCGAGTCGTTCGCTGCAATTCCAATAAACGTTTATGAAGCACGCCCAGTTCAATCTGAAACTGGCGGGAAATTCGTGTCATCACCTGCTGGCACCGCAATCGCGTTTCTGGCGATTGTCCAAGGGCTGCCGGACTGCCAGCAATTGTGGCAAGGATTCGCTCCAGCGACTGATTAGCCAGGTGTGTGTCGCGGATCAAATCGATCCCGTCCGTTTCAATACGAATCTTGTGTTCCAGCGCATCAACGGCCTTGTCAATTCGTGTCCGAAAATCGGCGGCCCCGCGTGCCTGCAGAAAATCGCAAGGATCCTGCCCTTCGGGCAATGTCATAATTCGCAAATCAACATCGGCGGCAATAAAGTGTTCAAGGATTTCGTTCGTACGACGTTTTCCTGCCTCGTCACCATCAAGGACCAGCGTAATCTGATCCGCAAATCGCTTGATCAATCGAATATGCCGTTGATTCAAGGCGGTACCGCAAACGGCCGACACATTTTCGACACCTGCCATCCATGCAGCAACGACATCGGTATAGCCTTCGACGATGATCAGATGTCGGTCGCGGCTCAGCGTGTCGCGCGCAATGTTCATTCCGAACAAGTTGTCGCTTTTCGAGTACAAGCGTGATTCCGGTGAATTGATGTACTTGGCCGGAGGGCGGCCCTTTTCTGCTTCTTCCTCTTCAGCAAACTCGGGCAAAACTCGACCGCCGAAAGCAATCACCCGATTTTGTATGTCCTGAATCGGAAACATCAACCGGCCGCGAAATCGTTCGTACCAGCCGCCGCGATCACTGCTGGCCAGCATTCCGCAGGCATTGAGGACATCCGCCGAAAACTCCGTGGACTTGCTCCGGTCCTGCAACCAGGTCCAGGCGTTCGGGGCAAAACCAATCTTGAATGTCTTAATCGCATCGGCCGAGATTCCTCGCAATGTTACGTATCGACGCGCCGGCTCGGCACTTGGATCGGTTAGCAAACAGCGATGAAACTGCTCGGAAGCCCAGGCCATGGCCCGATACAAAGTCGGTTTGTCATTCGGATTGCCCGATTCGGTCCTGGGCATCGCACGATGCGTCAACGAAATGCCCGATCGCTCGGCCAGCATTTCCAGAGCTTGTCGGAACTCAATGTTTTCACGCTTCATCATAAAACTGAAGACGTCGCCACCGATGTCGCAAACCCAGCACTTCCATGATTGGCGAACCTGGTTGATTTGCAAACTGGGGCGTTGATCGTCATGCCACGGACAGGCAGCGACGTAATTGCTCCCCTGACGACGCAATTGCAAGTAGCTACTCACAAGATCAACGATATCCGTTGCCTGCTTGACGCGTTCTTTGTCGTCAAACCCGTGGGTCACCGGGAACTCCGATAAAGCGAAAGTGCTTGTGGATGCGAATGGTACAATCGGGTTGTACAAGTCAGTCAGTTCGCAAGGCACTGCTCATCAAGCATGACTTTCGGCCGGTGCAACAACATGCGGTGGCCGATCGGAGTCAAAAGAACAACGCCGCTTCCCTGCGACTCATTTCTGTCTCAATCATTTCAATACGCTGTTCGGGAAGTACCGAAACGGCTTCGACAGACACCTTCCGTGGTGCAGCCCGGTATTCTATTTCGTCGACTTTAATCCAATCAACAGCAACTTGCGATTTTGACAAGAATCATCTTATCGATGACAGCAGGAATCGCCAGCACGCCATTCCATTTGTCTATCGATTGTCCTGGGCCCGGAGGGCCGAAACCGAACGACAATTGAGCATTGTGTCGCACCCTTCGGGGCTACTTTTCCCGCAAAACCCTTGGATTTTTGCTGACGCCATCGCCCTGGGCTATTCCGACCCTCCGGGCCAGGTCAACGGATGGCTTTGCCGTCGATGTTCAATAGCTGTGTTGTGGGAACGGAGTTGCCCCATTGGTCGAATTGATCGAGTGTCCAAACGACTTTCTTTGTGCGAGGTTCAATTTCAACAAGAAGTGGATTGCCTTCGCCCGCGTGGCAATTTCCGATGACGTAATTGCCGTTGGGTAAAACTTCGATCGTCGTGACCCAGGCAAGTTGAATACCTGGCAACTCATCACCGGCCAGATGCCAAACAATTTTCTTTTCGGGAGTCACTTCGATAACGGAATGACCGTTGCCCGTGGTAATCAGTGTGTTGCCATTTTCGAGACGGACGGCGCCATAAAGTTTATTACCCCACGCGTCAGGTCCATGGCCATCTGCTGGCCGTTTGTCGAACAAAGGGACTTCAAATTCCCAAACGACTTCACCCGAGTCGCCATCGTACTCGCGCAAAAACCCGTCTCCTTCGTGACAGACGAGATAGTTTCCGTTGCCGATTTTGCGAATAAGCCGGGTGTCCATGTGCGGATGAGGATTGTTGAGCGACAATTTGATTTGCTTTAACAACTTCCCCGTCCGGTCGACTTCTATGATTCGCCCCGGTCCCGATTCGGCGATTATGACTGTCCCGTCGGCCAGTGGCTGAAACGAATGAACTTCAACTGGCTGACCCAGATTTCCGTTCATGACTGCAGAGTTGTAACACCAGACTATTTGCTTTGTTGCCCGATCGATCTCGACGACTTCACCCCAGCCGTGCTGAACCATTATGTTGCCCGATGGCAATACGTGCATGTCGTGTATGCCCGGCCAATTCATTTGCCATTCGACCTCACCGTTCGAATCGATTATTGCAAGCGTTTCGTTCCCCTGGATGACCAGCGCGTGCTGGGCAGACAACGACAATGCTAACAACAAAAAGAGTAACGATGCGGTTGTCGCCTTGAGCAAAATGGACATCGGATGTTCCTTGAGTTACCTGGTAATGATGCGAGGACGAAAATTCATTTTCTGGTTTGGAAACAGGCCTCGACCGGGGCCTGAAATGGTCTTGATTCGATTCTGTTCAACAAGGCACACTTGCAATTTAAATCAATTCAGGAGTCTTCGCCGGGGCCGCTGGATCCCTTGAGCTGGTGATAGGCCTGTTTTACCTCGTACAATGAATCCGCGCGATTGCGAATGACCAGTCGTAACCAGTTGATGTAACTGCGAAGACGCTGGTTGGCGGACCGTTGATCGAAAAACTTGTCGGGATACTCGCCCAACGCGGCGCGGGCCTGAGAAAGTTCCACTTGCAATTGTTCGATATCGGTGTTTTGAAACGCGGCGTTGTCAGGAAACAACTTCGATAACTGCGCGCCGGCTTCGTTGATAGAAAAGCCATACAGTTCATCAGCAATGATTCGAGCTGGAAACGCCAGCGATTTTGATTGCTGGCGACCATCCTGCCCGATCTTGATCATCGCGTCGATCAATTGCAGCATCCTCGGAGCGGCGGGCGAGCGCCGTTCGAGTGCATCGGACAACAAGGCGTTTTGGATAAACAATTTGCCCGGAGGCGGGGCCAGTAATTCAGTGCAAACCGATTCGATTTGCCGCTGGCAATGGATCGCCCAGGCCATCGGAGTGAACTGCGGACTGTTGTGGTAATCAATCACAGCGACCGGGATTCCAACCAGGGCCGATTCAAGTTGAACCGTCGACGGGGTGGTGATTACAGCGTCGATCCCGGGGAAGAGCGTCGCGAGCAACGGACGCTTTCGCTGCCATGATCCCTCGCTCAAAAATTTGTGAAGCTCTTCGTTCATCCTCCATTCAAGTTGAATGGGCCGGTCATTGAAAGTCGGATGAGCGGTAAAATGTTCGCGGAGGTCCGTCAAAGCCGCCAGGACTTCGTCCCGTTGCGTGTTGTTAAACCATGGCGTGCTGGCAGTTGCGATCAGGATTCGCCACGGTTGATCGTCGGTCGGTATTGTTTTTGGAACGGATTTGGTTTCATCGAAACGCGGGATACCGATGACTTCACATTTTCCGACATTCCCCCATGCTTCGGCCCACCGCGCCTGGGACCGGCCAATGCAAGCCAGTTTGTGACCCATCAACGGTTTAAACATCGCTCCATCGGCGAGTTCCGGATGCTCGAATGTATTTCGGTATTCGAGAATGCCATCGGCCAGAATCAGAACCGGGACACGGCCTTGTTCAACGACGCGGCGCAAGATTGAAAGTTCTTCCCAGCGGTAGTGATTGTGCGTGATGACAATGCCCGCATCATCCGGAGGCGTCCATGTCGTATCGTAGTGCTTGACGATCGAGACGGGATGAGCGAGCTGCTTCATCCACCCCTGATAGACCGGATTGGATTCGGCAGCGGGAAAAAAGATGTAGACCGTGTCGCTCATTCCAAACACTCGTGGATGACATTCGGCGTACTCGCGTCCGACCCCGGTCCGGGGCGAGCCCACCTTCGGGTTATCAGGTTTTTGCCGGGAGCTTGATGGCGATGGAAAGCTCATCAAGTTGTTTTTCGTCGACGGAATTGGGAGCGTCGGTCATCAAGTCACTGGCACGTTGCGTTTTTGGAAAGGCAATACAATCTCTAATGTTGTCGCGACCGGCGAACAACATCACCAGCCGATCGATGCCAAGGGCGATTCCGCCGTGAGGTGGTGCACCCAGTTTCAACGCATCGAGCAGAAACCCGAACCGGTTGCGAGCCGTTTCTTCGTCCATACCGAGCAATGCAAAAACCTGTTGCTGAACGCGATTGTCGTGAATCCGGGTCGTACCGCCGCCTGCTTCGTAACCGTTGATCACAAGGTCGTAGGCCTTGGCGCGAGCTTTGCCGGGATCGGAAACTAAAGTTGCCAGATCCTGGCTGCGCGGCGCTGTAAACGGATGATGCGTGGCAACCCACCGATCTTCTTCCTGATCGTGATCGAACATCGGAAACTCGACGATCCAGGAAAAATTCATTTGAGCGGGGTCGCACAGCTTTAATTCGGCAGCCAGGCGTTTGCGAAGTCCCGCCAGTGCCCGACAGGAAACTCCCCATGCGTCGGCGATAAACAGCATCACGTCACCGACTTCGGCACCCATCCGATTCATGAATTCGCGTTGCAACGATTCGTCAAAGTTCTTTGCGATCGGGCCACCCAGGCTTCCGTCGCTTTCCACGCGCATCCAGGCAAGTCCCTTTGCGGAGAAGTTCTGTTGCACATAGGTCGTCAATTCATCAATGCGTTTCCGCGAGAACGATTCGGCAACTCCCTTGACGTTGATGCCACGGACGAAATTTCCGGCATCGGCAACGCTTTTGAAAACACGAAAACCGGAGCGGCCAGCGATATCGGTGCAATCGCTGATTTCCATGCCAAACCGCAAGTCCGGTGCGTCATGGCCAAATCGCAGCATCGCCTCATCGTACGTCATCCGCGGTAGTGGCAATTGCAAATCGATATTGAGGATCTGTTTTGCCAGCCGTTGCATCAACCCGTCAATTATCTTCATCACGTCGTCGTCGTCAATAAATGACATCTCAAGATCGAGTTGGGTGAATTCCGGCTGGCGATCGGCGCGCAAATCTTCGTCGCGAAAACAACGAGCAACCTGAATATACCGGTCATAGCCGGCGATCATCAGAATCTGTTTGTAGATTTGCGGGGACTGAGGAAGCGCGTAAAATTCGCCGGGATGGACGCGGCTGGGAACCAGGTAGTCGCGTGCCCCTTCGGGCGTACTCCGACCGAGAACAGGAGTTTCGATTTCGAGGAACGCGTTGTCGTCAAAATAATCTCGCATGACCTTGATCATGCGATGTCGCAAGGCCATCGTTTGTTGCATCGGCTTGCGGCGCAAATCGATATAACGATATTTCAGTCGCAAGTCCTCGTTTGGCAAATCGTCAACTTGCGAAGGTGTAAACGGCGGAATTTCGCTCGGGTTCAACACGATGACCTGATCGGCGATCACTTCAATTTCACCTGTCGCCATCGCCGGATTGGCTTGACCATCGGGGCGGGCGGCGACTTTGCCAATGACTTTCACGACCCATTCATCGCGCAAAGTCATTGTCACATCACGCGCGGCTTGTGGAGATTGGGGGCCAACAACAACCTGGGTGATTCCATAGCGATCTCGAAGCACCAGAAACTTCGACCCCCCAAAATCGCGGATGGCGTTGACCCATCCACAGAGTTCCACGATTTGTCCGGAGTGACTGGCGCGAAGTTCGCCACAAGTATGAGAGCGTTGCAAGGGAAAGTTTCCAATTGTTTGTTTCGGGCGGTAACGTTTGTAAATTCTGTTTTCGTCGCCAATGGCAGGCTGGTATCATAAAGGCTGCCGTTGTTTCCTCCGATGCCGCTTCCTCAATTGCACTGTGAGCCGAAGGTGGCTACCCGGCAGGCGACGCATTGGCCGCGATCCGTTCGGCAATCTGTCGCGCCTGGTCGGCATCATTGACATTCGTATCCGGCAAATCGAGGATGCGACATTCTTCCAGTCCACGGAACCAGGTTTCCTGATGGCGGGCAAATTTCCGGGTGCGGAAAAGCGTTCGCTCTCGTGTTTCGTCAATCGACTTGCCGTTTTGCAGGTGATCGATGACTTCACGATACCCGACAGCCTGCGAGGCGGTTCGACCAGGTTCGCTCCACCGATCGAGCAACGTCGCGACTTCGGCGACCAGACCCTCGCGAAACATTTTGTCAACTCGCTTGCCAATTCGCTCGTGCAGAATGTTCCGTGGATGCCGTAGTGTAAAAACTTTGCAGTTTGCCGGCGAGTGGGCGATGTCGAATTCGTTTTGCAAATGGCTAATGGGCGTTCCGGTCATAGAATGAACCTCCAGAGCCCGAATGATTCGCCGTTTGTCGTTGCGATGCAATTTCGAGGCGGAAACCGGATCAACCATTTCCAGTCGGCTGAACAAGGCGTCCAGCCCGACAGTTTCCAGTTCTTGTTCAATCGCCGTACGAAACTCCCAATTGGCGGGAGGCCCTTCGAAAATTCCGCGCAGCAAGGCCTTGAGATAAAGTGCTGTACCTCCGACAAATAGAACGTGCTTCCCGCGATCGCGAATCTGCTGAGCTACACTGATCGCCATATCACGGTATCGGGAAACGGTAAAATCATCGACTGGGTCCGCGATGTCCAGCATGTGATGAGGAATGCGTTGCCGGTCGACGGCAGGTGGTTTCGCGGTTCCGATATCCATGCCGCGATAGATCGCCATCGAATCAAGCGAAACAATTTCGGCGTCGAGCAATTGGGCAAGCTCCAGACCGACGGCCGATTTTCCACTGGCCGTCGCGCCCGTTACATACCAGCACTCCAGTGCCAGTTCGATTTGCTCTCGTTGACTTGTTTTCGTTTCGTTCATGAATTTCGTCACTGTGCCGAGGTTGATTTCTCGCCGGGGATGCCGGTCGAAGGGTGACGGGTCACTCGCAATATCGCTTGCAACAAATCATCATTGGCAAAAGGCTTGCCAATGACCATCGATTTCGGTGAAATAGCAGCCAGTTTCTCACGATCGGATTGCCTGGCAAAACCGAGAATTGCAACCACGGGCAACAGGCAATTCATTTCTGTAACGGCACCGATTGCCTCATCTATTGAAAAATAGCAATCAACAATCATGACGTTCGCCGTTTCGGATCTCTTCGAACTGCCGGGATTGATCGCTTGCCATCCGCAACTCTCAACCAGGTTAGTCAACGATTCGGACGAAACGCGATCGCTGCCTGAAATAGCAACATTTAACTTGCGGGCTTTAGAATCTGACAACGCGTTCATTTCCGGCCAGGGCGGGTCGAGCATTTGCTGTAATTCGGAGACAACCGGGGGTTGATGCCACTGACTGGTGCCGTGCAGTCGAAACTCGGTCTTGAACCGTTCGAAAGCCATGGACCAATTTGAAATCGAAATGCGCGGGACATTGGACAGCGGATGTCCGCTGCGAGTCTCGCCTTCGCACCATGGTCCAAAAACAACGACCATCGCGGTCAACGGCAAGGCAATACTGGCATTTTCCAATTCGGCCTGGGAATACTCGCCTCGTCGGATTTGAACCATTACGATCAAGTCAACGCTTGCCAGTTCCGTGTCCGGTGTTTTTCCGTGTACTGCGACACGTGCCATGAATTGGTTCCAGGACAGCGTCGTGGCGTGCGGAATTGTATCGCGCAGATGCCAGCGGACTTCGAGATTGTCGATGTCGCCGGTAATCAGGATTTCAGGTTGGTTGGCGTTCAAGGCCGGATCGTAAATACAGGAAACGAAGTTCTGGAATGTCTACGCGTCGAGAGCCTGATCGATTTGATGGATGAGTTGCCAGGCTTCATAAGCATTGGGTGCCTGCCTGAGTTGATCGAGAAAGTTCGGCGTGCTAATCAGTCGACTCAACCGGGCAATCGTTCGCAAGTGAGCTTGTTCATCAATCGAACCGATCAGAAAAAACACATCGGTTAAAATGCCACGCGGTCCACCGAACGGAATGCCCGATGAGGTGATGGCCAGTGCCAGAAACGGATCCATCAAGCAACCGTGCATCGGGCGGCGTGGGTGAAGCAGTGCAACGCCATTGTCCAATGCAGTTGAGTGCAATACTTCGCGCGCCCGGATCGCTTCGGCAAACTTGTCTTGCTCCCACATCAGTCCGGCATCGGCAGCCCGTGTACAAATCCGGTCAACAACCGAGTTTCGCGTCCGCGCGTCAAATTCGATCCAGATGCTGACAGGCCGTATCAATTGCGATATCCGAAGCTCTTCGATGGAGCGGCCCGTTTCCAGCAATAGCTCGACATGCTCCAGCTCCTGGGGGGTTGAAGCACCAATCCGTTGTTCGAACCATTCGTGGATTTCACTGGCATAGAATCGCCATTCCCCGTCAATTCGGCGACCGGGAATCTTGCCGCGACTCGCCAGCTTGTCCACTTGAGCGGGCGTCAAATGCAGGTATGTCGCTAGCGAACTCAAGTCAAATTCGTCGTCAGCCATACGAAAAGTTCCTTTGTCCGTGCCGACGTGCCCGCGGCGAATGACTAGTCGCGTTTATCAGTTAATAAAAAAGAAGGGATTGTAAACTGCCCGTACCGTTATGCCAGGAACGGATTTTTCATCATGCTGGCTTATCGGCCTGCCATCGTCCACCCCACTATTCGACTTGACAGGTCCTGGAAGTTGCTGAAAATCGTTTTTCTCAAAGTTCAACACGAACCAGGGAATCGGTTTGGTTGTATTTTGATTGTCGCCAGGAAGCGACACTCTTTGAACACAATGGCAGGGAGGCCAACTATGTACGGTTCCGAGTCGTCAACCGCTCGCAAGGAACGTGGGCTGAGTTTGCGTCAGATTTTGCCATCCGCCCGATTTCATAATACCGGGGACTTGACGATCGAAAGTTGTTCCGGATTGTGGAGCGATTGTCAGCCCAATGATTTGTTCGCGGCCCTAATCAGTCCGGACAATGACGGGCATGATGATATTAATCGAGCAGTGTCGCGCGGTGCCAAAGCGATTTTGACAGAACGGTTGTTGCCACTGTCGATTCCGCAATGCATTGTCGAAGACTCGCGGATTGCCTATGGCCAAATCGCCCATGCCCTTGCTGGCCGGCCAGCCGAAAGAATCAATTCAATCGTCGTTTCGGGAAGCGACGGCAAGTCGACTACAGCGCATTTGATTCGCAAAATCTTTTCTGCGGCCGGATTTCAATGTGCCGTTGGAAATGCCAATGAAGTGCCTGACCTTCGCGCAAGTCGCAACCATTCGCAGTCGCAGAAAGTTGACTGGACGGCCCCGGCGGTCGCAACCTTCTTTGCCAATCAGGTTTTGGCAGAACAGCATTCGGCGATTATTGAAACAAGTGAAGCCGATTTGCGCGGACACCATTTGGCTGGGTGTGAATTCCAGGTTGCGGTCATTACAAACATTCGAAGTCGATTTCAAAATGGACGGCAGACGCAATTACGAACGTTGGCACATCTGGCAAGTGGAGGAACGGCGGTACTAAATGTCGACGATCCGGTAACGGGCGCGCTGCTGGAACAGGTTAAATGTGCCGTAATGACAATTGGAATTCGAGAGGAAGCGAACGTTGAAGGCAAAATTCTGGAATCCTCGATTGCCGGGCAATCGTTCATGATATCGGCGGGTCTTGTATCGGTTGTGGTTCAGGTAAACATTCCTGGTGCCGCGCATGTTTACAATTGTTTGCAGGCGGCTGCGGTCGGTTTGTTGCACGGAATTGACCTGGAGACGATTGCCCGCGGAATCGAACAGTACAAGCCGCTGGACGGCCGCATGGAAGTCATCCGCTGTGGTCAGGAATTCCCGGTGGTCATTGACCAGGCGGACACGCCTTATCGACTCGGTGCGGCTCTCAACATGATGAGCCGTCATGTAACAGGAAAGTTATTCTGTGTCTTCAGCGCGAGCGACGATTGCTCGCCACAATTGGCACAGGATTTTGGACGGGCAGCGGAACGAGGATGCCAGGTTCCGGTGATCACTCGATGCGAGTTGGGAAAACAAATTGATTATGAGCGCGGGCATCAGGTGCTGGACGGTTTTCGGCGACCCGCCGCCGCGCACTTTATTCCGGACCGGATGACGGCAATCGAATGGGCGTTGTCACAGGCACGAGCCGGTGACGCTGTTTTGATTGCCGGTGCCGGTGGACGTTCGATCTGTTCTCTGGGTGACAATCGCTGGCAATTACGAGACTCGGATATTTGCAAAGCGTGGTTGTGGGGGGAAGATCCCGTTCCCCAAACGATTGTTGCACCCATCGTCAACCCGGATTAACGGAATTATTCCGCGTTTCGACGAGTATTGTGAAACGCTGGAAATTCCTGTTGAAATGAATGATTGGAACAACCGGATCTTGCCGGAATCATCGTTTGTGCGGCATTCGTAAACACTTTGGGGATTCGGCGAAATCCTGTACTCGCCGGGTGATTCGGTCGATGCTGATCCTGATAAACCAGGATTGTGCAGTCACTGGGCATGGACACGCCCTTCGCATTTTCGACTTTCCACAGTGAACGGTCGAACAAAGCCCCCAAAAAGTGTGTTCCCATGATTGAAAATCGCAGTCCGCGCAGCGACTTGTTAGCCGTTGTGCTGCTCGTTCTGACAGTCTTTCTGTCGGCTTCCTTATTGACGTATGATCCGGCCGATCGGGTGGGGACTTTATTCAGGCCGTTTGACGGGATTTACCAGGCCGACGTCTTGCGTTGGCCTCAAAACATACACCCGACCAACGCGTTCGGTCACGCGGGAGTTCTCGCTTCAAACATTTTGTATACGACCATTGGTCTCGGGGCGTGGCTGCTCGTGGTGGGAGTCGGTGCGGTTGTTATCGCGCTGTTGCACAAGAAACCAATACACACTTTGTGGACGCGCTGGATCGGGTGGCTATTGGCCCTTTGCGGTCTGACAACGACCGCGAACCTGTTGTTTCCATGGCTGACCCCCGGACCCATCGTTGGCCCAGGCGGATACCTCGGTGCACTTGGAGCAGGAGTTCTCAAGCAGCATTTTTCGCAAAGCGGCGGGTTGATTCTTGCCGGAAGTGTGTTGATGATTGGCTTGTTTATGTGGACCGAGTACATGTTGGTTCGTGTTGCGGGAGCAATCGTCGTCGCGATTGCAACGGCGTTTTCCTTCGCGTTGCCCAGGGGTTCGTTAGGCAAGCTGCGGAGAGTTTTCAAGCTCCCTTCGCTGCCCGTCCTGTCACGTGCTGCCCGAATTCGCAAGCCTCGCACAAAGGCCGATGTAGACGAATCCATAGATAAATCCTTAGACAAATCCATAGATAATACTGACATAGCGATTTCCACTGGTCGGCCGTCGATCGTAGCGGATGTCGATGACGACGAACTCTTTGAAGCGTGGAATGACCCGGTCGACGAAGATGATGTCGAAGTCGATGACGAATCGGCCACAATTCCATTTATGGTAAAGACCGCAGCCAGTTCGGCGTTGGCAAGCGAAGTTGAAACGGAAACCACAATAGAACGGGATGATGAAGTTGCCGGGACCGATGCCGTACCTGCCGCCCGCCGCTCGCTTTTTGGTCGAAAGCACAAAACCAAACTAACGACCCCGCCTGCCAATCCGAACACTCCTTCGCCAAACGTAAAGAAACCTGTCGACGAGCGTACAGCGGTCATTTCGCAATTGAACGCGGCATCGCTCAAGGAAAATCCAGCCGATTACGATCTGCCATCCATTGACTTGTTGAAGGTCGCGGTAAGAATCCCTGACGAACATATCCGGCAACAGACATTGCGCCGTGGAAAAATGCTGGAACAAAAGTTCCTGGAATTTGGTTACAAGGTAAAAGTTGTCGATATCGACACGGGACCTGTCATCACTCAATACGAGTTGGAACTGGAAACCGGTTTGCGATTATCCAAGATCATGGGCTTGTCGGATGACATCGCAATTGGCCTGCGCGTTCCCAGCGTGCGAATCGTTGCTCCCATTCCTGGAAAAAATTCCGTTGGTATCGAAGTTCCCAACGAAACTCGCCAAATGGTTCAGTTGCGCGATGTGATGGAAGCGTCCACCGAACAGACTCGAAAGATGAAAATCCCCTTGTTTCTCGGACAAGACGTTTCCGGTAACACATTGGTCGCCGACCTGTCAAAGCTGCCGCATTTGTTGATTGCCGGTCGCACCGGTACGGGCAAATCGGTTTGTTTGAACGCCATTATCTCTTCGATCCTGATGACGCGGCGGCCTGATGAGGTCCGGATGCTGATGATCGATCCAAAAATGGTCGAACTAAGCGGATACAGCCGATTGCCGCACTTGATGCACCCGGTTGTTACTGACATGCGCAAGGCAGAAGCGATCCTGGCCTGGGCCGTCGAGAAAATGGAAGAGCGGTATCGTCTCATGGCTCGCGCCGGCGTTCGGCACTTGAACAGCTACAACCAGCTTGGTGAAGAAGAGTTGATGGACCGCCTGCAGCCGGAGGATGATGACGAACGGGCTGCGATTCCGATCAACATGCCATTTATTGTCATCATCGCTGACGAAATGGCGGACTTGATGATGACGGCTGGCAAAGAAGTCGAGCAGCACATCATTCGACTGGCACAAAAGAGCCGGGCGGTCGGTATTCACCTGATCCTTGCAACGCAAAAACCAACGGTCGATGTCGTCACGGGCCTTATCAAGTCTAACCTTCCGGCGCGAATTGCCTTTCAGGTTGCCAGTCAAACTGACAGTCGCGTTGTGCTCGATTCCAACGGTGCCGAGAAACTGCTCGGAAACGGCGATATGTTATTCCTCGGGCCGGGTTCCAGTACCTTGCTGCGCGGTCAGGGAACGTATCTCAGCGATGACGAGATCGATGCGATCACCGAAGCGGTGAGCACCGGCGAACAGAACTTCGTCAATGAACTGGTCAATATCCGCGTCGCTGCCGAAGGCGACACGGAACAGTTTTCCGAAAAATTAAAAAACCGCGATGAGCTGTATCATCGCGCAGTGGAAACCGTTATTGGTGAGGAGCGAGGAAGCGTCTCGTTGTTGCAACGGGTACTCGGCGTCGGTTACGGTCGTGCCGCGCGTTTGATTGACTTCATGGAAGAGGACGGTGTCGTCGGCCCATACAACGGCAGTAAATCGCGTGACATTATCATGACGATGGACCAATGGTTGCACTTCAAGTCTGTGCAAAACGGCGAGACCAGCACGCCGCTGCCGCCAGATTCCCCCCTTGCAACTCGAGGTCGCAGTACAACGTCATCTTCAGCACGGGCGATGGCGGACACGAAAAGACACAAACTCGCCCTCTCTACGCGCCGGTCAGAAATTGAATTGAACGAAGTGATCAAGGATCAGGATGAGCTCGAAGCAGAACTCGACGAGAAAGGAGACATCGAAGATGAATTGTCTGACGACTATGACGGCGAAAATGACGACGAAGTGGAAGCCTTCGACAAGAACGAACTGGACGATGATGCCTCAATCGATGGCGACGCCGTTAACAAGCGACGTGGCGACGATGGCTGGACTTACGAATACGTTGACGACGACCCCGACGAAAAGGAAGACTAAACCGGCTACCGCGATATGTTCAAGCGATTTGTTAGCTGATATTTGATGCCGTCTCGCAACTCAATTCCCAGGTTCCTGCCGCGGCCTTGTTGCGAGATTCTTGCGTCGTAATTCGGCGAGCTGTTCATGGTCTATCGCTGCGTTTTAAAGCAATCACGCAACGACTCGTCTGCCGTCCTTGCCTTGCCTTGTTTGTAGGTTGGCCACGATTTTCGCCAGGTCGTACCCAAACGATGCGGCGTACGTATCCCGTTGAAATCTTGTTTCTGCAACAATTGAGTCATCAAACATTAAGCAGCTCCTGCGGCGTAAAAATGACTGGGAAAGGAAAGCCCTTACCCGATTTCGGCTTCCGCTCTAATCAGTCGGACGAAACTCAGCGATTTCTCGCCCGTTTACTCAAAGGAACGATTGACCATTTTTTCAGTTTCTCGCAATTCTCTGGACGTATCGGCCGAAATCGTCAAACGAAGAGTATAAGCCCGCCCTACTTGCCGTGTTCCTCGCGTTTGAACTCGAAGCTCCGGGGGGTGCCGCCCTTGGTCTGGCCGATCGTGGCGCTCAGGTCACCCTCGGCCGAGAGCGCGTACACGATGCGCTTCGGGTAGTCGTGACGCGGGTTCTCGAACACGGCGCGCGTGCTGGCCAGCTCGGTGAGCACGAACTCGGTCGGCGGAGCGCCACCTGGCTGGGCGATGTAGACCAGCCCGCCGTCGCGCTCGACGATGCGCAGGTACTCGAACATGGACATCTTGCCGCGCGAAATCGAGCGCGACACGGCGAGCATCGCGCCGCCGAGCGGCGGGCTCCACCGCTCCTCGATCGACGTCGTGCCCCCGGTACCCCTCGTTCCGACCCACGCACCGGCCAGCCAGGCCAGGTCGCCGATCGCGGCCTTGGCCGGCGCGGGCAGCGCGATGTCCTCGGCATGGCAATAGAGTCCTACCGATTCAGAAAAACGCACGAGCAATCCGTCGGGCGTGACTCGGAATTCCCTCCGGATCAGGCCCTCGGGCGCTTTGCCCGGCGCGCGCACGAAGTCGATCTCGCACGTGAACACGCCGTCCTTCCACGCGCCGCAGTAGCGCGCAACCTGGCCGGTCGCAGTGTCCAGAACTTCGGTGACCGAACCGTCGAGCACGATGCGCACATCACGGCGCCCACCGCCATGGCCGTACACCAGAATGACGGCGCCCTCCTCGATGCGCAGCGAGAACTTCGAACTCATGGGGGGCCCTAGCTGCTCGAGAGCACGGCCCTCGGTGCGGTCCTCGACGTAGATCCATTCGCCGTCCAACGCGATCAACTCGTCCGTCTGCGCCGAAAGCGCGTTCGTGGCGAACGCTGTCAAGGCCGCGACGATTGTTGCGAGACGTGCGAGCGTTGTTGCCAGCCAAGTGCGAGAGTACATTGGGGAGTCCCCTTTCAAGTTGTGATCAACGAACAGTTAGCGGTACTGCCTGGGCTCCTGACGGACGAACGCCTCCGATCACGCAGTCGCCGCCAAAAAAACTATGATTCGATATCGCGGTCGACCGGCGACTTGCGTGAATCGCTTGGTTCGTCCACGGTTTGTGACTTTTCAGTTTCCGGGTTTGCCGGTTTGCTAAGGGCCGAAATGCAGGAACGTCGAAATCCAACGTAACCGAATCCGATGGTCAGTAAACAGTATACCGCAATCGTGATGGGGCTCGCACCATGTTCAAGCAGTTTTGGCGTATCCAGATAGCGATCGCCAGAAAACCAAGCGGTAGCAATGTAGGCTCCATTTGCCAAAACGCAAAAGTTAGCGATGAACCACATCCCGTCACGTTGGAAAATGACCGCAAATACAACGGGAACCAAGACACCGATTAACAGCCCGGCCCAAAGAGTTACGAGCGGAAATGGATCAGGGTCGAAGATGCTGTAAGGTAGATGCCAAGGCAACAGATCCGCCGATTTGAGGACGCCGCCGCAACACGTTCCGCCAATAATGTGCCCCATTTCATGAGTGAACGTCATTACCGTCCAAGTGGCGATGAGTAAGAGCAAGAATCGGACGATGCGGCGCATCAAATGTCAGGTCTCCATCATCCGCGAGCTGATTGAGTGGACGAACGAATAACAAACTATCCCGACTTTTTACGGAGGGATAGTTTGTGCGTTGGACTGAGACGCTTCGCTGGTGCGCGGTATGCGGATTTTATGGGGCGGAACGGCTCACGATCTCCAGTTTAACGGGGCGGGCGGCTGAGGT
>JANNWJ010000016.1:0-4467 GCA_031414755.1 Pirellulaceae bacterium | reverse complement strand
CTTGGTCTGGTTGATCCATCAAAACTAGAAACCCGACACGTCCGTGAGGGATCGATAACAAGACAGCGAAAATAGCTCGACTTTAACGACGAACCGTTAGGTTCGTTGATTGAAACGAGATGCAGGCGATAGCCTGCCGTGCGCCAGTCGGTAATTCGGTTGGCTCTTTCCAAACCCCTCAACAGAAACAACTTGCGTCGAAAATCGACGCGAACCGTGAGCTTGTCGCATTTAAGGACAAGCAGCTCTTTCTTTTTAACCTCACTGTTCAGTCCGCGCTACCGCTGCGCGCTGGCACAACTTCAAAGGAAAACAAATGAACGCAAAAGTAAAAAACCTTCCCGAACCAAAGATCCTCATTCATCAGTTCCTGCAAACGATGCGGATGCGTAACTGCAGCGAGCGCACGACCGCCAGCTGGCAGTACGTCATCAACCGCTTCGTCTCCTGGCTGAATGAGCGGAGTATTGACTGCATATCGGAAGTCACTTCCAGTCATCTGGCCGCCTACCGACGAAGTCTGTTCCATTACCGTAATCCAAAGACCGGCAAGCCACTGAAGTTCGATACACAGGCGCACTATCTGATGCCCGTGCGTCGCTGGTTCGACTGGATGGTAAGGCAAGCATTCATCGAACACGATCCAACGCTGGAAATCGAGTTACCCAAAAGCGAAGAGCGATTGCCAACGTCGGTGCTGACGATCGAACAAGTCGAATCGTTACTGAATGTTCCCGATATCACGACCGATCTCGGCATCCGTGACCGGGCGATCATGGAAACGTTTTACAGTAGCGGCATTCGCTGCGGCGAGTTGGTCGCCCTGGAAGTCTATGACATCAACTGTGAAAGAGAAATCCTGACCGTCCGCCTTGGCAAAGGGAGAAAGGATCGAGTTGTACCGATCGGAACGCGAGCCTTGACATGGATCGAAAAGTGGACTTGCGACATTCGCCCGAAGCTGGTCGCTGATTCATCCGGCAGCGCGTTGTTCATCAGCAAAAACGGCAGACGCCTGGGCCCGAACTACGTATCGAACTTCGTTAAAGAGTATCTCAAGTCGATTGGGATCGAATATCGGGGCGCTTGTCACTTGTTTCGTCACACGGCGGCCACGTTGATGATGGAAAACGGGGCCGATCTCCGCTCGTTGCAGATGTTCCTCGGTCATGCCCGCCTGAACACGACTCAGATTTACACTCACGTCAGCATCCAACGGCTGCAAGAGGTCCATCGAAAGACGCATCCCGCCAAACCGAACGGCCCGGCAAATGAAGCGGCAAACGAATCGGCCAATGAAGCGGCAAACGACGATTCATCGGGCGATGACCCATAGCAGGCTTCCCGATGGAATAGGAATAGAAACGGTCGCATTGCGACCGTTTCCATCTCTTCCCGGGACGTTTAACCGCCTACAATAAGTGAACCGAAAACAAACGGTCACCAACGTCTACGCGCGCGGGAAGGAAAATCTGAAAAGTGGTCGCCCTGAGTAAAAACCGGAACCCGACCTCGATGACCGATCGCGCTGCGAGATTCACTCGCTGCCAGCCGCACCATCGCAAGTCGCTTCACAGAAAACCTTCACTGCTGTTGATACGGGCACGGTATTACGACGTGACCACCGGCGAATTCATCGCCCGCGATCCGCTGGAGTATGTGGATGGGATGAGCTTGATGAGGGGGTATTTTGCTTTGGTTTCATCAGATCCGCTGGGATACAACGTTTATGCGGTAGACGGAACGTGGGCTGATGAGTCCGCCGACGCTTGGCCGTCAATACCACTAGGGTATTCCAATGTTCACCAGTTCTATGTGGAAACGACCGAAGATCCGTCATATTATTGGGGAGGACCCGGCACAAGAGGGTTAAGCAATACTCGCCTAGAGAATGGAGCGCGCGGCGGTGATACGTACGATATTATCAAGCTCGTTTACACGCAAATTTGTGAAGACTTTTGCATTGCTAAAACGAATTGCACTTGTGGTAACTGTCCGGATATCGAAATTAACCTTGTTGGCTGGAGCCGTGGAGCGGTAGCGGCAGTAGAAGTTGCCGACTGGCTAAATTATTACGGTTGTAAATGCCTAATGCCGGGTGATTGGTCCAGGAGCCGATTCAAGCCGGTAAGAGTCAATTTCCTTGGATTGTTTGATCCGGTTGAAATGGTCTGGGCAATCGGCTCAAGGTTTGAAAATACCATTCCTCCGAATGTCGATTTTTCCTATGCGTTGTGGCGAACCGATTTGGCAGGTTTAATTTATCCGCAGAAACGGTATACGAACCTGTCAAAAGAAGAGGACTTTTGGATTCACAAAATTGTCAAGACAAGCAGGCATCAATATGTCAGTAAACGCATGTCTACACACGGTGACGTTGGGCGTGACCCTCAAGCGTTTTATCGTCATATGAAACCTGAAGCAATTGCCCATGGAGTTGATTTTTGAGAGGTCGTAACAATGCGTTTAATTAATGTAGTGAGTTATTTGAGTATCGGCGTTTTGATCGTTTGTATTAATGGATGCGATTCGAAACCCATGCAAATTATCGCCGAAAACGAATCGGGACAACGGCTTGAAAACGTTGCCTTTTCAAGTGGCGGCAAGTTATTTAAGTTTGGTGTACTGGTTCATGAAGGAACAAAAGGATATATGACTGCCGGTCGTTTGTTTAGCAACGGGGTACCAGACAAGATGACGCTGAATTTCGAGTCGGTCGATGGCGAAAAGTTCAGCCGTGAAGTTAAGTTCGATCCGACCGATCGAGGTCAAGTGTTGCGGCTTGTGATAGATTCCAATCTGGAAGTAACCGGAACGCGCGATTAGTAAGTGAGAAAAGAAGCAAGGACGGAATGGCTCGGAGGCCCGATTGATGCCATCCATGAATGGCAACACGGATCTGCAAGGCCAACTACAGCTACACAACGCGAAGCGAGATCGACAAGATCAAATGGGCCAACACGCAGTTCGAGGACCGGGCGTATGATACGGCAGGTCGCTTGACGGGCGTTGACCGTGTTTACACCGATGAGAGCCGAACGTACGACAACGGGAACCGCTTGCTGACGATCAATAACACCAACGTTGGCCAGGTGACCTACACCTGGGATGCCAACAGCAACAAGCTGGGTGAGTCGTGGTCGGGTGCGATGGCCAACTGGTCATTCACAACGCAGAAGGCTGGCGGAACGTACGTTGACGGTTACGACCAGGAAGATCGCTTCCGTCGTTTCATAAGAAATGGCCAGAGCGAGGATATTTACCTTGCAAGAAGCGACATCGGAAACATCTCCGATGTTGCGATCAACAGCACAAGTCACTTGCGCAGTTATTCGAATGCTCACGAACTGACGAGTGTCGACAGTACCAGTCAAACGTTCGATGACGACGGGAACCTGACCGCTCATCACAGTGGGGTCACGCTTGGCTGGGACACAGCCAACCGGATGACCCAAACGGTCGTTCCCTCAAGCCCGACAATGGGAATCGAGGGAACGAACGACTACGGCTACGACGCAGATGGTAAACGAACATGGAAGAAAGTCACCCGTAACAGTGTGATCTTCGAGAACACGGTCTACATTTACGCTGGGCCCAACTGCGTGGCCGAGTACAACTACGGCGGCGCAACCAACGCTCCGGTGATGGAATACATTTACGCAGGTGAGATCGACTCACTGGCGATGATCGCCCGCAACAACAATGCACAGAAACTGATCGCCACCCGCAACCAGCAGTGGTCGATCGTCTCGCTCAACGACAACGCCAACGGCAACGTTCTGGAACGTTATACCTATGATCAATTCGGTAAACGAAAGATTCTCGCTCCGGATGGATCAACCGTCCGTACCTCATCCAGTTACGACAACCCCTACGGCTACACCTCCCGCCGCCACGACGCCGAATCGGGCCTGATGTACTTCCGGGCAAGATACTACGACGTCACCACCGGCGAATTCACCTCCCGTGATCCGCTGGAGTATGTGGATGGGATGAGTGTTTACCGAGGGTATTTCGGACTTGATCATATTGATTCGCACGGTGACGCTGCCTACTTTATTGACGGTACGAGTTCTGACACAGCAACGAATTCCAACATTTGGAAACTTCATGCGTCAAGCACAGAAGATCCAAAGGAGTATTACCCAGGAACAGGCGCCCAAGGTGCATGGGACGTTCGATTAGCCAACAACATCACAGGAGTTTCGAATCGTGTTAACGTCAGTAGGGTGTACGAAGACGTGTGCACATATTTCTGCGATAATCGCTGTGACTACGAGATCAATCTCTTTGGCTGGAGTCGTGGTGCTGTTGCGGCCGTTGAAGGTGTCCGTTCCGCGAACCGCAGGTGATTGGAATTCGCGGGGCGCGATCAGGATGTCGGGATGGGTTCGGCGGCGTCTTCGCGTTTCCAGTTGTCGGGGAGGAATTGGTCCAGCTCATCGGGTGGCGTCAGGTGAATTTTGG
>JANNWJ010000015.1:0-30393 GCA_031414755.1 Pirellulaceae bacterium | reverse complement strand
ACCTCAGCCGCCCGCCCCGTTAAACTGGAGATCGTGAGCCGTTCCGCCCCATAAAATCCGCATACCGCGCACCAGCGAAGCGTCTCAGTCCAACGCACAAACTATCCCTCCGTAAAAAGTCGGGATAGTTTGTTATTCGTTTTTTTAGGCTGCGGAGGGTAGGCATAGTGTTGTCTGAGTTCCGTGTGGACCAACTCGATCACGTCGAGCTTTTCGTCCCGGACCGCCACGTGGCGGCCGCGTGGTACGAGCGGACGCTCGGGCTGTCGATCGCGGCGGGGTACGAGTACTGGGCCGCCGACCCGGCCGGCCCACTGATGCTCTCCGCCGGGGCCGGGACGAAGCTCGCGTTGTTCGTTGGGGAGTCGCCTGCGGATCGCCCGACCGCCGGCTTCCACTTGGTCGCCTTCCGCGTCTCCCGCACCGGGTTCGATGCCTTCCTCACGCGCGTGCTGGACCACCCAGTGTTCGGCGAGCGAGGCGAGGAGGTCCGGGCGTTGGAGGTGCGGGACCATGGTGTAGCGCGATCGGTATACTTCCGCGACCCGTACGGCCACCGGCTGGAGATCACTACTTACGACCCAGACCCGACAACATTGGACAGACGGGCCGCAATGCCGGCCGAACCAGGTGCTGCAGCAGACGGCGGGGCATGATTTGTTGAACTCGCAAAAAAGAGCGTTTACCCCGCTACAATTCACATTCTCTGGCAGATGCAGAAGCGGTGAATCCAAAACCTGTATTGACGACCAAAACTCAAAGGGCGAATACGTGACTATGTGTGGTTGAATTGGTCGGGGTTCAATTTTGCGGCTTGAGTCAATTCCTGGTGGAATCGCGTAAGAATAGCCAACTCGGAAACTGTTGCGCACATACTGCGCGCGCTTGGGGCCTAATACAGACCAAAACAGACAAATTCGCGACACTTGTACTGTTGACGAGCAGGCATAAGAAAAGCCTTGAAGCCACGGAAAAACATGTGGTAACAAGGCTTTTTGGAAGGTAGCAGCGGAGGGATTCGAACCCCCGACACGCGGATTATGATTCCGCTGCTCTAACCAGCTGAGCTACGCTGCCATTGCATTGACCGAACAAAGCTTTCCGAACGAAAGAAAATCCGATAGCAATCGCCAAAAACAGGGCTCTTTTGCATCGCGCGATTCGCCGGAAGACTCGACAAGTTAGCAAATACCAGGTTCACAGGCAAGCCGGTCGTTGTCATCGAAAACGACGCCGCGTGGCGGCAAAAATTCGCCACCACGCGAAAGGGTGCTGCAGGATTTTCTACATGCAATTAACGGCCGGGTTTGTCGTCATCATCTTTGTCACCTTTGTCTCCAGACTTCTTGTCCGTACCCGCCTCGATCATTTCCTGGTTTCTTAGACTGGCGAATTTCGCGTGTCTGTAAGAGGTTTCGTCATCCATATCGTTACGAATGATCAAGCGACCATTGCGGTCCATGATCATGATCTCGGCCGGTGCAAAGAAGGAATCGGGTCGGCGCGAGAAAGGCTGTCGTTGTCCTCCTATCACATCGACAAGTACGGCGTCCGTTTCATAAAATCGCCCGGACTTTACACCGCGCGAGTCGGTTTTTTCAAAAACTTCCCGAATGTCCCAAAACAGTGGATGAAGTACATGGGCGACGGCATTAAAGTTCAAAACGGAACCAGGCGCCTTTTTCGTTTCAGCCGGAACAAAAACGCTCAAATCGTTTTGGAAGCTGTTGGCGACGATCGTCGCTTCAGTTTCATCTTGATAGAACTCAATCAAGCCAACGCGGTTGGGTGCTGGGGCGTCTACCGGACCAGCGACGAAAGTCTCAAATCCCTTGGTTGCGTTGACCGGCATAGTTGACTCGACCCATTCACCTGGAACGATGGTTCGAAGGATAAGTTTTGTTGAGACGCCATCGATCAATTCGGGAATCCCGGTGATGTCAGGGACGGGCTGGAGCAATCGGAGACGCACGACGGATGAAATATCGTCAAGCAACAATGGTGCCTTGGGAACGACCTTGACAAGGCTATCGTTGCTACTCGAATCACCTCCGCCTCCATCGTCCATCAAGCCACCGCCCCCGCCGCCGCCCTTGCCTGCACCCGAGGCGCGTGTTGGTCCAGTTGAATCGCCAACAACTTTGTCTTTTGTGAAGTTGTCCGGATTGTTCGGGTCTTTGAACCAAAGACGAACACGATAAAAATACTTCTCGCCGGGCGACTTGTTTTTAAGGTCAAAGAAGCGAATCAACCGGTACTTGACAACCTTTGCAACTTCCTTTGCCTTGTCATCCTCTTTGGCCTTTTTCGGGTCAGCGTCATCCTTGGCCGAATCATCAGGTGCGCCGAAAACATCACTTGGATTTACCGGCTCACTCTCATCCTTGACTTCCTCTTCTTTCTTACCGGCGTAATCTTCAGCGCGGGAAGTCTCCATTTCAGGAAGGGTTACCAGTTCACGATAGTCGAGGCCAAGGAATGGCGGGATGTCCATCGTGACGTGTGGAATGGAATGTTCCTTTTTAATCAGGTCCTTGATGTTTCCATCCACTCGTTCGCCAACGTCCAGCAATTGGGCTGAAATGGGTGTCCAATCGCTAGTTTCGGTTTTTCGCTGTACTTCGGCGAAGGCGAATTCCGGGACATCTCGATTGGCATCATAACCCCGTTGATATTGAAACGTTTCCCGGTATGCCTCCAATTGCGCCTCATAATCGATCAAGGCCATTCCAACGACGACATCCACCGTTGCTATTGCTTGTCCCACGGAACCCTTCGCACGGTACACGAACATTTCGCTTTTTTGGTTATCCGGAAAAACCAGGCTCGAGGCAGGCAAGGAATCAAGTGGCGTCGCCCGAGTTGGACCCTTGTCGAGATCGACGGCCGGCTTTAAGGCAACCTGAGATCGAAAATATTTGGTTGTCAGCAGGCCCGGTTTGAGGAAGGCCGGATCGGTACGTTTTTCGAGTGAGAGAATTCCGGTTCCAACGATCGTTTGGTACGCCAACTTGCTCGAATCGAAGGGCTGGGCATTCACAATCCGGTCGGACGCATCCGTTATCGGCTTGCGGTAGTCGGAAATCCTGGCCCAGTTGCCCTGGTCATCCATCCGTTCTCCGGCTTTTTGTGACATCTGCAACAGGGCGGTTGGCGAAGTTGCATCAAAGGTCGGTGTCTTGAGTCCGAGCCAGAAAAACAGCCCAATCAATCCAACGGCCAATCCGAAAAAAAATTTTTCGGTATGACGGAAAAAGAAGTCCTTCAGCCCCTGTCTCGACAAATCTATTCTTGGCTTTTTCATTTTTCAACCGATCGTTTTCAGATTTATTTTGAGGATCTTTTACTGGTCTGAGTTTCCTGGAGTTCCGGAACCAGCCGTTTCGTCAATCGCTGAGGCTTCTTCAGGAAAGAACAGGGTTCGATCCGGCGGGTTATAAATCTTGACGATGCCAATAAATTCGACACGAACGTCAAAAGATCTTCGCACTTCGGGATCAACGTTTTCATCCACGGAGTCCTTGCTCTTGCCACCCCCTCCACCTCCTCCAGATGCATCATCGTCACCAGCGAGTCCGCCACCCTGTCCAGGGCCACCGGCCCGCGTAGGTCCATCTTTTTCGGCGGTGCCACCTTTGTTTTGTTCCCGTTTGGCGCCGGCGTTGGGAAGGTACTGGTTATTGATCCGCAATGTTCGGACCTCAAATGTAAACGGCGAATTGGCAGCGGCAGCCAGGAAATCCGCAATCTTGCGTTCGTCCATTTTAACAGCAACACGAACGGGAACCCGTTTTGCAACGGCCAGATAGGAGCGATCAGAAAGTTGGTTATCGGAAAGAATTCGTTCGATTTCTGATTTGTTGAGCTGATTGTAATTCCGGTCGACGTAGCGCCCATGAAAGGGTGAATCCGATTCCGTTTTGTTAAATGTATCCCCTTTGGTTGCCGGGCTGTCGTCGGCATTATTCGCGGTTTGTGTTCCGCGGCCCTTTTTCGCGCTGGCAGATTCTTGTACTTTGCCCTCAGCTTTGTAAACAAGGGGTTCCAGGGCCACGGGTGTCGCCGCCATTGCATCTTTGCCGACAAGGATATGATCAAGTCGTTTGATAGGTGCCAAATCGTTGGCCACATAGCCTTCATTGACCTTGCCAACTATCTTCAGCACTGCTTCAAGAATCCAGACATCTTGTTGCAAGGCCAGCATTTGCGCCGAATTCGGAGCAATTTCGTTACTTTTATTGTTATCGAAACCGGCAAATTCAGTAACTTTGGAATGCCACAGATTTTGATTTTGTTCGGACCAGTAAACCAGGTCCTCGGTTTTGGGTTCGGCAGCCGCCTTTTCCTTTTCCTTTTCCTTATCGGTTAGCTTTGGGACTTCAGTGAGCTTGATTCCCTTTTCATCGTAATTCCACGTCGCGTTGATTGTGCCCCGAATCAGGGTAGGCATATGACGTTTGAAAAACTCACCGAAAGTACTTCGGGCGGTAACTTCCACAAGTTCGCGATCAAACGGTTTCTCCATTGGCTGATATTGCGCCAGGACGGACCGTATGTGTTCGGGGATCGCTTCCGCAAATACAAGGATGTCCTTTTGCTGGCTGTATCGGACTTGCCATGCATCCAGTGCAGCATCGGCTGCCACCTTGATCCGCTTGTCCATTTCAATTTTGGTACCGTCATTCGGGTGGGCGTCGGTGTTAATTTCATCGCTTCCAGCTTTAGCGCTGGCTTTTTCTACCGACTCGATGGAACTCTTTTTACCTTTGATCTTCGTAGCGTTTTCCTCAGTACGGGATTCTAGTGCCTGGAACGCCAGGAACCAGGTGACAACGCTGACAATCGCGGTAACACCACAGGTCAACCAAAAACGATGGCCGGCGATCCAGTTAATAAAAGCTTTGATTCGATCCATTTTTTTTCCGATCTTCGGTTAACAACGGTATTCGGAACAGCCGAGTTGCCGGAACCGCAATTGATGAAATGTCCTGATTGTTTTCGAAGTTTACGAAGTATTGGAAGTTGAGGGGATTATCGGTGAGGGGTTTTTCGAGCTAGCCACCAGCTCCGGGAACGGGAACCTCTTCAGTTCCTGGTTCGGCAGGAGTTAATTTTTCAAGTTCCTTTTCCTTTTTGATCCGGGCAGCCTTGTTGGAATCACGTTTTGCAGCGGAAACCGGAATACAGGCCATTTGAATGGTGAAATCAAATCTTTTCACTGCGAAGAATTCCGGCGACTCGCTTTTGGTTTCGGGGCCCTTTCCGGATTCGTCCTTTGATTCGTCACTAGTATCGGGCGGAACTGCCGGGTCGTCCTTCGATTCGTCACTAGTATCGGGCGGAACTGCCGGGTCGTCGGACCGGTCTTTTCCCTGTCGTCCGAATTTCGGGTTGCGTATTTCAACATCCACGGTTTTGCTTTTATCACTAACCATGGTTGGATAGTAAATCCCGATATCCTCCAGTTTGTATTCTTCGATCACACCGTCCTTGTTAGGCAATTTGACGGTGGAATGAACCAGCGAATCAAGCACAAATTTGCGAACAAATTCCAAACCGTGAAGCGACACAAGTCGTTGTTTTTCGCTGTTAAAGAAATGGTATCCTTTAAGTTCGACGACCCAGCCGGGACCGGAAACGTTGTAGTCCGTTGCCAAGCTGATTTTTTTCTTTGACTTTGATTTTGCTGCTTTTTCCACAACTTTATCGAGGGCTTCAAAATCGCCTCGTTGTTCCAGAAATGCTGCATAAACCTCGTTGGTCACCCAATTCGTTAAATCATCAAAGAACTTGGTCTCGAGGTGCGAGAGATAGACTTCCTGCCGATCCTCAAACGGAATTGTGTCCGGGTCAACGGCCAATTCCAGCTTGCCATCCTCGCTAAACATTCGCGGGTCACGGGGCAACAACTGGCTGATGGCAGACAAAATTTCGGCCCAACTCGCACGGGTTTCAGACGCTTCGACCAGCTCCAATGAAATAGCATTGATTTGGTCTAGTATTACCCGTTGCTCTTCATCGGTCGCCATGTAGTCCGCGCTCCTGGAGCCTTTGGCGGTAACATCGGCGATGGCAGCTTTCCAGGACGTGCCATTGGTTTTATAGTTTTCGTTTACGGCCCACCAGCGCTGGTTCACGAAGAAATAGCTGAAGAGCATACCGAGCATTAAAAGGCTTACGGAAGCGAGTACCCAGGGCTTCTTTGCCCGAATGATCCGTTCATTAACAAACTCAACAGGGAGCAGGTTGGTGTTGATCGCCGCTTTTTTAAGACCTTGCAAACAAAGTCCATAGGCAGGCGCAAACGACAGCATGTTTTCCTGAAAGGCCCGTTCGTCGATTACAGATCCCTTGAGTCCTGGAAAATCGTTGAGTTTGACGATGTCCATTTCAAGTTGCTTGTTCAGGAATTGCCGCAAGCCGGGCAACTGGGCAGCATTGCCAAGCAATACGATGCGTTCGAGCTTTGAGTGTTTGTCGATGCCGCCATAAAACGACAACGAACGCTCGACTTCTTTTTTCAAATCATTAAAGACCCGTCGCATGGCCTGAAACACCGTTTTCGGGTCTTCTGCCTGTCGCGCGTTTCGTTTCAGTTGTTCGGCTTTCGCGTGCGTTAATTTGAGTTCGCGAGACAGCTCTTTAGTAAAGTGATTTCCACCAATCGGGATATTTCGAAGCCACAGGCGAACTCCGTTGGTAACGATCAGGTCGGTGGCATCCGTGCCCATCGAAAGGATTACAACGCATTCGTTCAGCGTATCGGGATCAACATCTTCGGGAATCTCGTCGAGAACTTCGCGACATACAACGTTGTGGGTGGCCAATGGTGAAAGCTGTACCAGATCGACTTCCACGTCCTTTTTCAGGAACGGTTGCAAAGCCGTAAAAACCGTGTCGCGTTTAATGGCAAACAATCCGACTTCGGCGTCGACAAGCACGCCGTCCATTTCCGAGCCACCAAGGGTCTGCCAGTCCCAAATCACGTCTTCGATCGGGAAAGGAATCTGCTGACGGACTTCGTATTTGACAATTTCCGGCAATGTCCGGGCATCGACAGGAGGTGGCTTGAAGAAACGCGACAGTCCGGACTGACCGGATACCGTCATGCCAACAAAGTCTCCTCGGATATCGTTTCGATTGAGAAAAGTCTCAAGTGCTTCGTTGACCAGCGATTCCTCATCCGCGTCGGGCATGCTGAGGATTTTCGGATATTCAATGAAATCAAAGGAATCGGCAACGACATCATTGTTCTCATCGAGATGGCAGCGCAAGGCCTTAATGGCTGTTTGCCCAATATCGATTCCCCAAACGCCGCGTGTTTTCTTCGCCATGAATTTTCCTGCGCTTCAATGACTTTGATCAAAAATCGCCTGGTCTCCTTATCGCTGCCCGTTGTCTGTCGTAACAAGTTCCTGCTTGACAAGTCCACTCGCACAATCGCCGGATGAGCGACGGTGGAAGGAAAGTTGAGGATCACGACGATTCGAAAAAAGGCAACAAAAACAGCCAGTCACAATGCTAATCCAAAAAACCGGTTCCCAGTACCAATCTACCGACGATTTTTGAAGAATTGTCAACATTTTACGGGGATTCTAACGCGAACTCCGTGTGTCGGCAATTATTCCAGCGAAGACGTCAAACGAGAATGATGAAGTGCCCGTTGATTGAAATGGATTGTTGGATCTTTCGACGAAATCCGGTTCGCGCAGGTTCCCGCAAAAGCCGTAGATAATACATATTTTTCGACCAGCCGTTACAATCGCGGCTCTCACGACACGGTTTTACAGGCTTACAACCGCTTGCGGGTGTTTGCCCAAATTGGCCCCCCCGTATTTTTGATTCGTGCAGGATCGAGTTTCCATGTTCTGGTTTTAAGTCGATGAAATATTCCAGTTTTACTGATCGCAAACTTTGGTTGGCCGTGAATAGCCATGGCTGGGAGGATTTTCCGGTCCATCACAAAGGGGAACAAGCGTCAGAATTATTGGCAAGTTGGGGTGCACTGTGGCATCCGGCTGTATTGCAGGGTGCCCGGCAACTGCCGAAGTGGCATCGCATCGATGCATTGCCGGAACCGGCAAAGGGCTCGGTTGTAGTTGTTCCCGAATTTTCTCGAGCACTGCTCGCGGATGAATTGGTAAGCCAACTGGCTGGACTTGGCGGCGTTTTTTGTTTCGGGACTTCCAATCGAGACAACATTATCCGGAACATTCTGGACGAATGCGGCAATACGCACTATTCGTTCCATGAGAGAACGATCAACGATTTTTTTTCGCTGGGCTATTGCTATTTGCAAGTTCAATTGATGACGCGGCAATTGCGTTATGTCAGTACACTCGATAACGCAGTGCTGGGTTGCAAGTTATTTGAAGCGGTCGATGCGGCGGCGACAGGATTGGATGCAAAATGCCATGAAATGCTGCAGGGGTGCTTTGACCAACTTTTGCAAGAACGCAATCGATACTATCCGACATGTGCTTCGTTGATCGATTGCGTCTACATTACAAACGAAACCCTCGGCCCGGAATTGTTCAAGACGCTGCAACAGCCGCAACATATGACGATTCAGGCAGCCGGGTGCGTCTGGGAGAAAATTGCAAAAACACCGGAAAAATCGGCCTTGAAACAGAAAATTCAGGATCGCATCGATGCGGGCCGACTAACAATGGCCGTCGGTCCCTGGTCGGAACTTGCATCGCCGCTTTTATCGGTTTCGACATTGATTAACCAAATGATCCGGGGACGGACTGCCGCACAAAACGCTTTTCCAAACGCGAATATTTCGACCTACGCGACTCGACGTTTTGGACTAAGCCGATCACTGCCGGGTATATTGAAACTTGCCGGATACACATCGGTTATTCATGCGACGCTGGACGATGGAAAATTTCCACAAACGACGAACAACAACATGCGCTGGCAGGGGGACGATTCCAGTACGATCGATGCGCTGGCGACACCACCACGATTGGCCGCTGCCGCCGAATCATGGTTGGGAATTGGGATCACGATCGGTGAATTGATCGACTCGCAACATTACGGCAGTCTGTTCGTGGTGCACTGGCCCGGAGAGGAATGTGACTCGTATGCCGATCTGGTTAACAGTAGCCGGTTTGGCGACATCATCGGTCGATTTGTAACGCTTGATGAGTACTTTGAGCAGGTTTCCGACCCGGGCTATTCCCAGAATTACCGAGCGGACGATTATCGCAATCCGTTCTTGTCCCAATCCGTAGAAGCAAAACTGGTCGACCCGATTACGCGTTTCGCAAAATACTGGCGACGGACGGTGGAGTTGCAAGCCATACAGGGTCTTGAAGCAATGCTCATGGCTATGGGACAAGTAGAACAATCCGAACGCCGTCTGGATTTGGAAACGATCGAGTTGGCGATTGGGCAAGCGACTGAAACCGCAGAGAATCCCGAAAATATCAGGGAATTGAACGATTTGCGATCCTGGCAGACTCAATTGGCATCACGGTTTGTCGAGAGGTCGTTCGGCGGTCGAAAAGGAGATGAAAATGTCAGCCAAATTGGCACGATTGTCGTAAATCCATTTGCGTTTTCACGAAAATGCATCGTTTCCGGCCGGCCGGCAAACGTTCCTGCATGTGGTTTTTCGTGGGTCTCAAATTCGAAACCGGTGGAGACCTCAACAAAAAAGCGTTGGCTGGGCAAGTCAAAACTCGTTCCGATGGTGCTGGAAGGAAAGACTATCCAAAACGAGTTTTTCATTCTTGAAGTTAATACGGCGACTGGAGGTATTGGGGCGATCCAGCTACACAACCGACGTGGATCCCTGGTTTCGCAACGACTTGCCCTGCGAAAGCCTTCTACTGTCGTGTCACGCGGAGGAAAAAACGGGGGGAAGTATTCCAAAATGGTCGCTGACGTGATTCGAGTTGTGGAAGACTCGGATTTAATTGGGACAATTGAATCAACAGGACGACTGGTTTTGGATTCACGGGACGTCGGTTCATTTCGACAGCGAATGCACATGGAACGGGGAAGTCCGCTGGTTGAGATTGAAGTTGCGGTCGAGTTGGCAGACTCGATTTCAGGGAATCCCTGGGAAAGTTATCTTGCCAGTCGAATCGCGTGGAACAACGAGGCGGCGGATTTTCACACCTGGTTGTACGAAACTCGGCAGTCAACCAGCTTGAACCGGGTCGTTGCGCCGATAGCGCTGGAAATCGATCAACATCCGGAACGAATTTGTTTACTTCCTGGCGGTTTACCGTTTCACCAGCGAGTTGGATATCGAAAACTGGATACGTTGTTGGTCACCCAGGGCGAAATGTCACGAGTTTGGAAATTCGCCATTGGCGTTAATGTTGCTTATCCCTTGACGGCAGCGATTGATGTCATGTGTCGGCCTATCGAGATTCCCGATATCTCAATGGGAATGCAGGATCCTTTTTCGGGTTGGATTTTTCATCTGAACTGCAAGAATGTGGCGGTCGTCCGGTGGAAACCGCGCAACGAGGATTCGGCATCCATGCTGATCGTGGTCCGCGAAACGGAAGGCCGGTCGGCCAATGTGACGCTTGATTGTGCTCGACCGATTCGCCAATCCTGGGCTTGCGATTTGTCAGGTAACCGCTTGCATGAACTGGTTGTTCTCGATGGAAAGTCCCAATGGGAAATGGTGGCACACGAGTTGGCACATGTCGAAGTGGTTTGGTGATTGATGATCGTAACGATAGATGGGCCTGCAGGATCCGGCAAAAGTTCGGTGGCGCGGCAATTGGCGAATCGCCTGGGATTCCAGTTTCTCGATAGCGGGGCGATGTACCGGGCGGTTGCGTGGTTTGCCGTAAAAAACCGTGTCAACCTCGACGACGAGTCGGCCGTCATGAATGCCCTGGAAGGTTTCGATATGACAATTAATGGCGAACGAGTTGTCGTTGGCGGACGAAACGTTTCATCGGAAATCCGTTCTCCCGAACTCGCTCAACAATCCTCGATCGTTGCTGCATTGCCGCGCGTGAGAGAATATCTGGTGATTCGCCAAAGGGAGATTGCGGCTGCCGGGAACTTTGTTTGCGAGGGTCGTGATCAGGGTACGATTGTGTTTCCAAAGGCCGAGCGCAAGTTTTTTCTAACGGCAGCACCCGAGATTCGAGCGCGACGCAGGTGGCTGGAATTGCGACGAATTCGACCGGACCTGGAGCTTGATCATGTGATTGCCGAGCAAAAAATCCGGGATCTTCGCGATGAGACGCGGGTGACAGGACGATTGGTGAAAGCCGACGATGCAATAGAAATCCGTGTCGATCATTTGTCGTTAAATCAATTGGTCGATGAACTGGAGCGGCAAGTCCGCGAAGTGGGCCTCAATACTTGAAGTGTTTGATCTGTTCGCCGCGTTTGCCGATATCGGCCATCGCATCAATTCCGATTTCCAGGTGCAATTGCGCCCAGTTTCTTGAAACGAACTTGTCCGACTCTTCCGTTTTGACCCCGTCCGGGGTGAACGGCACATCGGAGACCAGTAATAATGCGCCTCGCGCAATTTCGTTGTAGTGTCCGACGATGAATAGTGTGGCCGTTTCCATGTCGATCGCGACGCAAGTCATGCGGGCAAGTCGTTGACGAAACTCGTCATCGTGTTCCCAAAGCCGCCGATTCGTCGTATAGATCACTCCAGTTCGATATTCCAGCCCGCGTTCCACAATGCGATCGGAAACGAACTTGTGGAGTTTAAACGAAGGGAGGGCGGGGACGTCGCGCGGAAAATAATCCAGGCTGGTTCCTTCGCCGCGAATCGCCGCAATCGGCAATATGAAGTGCCCGATCTCCGTCGTCGCCTTGAGGCCGCCACATTTTCCAAGAAACAAGACACCTTTGGGTTTGCGGGCGATTAGCAAATCCATAATCGTGGCAGCGTTCGCCGATCCGATACCAAAATTGATCATGGTTAGCCCGGTGGAATTCGTGGCCGCTTGCATTGGGCGGCCGACCCCCTGAATATCGCAATTGAATTGCCGGGAAAAATTTGTCACGTATTCATGAAAGTTGGTCAGCAGGATGTAATCGCCGAAATCGTCTAATGGCATCCCGGTGTAACGGGGCAACCAGTTCCGGGCAATTTCCAGCCGGTCGATTTTCGTTGGGGTGGTTCGGACCGGATTGATTAGCGGTTCCATTGCAATTAACCAGGCAGGACTTATTAATAATTCCCGATGTCGGGTACGATACAACGAATATCGTAACAGTTTCAAGTGTCACCCTGAACGGATCGTCAATGCAAAATCCTCCAATCGAACCCGAAGGCGAGCCTCCTGACGATTTGATAAACGAAAATCAATTCGGTGAAAATCATTTCGGGTTACCTGAAACGAGAGTCGCAACCCCTGTACAGGAAGCATTGAAACTGGCGGTAGGTGAATTGGAGGTGGGTGAATTGGCAGTTCTGGAAACCGTAAAGGAACCGCAATTCTACACGCTTGACTTACGTTTCATCAAATCGGAACGCCTTGGGAATACTATTTTTACAGCCGTGTTGTTGCTCGGTGCCCTTACCTGGATTGCAATCCGCTGGTGGATGCATGGAATCGACCTGTTCCTGGAAATTTTGACTGGAGCATCCGTCGTTGTCGTGGCTTTTGTTGCCTTGTTTTCGTGGATTTGGCCGAGGAAAAACTATGAACACACACGGTGGCGAGCGTCCGATACGGGACTGGAGGTGCACAAGGGAGTGTTTTGGCAGCACAGGATCATTGTTCCCATGTCGCGGGTCCAGCACGCAGACGTGACACAAGGACCGATGCAACGACTCTTTGGATTGGGAACGCTGGTCGTTCATACCGCCGGCACCAGCCATGCATCGGTGGAGCTGGCGGGAATCGATCATCAGGCAGCAATCGAGGTGCGCGATTTGATCATTCGATTCAGGAGCATAGAACTTGGATCCTGAAAACCACGTCAACGGCGATATTCCTTCTGTTTCTGAATTGCCCGAAACGGCGCCCATTCATCCCACCTGGTTGCACCCAAGCTCCCTGGTTTTTGACTTGTTGTCGTACTTCAGGCAATTGCTGATTCCGGCTGGCGTTGCGCTTTTTTCAGCAGCCAGCGGCAGTTTAACAGGAATGGTGATTGCTTTTGTGTTCCTGGTTCCTGCTGTCATGCGATCGGTTTTTCAGTACTTTACGCTGCGGTACATGATTGATGGTGGCGAACTCATAATTCGCAAGGGATTTCTGTTTCGAAGCCTTCGAACGATCCCGATTAACCGGATCCAAAACGTCGATCTTGTTCAAAACCCGTTGCACCGATTGCTGGGTGTGGCTGAGGTGCGTGTTGAGACTGCCAGCGGTACGGAAACCGAAGCCCGGCTGCGTGTGTTGTCGATTCGTCAAGTCGTTGCCTTGCGGCGCGAGATTTTCCGGGAACAGGACGTTACTTCGCCCGAGAATGCTGGTATCAGTTCCCACGGTGAAAACCTGATTACAGAATCAACGTCCACGCATTTACGCGACGTTGACGGCCGAACGCTTGTTACCATTCCCATGGAACGTCTGCTGCGTGCTGGCCTGGCGAGTGACCGGGGAATGTTGTTGATCGGTGTCGTTGTTGGCCTCTTTTGGCAACTGGATCTGGAGAATCAGGTTGATTTGCGAGGACTGCTCCGCTTTATTCCGCAATTCGATGGCACGGTGTGGAACACCTTCATTTGGACGGCGGCTATTTTGGGTGTCCTGTTGTTGCTGCGCATTCTCGGAGTGTTCTGGTACCTTTTGCGTTTTTACGATTATCGATTGAGTCGATTTGGCGAAGATCTGAGAGTTTCGTGCGGGTTATTCACTCGTGTCAGTGCTACGATTCCCCGAAACCGGATTCAGTTCATTAGCATTCATCGAACGTTTTTGATGAAGTGGATGGGACTGGCCGCAGTTCGGATTGAAACTGCTGGAAGCGGCGGGGGACAGGCCGAGAATGCGTCGAGCACCGTATCACGTCGCTGGTTTGTACCCGTCATTCCGGAACAAATGTTGCCCGAGTTGCTTTCGGAATTACGCTCCGGTTTAACCTTGGATGAGCATCAATTGGCCTGGCAACCCCTGGCAACCAATGCCTTGTCGCGGATGATACGAATGTCGGTTGTCGGGTCCCTCATTCTTGGCGTCGCAGGTTATTTCGCAATCCACGCCTGGGGATGGATTGCCGGGCTCGTGGCGATGCCATTGTTGGCCTGGTGGTCGAGAAAGAAGAGTAAGGCGATGCGCTATTGCCGCACCGATGACAAAATTGTTTATCGCAACGGAGTGCTCCACCGAAAAACAAGCATGACATTTTTTGATAAAGTGCAAACGGCTCGTTTTGAACAATCGCCTTTTGACAGGCGTTGGAACCAGGGCCGACTTGTGGTTGATACAGCCGCCGCCGGGCCAGCAGAACACGTTATTTCCGTCCGTTTTCTGGATGCCGAGTTTGCCAAAGCGGAATTCAGGCACATTTCGGCCATCGCATCAACCATGCAGCCGGATTTCGGGTAAACATGGCATCGACACAACTGCAAAACATCGTAAAGCGATTTGAAGGGGGGAACATCGCCGTCGATAATGTTTCACTCTCGGTTGAGGATGGAGGATTGCTGGTACTCGTCGGTCCATCCGGGTGTGGCAAGTCAACAACGCTTCGAATGATCGCTGGACTGGAACAAGTGACGTCCGGGCGGATCCTGATCGGCGATCGGGATGTCACCGACGTAGGTCCCGCGCAACGTGATATCGCCATGGTTTTCCAAAACTATGCCCTTTATCCTCACATGACCGTTCGCCAAAACCTCGGTTTTGGCTTAAAAATGCGGCGAACCGCTTCTCGGGAGGTGCGGAACCGTGTCGACGACGCAGCCGAGATGTTGCAATTGCAGGAGTTGCTGGATCGACGGCCGGGCCAATTGTCGGGCGGACAACGTCAGCGGGTCGCTTTGGGTCGGGCCATCGTTCGCAAACCCGCAGTATTCTTGTTCGATGAGCCCCTTTCCAACCTGGACGCCCGGTTACGTGGACAGACTCGAATGGAACTCGCCGCCCTGCATCGTCGACTCGGATCGACCATGATCTATGTCACCCATGACCAAACGGAAGCGATGACACTTGGCCAAATTGTTGCTGTCATGGACGAGGGTGTTGTCAAGCAAATTGGGCCTCCGCTTGAACTTTACGAACGGCCGGCCAACCGGTTTGTTGCCGGGTTTCTTGGTAGTCCGCCGATGAACCTGATTGATGGCGTTTACTCGAATGGCCAGTTTATTGCCGATGATCTGCAAGTCCCGGTTTCCGGGTTTGACCCAGTTCCATCCGGGTTGATGGAGGGTTCCCGAATCACGATGGGCTTTCGGCCCGAGCATGTGCAAATCGGGGCGGTAACCGATTCCAATTCAATCCAACTGGGTTCCGTTCGAACCAGACAAATTGAACGACTGGGCAGCATCACACTTTTTTACTTCAAAATTGCAAACTGCAGTTGCGTTGGTCAACAATCGGGGAATACTCTTAACGAAGTGCAACTTTCGATCAAACTTGAGCGTAAAGACGTTCATTGGTTTGACGTAAGCGGTCACCGGATGGATTCGATTTGGAGCTGATTGTCCCAACTCGATTGGCGATTACTTCAAGCACATTCTGTTTCAGTCAAGTTCTGGCCAGGACGGATTGATCAATACTCGTTTCTAAGTCAATTCATCCGCTGATCAGGTATGCGCCCGATTAAATGTCCAAAAGGTCCAAGGTAAACGGCTGTCGAAATGAGTCGTAAGGCCATTTGCCGGCAATCGTCGTTTGTACTCGCAACAAAAACAATGCTCAGCGATTCAATTCCAGGAAAACCTTGCTTTTTGCGTTAAAAACCGGCAATTAACGAACATTTGGAACGGAAGCATGTTTTCAAACGCCCGGTAAACGGTCACCGGTGCAATCTGCCGCAATTACCTAACCGTTCAATTTGGTAATTTCGACAGTAAGAAAAACATTGCAAAGCAAGAAAATTATTTATTTCTGGCTAATCATCGGTAATATTGAAAGAGGAATCGGCTAGAGGCACATACAGTCATTGGGTCACGGCAGAACAGCAGTGATTCATTGATTTCCCCCCACTTGTACGGCTAAAGAATAGTTCCCATGAGTAGTGTTACGAATGAGTCGTTTTCCCAACAAGGCGCAAGCTCGGCCCAATCCGGTCGATTGCCGGGGTTTCGTTTCGCCGCGTTGCTAGCGATTCCGTCGCTTGTTGCATTGCTCGTGTCGGCCTACCTTTCGTATGTCGCGATTACCAGCTCCAAAATTGCCGGTTGCGGCGGAGGGCTATTTAATTGTGAACACGTTTTGAACAGCAAATGGTCGACTTTTATTGGCATACCGGTCGGAGTATTGGCTGCTGCAACTTATGTTGGGCTGTTGGCGGCTATTGGCGTTGTTGCAAAAACGCCAGCCCATTCGCGGCTAAATTGCGCTGCCTGGATGGGTATCAACCTGCTTGGTTTTTCTGCTGGTCTGGCAGCGATCTGGTTTATTTCATTACAGGTTTTTTTGATTGGCCATTTGTGTCCGTACTGCCTGGTCGCCCACGGCTGTGGATTGTTGATTACCGGGGCCTTGCTGATTCGTCGGCCGTTTTCGTTCAGGATTTCTGCACCCATGGCAGGATTGGCCGCGTCCGGATTGGCCGTCATTGCCCTTGTTCAAGTCACGTCACCTGACCCGATACCGTTTTCGATCGAGCGTCACGACATCATGGTAACACCCAATCATCCGGTAATCGCAATACCCGGTGACACTCCCGTTTTCGGTGCACCAATCGAAGAGGATGAGAGTGTTTTCGACGCTCCGTTTGATGATGCATCGGTCATTCGAGCAAACAGTGACTTGCAGGCATCGTTGAAAGGATGGAGCGATTTTTTGGCCATGTCGCAGTCCGGTTTGTTGATATCAGTAATGGTCGCTCCCCAGGAATCTGTGCCGCTAAAAACGGCGGGTCAATCGGAGTCGTTAGAGTCGGCCGAAGGTCAGGAACCGAAGGCCACTCAGGAAGAAGTCGTTCTGGAGAGACGTCTGATATCGATTCGGGGTGGTGCGGTGAAGCTGGACGTTAAGCAATGGCCTTTGCTGGGGCAACCGGACGCCAAGCATGTGTTCGTCGAGATGTTTGACTATGCTTGCCCGCATTGTAGAAACACGCACAACGCGATTCGGGAGGCTCGCCAAACAATGGGCGCCGACCTCGCAATTATCGTGTTGCCGGTCCCACTGAATATTAACTGCAACAGTACTGTCCAAAACCGGGACATAAAATTCGCCGAATCGTGCGAATTGTCGCGCCTGGCGGTTGCCTGTTGGCGACTCGATCCGGCCAGGTTCTGTGAATTTCATGAATGGATGTTTCAGGGCGTTTCGGTACCGAGCTACGCAGCGGCTAAACAGCAAGCGGATAGCCTGATTGGCAAGGAAGCGCTGGACGCCGAACTGGCAAAGTCGGCTTGCGGACAATACATTTCGAAACATGTCGAGCTGTACAAACGAGTTGGCCAGGGAAGTGTTCCTAAACTCCTGTTTCCCGGGACAAGCGTCGAAGGTGAATATTCGTCGGGAGCCAGTTTGGTTAATTTGATTCTCCGCGAAGCGAACTGAATTCATTTTTCCGCTGCGCCGACGAGTTTTTCGGCGAGATCGCGTACCCCTCGCAAATCGAGTTTGCCCGTTCCAAGGACGGGCAACGCATCGACTTCGACAAAGTTGTTTGCCGAGGGGATATAGAGATTGGGAAGTCCGGCGGCCGTCAGTCCCTCGATATATTCGCGCGGGGACTTGCGCAATTTTGTATGAAGGACGATCAGTCGTTCACCTTTTTTCGCATCGGCGACCGCCGTTACAGCGAAACGTTGCTGGTCCTGTTCCTCGTCGCACAACATACTGCTCAGTGTGTCTTCGATCGTAACGTGTGGAACCATTTCGCCACCGATTTTGGAAAAGCGGCTGATTCGTCCGGTGATCTTGAGGAAGCCATCAATGTCAATCATCGCCACGTCGCCGGTGTTATACCAGCCATCGACGAGCACATCGGCTGTTTTTTCAGGTTGCCCCAGGTAGCCCTTCATAACATTTGGGCCCGAAATCCAAAGTTGCCCTTCCTGGTCCTTGCCAAGCAGATGGCCACTCTCGATATGTCGAATACGGGCCGAAACATTGGGAATCGGCCGCCCGACAGTTCCTTCCTTGCAATCAATCATGTAATCGTCCCCTTTTCGGGATGCGGGTATGTTTACCGATACAAGTGGCGAAAGTTCGGTAGCTCCATAACCCTCAACAGGGCGAACGCCGAATTTCTTTTCAAATGCGTCGCAAAGTTCCGCAGGTAATTTCTCGGCACCGGCAACGACAACGTCCAACGTCTGAAATTGCTCGGGAGTGCATTTGCGAAGGTAATTTCTGAGAAATGTCGGAGTTGAGAGCAAAATGGTGACTCCATATTCCTGACATAATTTGCCTATTTGCATCGCGTCCAGCGGGCTGAAGTGATACACGCTGGAAATCCTCAATGACATCGGCGCCCAAAGTGTCACGGTATAGCCAAATGAATGAAAAAACGGCAGGATTCCGAGAAGCACATCGGTAGAACGCAGTTTAATAACCTGGTCGATGGCCTCGACATTTGATCCGATGTTTTGATGAGTCAGCATGACTCCTTTTGGCGAGCCAGTAGAGCCGCTTGTGAAAATGATCGTAAGGACGTCGTCTTTTTTGGACCGGGTCAGGCCCAAACCCGATTCGAGCATCCAGGCCGGTGCGACAAAGGCTCCGAGTGCCCCTGCAGCCTTGTCGGTCAACGTGACGTTTTCTTTAAGATCATCCAGATAGAAGACTTCGCAATTGAACTTGAAATCAAATTTTTCCATGACCTTGCGCGAGGTCAGGATGTGTCGGATTCCGGCCTGCGCGACACACTCGTTCATGATCGCGTTTGAAACGGTGTAGTTCAGGTTAATGGCGACACGCCGATCGAGGGCCAGCGCCATGTTGGCAACAACACCTCCGAACGATGGCGGGATCAATATTCCTACATTTTGTTCGTCACAAGCGAGCACATGGCGCTTTAACAACCGGCGAAGGATCAGACTCTTCATTAGAACGACGCCACCGGTCCCTTTGGATCCAGTGGAATCAGCAGCCTTGAAATGAAACCTCTGGCGTTTGCAAACCCGAATGAACGACTGTACAGGAGAGACAAAAGGAGGTTGACGATTTTCCACGGCCTGGGTCCCCAGTTGTTGAAGTGACTGCCGAATGGCGAAAACAGAATCGGGGTTTTCGACGGGTTTACCGATGCTAATGGTTATTGGATGGCGGAATGACCTTGGGAATTTCCAAATGGCTTTTCCACCCGAAAAAGTAAAAATGCTTCCCCAAATCTGATCGATGTATATGGGAATGACCGGTACGTTCGTCCCTTCGATGATTTTCAGGACGCCTGGGCGCAGAGACTGAATCTGTCCGGTTCGCGAAATTCCTCCTTCGGCGAAGATTGCAACGGCCTGTCCATCGATCAGAGCCTGCCTGGCTTCGCGCAAGCTCTTTACGATCGCTTTTGGGCCCCCGGAGATCAGGATGACTTCCGTGAATCGGGCCAACAAGGTCATGAAAATATTTGAAAAATTCCCCGACCAGGCAATGGTTCGCGTTCTTCGCGGGGTAATCATTAGCATCAGCACACCGTCCAGCCAACTGCTGTGATTGCCAACAAAAACCACACCACCGTCGCGAGGCCAATTCTCCATGCCGACGATTTTTAACCGATAGAAGGTCCGTATGACGCCCAGTACGAAATAACGAAAAAGGGTTTGGCACCACGTCCAGTGTGTTCGGATGACAGCAACCAGGGCAACCAAAGTCATCAGAAACCAACTGCCCGGAATCCCGCAAAATGCGTTTTCGGCGTTTGTGGATATAAGTGCAACAAGCATTATGTTTTTCGTTGGCCTTTTGGGACGGGTGGATGCCAGGGGCGGGGTCGGGACATCTTAACCGTTGTCACCGGTTACGAGAATTGCAGGACTCATCCAGCGCAGCGCACTCCACCGATAATCGATTTGGTCTTGGCAAACATCAGGAGCGCCATATTCCGGCAAATTGGCGCAATCGCTCGACTTCACGTGAATGATAAAGTCCCGGGAGGTTGGGATCGATCTAATCTTTCGTGTGTCCTGATGCGCTGCTTGACTGTCGCCCTGTGCCATGAACAGTTGTACTTGAGAAACGCCAGACCTGGTTGAAACAGGATTGGGAGGGTTTATGAAAATCTCGAAATTTGCCTCGATGACCGTTGGTTTAGTTCTGATCCTGTTGGGAACCCAGTTGTATCTCGTCAAATCCTATTTGCTTACGCCGTCGGCAACCCGGTTTATGGCCGAGCACTTTAACCAAAATCAGGATTCGCAGTTTTCAGGTCAAACAGGCGGATTGTCGGCAGGAGTAATGAACCCGAATCAACAGTCGGCCGCATCGTACAGCCAGCCTGGTCAATCCTGGCCGTATTACCGCACCGCTCAGTCCGAAAATAGTTACGCCAGTGTCAGTTCCGGTTCTGCGGTTCCAGCGCGATTGGGTAGTTTGACAACTTCCGTTCCACAAGGTTACCAACACCGATTTGTTCCACCCCAATGGATAATGTGGCCGGCGCTTTTCGTCGGTGCGGTATTGTTTCTGCATGGACTGGCACTTCGGACGCAAGCTACTTGACGCTACGATCGATAACGCTGCTTTGCTCCGATCAAACTTGCTCCGATCAAACGAGAATACCCGACGGGCGGGGTTCCGTGTAACCCAGGTTCGGATTGTGTAAAGCGCACGTGCTCCGCAACTGGCGAAACCTGGTTCCGTGTGGCTGGATTTTCTCTTCAGCAAGTCTATGATGGGGTTAGACAATTCATTGAACCGCTGAAGAATCGCTCAACTTGTTTGGGGACTGGCCGCACGATGGATTTCGCATTCAATCCAAAGAGACCAAGAGTCATGACCGAATTTCATTGCATTAAACTTTCCCGGAAAAATGACGTATCGGTCGTCAGGTTAATCGATGACCGGGTTATGGACTCGGAACGGATTGCCGTGATGGGAAAAGAATTGATGTCGCTTACGGAATCTGAAAACGGCCACCGCGTACTTTTGAATCTTGGCAACGTTCGTTTTTTAAGTAGCGCTGCAATCAACAAGCTGATTGTTCTTGAAAAGCGTTTGGGTGCTGCTGGTGGATATCTCAAACTTTCGAACCTCAGTCCGGAGGTCGAGGAAGTTTTCAATATCACGCAGCTCGATTCGGTTTTTGATATCTGTGATGATGAGGATCAAGCCATCGCAGCCTTTGGTTAGACCGATTGCGTTTCGGTTTACCTGGCATCTCATTACAACAAACCGGTTGGCCTATAATGGGTTCTGAAACGTGGGGTCTTGATCAGTACATCGCAAGCGACATGCGCGTTGGAAACGCTATGGTTATGCAGATCGTGGAAAACTTGCAGCGAATCGGTTGGGGAGAATCCGAATTGTTCGGAGTCCACATGGCACTTGAGGAAGCGATCATCAACGCCATCAAGCACGGGAACAAGGAATCCGCCAACAAGGAAGTCCATGTTTGCGTCGAGGCCAGCCTCCATTCGTTTTTTCTGCGAGTCACAGACCAGGGTGACGGGTTTGACCCCTCGGCCGTTCCTGATTGCACGCTGGATGAAAACCTGGAACTTGGGAGTGGCCGAGGTCTGATGTTGATGAATCATTACATGGACATGGTTCAGTACAACGAACAAGGCAACTCGCTCGAAATTCGCAAGTCCCGTTAACCGGCCGTGTTCGTCGACAATCTGGATCAGGGCATGAGTCGTTCCGAATCCAACAGCTCTGGCAAAACGGATTGTCGCGCCACTCGGGATGCCTTTGCAATTTGGCAGGCGGGTGTCGCCGCGGTTCATGGACGGAAACTTGTAGGAAAACTGGTTTCGGTCTCCGATGAAGCGATTGAATTCGGCGAAATGCCTGTCCCGTTATTTCAGGCAAACAGAATCTGCCTGGTCGCTGTCGGAAAAGCAGCAACGGCAATGACCGCTGGATTCCTGGAGCGAATTGCTGGCACCGAATACGCGCTTTCAGGTCGCGTTTTTGGACAAGTAAATATTCCTTGTAACCCGTCTCAGGACGCGCAGTGCCGCGAGTTGCTTCAGAAATTTGCGATCACGGTCAACGAAGTCCGTCCGGCAAACGTGAACTTGCCAACCCCGGCTGCCGTCGCGGCGACGCAATCGATTCGATCGATGGTAAATTCGCTCCGGCCGAATGACCTTTGCCTGGTGCTGTTGTCTGGCGGGGGATCAGCATTATTAACGGCTCCGAGGGCTCCGGTTACGCTCGCAGAAAAACTCGCAGTGATCGAATTCCTGTTTGCCAACCATGCTGACATCGTTGATGTCAATCGTATCCGAGCAGTTTTGAGCGACGTTAAACAAGGAGGACTTGTCAGACGATGCCCTTCTCGCACTATCGTCACACTTGTTATCTCCGATATCATTGGCGACCCAATTCACCTGATCGCCGGCGGGCCGACTTCGTTAAAATCGGACGATCATGGCGAAGCTCTGGAAGTCGCTCGACGATTTGACCCGTGCGAGAACAAGTTGCCATCAAGCGTCTGGCAATTGTTGAATGCAGAAAAAAAGCAGGAGGTTGGCCTCGAGGCCGATAACACAAGTTCGCTAGCCTCGCAGCACAAGCATTTCCTGTTAGCCAACAATGAATCGGCGGTTGCTGCTGCGGCACGCTGCGCCGCAGAGTTGGGCTATCAAGTGATTTCCAATACTGTCGCGGTTTCGCAATCAGCCGAGGATGCTGGAAGGGAGTTGATTGATCGACTTCAAGCGAACACGGGCAAGTGCTGTTTCATTTCCGGAGGCGAACCGACCGTGTCGCTTGCGACTAGTGAAGTGCGCGGGGTCGGTGGTCGAAACCAGCAGTTGGTGTTGGCAGCGCTGCAGCATGCCCAAAACAGCAAACTTGCCGGACAGCAGAATTGGTGTTTGTTGTCGGCGGGAACTGATGGCCAGGACGGCGTATCCGATGCTGCCGGGGCCTGGCTGGATGCGGAAGTCCTGGAACGAGTTCGGCTGCTGGAACTGGATGTAAACCGGTCGCTGGAATTTAACAATGCCGCTGAGTTCTTTCGATTGGCCAAGGGGCTTTTCAGATGCCAGGCGACAGACACCAATGTCTGTGACTTGAGAATAGTCATTCGTGATTCCGCTTGACGTGATTCTTTTCAAGAAATGGAAATCGTCCGACGACGTCGAGGTCAGCCCTTAGACGCGCTTTAGGTGCCCCCTTTTTCCAATAGACGTCGCCCCCTTGCCTCGTGTTTTTCTCCGCAAAAAGGTACAATAGCTGTCGAAAACATGGGCTAAAACTCATTCCCTGCAATTGGCTGGATGAATGACAAATACAAAATGTCATTCACCGACCCGTCAAACAATCGCTGAGATTTATTCAAGAAGGATTTACGAGCATGGCGCAAGCAACCATTGTCAAAAAGAGGAACACGGCAAGGGCCAGTGAATCGGCCGATCGGATGATTTATTATTTTGGTAAATCGCGAACGGACGGTCGTGGCGTCAGTAAGCAAATCCTTGGCGGCAAAGGGGCGAACCTTGCTGAAATGACCGGAATCGGATTGCCTGTTCCTCCGGGCTTCACGATCACGACGCTTGTTTGTGCGAAGTACTACGAAAACAAAAAGAAGTTCCCTGTTAATTTGATGGCCGAGGTTCGCGAGAACATCGGACTACTGGAAAAGGAACTGGGAAAGAAGTTCGGCAACCAGAACAGTCCGTTGCTTGTTTCAGTGCGTTCCGGCGCTGCCGCATCGATGCCGGGAATGATGGATACGGTTTTAAACCTTGGCCTGACCGACAAGTCTGTTGAAGGCCTTGCCGCTGAAACCGACAATCCTCGTTTTGCTTTTGATGCGTATCGCCGCCTGATCAATATGTATGGCGACGTCGTTATGGAAGTTGGGCATAAACTGTTCGAACACGAGTTCGAAGCGATCAAGAAAAAATACAAGGCCAGGCTCGACAACGAGGTTCCCGCCAAAGGTATGCGCGAGCTGTGCGAAATCTATAAAACGATTGTTCAGAAACATGCAGGACAGCCATTCCCTCAGGATCCGTACAAGCAACTCGAATTGGCCATCGAAGCTGTTTTCAAAAGCTGGAACACGCCGCGAGCAAATACCTACCGTCGTGTCGAAGGCATTCATGGCTTGCTCGGCACAGCCGTCAACGTCCAATCGATGGCGTACGGAAATATGGGTGACGATTCCGGAACCGGTGTGGCCTTCACGCGAAATCCGTCGACCGGTGAAAACAAGTTCTATGGCGAGTTTCTTGTCAACGCCCAGGGCGAAGATGTTGTCGCCGGTATTCGAACACCACAACCTGTTTCGGAAATGACGAAATGGAACAAGGCCATTTATAACGAACTGATCGAGATCAAAACAAAGCTGGAAAAGCACTATCTCGATATGCAGGATATCGAATTCACAATCGAGAGGGGCAAGCTGTACATGCTGCAGACCCGAACGGGCAAACGTACCGGCACGGCAGCCGTTCGGATTGCCTGCGACATGGTTCGGGAGAAGATGGTCGATGCCGATAAGGCCTTTATGCGGATCCCAGCCGGTGATTTGACGCAATTGCTATTGCCTGGTTTCGACCCGGCCGCTCGCAAGTCTGCGACAGTTCTGGCAAAGGGCTTGCCAGCCTCGCCCGGTGCAGCAGTCGGCAAGATGGCGTTTACCGCTGCCGAAGCAGTTCAAAGGACCAGGGACGGCGAAAAGGTCTTGCTTGTTCGAACCGAAACCAGTCCGGAAGACATTGACGGGATGCATTGTGCCGTCGGTATTCTGACAAGCACGGGTGGTATGACCAGTCACGCTGCCGTCGTGGCACGCGGTTGGGGACGATGTTGTGTCGCTGGAGCCGGGGCGATAGAGATCAACGAAAAAGCCCGCAAGATCACGGTCGGTGGCAAGTCCTACGGACACAATGAACTGATTTCGCTGGACGGTACGACAGGTGAAGTGATACTTGGTGAACTGAAGACGACCCAACCCAAATTGTCCGGCGATTTTGATATCGTAATGAAATGGGCCGACAAAACTCGTCGGATGAAAATTCGCACCAATGCCGATACGCCTGCCGATGCAAAAAAAGCTCGCGAGTTCGGGGCCGAAGGTATCGGACTATGCCGAACGGAGCATATGTTCTTTGAAGAAGATCGAATCACGGCCATGCGCGAGATGATTGTGGCCGAAACTGAGCCGGCTCGCCGAAAGGCACTTAAGAAATTGTTGCCGATTCAGCGCAAGGACTTTGAGGGAATATTCAAGGCGATGGCAGGTTGCCCTGTCACCATTCGTTTGCTCGATCCACCTCTGCATGAGTTCCTGCCGCATGAAGCCAAAGCCCAGGCAACGGTTGCCGAAGAGCTGGGTGTGACACCGGCACAGATCAAGCGTCGCGTCTTGCAATTACACGAGTTTAATCCAATGCTCGGGCATCGTGGATGCCGGCTAAGTATCTCCTATCCCGAGATTCTGGAGATGCAGGTTACGGCAATCACGGAGGCGGTAATCAATTGCGCCGCAAAAAATATCGAGGTTCAAGCCGAGATCATGATTCCTCTCGTCGGTATGGAGCGGGAACTTTCCCTGCTTCGCGAGAAGACGGAAGTGACTATCGAAGCAGTTCGCCAGGCGAAGAAATATTCGGGCAGATTGAATATCATCATCGGAACGATGATCGAGATTCCCCGAGCTGCATTGACGGCCAACGAAGTTGCTCGACATGCGGATTTCTTCAGCTTTGGTACCAATGATCTGACGCAAATGGCATTTGGATTCAGTCGCGACGATATCAGTTCGTTCTTGCCGGATTACCTGGAACAAGGTCTCCTGCCCGTTGATCCGTTTGTGTCAATCGATCAAACTGGAGTCGGTCAATTAATTGAATTCGGTGTGATTCGTGGTCGCAGTGTAAAACCAAACCTGAAGATTGGAATCTGCGGGGAACATGGTGGCGATCCGGACTCAATTGATTTTTGCCATCGAATGGGTCTCGATTATGTAAGTTGTTCGCCGTTCCGTGTACCGATCGCCCGATTGGCGGCCGCCCAGGCGACCTTGCGAAACAAGTAGTTCGCGTTTATTAATCTGCGGGAATCCGATCCATGTTTGTCGTTTTTGAAGGGGTCGACGGAGCGGGAAAATCAACCCAATTGTTGCGTTGCCAGCAATGGCTTGTGGAATTGGGTTACCCGGTAACCGTATGCCGAGATCCGGGAAGCACGTCGCTAGGGGATCGTTTGCGGAGTGTTTTGCTGGATCGAAGCGAGCTTCAAATCGACAACATCGCCGAGATGTTTCTGTTTATGGCGGCCAGAGCACAATTGGTGAGTGAAGTCATCCGACCTGCCCTGGCCACAGGAAATGTCGTGCTTTGCGATCGATTTCTGTTGTCGACAGTTGTATATCAGGGCCGCGCCGGTGCGATGGACCCCCAGGACGTTTGGCGAATCGGGGCATCGGCCACCGGCGGATTGTCTCCGGATGTGACCCTGATTTTCGATGTTCCGCTACAAGTTGCCTTGACGCGGATCGGTGACAGGCTGGATCGGATGGAGAGTCGCGGCGAAGAGTTCCTTGCGGCTGTTCAGCGCGGATTTCTGGCGGAGTCGGCGATGCTGTCCGGTGCCCGGGTGATTGACGCGACGGGCGATGCGGCAGAAATTCATGAACAGGTGCGCGCCGCGATTATGCCATTGCTTGCGATCCGGTAGCGAATGCCTCGCGTCCCACAAGTTGTTACAGGTAAACATGCCGATGAGTCAACAAACCCTGATTGGACACGCATCGGTCCTTGAAAAATTCTCGCGTTGGCTTGATTCCGGTCGATTGGCAAGTACGTATTTGTTTGCCGGCCCGGATGGAATTGGCAAATATCTGACCGCTCGCCATATCGCCAGATGTCTACTTTGCGAGCAATCACCGAAGCGGGAACTGACCAGTTGCGGCTCCTGTTCGGCGTGTTTGCAAGTCGATGCGTTCTCGCACCCGGACTTGCTGGAAATTCATCGTCCGTCCGACAAGAACCTGATTCCGGTCGAGTTGCTGATTGGCAAAGGGGAAATGCGTATGCGGGAAGGATTGTGTCACGACCTTTCCTTTCGCCCGTTCCGGGGGGGGTACCGGATTGCGATCATTGACGATGCGGACTTTCTCAATCAGGAAGGGGCCAATTGTTTGCTGAAAACACTGGAAGAGCCTCCTGGCTACGCATTGATTTTTTTGATTTCGGCCAGTGAACACCGGCAGCTTCCAACCATTCGATCCCGTTCCCAAATCGTCCGTTTTTCACCACTTTCTGTGGACGAGGTAATGCAAATCCTCGAGCAGCAGACATTTGAAACACCCATTCCACCCGCGGCACTGAAGTCGCTGGCTATGGCTTCCGCGGGAAGTTTGCAAATGGCACAACGGTTGAGCGAAGAAGGGGCGATGGAGTTTCGTGGTGAGTTGTTTGCACAACTGGCGACACTCGATCCAACCGACAACGAGTTTTACGAAACGGCTGGTTCGTTTGTTGACAACGTTGGCAAGGATGCGCCGGCCAAGCGCGATCGCCTGCGTGTCATCGCCGAATTGGGTACCCAGTTTTTTCGGCAAGTGATGCTGAAACTTGGAGGGCACGATTCACCCTGCGACACGACAATGGAGAAACACGTTGCCACCTGTATTTCCCGCTGGAGTGGCGACATTGAAACGGCGGTCAATTGCATCGAACGATGTGTTGATTTTCGAGGTGAAATCGCCGCAAATGCCAATCAGGCGCTCTTGATTGAATGCTGGTTGTCGGACCTTGGCCGGATTATGCGAAGCGAATCCGTTGCCGCAACCTGAAAAACGAATGCCCGCTTTCGGAGAATTGGAATGAGTATGTTTCGAAATCGATCAAGAGCGATGGGTTGGCAGTTCCTTTCGGCATTGACCGTGTTGGTTTTGGCGGACTGCCCAACGGCATTTGCCCAGAAGGAATCGAAAACAGAAAGCGACGTTTTATTTGAATCCAGTTTTTCAGCCGATGATCCTCGATGGACCTTTTCTGATCCGACCGCCTGGCGTCGTTCTGAAGAAGGGTGGTTGTCGTTGCACCAAAAAGTCAGCAGCTACGTGCCATCGCATCGCAGTCCGACGCATGTGGCGTTGTTGGGTGACGTCCAGGCGGGGAATTTTTCGATGGATGTTTCGATTCGAAGCACGCATGCTGATTACGGGCATCGGGATGTTTGCCTGTACTTTGGTTATCAGGGTCCGGACAAATTCTATTATGTGCACCTGGGCAAAGTGGCAGATGAGCACTGCAATCAGATATTTATTGTCAATGAATTCGATCGAACAAAGATCTCGACCAGATCAAATGAGGGGACTCCATGGGACGAGGAGTGGCACCATGTTCGAATGGAACGCGACGTTGAGTCCGGCGAAATTCGTGTCTACTTTGACGATATGACAACGCCAACAATGAGAGCGGTCGACAAGACATTTTTAACAGGGCAATTTGGCCTGGGATCTTTCGACGACACAGCGGACTTTGACAACCTGCTGATTCGCAGCGGCATCAAATAGTCAAGACCCGCATTACAAAGCGAATACCTTGTTCAATTGTTCCGAAACGGTTTTGAGATACGCCGCGTCTCCACCATCGACTTCAGCCGCGCACCAGCCAGAGTAGTTGATTTCCTGAAGTGCAACGCGTACGTCTGCCCAGTCGATATCGCCATCAGTGATGGGAGTCCAGTCCTGTTTCGCGCGCGAATACCCCTTTGCATCGAGCTTGACGACCCGTTTTCCAAGAGTGCGAATCCAGTCCCCTGCGCTGCCGTACTTCCAGTGATTTCCAATATCAAATTGCATTCCGACCCATGGCGAATTCAGCTCGTCAACATAACGCATGAACTTGTCTGCCGTCTGATCGCTGCCTCCGTCGTGGTCGTACAGGAAATGGTTCCAGACGTTTTCAATGGCAATGTAGACACCGAGATTTGCCGCCAGGGGGAGGGCTTTTGAAATGTTCTCGATCGACCGGGACCAGACCTCGTCTTCAGTTCCGTCCTTGCCGTGTCCGACAACCAGCAATGCCGTACTGCCGCCGACGGCATGAGTGTCGCGGATTGCAGTCTTCAGGTCGCGAAGTGCGTTGCCGCGGACTTCGGCGTCAGGACTTGAATGTCGGATGTTCCAGTGTGTGGAACATACGGTACCGTCCACCGGCAGGCCGGACTTGGCGATCGCATCGAGCGTCTCGGCGACATTCACTCCGGGTGAATCCAATTCGATCCCGTCAAAACCCGCTTTGCGAACGATTTGGAATTTCTCAACAAGCGTGGCGCCGACGGCTACCATTCCAATCTTCAGCGTTTTCAACAAGCGACGATCTTCGTCCTGAATTGCGGGGTTTTGACGATTCGTTTCTCCAGCGCGGATAACTCCGGAATGTGAGCCGATTGCATAACCGGCGCCGATACCTGCGACTTGCATAAACTGACGACGGGAAAACGGGTCCTGGGCAGGCATGTTGCGACTCGTGTGTTGACAAAGGGAATGAAATATTGGCGCGATCGATGGTCTTGAATTTTACCGCCACGAAATCATTGCGACAGTCCAAAGTTTCTTGAGCGATGGCGTCACCAATTGATTCCGCAGGATGGCTGCAACAAGAAGACCTTCGGTCGATGCGCTCGGCAGACAGGTAATCGGGTCCGAACACCCGACTTGCATTGCCCTTAAAAGTAGCTTGACCCCCTTTTACCGGCTTTTGTACCGGCTTTTGAAAAGGAGATAAAGGAAAAAGGAGAGAAACACGCCCAACTTTTGAAACATGTAATCGAAACAATACCCAACACCGCAGGTGTTAAACAACATAGCCTTGGGTCGCACAGCGCACCCAATGAATACGAATCATCATCAATCGCAACGCCGAAGGTGTTGAACAATCGACGATGTGGCGTTGTTACGTTCTGTTGAACCCGTTCCGGGTTCTGGGGCGATTGTCTCCCGGTTCCCGGGGTGCGCTACACGACCCCGGGCTGTGATGTTTTACCGCTCCGCGGTGATAAGAAAGGAAGGGCCATTTCATGAATCGCACCTTTCGTGACTGCGATAGCCCAGTACTGGTGGACTCCGGCGGAATATTGAAAATCCGATTAGGAGGACATTATGTCAAGCAAATTAAAACCCAAGCGTCGCACATTTACTGAAGAGTTCAAGCGGGAGGCGGTCAATCTTGTTGTCGTT
>JANNWJ010000014.1:0-69481 GCA_031414755.1 Pirellulaceae bacterium | reverse complement strand
ACTTCCAACGGACAGCCGCATGGCACAGGTTCTCGTTGCTGCCGACTATCACATGAAACGACTCGCGATGGGTCTCGAACCTGCGGCGATCAAGGGGATGCCCAGCGTTTTGGATATCGCCGAAGATCGCGGAAGTGCTCCTGACAGCGCGCCGCGTTTCTGGCTGGAATGCAGCTACGACTCGGTAAAGCGCAGCGAAGACGGACAAGTCTGGCAATGGGATGGACCCGGTGCCAAAGCCAAGTCTGAAAACCAGGTGATCAATGCCAAAGGCGAAGCGAAAACAATCAAGGATCATCCGGTCCTGACTCAGTGGGCCGCAACGATGACCGAAAAATTCGCGGAACTTGCAAACGCTGATCCGGTTTTTGGCGAATTGCAAAACGTGATGGACATGGCCGTTGCTGCCGCCATCATCGAAAAACATGGCTTGCTGGAAACCGCAGGCATCCAGATTCCTCATGTCGCGGGAACAAACGATGCCGTCCAAATGCCTAAATGGTCCGTTCCAACAGTTGTCGCTTCGCAATGCAGCTTCATTCAGATCCGAAACGACTGGATGGTAACGACTTCGGGCGGCGTGCAAGTAGATTCGTGGGGCGTTTTGGAAATCGCCGAAGTCGACAATTCGTTGACCGAAATCGCGTCCAACGCCGTTGCCAAATCGAATGGCAAGGCATGGTGGAATGCCGTGAACTAGTCAACGTTCACACGAAACTGAAATTCATAAGAACCGCGTTATTAAACATGCAACGCGGTTCTTTTTTTGTACCTGCCATCGATTTGGTCGTGAACCAGTACAATGCAGCGGATGTCCAGTTCTCAACCCGCCCTGCAGCGTGAAATGCCTGAAAACGAAGATGAGTCACGACAGACATGAACAAAAAACAACTTGTTCAATTGGGCGTCCCTGAAGACTGCGTTCCTCAAGCGATCGATGCGCTTCAACGCTCGGCAAAGTCGGGACGTGCCAGTTCCGACAAACCCAAAAAGCAAATTCCAAAAGTTCTGGATGCACCGGAAGTCTGGTTAACCGACGCGTCTTATGCCGACTTTGCCCGTAGCGTGATTCAATGGCGAAACTCGGATCAAAAGGACTCGACAATCGAGTATGCCCAGTGGGGAAACGATCTCGACGCGGGTTCGAGGTCCCAGATGGAGAACGCCTGCCGATTGCCGATGGCGGTCAGCGCCGCCTTGATGCCCGATGCGCACAGTGGATACGGTCTACCGATCGGGGGTGTATTGGCGCTGGAAGGTGCCGTGGTTCCCTATGCTGTCGGTGTCGATATTGCATGCCGGATGCGAATGACGATTACAGATTTGCCCGTCGATATCCTCGAGCAAAATGATCCTCGCAAGTGCGAGAGTCTCGATCGAGCACTCGAAGACGGAACTTGTTTCGGAACGGGTCAGGAATGGAAACGTCCCTACGACCACGATGTACTGGACGAGGACTGGACCGTAACCGCCGTGACGCGTGAGGTGCGGGATAGGGCTCGTCGTCAGTTGGGAACCAGCGGCTCCGGAAACCATTTCGTTGAATGGGGGGTGATTACCCTGCCTGATCATGAAATGGGTTTGTCCGCCGGTCGATACGTGGCGTTGTTGTCGCACAGTGGCAGCCGGGGTGCCGGAGCACGCGTCTGCCAGCGCTACAGTGAAATCGCTACTCGCAAATTGCCTGCGCGGTTCCGCAACGACTCACAGATGAAACACCTGGGTTGGTTGAAACTGGACGAACAGGAGGGTCAGGAATACTGGTTGGCCATGAACTTGATGGGTCGATACGCCGCAGCGAATCATGAAGTCATTCATCGAAACGTGGTTCGGATTGCCGGAGCCCAGGTTCTTGCCACGATCGAAAACCATCACAATTTTGCCTGGGAAGAAGTTCACGATGGCAAGACAGTATACGTGCATCGAAAGGGAGCAACGCCGGCAGGTAAGGGTGTTCTTGGTGTCATTCCCGGTACCATGGCAGACTCGGCGTTTGTCGTTCGTGGAAAAGGCCACCCGGCCAGTTTAATGTCGGCATCGCATGGTGCCGGACGGCGCATGTCGCGGACAGAAGCCAGGCGGCAGTTTCGATGGGCGGAATGGCGCGACCATTTGCGGAACAAGAATGTTCGATTGTTGTCAGCAGGGCTCGACGAAGTTCCCGGCGCTTACAAAAATATTCACGAAGTAATGGCAGCTCAAACAGACCTTGTCGAAGTAATCGCCGAATTCATGCCGCGCATTGTCAAAATGTGTGGCGACGGAAGTCGGGCCGAGGATTGAATCATGTCTCGCGTGATTTACGGATACTCGGGTGAAGGAAGCGGACACTCGTCCCGGACCCGGGAGATGGCTTCGTATCTGATTGGAAAAGGGCACGAAGTCCATCTGGTCAGCTACGATCGCGGTTATAAAAACTTGCGCGATGATTTTGAAGTACTTGAAATCGAAGGTTTGACCCTATCCAGCGAGGACAATCGGGTCTCGGTTCTCGCTACGATTGCTGAAAACGTAAAAAAATTGCCGAAGGGTACCCGGGCGCTGGGCAAGCTTCGGGACTTGTTCAAACAAGTCCGCCCCGACGTTGTCGTCTGTGATTTTGAACCGATGACGGCTTACCTCGCCGAATATTTCGAGATCCCGTTGATTTCGCTGGACAACCAGCATCGGATGCGGTACATGGAATACGATGTGCCACCCGGCCGGGAGTCCGATGCCGCTTTGATTCATTGATTGATGTCTTGCAAACATTTACGCGTGAGACCTTTCACGTTTATGGCTATGATCGAGACGAGCAGTCGGAGAACATCCGGTTTCATCGACCCGGTCAACAAGCGTTTCTTGAACACCTGGCCTCAGCACGCGGTGTTATTGCGACGGCTGGATTCACGCTGATCAGCGAGGCCCTCTTTTTGCGTAAACCGTATCTGGCGATGCCGATGGCCGGTCAATTCGAACAGGAACTGAATGCGTGGCAGTTGCAACAAGCGGGGCTTGGAATTGCGGCGGCGCAGCCAACCAGCGAGTCAATCGGGAACTTTTTTTATCGTATCGCCGAAGTCGAGGCGCGACTTGTAGCTTACCCCAATGATGACGGCGAGTCCATAAAACATAAACTGGCTGAGTTGGTTGCCGACAACGGGCGCGTCGCCATGGAATTCCGGCAACATCGGGAAGGGAGTTAGACTTCGCTGGAATCAAGTTCAGTTCCAAAGAAACGGCACCAATCGATTTGAGAAATTTTGCACAGTGCCAAACTCAGGAAATAATCCACATGGCGGAAACCGGGGATTCTCTGTTCCCTCCTGTTCAAAACGATCTGGCGCTGCCTGCACCGCGGAATCGGAAGGTCCTTGTTTCGCGGATTAAAAATTGATGGTCACACCAGTGCTGAACAGATAAGCGGCTGTTCGCATGGTAACATCGGTCCCTGGCAAACCAGCATACGGTCCTGATGTTTCCTGATCAAACGCGTGCAAGTAGGCCGCTGAAAGCGCCATGTTGGGGTGCATCTGGACTGTGAATCCAAGCGAAGCCACATGTTGCAGGTTCAGCGGAGCAGCGGAATTGATGAAAGCATTCTGGCTATTGATCGGATTTTCGTTCCAGACATAACCACAACGAACGGTCAGGCAATCGTTGACCTGATGTGAAACACCCGTGGCGACTGCCATGAGGCTCGCCCAGCCCAGGCCGATTAATGATCCGTCCGGGTTGAATCCAGCGCTGCCGAAGAACTCGGCCTGACCATAGTCAAAATAACGAATGTCATTGGCAATCACCGTCCGTGGTGACAGGTGATAAGCTGTTCCAAGAGAAATGATCATCGGGTACTCGACATCGATATCACTGCGAATGGGAAGGCCTGTCGCGTTGTCCTGACTCTTGAACGTAAAGTCTTCAAACCGCTGTTCGGACTTGAAAGTCAGACCGGCGGAGAAAACCTGGGTCGGTTTGAAATAAACCCCGACCTGTCCGCCACCGCCAAAGCTGTAGCGAGAACCGCTCCCCGTGGCATAACCCGCGGCGCCCGGTGCTGCGGTAAACAGGGGTTCGATGCCGAGGCGACCAATCGTCATCGTTGGCGCCGCACCAATCGACCAGCAGTCGTTGATGGTATACGCCACTGTCGGAACGATCTGAAAAAACTCGGTCTCGGTATTGACCCGGCCAAAAGTCGGCAGCTGCCCCAACGATCCCTGCGGCATGTGCAGCGGATTGGTCAGGCTTGCATCGTAATTTAATTTGAACCCGGCGATGCCAAACACGCCAATACCATAAGTGATTCTGGGGTCCTGACCCTTGAGTACCAAAGCCATCGTCGGGATCGGGCAGGCACCTGACTCGCTACGGCTACTTCCTGTGAATGGCCCTACGGTCGACTCAACACGGGCGTCGGCATAGATCAGGCTGAGTCCCATTTCTGCCTGGTGCGATTCAAACTCGGCAATCGATCCCGGGTTCCAGTGAATTGCTCCGGCAGCACTTAATGGCAAAGCAGTTCCGGCACCCGCCATCGACTCATTGATCGAACCAACACCCCGAAGACTTATCGCCTGCGCGCCAACATTGGAAACCGTAAGTGCCAGCGAAATCGATGCGGCGAGCACGAAAGCGATTGGCGAGATGTTTCGGTCGGTCACGACTGTCCCCTTTTGATCGACTTTGGACGAATGAACAGGGCTCGTTTGCTGAAAATGCAAAACTTCGAGCCGGCAATCGTCAATTTCGGTAAAACAGGTACCATCCGATTAATTGGAAAAACCCAACCGGTTTTGATATCCTGAATCGCCCAGATTGCCGTGGCTGACTTGAATCCCTAGTTGGCATTTGATGACTGGGTCATGTTTGTTCATTCACAACTCTTTGGACGCGAAGATTGGTTCCTTGTTCATCCCCAGATTGCGTTGATTCTCCATTGCTTCCAGAACGATAGGTACCAGTAGTTACAACCAGGTTCACGATATGATTGAGACCGGGAACGCGAAGGGGGAATGGTGCCATAGTGTCCAGAAAGGGTCCTTTTCACGGGAGTGAAAAGCCACGTGGCCGTTCACTCCGTGAACGAGCGAATGTTCAAAATTGTTGAAAACTTCAAGTAACACCCAACGACAAAATGGAAGTTTCATGCACTTCATATTGTCAATAGAAGGCTCTGCAGGACGGGCCAGCGGCGTGTCCGAAACGACTAGCCTGTGTATGTACGTAGCCAGCGAAATCCAAACCCGAGACTTTCCTTGCAGAAGCCAAAATACTGGCGGCATGCATGACTGACGTTGTCGGGACAGAAATTTGTGCACTTGCAGATCGGTTCGACGGGAACAGACACTTGTACAGGAACCATTCGGCAGCGCCGAACGGGGACCTGGATCGTTTCATGCCAGGGAACATTGAGGGTGTACGGTTGCCTGTGGTGCCGGGGAACTTTTCTCACGACCGTTCGGTAGGTGGTTCGTGAACGGGTTTGCGGGACCATTTCCCTGTACTTTTGAGTCTGGATTTGAGGAACACTTCGTTGTCGGGTTCGAACCAGATTGCGGATCTTCGTTTGCGGAACATTGACCATGGACGTCACATTGCGAATCTCCGGAATCTGTCGGTAACGGGTCTCCAGGAAGGAACGAATTCGGACGTGGGGCACCGTTACTTCGTAGGACTCTGTTTGCTGGTACGGAATTTTTCGATCATAAGGTTGCTTGACAATTCGTGTACGAACCTCGGGAACGTTTACGGTGTACTGTTGTTCTTGTTGGTACGGAACCTTGACGTAGTACGATTGGCTGATCTTGCGCAATCGCGTCTCCGGAATATTGACCGTGTATTCCTCTTCGGCGTCGTATGCGACTTGCACGTATTCCGTTTCCTGACTTAACCGGTATTCGGTTATTGGGACGCGCACGGTATAGGCTTCGTCGTAACTGCGATTTTCCATACGGTACTTTGTCACTGGAATCTTCCGCGTCAGCGTTTCAAAGCGAACACGATCGACGGAAACCTGCCGACTTCGCCTCTCCTGCCGGTACCGGGTAACGGTGGATTGCCGGTTGCGATTTTCCGTTTTCCATTCGTATATCGTCGGCGTATCCTCGCGGGTTTCGTTTCGATAACGAATAACGCTTATCATGCGAGTTCGTGTTTCGCAGCGGGTTTTTGAAACGGTGTATTGGAACGGGACTTGTTCACAAATCGTCCGGTATTGCACAAACGGAACGTTTTCTGCGACAACATGTGGGCACCAGACCTGACGACAGACCGTATTCGTAGAAGGGCGGAACGCCATTGCCCCGAATCCGCTGCCGTCGTATTCCGCACATGGGACTTGTTCAACAATAGTCTTCCAGGCTCCGGCATCGCGACAAACGGTTCGGTGGCATGTTACTGGAACGGAACGGGAGACCGTTCGCGTCGCCGTTTGAGTTTCTTCGAAGGGAACCATCACTGTGTACGGCTGCGGAATTTCCTCGACGTAGGGAACTTGAACCGTGTAAGTGCAGTGTACGTCGCGCGGCGTTGGGACCTGGACTGTAAATGGCTCTTCAACAGTTTCTTCAAAGGGTACCACAACCATGTACGATTGCGTGACATTTTCAGTGAAGGGAACGGATACCGTAAAAGTTTGCTCGTCCTCGGTTGGGTAGGGGACTTGAACAACGTACTTATGGGTTTTGGTCCGCGATTCGTTGGTGAATGTCGTGTACGAAATCCTGATTTCACGAGACTTTGGCATGGTGCGATACCGGGTGACTTTTCGCGTTCGCTTTTCAGGTTGATAAACCGTGTACGACTGTTCAAACTCCCGTTGTCTGGCCTCGGTCCGGTAGAGAGTGACTTGTCGAGTTCGAGTTTGAGGAACGAGTTCGAAGTATTGAAAAGGCACGTCACGTTCCGCTCGTTCGATCCGGAACAAAGTGATTTCCCGCTCACGTTTTTCGGGGACGTAAATCGTATAGGACGTTTCAACGGGTTCCTGATAAGACTCGGTATGGTAGCTCGTCAATTGCGAGATTCGAGGCTCTTGCACATAAACGGTGTACATTTCCTGATACGGTTCTTCGTACGACTCCAAAGACCAGGTTGTTAGTTGCCGAGTTCGTTGCTCGGGGACCATAACGACACAATTCTGTATCTCCGGAATTCGATCGCATTTTGTTTGCCAGGTTGTCCAGTTGCGGTAACGTGTTTCCTGGCGACACCGTGTCCGCATTTCGGTTCGGTAACCAGTGTCCCAGCGAGGAACAAGTAGTGTGCGAGTCTCGTATTGCGGCATCGGCAATCCGCAACGATCGCAGTTTCCGTACTCCGATCCCGGAAGTATGGACATTGCCGATTGAGGCATTGCCCCCTGTCCAAATACTTGCGCAGCAGCGACGACGCCAACCATCAGTACGAGTTCAGCCAGGATCCGTGCACAATAAATCGCAGAATGCATCATTTTCGGGGAGCAATAATCAAGGTGTCAAAAAATATACTGCTCGCAATGGAGTCAGTTCGACATTGTAATTGCGGTTGATTCGAATACCAGCAATTCGAATCAGGGCCCTGGTCCCGTGCTGTTTATTAACCAAACTGACAGGTTCATGGAGTTCTGACCCAATTTTTGAATGCGCGTTGAATCCCAACCGAGGACAAGTGCCTTAAAATTGCGTCAGGCCTCGTTTATCGCAGAGACCGCACGGTAGTCCATTCTGCGAGCGATGTTTTCAAAGCCTTTCCAAGAGTTGCCGCAACTGTTGAGTTATCGGGCCATGAAAAGTGAAAACGCCGTGATTGACCGTCAAGGACTTCGATGGAAATTCCAAGGCGATCAACGGGAAGCATGATAGCAAACTTTTCTGCCCATTCGATCATGGCAAGACAAGGTGATTCCAGGAGTTCATCAATCCCCAATTCAACGAATTCGTCTTCATCGCGAATCCGCCATGCGTCAATATGTACAAGCGGAATTCGGCCCTTGTAGACCTGAATCAGGGAAAACGATGGGCTCACAACGGTTCGTCGGTCGACGCCGAGCGCTTCAGCGACGGACTGGACGAGGAATGTTTTGCCTGCGCCGAGTGTACCTGTCAGCCCGACCACGGTCATTGGCTTAATGCAGGTCGCAATCGCTTGTCCAATCCGGATCGTATCGTCGAGCGCCATCGAATCGCAGAAGAAAGTTTCAATGTCATCCATAATCAACTAGCGGCACGCTGGTGGTTTTTCAATATTTAATCGATGTTCGTATCCATTCGGTTGAAAGGGCTTATTTTCATTTCCTTGAGTAATGTAGAAGCCCGGTTCGGAAGTGATCACGCCAATGTCCGTCAAGCCGATTTGCCATGGAGTCTCTTCGATGAGCACCACGGCGTGATCTGGATGGGCGATGACGATCAACTCAAAGTCCTCTCCGTCACACAGCGCATGATCCAGCGCACTGGTTGTGGGGTCGACTCCGGCCAATTGAATTGCAGCGTTGGAAACTGGTATGGATTTGGCATCGATAACAAATCCGGTTCCGCTTGCTCGCGCAACTTTGGCAAGATCGATTCCCAATGAATCCGAGACATCGGTGCAGGCCTGAATCCACCCGGTTTCCCGCCATTGTTTCGCGAAGTCACAGCGGGGGAGGAACGACAAATGATGACCCAATAGGCTGCCACCAAAACGACCGGTCACCAGAATTCGGTTTCCAGGTTGTGCGCCGTCGATACGCCACGCTCCACGAACTGGAGCCGAACCAATGGCCGAGACCGAAACTACGAGACCCCCGTCCCAGACCGTTGTATCGCCTCCGCAAATATCTACATGAAACAGGTCGACAAGTGGTCTCATGCCGGCAAAAAGTCGTTTGACGTACTCCAGTGTATGACTGCATGGAATCACGAGCGAAATCGTGACGCAGCGCGGGGTTGCCCCCATGGAAGCAAGGTCGCTCAAATTAACGGCCAGAGCCTTGTAGCCAATCTGTTCGGGCGAATGTTGGGTCGAAAGGAAATGGACACCATCGCAAATTGCGTCGCAAGTCAGGATCGTATCCAGGGATGACGAGGGGAGAATGGCGCAGTCGTCCCCAATTCCGAGACGTGCGTATCGGCAAGTGCCAAACTCGGCTGTCAACCAATCAACAAGTTCACGTTCCATGGAACGTCGCTGCCTTTATTTCAATCGTCACTTGCGAATTATTCTGATGACGTATCCTAGACAACAACGCCCGGTGCATACAGGCGATATGAGCATTGCGACGACAATTCAATCAAGCGGTTTCGGCAGGAACGAAGCCTGGTGCTTTGTTACTCCTTAAACTTGGTGTGCCACTGGCTTTGCCAGTGCCTCATTGACTGAAGCAATCCGTACCAACACTGGCACAGCCAGTGGCACACAACCCTAATTCCAAGCTGTAACGCAGCGCTGGACTGTTATGCGAGCGTCATACGGCCGTTCGACCTGGACTATCGAGTTACGTTTGACAATTGCGATGAAATCCGGATGTTGCCGAAAAACGGCTCGCGATTGCGAATGATATAGAAGACCACTTCAGCACCAGCGGTGACGTCCTTGAGCGCCAGAACATACATCAGGTTCTCGACGGATTCGGTTCTCCAGCCGTGCATCGCTACCAGCACATCGCCTTCGTGAATTCCTTCGCGAGCCGCCGGACTGCCGGGCCGAACCGAATCAATGCGCAGGCCACTATCGTAGTTGGTCGACAGGGCTGGTAATTGACCCGATGAGATCGGCGATACCGTAATGCCCAGGTGTCGCCAAATTGCATTGCCTCCACCGGGTCCGGCTTCATTCAGTTGCAGGGTGATTTCCAGGTGTTCGCTTCCACGATTGACCGATACATTCGCTGTTTCGCCTGGGTTCTTGTTCAACAAGGCCCGTTCGAATTCCATCGCTCGGCTGCAAGGGCTACCATCGATTGCCGTGATCCAGTCGCCAATTTGAAGTTCCGGGGTCGACGTCGAACTCTTTGAAGTCGTATCGACAATCACTTGCGGAACGTGATTTTCATAAACGGTTCGTGTCGAAACGCCATGGGAAAACCGCTGGTCATTCATGTCGCGCAGGAATCCCGTGGCAACTTCCATTGCATCATTGACGGGAATAGCAAAGGCGATTCCCTGGGCTCCGACACGAACGGCAACATTAAGTCCAATCATCTCGCCATCGAGATTGATGAGTGGGCCGCCACTATTGCCTGGATTGATCGGTGCATCGGTCTGTAACAGGTTTTCGTAAATCTGGTCATCGCTGACCTGAACGGTTCGTCCGATTTCGCTGATGATCCCCCGAGTCACGGTATCTTCGTAGCCATAAGCGTTTCCGAGAGCCGCTACGGTTTCGGCAAGCATCACATCCGACGATGTACCGACAGGAATAACGGGCAACGGCTTGCTCGTTCGAATCTTGATGAGTGCAAGATCCGTTTCGTCGTCGTGGGCAATAAGTGTGCCGGCGGTCGAGGTCCCGTCGGCGAGGGTCACTTCAATCCTCACCACATCCTCGACCACGTGATAATTGGTCAGAATGTATCCCTGAGCATCAATAATAACGCCGGTGCCCATGCCGTTTACCTGGCGAACGGCCTGGGTATGAGCACCGGGTTGAGTTGGTTCCGGGGTCAGTGTTTTGCGGCCACGAAGGTTGACGACGGATGGTCGGACCTTTGCGACCGCGTCAACGAGCGGTGTATGACGATTGCTGGTCTGGGCATGTAACGATGCGGTCAGTCCGTTCGCTACAAGGAATGCCAGCAAAAGCGCGGGCAGACATTGGCCACAAGGCGGAAACCGGGTAGGAGATGACATGAAATGCACGGCAGCGAGTTTCCGGGTCGATGGCATCAATGGGTACATGCACCGAAGTTAGGCCCCATGCGGGTGGGACTCCGGCACAGATGTCTAGATCGGGTGCCAGAATCTCATCCTGTTGCCGCGACATATCGAATCGGCATAAGTTGTCCAGATTATCAGCAAGCAGTTTCGGCCAGTCCAAAAAATTTCTGCGAGTACCGGCGAGGAAACCCTGTAAAAAGCAGGACGATACGGTGTCGTTTGGAACGGAAGACCACCGAATTATTTTTCGAGATGGTTTTTGTTAATGGGAAACGAGAAAGAGCTAATCATAACGTGTCGGCGGAAAATTTCGGCATGCTCAAGAAGGGAAATCCGTTCATGCTGGTTTTCGGCGAAAGCCGGTTTTTCCTGTTTGTTTATTGGAATTGCTTTGGCTGCCTGGATTGCCCGGCCAAAAATTGCCTGGTACATTTACCGTAACTGAAATGTGGAAATTCGCCCGATTTTTAACCGGAAGCAACCCAAATCATGAGCCAGGGAGACGAATCAGGATCGTCCATTGACTACGCTACCATGCGCGGCCGCGATTACCCATCGATCCGCCAATTTACTGTCTTTCTCGAAAACCGCGTAGGACAACTCATGCAGTTGATTCGTCGTTTCGAGGGGAGCAAGACACGGATTGTTGCTGTTAACATTCAAGACAATAACGAGTGTTCGATTGTCCGTTTTGTGTTGTCACATCCCGAACAGGGACGCGAGATACTTGAACGAGCGGGTTTGGCACTGGTTGAAAGCGATTTGATTGCAGTTCGGTTGCCAAATTCCGGACAGCCGTTGCTCAGCGTATGTGTTGCGCTATTGCAGGCCGAAATCAATCTCGTACAGGCTTATCCATTGCTGTCCCGTTCCGACGGGCATGCGGCGGTCGCGTTAATGGTTGACGATATCGAGGCGGCCCAACGAACGCTTGCCGTGAAGGGCTTTCACATTATTACGGAACAAGAATTGATGCAGATAAATGACGAACTGGATGGCGGCAACCCTTCCTAGTGCCGCCCCGGTACCAGCCCACAATTTATTACCCGATCTGGCCTGAATTATCCTGATGAGTATACGCGTCACCTGTCCTGGCTGTCATACCCGTTTCAACGTCAGTGAAAAATTTTCGGGTCGTGAAGGACCTTGCCCGAAGTGCAAGAAGATCATCAAGATTCCAAAGAGTTCGGAGGACGTCAAGGTTCACGTGCCCGAGAACTTTGGCCCGAAAAGCGTGGCGGGTGAAGCAGTGCTCAAGCCTGTCTTTCGGCAGGAAACGAAGCTTTCGCCGGTTCAAATTGTATTGATCTTTTCATTTATCATCGGCATTGCTGTCATCGCCCTGATGTTGCGCGTGGGTGTTGCGAACAAAGACTCGTTTTCGCCGTTGATTCTGACGGGACTTTCAATTCTGGTTGCCGCACCGTGTGTGTTTGCCGGCTACACGTTTTTACGTGATTCCGAACTGGCTTCATTGTCCGGACAGGACTTGTGGATTCGAGTCGGAATCTGTGCACTCGTGTACGGGTTATCATGGTTGTCTTTTTACGTGGCCAACCTTGCGATGGATGATGATTTTGGAACGACAACGAGAATCTTTGCCATGGCGGCCATGTTTGTCATCGGTGCGCTGGCAGCCAATTTGCTTCTTGGACTGGATTTTACCCTTTGCATTTTGCATTTTGGTTTGTTTTTTGGTTGTTGTTTGATTTTGCGGGCAATTATCGGACTGACATTGTTGCCCGGATCGCTGGAAACAGTCGTCGATGAAAACACCGCCAGATTGCTGATTCATTTTGATTGGACCGCACAATTGAGTCACTTTGTCAGTTAACGTCACGAATTGCCCATGAACAGCCGTGCAAATCCGTTGACGTCCCTTCCCGAAATTGCTGCGCTGGAACGGCGACAGAATCTGATTCGAATTCCGGGTGAACAGGATGTACCCGTAACGCCGCGAATCCGCAGTATCATCGACTCGATTCCATTTCGTCGGCTGGCACATATCAGCCAACTGGGTCTTGTTTCGCTTGTCTATCCCGGCGCCATGCATTCGCGGATGGAACACAGTTTGGGTGTCTATCGCAACACGTTGTTGTTCTTGCGAAGATTGTCGGAAGAACCCGAGTTCTGTGAAGTGGTCACTTCGGCGGATGCCGAAGCATTAATCGCAGCCGCCTTGTTGCACGATATCGGTCATTGGCCGTATTGTCATCCTCTGGAAGACATGAAATTGTCGCAAGTCCCCGAGCACGAATCACTGGCTCGAATTCGAATTGACCAATCGACGATCACTGATATTTTGAATCAGCAATTCGAATGCGGAGTCGATCAGGTTTTAACCTTGTTGACCGGAGTTGGGGAACGACCTGCTGACCGGCTGTGCCAGTCGATCCTTTCCGGTCCGATCGATGTCGACAAAATGGACTATCTGTATCGTGACAGTTTGCACGCCGGGGTCCCTTATGGAATGCATTTTGATCGGCAGCGACTGATCGGGAGTCTGTGTGTCCATCGCGAAGACTGGCGACTGGCGCTTACTGACAAGGGTTGCACGGCGGCGGAATTGATGGTTTTTGCACGGTACATCATGTTCAGCGAAGTTTACTGGCATCATGCCGTGCGAAGTGCCACTGCGATGTTGCAACGCGTTGTTTTTCGGTTGAGTGACCATCTGGATTATCAACGGTTGTTTAATTCCGACGATTCCGGTTTTGTTCGAGCGATTCTTGAAAGGGCTCGGGGAACCGATTGTCAGCCACTGGCCGAAGGAATTTTTGGTGAGCAACGTGTATTGTACAAACGGGTGGCCCAGTTCACTGTCCTCGATGACAGCGAGACTTTCGTTCGACTGTCACGCCGACAATATTCGTGGTTGGTCAAGTGTGCTGAGTTGTTGGCACACTCACTGCAATCGGTTTGTCGTGAGCCGGTTAATGTTAATGACATCCTGATCGATGCGCCGCCACCAGGATTGGAAATCCAGTTTGAAATACCGATTCGATTTGACAACCCGCAGCGGTATCGTCGGCTGGGGGACGTTTCACCGGTCGTCAAAACTTTGGCCAATCACCAGTTCGATAATTACGTCAAGCGTGTTCGAATCTTTGTTCACCCGCGACTGGCTGAGCGGCTGCGCGCAAATGGCAAGATCCACGTCGAGCTGGATCGGATTATCAAGGAGCTGGACGGCTGATTCCACGAAAACGGCCAGATGTCCTGATGGCTACGCCTTGCAGGCGAATTTTGGTATCGTAAGGGAAAATCACGGGAGAATATGTCCCGATTACATTCTTAATAGTTGCAACCGGAAACAGGAAAAGTGAAATACGCTGCTGTCGGTCCTGTCGCGGTCTGGTTGCCTGAACGAATTGAAACCAACGATGAACTGGAACGTGAAAATCCCGGCTGGAACATGGAGAACATTGCCTCCAAGACGGGGATTTTCAGTCGACACATCGCTGCGCCAGACGAATGTTCGTCCGACCTGGGGGTGAAGGCCGCGGAAAAGCTGTTTTCAGAGACAGGTATCACACGGGATTCGATCGACTATCTGCTTTTTTGCACCCAAACGCCCGATTATTTTTTGCCAACAACGGCCTGTCTGATTCAGCATCGATTGGGATTGCGAACGGGCATCGGTGCGATCGACTTTAACCTGGGTTGCTCCGGATTTGTTTATGGACTGTCCCTGGCGGACGGGTTGATCCGTACGGGCGAAGTCAAACGAGTGCTTCTCATAACTGCCGAGACTTACTCCAAGCTGATTGATCACGAAGATCGCAGCTTGCGCACAATATTCGGAGATGCCGCGGCGGCAACACTGATCGAAGCACACGATACTCCGTCGCTTTCAACTTTCGAATTCGGAACGGACGGAGCGGGTGCCGATACCCTGATCGCTTCGCGTGGCGGGTTTCGCATCGAGGCCGATGCGATTCAGCCAAGGCACCGACATCGCTGGAAAAGCAACTTGTACATGGATGGCCCAAGTCTGATCAGTTTTACGGTAGGAGCCATACCGTCGGTGATTGAGTCGATCCTGCAACGAAGTTCCCTGGAACTGAATGATATTGATTTGTTGCTAATGCACCAGGCGACCGACAAGATGCTTTCGATGCTGCAGCAGCGAATTGGCGTGTCGCCGGAGCGCTTGCCGATTCGACTAAGGGATGTGGGGAACACTGTGTCCTGTACCTTGCCGATTCTGATTCAGCAACTTCGTGATTCCGGCGAATTGACGTCGGAAATGCAAACGATGCTAATGGGATTTGGAGTGGGATGGTCCTGGGCCGGTTGTTTGTGGCGTGATGTACTTGGCGGACAAGTCGCCGGGTAATGCATGAATGTAATCGCTGAATTACCTGTCAACGACATCCTTGGCGAATTGCTGGCCGCCTTACTTGGCAGAGGCATTGCGATACTTCGCGCACCTCCGGGTGCTGGAAAGACGACGCTGGTCCCATTGGCTTTGATGCGCGACCCGGCCTTTACCGGGCGTATTTTCATGACTCAGCCAAGGCGGCTTGCAGCACGGACGGCGGCCGCCCGACTTTCATTTTTGAATCAATCCACGTTGGGACTTGATATCGGATATCAGGTTCGGATGGAGCGGCAATGGGGAAAGTCGACTCGCGTTGTAGCGATGACGACAGGCGTGTTATTGCGGCGATTGCTGAACGATCCGTTTCTGGAAGGCGTTTCGGTTGTCGTGCTCGACGAGTTTCATGAGCGAACGCTTGAAATGGATATCGTGCTGGGGCTTTTGGTTCGACTGCGCCAAACGGTACGGCCTGATCTGAAAGTTCTTATCATGAGTGCGACGATCGATTGCCGACCGTTATCAGAGTTTTTGGAATCGGCTCCGGTTATTGAAAGCCAGGGACGGGTTTTTGATGTGCGGGTGATCTACAATCGCCAGATTTCGAAGGAGCCGGTCGAAACTTTGGTGGCCGATGTTTTGCCAAAAGCGCTCGCAGCCACCGATGGGCATCTGCTGGTGTTCTTGCCCGGTGTCGGCGAGATTATCAAAACGGAACGGACGATTCAGTCGATCGCTGCCCAAGCTGGCGCGCGAGTTTGGCAATTGTTTGGCGACATGCCCCCAGGCGAACAAGACGCCGTGCTGGCGACCGGCGGCGATCGGAAAGTCATACTCGCTACCAACGTCGCCGAAACTTCATTGACGATCGACGGAGTCACTGGCGTGATCGACAGTGGTCTGGTCCGAATAATGCGCTTTGACGCCAGCGTGGGATTGTCACGATTGGTTCTCGAATCCAACAGCCTGGCGTCCGCTGATCAGCGGGCCGGACGGGCTGGTCGCCAGGCACCTGGTATCTGTTACCGGCTTTGGCCGGAATCCATGAATCGCGCAAGAGCGAGCTTTGAAACGCCAGAAGTTTTGCGAGGTGATTTAACGGGTGCCTTGTTGCAGTTATCGGGAATGGGAGAGAGCGACTTTGCCGGATTTCCCTGGGTGACCCGGCCCACATCGCCAGCGGTCGCCGGTGCAATGCTTATGCTGCAATCGATCGGTGCAATGGAGGAATCGCGGATTACGGAATCAGGACGCGAGCTGTTGCGAGTCCCCTTGTCGCCTCGACTGGCCCGGTTATTGATCGCGTCTCATCGAGCCGGAGTTTCGAAGCGCGGCGCATTGGCTGCTGCGTTGCTGAGTGAACGAGACCCTTTTCGAATCAGTCGACATGCAAAATCGCCCAGGGTTCGAACGCCGGTTGACCGGCAAAGTGTTCGCGGAAAGTCGGATCTGGTCGATAAGGTAACGCGAATCGAAAAAGCACTGGCGGGAAACGATGACCCGGAACTAAATCGCGGGGCCCTGCATCAGGTTGTGCGAACCGCCGACTATTTGTTGCAGAGCCTTTCCAGTCGTGATGTCGAAGATGAGTCGCTCGACGCAACGGCCGACAATCAATCGAAAAACACCGACGTTGCAACCTCGCCCGACGAAGATACCGCCTTGCGGTTGGCAATTTGGCAAGCGTATCCCGATCGGTTGGCCAGACGCAGGCACGTTGGGTCGGATCGGGGACTGATGGTCGGTAGCGTTGGTGTCCGGCTCTCGTCGACGACTTGTGTGCTGGACGCCGAGTTATTTGTTGGCGTCGATGTTGAACAGAGAGAACGGGACGCTGAAGTGCGCATCGCTTCGGAAGTCGATCGGTCATGGATCGACGCGCGACAACTTCGCACGGTGGTTGAATATTTTTTTCATCCGACGCAGGGGAATGTTCAAGCGAGGCGGCGCGAATACTGGTTTGATCTCGTGATTGCCGAGTCATCGATTGCCGCCACAGACAAGGACGCAATTACAGCGATTTTGTATGAACAAGTCGTCTTGAACTGGGAACAGGTTTTTCCATCAGGCGATCCAGCGGTGGGTGGGTTTCTGAAGCGAATAAAATGCCTGCGGCAATGGTTGCCCGAGGAGGATTGGCCCGACGTTTCTATCGAATCGCTTCAGGTTATTGCCAGACAACTTTGCCATGGACGGCGATCGATCGACGAGCTCAAAACGGCACCATGGGCCGACTGCATGATTACGCTGTTGACTTACGATCAAAAGCGACGACTTGACGAACTGGCACCTGAGTCATGGAAGGCACCCAGCGGTAACCAGGTGCCGATCGAGTACGATTCGACGCAGAATCCACGGATCTCGATTCGTTTGCAGGAATTGTTTGGTCTGGCGGATACGCCACGAATTGCCGGTGGTCGTGTCGCCATGTTGCTGGAGCTGCTCGGGCCCAATCGCCGCCCGCAGCAACTGACAGACGACCTTGCCAGTTTTTGGAAAAACACCTATCCGATCGTTCGCAAAGAGTTGAAACGCCGTTATCCCAAACACCATTGGCCCGATGATCCATTGGCCACTCCTGCTACCCGATCAGGATTGAAACGCGACGCTGAGTAAATGCTTCCGTCGGTCTGGAAGTCAGTTCCAGGAAGCGTGCCGCATGTCGGATAACTCAAGGTTCGATCGTCTGCGATTTCGCCAGTTTTTCCAGATGATCGATCAGGGAGGAATTGCAATTCGGATCGGAGGATTCCACAAAAGCCGAAATTGGCTCGGCATCGCCGGTCATACGAATTCGGGCAAGCTGGTCTTGCAAGGCTCTGCGATTGCCGGAATTCGATTCCAGCAAGTAGTGGGCCCACAGCCACGACTCGGCATAATCAAGTTGTGTCAGTTCGCCCGGTTCAGTGATTAATTCAAGTCGCCTCAGGTTCGGAAGCCAGCCATGGTTTTTTGCCGCGTCAACCAGTGCGGCGACATGGAGGTGATGAAATTTCTCCTGTCCGCGCGGTTGTTCAAAGTACTCGGCAAGTCCTTCGTCGAGCCACAACGGAATATTGGGGACAACTGAATGAAGGTATCCATGCGTTACCTCATGCCGCAAGTCTTCACCGACCTGGGTTCCCCAATGCGCAAAGACGCTCAGCTCGGTATCGTTCTGGACAAAAATCGCACGGCGAACTGGAAAGGCCGGATGGTGGCTGACCATATAGGATTCAAATCGCTCCGCTGAATCAAACAAATAAACATTGATCGGCTCGTCGGACATGGGAAGCAACAGAAGGTCGGCAATATCACGCCGCCTCGCCGCCAGTTCGTCAATCAGTCGATGGCGACGTGGCAAATGAAAATCGCTGAAAATGCGCAATTGGTCCCGTTCAAATTGATCGGCGATCGGCAACTCTACGATTTTTTGTCTCGGCGATGCACAACCGAAAAAACTTGATGCGAAACACAAAATCAGTAGGTGACTTGCTGTCCACGATGTCCGAATTGGGAGACGACTTGCAAATGACACGACGGCTGAATTCCGTTACCAGAGTGGCGCGAGGCGCCTGGATTGCCTGAGGATTGGTTGCATCTGCCCGGACCATAGCAAATCGGCCTGACACATCGAATGTCATTTTGACTGCTAGCGTTTCGTTCCGGTCGAGACAGTAGATCGTCGTTGATCGCTCCGCGATCAAGACAGACCCAACATTTAATCTTCCACAAAATTGACTCTTGATGGCACAACAATTCTGTAGAATAGTCGGTCGCTCTGAATTGCAACCTTGTGATCGCGGAGCGATCAACGACCACGATCAGTTGGACCGATCCGAAATGCTGGGCGACCTGTTTGACCCGAACGCGGACCTTTTGATTAACGATCGGCTACGACCGCATTGGTCACAAGCCGGCGCAATTGTGTTTGTTACTTTTCGAACGAACGATTCCGTCCCGCAAGACGTCGTCCATCAATGGGACTGCGAGAAGAATCAATGGCTTGAGCAGCGGGGCTTGTTAAACGGACGGAATTGGCGAGACGATATTGGATCTCTGGACGAGAAATCAAGAGTCGAATTCAACCGGCGGTTTGACCGAACTCGAGAAGATTTTTTGGATACGTGTCAGGGAAAATGTTTGTTGAAACGACCGGACTTGGCAAACATTGTTTGCGACTCCCTTTTGCATTTTGACGGTGTTCGTTATCGGATGGGTGACTTCGTTGTGATGCCGAATCACGTTCATCTTTTGGCAGCATTCCCTGATTCCGACACGATGGAGAAACAATTTGATTCCTGGCTCCATTTCACGGCATTTCGGATTAACCAGGCGGTTGGCGAGAAAGGACATTTTTGGCAACAGGAACCGTTTGACCACCTGCTGCGAAGTATCGAGCAGTATGACTATTTACGAGAATACATCGCGATGAATCCTCAGAAAGCGGGCCTTAAAGTCGGCGAATATTTATACCGACATTATGAAAAGTAACCCATGGTCGTTGATCGCTCCGCGATCAAATCGAACCAATCGCTTAAGTGCGGATGATCGCGGAGCGATCAACGACCACGATTTATCAAACAATCAGGTTCGATCTCCGCGAAGAGACTCGGCTTCGCGAATGACATTCCAAAGCCGATGAATATCAGCAGGAATCGGCGCGGTAATCGACATTCGCTCGCCGGTGCGCGGGTGGGAAAAGGAAATGGATTCTGCATGAAGGGCTTGCCGCTCAATGACGACGTCGTCGTCATCCTGTCCGTTTCGGATCCAGCCGGCAGTGATCGAACTTCGCCCGCTATACAAACGGTCGGCCACAACGGAACTGCCAAAGTGGGCCATGTGCAAACGAATCTGGTGGGTGCGGCCTGTTTTCGGAAAGCAATGGACTTGTGCGAAACGGCCGCATCGTTGCAGGACCTCAAAAAAAGTTCGCGCGGGTTTGGCCTGCGACAAATCATCTCGAATCGCCATTTTTTCACGCTGATACGGGTGGGGACCAATCGGCTTGTCAATTTCGTCGCGATCCCTGTCTGGCGGCGGCGAAACAATCGCAAGGTAACATTTTTCCACTGTCCGCGCTTCAAATTGTTTCATCAATGCTGTGTGTGCAAAATCAGTGCGTGCCACAAGGATAACTCCACTTGTATCGCGATCAAGTCGATGCACGATCCCAGGGCGATTCGGTCCACCGACCGTACTCAATGTTTCAAAATGATAAACAAGTGCTGCAGTCAATGTGCCCGACCAATGCCCTTTGGCTGGATGGACAACCATAAACGGAGGCTTGTTGATCGCAATAATATCCGCGTCACAATAGAGGATTTCGAGCGGGATATTTTCGCCAGTTGTTTCGGCAGGACGCAACGAAACCAGTTCCTGTAACTGGGCGACGATCGTTTGATCGGCCTTGAGCAACATCGAGGCCTTGGCGGATTTTCCATCCACAATCACCATTTTGTTTCGAACCAGCAACTGCAATCGCCCACGGCTGATTCCCAGACACTTTTCGGCGAGAAACCGATCAAGTCGTTTTCCAAGATCCTCATGATCCGTGATCAGAGTAACAGGTATTGTTGGGTCGACGTTCATGGATTTCGGATAAAAGTAGTGGCGAAGTGTTTAATCAGATAAGGAAATCGAAACAGAGTGTAAACAATTTTTTCCAGAGTATCAGTGGTTGGAAACCGGCAGAAGTCAATTTACTAATTGACAGCGATTCACAGGGACCGGACAATCGTTTTCCTCTGACGAACGTTACCGGCCGGATTGGGCGGGGAGCCAATGAGCAAAATACGAACTGGATATTGCCCCATATGTGATTCCAATGTTGTTCACGGTCGGATATTTGAAAACCGGACTGCATGGCAACTGGACCGGATGATGTTCGGGTTTCTGGAAAGATTCAAGGTTGGACCGTGGCGTTGTGTTGATTGCGGCAATCGGCAAATGTTCATTGAACGACGTGACAACGCGAGGCGTGATATTAACGAGCGAGTCAATCAGGGCTCGGACAACTCTGCTCCTGTAGGGAATTTTATTCGAACGAAGGACGCTCTCATCAATTCGGTCGTGGATTCCGCCCGTTTCTCGGAGAAATACCGGGCAGGCGTCGTGCAAAAACTGCTAAATAGAAAAATCACCCTATCCAGAGTCTGCGAAGATCTGTCTATTTCGGAATTTGAAATCCAGCGATGGATTCGCAGCTGGGTTGACTCCGAACTCAATCGACAGAATGCCGTGTATGCCGACTTCCAAAAAGTGATTTCACGTTTTTCACAAATGGACGATTGCCAGAACGACCAGGCTGACAGTCGCGAAGTCGAACCGCGTTCCGGCAAGATCATTGAAAGCGAAGTGTTGCGTCGAAACAAATGACTTGCCTGCAAAGCAATCTCGCGACACCATCCCGGCGTGAATATCAGTTACTTTGTGATTGGACTTTGTATAGACTGGTACTTCACCAACCGGCAGTTGATTTTGGAAAAACACGATTATGAAATTCATTGAAATGACAGGACAAGTACTGGCGGACGTACTCGCCCAGGACGAGACCACTCCAACTCTCGATCTGGAATCTGCAGGAGTCGAACCGGCGACAGTTGTGCGTATCAATCAGCAAGGAGATATTGAAGTCCGGCGTCCGCACAAATGGGATATCATCGGTGGGTTGCTGGGGAACTTCGAAGAGCGTATTCGCAAGGTCACCGGTTACGACTGGGCCTGAAATGCCCTTGCCCGGTTCCGAATCAGGGTTTCTAGAAGTCGACCGTCTGGTCAGCGTCGAATTCCAGTAATTCCTCGATCCAGATGCGAATATCATTCTCGTATTCGCTGGCCATATCCCCTTTGATTAACTGGCGATGAAAGGCGGCAGCGCCATGTTCGACCAATTGGGCATCGTCAGCCGATGGGAATCTGTCTGCTGGATTCCATGCGACAAGCCCGTGACAAAACGCCATTAAGAGGTCGTTTCGGACAACTTCGGCAGGCAAAATATGTTCCAGTCGTGCACCAAGATTTTCCTTGAGTTGAATGAGTTCCGAAAGCTCCGTTGCGCCGCTGAATAGCGGTTGACCTGCCAGCAATTCAATCAGCACGTAACCGAGGCTTGCCAAATCGCTTGACCGTGTATGTTCGCGACCTTCGATAACTTCCGGCGCAGCGTAAGCGGGAGTGCAAGCCCGCCTGTTTGGCGGATTCTCAATATCAAACGCCGAACCGATATCGATGATCTTCGCATGGCCGCTTCGCTTGAGCATAATATTGGCGGGCTTGATGTCGCCGTGAACAACGCCGGCCCGATGCAAGGCAGAAATCGCTTGCAAACAGGAACGAATGATCGCAACCGCAACACCGGGCTTGAACCTGGGTTGCATTTCACCTTGAGTAACGAGCACTTCATTGAGCTGTTTCCATCTACGAACGCTGACCCGTTCGCGAAACCGGACAAGCATACGGGGCGTAAGCAACTGTCGCAAATCGTAGCCCTCCACCCATTCCATCACCATCATCCGGATTCGATCGCGATCAAGAAAATTCTGGACCTGCAACAGATTGTCGTGCTGGATTCTGGCGACTTTGGTGGCGACACGCCCGACATGTTTCATGTCTTCTTCGTACGCCTCCGGACTGGAGTATCGTTCCGGCGAAAATATCTTGAGGGCAACAGGCAACGTAAAGTCATCCGCTCCCCGCCGCTCGGTCAAAAAAACAACGCCTTGCCCTCCTGCTCCCAGCATGCGACGAAGTCGCAAGTGTGTTGTCCAGCTAAGCTTTTGTTTTTTGATAATTGTCGAATACACTTCGACCATTTCAGCGCACATATCGTTTGCGACATGGCCATCAAAGGCCATAGTACGAGTCGGGTCGACAGAACTGGTAAGGCTCAACGAGCTTCTGGTTTCGGTGATTTCGTTTGACATTGGGATTGGACCTGAGTGGAACAAACCTTTGACAGGTAGTTCGTAAAGGAGGGTTGCCGTTTCAAAATAGTCTGATCAGGAAGAATGGGCGGCTGATTTATCGTAGTCACTTTGCCCGTTTACGGTCCAGACGAATTTGTTATGATTTGTTGGGCCCACTCAAATATTAGCCATAAAAACGGGCATTGGGTACCGGAATTCCGATTCGCTTGTCGACCAGGTTGTACGGCGATTCTCCAAGCAGGAATCGTTTCAGGTTCCGGCAAAACAAATCGGTGACAAGCTGGTGTCGGCGCGCCGACTGCGCGCCGACATGGGGAGTTATGATCACATTCGGATGATCCCAAAGCGGACTATCGACCGGTAACGGTTCTGTGAAGGCGACATCGATTCCGGCACCGGCAAGTTGCCCGCTGTTCAGCGCTGCCAGCATGGCGTCTTCATCCACTAGTCCACCTCGACCTACATTGACAAACCATCCCCCCCGGGGCATCAATCCAAATTCGTTTTCACCAAAAATCCGCAACGTGGTTTTATCAAGTGGCAAAGTCGAAATCACTACATTGCATTGTGCCAACAAGCTGGACAGCTGGTCGGAAGGTAGCAATTCGTCGGGTAAGGAAATACCTGGCGTTCGTGACCATAGGTCCGGAATTCGATCCGTGGCGATAATCCGGCGAACCGCCGGGCGAAGCAAATCACAGATTCGTTGGCCGTTTCCTCCAAAGCCCACGATGCCTGCCACCGAACCGTGCAAATCATTGGTTGGATGTCGGGTATAATCATGACGCTGTTGCGCGCGAAAAAACACAGGCAGGCTTCGGATTAGTCCATACAGCAAGGCCATCGTTTGTTCTGCCACCGAATCGCGAAACAGTCCCGAACAACTTGACACCTGAATATCGGATTCGATTACGGATGACGTCAGGCAATGGTCGAGCCCGGCAGCCGACGATTGGATCCACTGCAATCTGCCAGCATCGACAACCGTTTGCCAATCGACCGGCACTCTGGCATGCCCGCAAAAGACATCGCATTCCGGTAACAGGTTCGCAACGTTGTCCTGATCCGCCGAAACGATTTTCCAATCGGGAACGATTTGACGGATTTGTTGAATCTGGCCGTCATCAACGGGATAACAAAGGAGCAGTTTCATCGGTGATTGCCGGAAGTTCACAGTTGAAAGTTAAAGTTTCGTGGTTTGCCAATTGACAAGCTAGTGCCAGTCGCGCATCAATGTTCTCGATTTGGGATCAGACAGGTATTGCAAGAGCCCTGGAAGTGTCGGGCTCTGGCAGGTTAAAGCTCGATCGATTATTGCCGAATTTTTACCGCAGGACTATGATGAGTGACTTAACGCTTCACCAGATTCAATCGGAAACAGACGAATGGATTCGCACGATTGGTGTGCGGTACTTTTCCGAACTATCGAACCTTGCGCAATTGGTTGAGGAGGTAGGTGAACTGGCACGCGTGATTTCGCGCACTTACGGCGAACAAAGTTTCAAGCCAGGCGAGGAATCCAACCTGGCGGATGAAATGGCAGACGTGCTGTTCGTCCTTGTATGCCTGGCAAATCAAACCGGAGTCGATCTTTCGGATGCCTGGCGACGAAACCTTGAAAAGAAAACCCGGCGTGATCGACAGCGCCATATCCAAAACCCCAAACTTGCCGAACCCACTGGCGATATTGTATGAATATGGAAACCAGCAGTTCCGTAACGATCATGAAACGAATTACGTTTTGTGCCGGGCATCGACTACTGAATCATGGCGGCAAGTGCGAGAATTTGCACGGGCACAATTACGTCGCCGAGATCTTTGTATCAGGCGACAAGACGGATGATGTAGGTCGCCTGGTTGATTTCAGTGTCATCAATACCTTGTTCAAATCCTGGATCAATGATCACTGGGATCACGCGATGTTGTTGTGGGATCACGACACCATTGCCATTTCGGCCTTGCAAAGTGTCGAGCCCAATCGGATCTACAGAATGCCCTGGAATCCGACCGCCGAAAATATGGCAAGGTACTTGCTGGAACGGGTCGGACCGCAATTGTTAAACCAGATTTCCGGCTATCAACTGCAAGTCGCCCGGGTCGTCTTGTGGGAAACTGCGACTTCGTGTGCCGAAGTAACCTTGACCGACGCTTCACAGCGGACGGACTGGAACGATCGGCCTGCATGGCAACAGACTTTCGCCGGATAGCTGAAGTGAAGGTTTTTTACTCCGATACTTTTGAGCTGCCATTGCCCGCCTTGCATCGGTTCCCGATGACCAAGTATCGGTTGCTGCGGGAGAGAATTAGTGCAGCCGATCGCGAAGAGACGGAATTGCTTGTTCCCAATGCCGCGACCGATGAACAATTAGCACTGGTACACCTCCCCGACTACATTCATCGTGTTGCAGCAGGGGAACTGTCGGATCTTGAAATACGCCGCATCGGTTTTCCCTGGTCACTTGCCATGGTCGAGCGGTCGCGACGAAGTGTTGGCGCGAGCATTGATGCTGGTCGGGCCGCGTGCAATGAAGGCATCTCGGTCAACCTGGCAGGCGGAACGCATCATGCATTCCCCGATTCGGGACAGGGTTACTGTATTTTCAACGATGTCGCCGTCGCTGCGCGTGTTCTGCAAAACGAGGGCCTCGCCCGGCGAGTCTTGTTCATCGATCTGGACGTTCACCAGGGGAATGGAACCGCCGCGATAACTGACGGCGACGATAGCCTGTTTTCATTTTCGATCCACTGCGACAGAAACTACCCTTTTCGCAAAGGGACAAGCGATCTGGATGTGGGGTTGAAACAAGGGACCGGCGACCAGGAGTTTCTTGACAGACTTGAACAATCGTTGAGTGAAATCGATCGGCGATTTGAAGCAGATTTTGTGTTTTATCTTGCCGGAGCGGATCCGTTTGCAGGCGATCGACTCGGCTTGTTGGCCTTGAGCAAATCCGGATTGGTACAACGCGATCGAATGGTGTTTGAACATTGCCGACAGCGAAATATTCCGTGCGCCATTTCTATGTCCGGAGGTTATGCATCTCAAATTGATGATATCGTCGATATACATTTTGGGACGGTCATGACGGCACTCGAATTCTGCCAGCCGGGGGCCACTACTGGTACGAATCGTCGCCAACATTAAAATCGAAGACTTGCAATTTTTTGTTACCGTGCATCGAAACCATAATCGAATCGGAAGTGATACACCATGTCGACGGTTGAACTTGAACGAGTGCTTGTCGTACCGACCGAATTGTTCCACGAATTGGGGTATTTTCAGGGGTTCAATTTTGATGCCGACCGGTACATCGAAACATTGCTCGACACTCAAAACACCAGCTATCGCCCGCGTGGGGAAATGGAACAGGACCCCGATTGGAAGCAACTGATTCCCTATGTGCTGTTCGAATTCAACGGACCCGACGGTGTGGAACTTTTCCGGTACACGCGGGGTTCAGGGCAAGGAGAAACGCGACTTCATGCCAAAAAAAGCGTTGGGGTCGGCGGGCATATTTCTTCGCTCGATGATTCAGCTGATTCGGTTTATCAGCAAGGGATGCAACGCGAACTGGCTGAAGAAGTCATCATTGAAACCGCCTGGACCGAGAAGTGCGTGGGAATGATCAATGACGACGAAAGTGATGTAGGACGGGTTCATCTTGGAATTGTTCACGTTTTCAAAGTCGACCAGCCGACCGTTCGGGCAAGGGAAACCGACATCGCTAACGCTGGATTTGAACGAATCACATCGATCATGGCCGACTTGTCATCCTACGAAACATGGTCCCAGATTTGCCTAAGGGCTCTCTACGGGGGTTTGTCGGGCAATGGTTGATTGCAGTAACGGAAATTGGCCATTTGTGCGGACGATTTCAATGGATTCCGGAAGCGGATAATGCCGATCTAAAGGCCTGTTATGATTTGACTTAAGTCGTCTGGCGGCGTATCCTTTCCCTGAGTTGAACTTTTCGCGACAGCGCGAATCAAGTAATCTGGACAGCCTCGGCGATTTGCCCGATGTGTTGGTTTTAATAACAAGTTGGACCTGAAAACAGGTCGTCACCTGGTAATACGGAGATCTGCAATGGGCGTTTTGTTAACTGAAAAGGCTGCTGCTGAAGTCAAGCGAGTCATGGACGAGAATCAGTCCGAGACTGGAACGATGCTGCGAATTGGTGTCTCGGGCGGCGGTTGCAGCGGACTGAGCTACGATTTTCGCTTCGAGGAAGCCTTTGACGAATCAAACGACACAAAAACCGAGCAACACGGAATCACATTGATCGTCGATCGCAAAAGCGCCCTTTATCTTGACGGAACGACTGTCGACTGGCATGACGGAATCGACGCCCGTGGATTCACTTTCAATAATCCCAACGCCGTAAAATCATGCGGTTGCGGTTCAAGCTTCCAGGCATAATTAACGGGTCAACAGAAACCACTGAACAAAAATAATGCCGCCGTTGCCTGAATTCAAAAAGGCGACACGGCATTTTTATGCTTACCGATTAATCCACGATATCTAGGGGATTGGATAATAGCCCCTTGGTTTACCACGGGGTATCGGAACATTACTGTGCAGGAATCTGATTTCCGTACTCGTTGGCAGGATTGCGGTACATGGTGTGCAGATGATTAAGCGGGTCGCCGCCCATTCCCTGGCAAGCGTATTCGATAATCACCGTTGGACCCTGGATTCGATACGAGATATCGCTCCCTGGTTTGATCGCACCATTCCATGAGAAGTGAACCTCGTCGATTTTCGATGCGATTTCCGACAGTTGCTTGTCGGCATGGACCGGCGGCATGTTGCTTGTCCAATTTCCGATCAATTCGAGCAAGGTTTGTTTTTGCTCGTCAGTAAACGTCGAGCAGGAAAGGCCCGTTTTTTCTGGTATTCGATTATCGCTTCCTGGTCCGGTAACAATCTGGCCACGTTGGGGCTGAACAATCGCCGCGCGTCGTTGTTCATCGTTAAGGCTGGCAACCAATTTGTACGCGCCGTCGATTTCACCTGTCAACGGCCGGATTTGTTTGGACGCCAATTGAAATACCTGTGGCTGCGTCCCAATAAAGCTGGGTGACATCGAGTATTCGCTGCCGGAAAGTGAAACGTTGACACCGACGTGATGCCCGTCGAGCTGAAAGGCCCATGGTTCGGTTGAAGAGGGTTGTCCAAATATCACCAGCGAAAAATATTCGGTGCCAAAACCGGGTCGTTTCCCGTCGCCACCCACCAATTGATCGTCGGCCAGCATGATGTCACGCATTTTATTGTAGCCTTGCTCGCTGAAGAGCCTTGCCATCAGTTCGCATGCTCCCTTGACCTGCGTCTCATTCAATCGATCTATCCGAATTCCACCGGCGTCTTCCCGGGGCGGCAAGTTAGTCCACTCGCGCCGTTCGGGACTGTCTATCGAGTGCAATGCCTGTTTGGCCTGTTCGGCATCAAGCGATTCCAAAAATGCATTTGCTGCGTCCGCCATGGATTCCGGTGTATGATCTCGTGAAACCGGTGAATAGGTGCCCACGATGTAACTTGCATCGGAAATGTAATCGGATCGCTCACCCTGTCCTTGCACCGAATCCGGAAATAGAGCAGTGAACACGCCAAGGGCAAGAATCAACAATCGTCCTGGTGTGCACGTCATCTTTTTCTCCCAAAAACGTAACGGTATCAAACCTTATTTGACAATTTCGACCAGTTCCAGTTCGTAGATCAGCGTTTGATTTGGTCCGATTACCTGGGTACCTTCGCTGCCGTAAGCCAGATCGCCTGGAATGTAAACCATCCATTTGTCACCAGCTTTCATCTGTTGCAGTGCGGAGGCGTATCCGCGTGGCATTCCGCCAACACTCACGACAGCCGGGGGTCCACCAAACGTACTTTCGAAAACTGTGCCGTCGACAAACATACCTTTGTGATGAATTTTGACGCGGTCAGTCAATCGCGGATTATCCGTGCCCGCCCCGGAATTCACGACGGAGTACTGAACGCCGTTTTCAAGTTCCTTGATACCTTCAACGAGGACATTTTTCTTCATGAACTCGATTCCGGCTCGCTGATTCTCGTCCGCCGCTTTGGCAATCATCTCTTGTTGTTTTTTGGCGATCGCTTTGTCAAAAGCCGATTGGACAGCCAGGATTTCCTCGTCCGACATGGGTGGTGCGTTGCCTTTGGTTGCGTCCTGAATTCCGCGTAACAATTGCTCAATGTCGATCTCGATGGAATCGGCCTTGAGTCGCTGGGCAAATTCGTACCCAATCAGGTAATTCGCCTTTTGATTCAGGCTTTGTGCCGTGAACTCCTGAGTTGCTGCAGCCAGCTCCCCTTTCTCCTGAGGTGGTGTTGTCTCTTCTTGAATGGCGAAAGACGTCGTTGCCAATAGTGGTGTCGAGAGAATCAGGATCGCAAACGTAAAAAGACGCTTCATGAATTCTGGCCTGTAAATTGAGTGTGTGATTCGCCAACGCAAAAAGTGCACACAAAGTAGTTGGAAGTTGTTAAACAGAGTCCTGATTATACGCAACTCAGTATTTACTGAAATGGCGATCCCGGTTGGGTAGTCGTCGTTAAAACCTGTTACCTGCCGACGATTAGTGATCGATTCCGACACGCGTCAAGGCATAGACGGCAAAAGTAGCGAGCCAGTGTTCCCCTTCGTAATTTCCGCTAAAAACATAGTTGAATCCAATCTTCGCGTGCTCCGCTGCCGCTCGAGTTAATTTTACCCGCCGGGGGTCATTTTCTGGCAACGCATTGGCGATTGACTGCAAGCACCAGGCTCTTGAAAAATCCAGTCCGGCAAGATGAACCAGCTTGCCGTCAGTCACATCGGAAACTTCCACCGGCTTCAGCAGATTGTTCAAGCCCTCGTCATCGAATTCCGGGAGGAACACGGAAAGCCAACTGGCGAATTCGTCCGGTTCGAGAACGCGTCGCATCAAGTCGGCTTCATTCAGTCCCGACGAAAAGAAATCCTCACCAGATGGTTCGTAGGCTGCCGGATAAGCCCGATCGTTAAAGTAATAGTCACGCGCTCGTGCAACAACCATCAATTCCAGGTCGTGGTTGTCGACAGTACGTGCATAGTCGAGGATTTGACCGAGCGCAAAACCGGTATCGGGATGAACGCCTGTTCGAACGGGATAAGTGAGCTTGGGCAAGTAATCCTTAACTCGATCGAGCAGGACTTGTTCCAATGGGCGCAAGTTTTCCCGCCATTTATTTCCTTGCGGGTCGTTCCATTCCTGCAGTTCGCCAATCAGCCTAAAAGCCCACGCCCATCCGTACATCCGTTCAAAACTCTTGTTGTGTGGCAGGCTGAAATACTCAGCTTCTTTTGCAAGGTTTTCCGCAGTCAGGTGCTCGTCGAGTCGTTGCCGGATTTCTTCAATGCGTGGATGTTCGGGATAAAGTCGAATCAGACGGACCAGCATCCAATGACCGTGAATGCTGCTATGCCAATCAAAACACCCGTAAAACGCCGGAAACATCTGGCGCGGAGATTGAACGGTCTCCGGGCCAGTCATCACGTTGGATGGCTTATTGGGAAACTCCTGGTCCATCCCCTTTAGCGCAAGTTCGGCAAAACCGGAAACCTGGTCATGGTTCAGGCGGTCCCCCAATTCCGGGATTTGTTGGATTTGGGCACGGCACGGGTTTTCATTCATCGAAATCAAACCCAGGACAACCCAATAAAAACGAGAACTTGCCATAAGGTTCATTAGTTTTCCATCAAAGCGTTTAGAAGTTGGACAAACTACCGTAGAAATCGAATTTGGAAAACCATCCCGGTGTTGCATTCTGAATTCCATGTTTTTTCCCGGGCGAGCACTGGAATTCCAATTCCGGTGAAAGTGAGTGCAAAACACGTAAAAAGGTATTGTACTGTCCTGGAAATTTCGTACGATTTTCTTGTTCGATTCGTCGAATGTAGCGAGAAATCCGGCATCGTGAAAATGCCAACGAGCTTATTATTCGTTGGTAATCCCGGGCGTATTTTTTTAAATGACTGTGTGAAATTTTTCACAAACAGTCCATCGCAAGTTTGTTAGAGCGAAAATTGATCCGTAGCCAAGGCCTTTCATCAATGGCACATGAAATCAAGCGCGGTCTGAATATACCCATTGCCGGCGCGCCAGTTCAATCGATCTCACCGGGTCCGTTGATCAAGACCGTTGGGTTGATTGGAGACGAGTTCATTGGGATGAAACCCCGATTTCTCGTAGCCGAAGGGGATCGCGTTCGTGCGGGCCAGGCAGTTTTCGAAAACAAAAAATCTCCGGGCATGATTTTTACGTCGCCCGCATCGGGAACGATCAAGTCAATCAATCGGGGCGCGAAGCGCAAGTTTCTATCCCTGGTCATTGACGTTTCCGGAAACGAGTCAGAAACATTTACGTCGTATCAATCTCTGGGTGGTGTCTCCAACGAGCAAGCCCGCGATTTGCTTGTTCAATCCGGGGAATGGACAGCCCTTCGCACGCGGCCGTTTAGTCGCATTCCGGCCATCGATTCCTCGGCAAGTTCCATATTCGTAACCGCCATTGATACCAACCCGCTGGCAGGCGAACCGGAATTGGTGATCGCCAATCACAAGGAGGCATTTATTCACGGGTTGCAAGTCCTGACCCGCATCAACAATGGCCCCGTTTATGTTTGTACGCGAGGCGACTCGCGGGTTCCTGGCCGCGAAATCACCGGAGTGCAATTCGAAGCATTTACGGGACCCCACCCTGCAGGACTTGCCGGTACCCATATTCACATGCTGGACCCGGTTACAACAAAACACCTTGTCTGGACGATTGGCTACCAGGATGTAATTGCCTGGGGATACCTGTTTCTGAACGGCAGGCTTTTCACTGACCGAGTGGTATCGGTCGCCGGGCCGTCAGTAACCAAACCTCAGCTTTACACAACACGTCGCGGCGCCAGTCTGAACGATCTGGTTTCAGGAAACGTTACGGGAAAAGATAACCGTGTTATCAGTGGTTCGATACTTTGTGGTCGAACGAACGAGCAAATCACCGGCTTTTTGGGTCGTTATGACATTCAAGTTTCTGTTTTGCCTGAAGGGAACTTTCGCGAGTTTCTCGGTTGGCAAAAACCGGGTGCGGACAAGTTCTCGATAACCCGGGCCTATCTTGGTTCATGGCTGTCCGGCAAGAAATTCAATATGAATACGAATCTCAATGGCAGCAAACGGGCAATGGTCCCAATCGGCACTTATGAACGGGTCATGCCGCTGGACATTATGCCAACCCAATTGTTGCGGGCATTGATAACGAAAGACAACGACAAGGCCCAATTGCTGGGCTGTCTGGAATTGCACGAGGAAGATCTTGGGTTGTGTACTTACGTTTGTCCAGGCAAATACGAGTATGGCAGGATCCTGCGTGACAGTTTGACTCGAATTGAGAAAGAGGGCTAGTGATCTGATGTTACGCAAGCTGCTCGACAAAATCGAACCGCACTTTCACAAGGGCGGCAAGCTCGAAAAACTGTATCCGCTTTACGAAGCGCAGGATACGTTTCTTTTTTCACCGGATGAAGTGACCAAAGGGACGACGCACGTTCGCGATGCGCTCGATACGAAACGGATGATGAGCATGGTCATTGTGGCCTTGCTTCCCTGCATTTTGATGGCGCTTTACAACACCGGTTTCCAGGCCAACAAGATAATCGAAAAAGCCTACGTGGTCAGCGATGGTCAGGTGGCGGATTCGCTTGTTGGCTGGCGGTACTCGGTCATGAATTTTCTGGGAGTCGACTTCACGCAAGCGGGCGACTTTTACAAGAACATTTCCGGATTTGATATTGTGCGGGTCTTTCACTGCATGATGCACGGGCTGATGTATTTTCTGCCGATGTACCTTGTGACGATGATCGTGGGCGGCAGTTGCGAGCTGATTTTCAGTGTTGTTCGAAAACACGAAATCAACGAAGGCTTTTTGGTTACAGGCATGCTATTCCCGCTGACATTGCCGGCTGCCACACCCCTTTGGCAAGTCGCCCTTGGCATCGCTTTTGGCGTCGTGATTGGCAAGGAAGTGTTTGGTGGAACCGGCAAGAATTTTTTGAACCCCGCCCTGACAGCGCGGGCATTCCTGTATTTTTCGTATGCACCGCAAATGAGCGGCGACAAGGTCTGGACTTCCATTGACGGCTACAGTGGTGCAACCATTCTGGGTGCCATGAAAGTTGCCGAACCAGGGGCAATGATCACCGATGTGGCTGCTGGACTTTCAGGCAAGGCCAACGGTGTGGAGGTGATAGCCGGCAATTTTAGCTGGTGGGATGCGTTTTTTGGAAATATGCACGGCTCGATTGGTGAAACGTCAACACTGTGTTGTTTGCTGGGTGCCGTAATTTTGATTGTTAGTCGGATTGGATCGTGGCGAATCATGGCGGGTATGGTTCTTGGCATGACTTGCCTTTCCGGATTATTTTGCTTGCTGCCGATGGAACAAGCCATCTATGGAATTACTCCATGGTGGCATCTGGTGATTGGCAGTTTTGCTTTTGGAACGGTCTTTATGGCGACGGATCCCGTTTCCGCTGCGATGACAGAGCGTGGCAAGTGGGTTTACGGATTCCTGATCGGCTGTGTGACCGTCATGGTTCGGTGCATGAACATCGGTTTTGCCGAAGGAGTGATGCTGGCAATTCTGTTTGGAAACTGTTTTGCACCGACGATTGACTACTTCGTCGTTCAGGCAAACATCAACCGAAGGTTGGCGCGACATGTCGGATAAAAAGAAAAAATTTGACAAGGAAAGCCTGACAAATACTTTGGTTGTCGCGATCGGCCTTTGCCTGATTTGTGCCACACTCGTATCTGCCTCGGCCGTGTTTCTGAAATCGTTACAGGACGCAAACAAGCTGAAGGACAAGAAGAAAAATATTCTTGCTGCTGCGGGTTTGCTCGAATCCAACTCGGACGTCGTTGCCCTGTTCGATCAACGGATTATTGACCGGATCGTCGATCTGGATTCCGGCGACGATGTAACTTCGCAATACGACGATGTCGCTTCGTTTGACCAGATTGGTGTGGCAGAATCAAACGATCAGAAACAGAGTGAAGCGTTGACGAAGGATCCTGCAACTATCAAACGCCGCGAAAACCATTCGCACGTTTATATTGTCAAAGCCAGTGCTACTGACGAGTCTCCGTCGATGTATGTGTTTCCGATTCGAGGCAAGGGACTTTGGTCGATTCTCAAGGGATTTATCGCCATCGATGCCGATCTGAAAACGATCAAGGGGCTCACCTACTACGAACATGGCGAAACGCCTGGCCTCGGGGGTGAAGTCGACAACCCGATCTGGAAATCGCATTGGGTCGGCAAGTTGCTTTTCGATGACAAGGGCAAAATGTCGATCCGGCTGGTCAAATCGGATTGGGAAACCAATCCCCATGGGGTCGACACACTTTCCGGCGCGACCATTACAGCACGCGGTGTTGAAAAAATGCTTGGATTCTGGATGGGTGAACAGGGTTTCGGCCCGTACCTGGAAATACTACGAGCTGGCACATCCAATAATGTCGCCCAGGCGGCTGGAGGTCAAAATGGCAAAAGGTAAAAACGATCCAAAAGACGTTTTGTTCAGTCCTGTTTTCAAAAACAACCCAATCGCCTTGCAGGTGCTGGGCATTTGTTCGGCATTAGCCGTGACGACACGGATGGACAAGGCTCTGGTGATGTCGATCTCGGTCATGGTGGTCACGGCGTTCAGTAGTGCCGCCATTGCCGCGATTCGCAACTACATCCCCAGCAGCATTCGAATTATCGTTCAAATGACGGTGATTGCCTCGATGGTCATAGTGGTGGACCAGATTCTCAAGGCCTATGCGTTTGGGCTTAGCAAGGAACTTTCTGTTTTCGTCGGATTGATTATTACTAATTGTATCGTAATGGGTCGAGCCGAAGGTTTTGCCATGCAAAACAATGCTGTGGACAGCTTCCTTGATGGTATTGGCAACGGACTTGGCTACACCCTGGTCCTGATGATCGTTGCATTCTTTCGGGAACTGCTCGGCTCAGGAAAATTGTTCGGATTTGAAGTATTGCCGGCATCGATTTATCAACCCAACGGTTTGATGTTGTTGCCACCAAGTGCCTTTTTCATCATAGGCACTTTTATTTGGATATTGCGGACCGTCTACCCCAACCAGGCTGAAGCGGAGTAAACATCATGGAACTTGTAGTCCTGTTTTTGCGTTCAGCGTTTGTTGAGAATCTTGCGCTGGTTTACTTTCTGGGAATGTGCACATTCCTGGCCGTGTCAAAAAACATCAAGACAGCCATTGGACTGGGTATTGCCGTAGTCATTGTTCAGGCAATTACGATGCCATTGAATCAACTGATTTACAGCATGTTTCTGAAAAAAGGCTCGACGTATTTTACGGAATACGATCTTGAATTCCTTGGATTGATTAGTTACATCGGGGTGATCGCAGCGGCTGTTCAGATTCTGGAAATGTTTCTCGACCGGTTCTTTCCGCCGCTATACAACGCGTTGGGAATCTTTTTGCCTTTGATCACGGTGAATTGCGCGATCCTGGGCGGAACGCTGTTCATGGTCCAGAACAAATACGATTTTGCAGAAAGCGTTGTGTACGGGATTGGTTCCGGTTTTGGCTGGGCGTTCGCCATTGTCGCACTTGCCGGTATCCGCGAAAAACTCCGGTACAGCGATGTGCCGATCGCATTGCGTGGACTGGGTATTACATTTATTACCGGTGGTCTAATGGCCATGGCTTTTATGGTATTCAACGGCGTTTAGTCCTGATTTGCGGATTTCCTTTCAGGTCCCCTCGAAGCAACTCATTCGTTCGGAACAAATTTATGGATTCTTCCATTCAAGTCGTCTTGATTGGCGTCAGCATGTTTACCGTCGTAGTGGTAGGACTTGTGGCGGTCATCCTGGTTGCCAAAAAGCAATTGGTTGCCGAAGGCGACGTCAAGATCATGATCAATGGTCAAAAAGAAATCACCGTACCGCGCGGCGGCAAGTTAATGGGCGCCTTGGGCAACGAAGGTATTTTCGTCTCGTCGGCCTGCGGCGGCGGTGGTACCTGCGCCCAGTGCAAAGTCAAAGTTCTTTCCGGTGGCGGAGATATCCTCGAAACCGAAAAGGGCCATATCAACAAATTCGAAGCGCGCGAGGGTTGCCGGTTGTCCTGCCAGGTGGCAGTCAAGCAAGACATGGTTGTCGAAGTGCCGCACGAGGCATTCGAAACAAAAAAATGGATATGCAAGGTTCGTTCCAATCACAACGTTGCAACCTTTATCAAGGAACTTGTGCTGGAGCTTCCCGAAGGCGAAAACGTCGACTTCAAGGCTGGTGGTTTTATTCAGATCGAAGTGCCACCGCACGAGCTCGAATATAAGTCGTTTGATATTGAAAAACAATTTCATGAGGATTGGGACAAGTACAACGTCTGGAAATACAAATCGGTTGTCACTGAGACGGCGACGCGAGCCTATTCAATGGCCAATTACCCGGGCGAAAAAGGGATCATCCTTTTGAACGTGAGGATCGCCTCGCCACCACCGCGCCGTGACGATCTGCCGCCCGGCATTGTTTCATCCTATATTTTCAACCTGAAACCAGGCGACTTCGTCACCATTTCCGGACCCTACGGCGAGTTCTTTATCAAGGATACTGATGCTGAAATGGTCTATGTTGGAGGTGGAGCTGGTATGGCTCCGCTTCGCAGTCACATCTTTGAGCTGTTCAAGAACCTGAAGTCCGGTCGCAAGGTCAGTTACTGGTACGGTGGACGGAGCTTGCGGGAATTGTTTTACGTCGATCAGTTCCGTGCAATCGAGAAAGAGTTTCCGAACTTTCAATTTAATATCGCCTTGTCGGAGCCCATGCCGGAAGACAACTGGACGGGCTATGTCGGTTTCATTCATAACGTCCTGATCGACAACTACCTGAGCAAGCACGAGTCTCCCGAAGAAATCGAGTACTATTTTTGCGGTCCGCCAATGATGAATGCCGCGGTCATGAAAATGCTCGACGATTTTGGTGTCGAACCGGAAAACATTGCCTTCGATGACTTTGGCGGTTGAGGTGCCCAATAATGCAACCGGCATTCATTCATAAGTGCTTGATGATCCTGGCGGTGTCCATCGCCCTTTCCGACTGCGGTGCGTCAGGTTCACTCGTTGCCCAACATTTTCAGCCAACACGGCTTGAATTTGAGGGAACAACGATGGGAACGTGTACCTGGTCAGTCGTGGTTTATGCAAATCCGGAACAATCGTTGGATATTCAGGCAGCCATCGAGCGGTCGCTCAAAGATGTCGATGACCGGATGTCAACCTACAAGCCCGACTCCGAAGTCTCCCGGTTCAATACCAGTTCTTCAATCGAGTGGTTTGACGTTTCTGCTGACACCGCTCGAGTCGTCCAGCGCGCCCAGGAGATCAGCCTCGAATCCGGCGGTGCCTTCGATATCACCGTTGCGCCCCTGGTAAATCTGTGGAAATTCGGCCCGGACAAATCCGAGTTCGTTGTTCCGGACAACGCCACCGTTGATGCTTTACGTAAAACAATCGGTTTTCGCAAATTATCGGTTCGTGATAACCCGCCGGCATTGAAGAAATCCATACCGGAACTTCAAATCGATTTGTCGGCCATCGCCCAGGGATATGCTGTTGACCGTGTTGCCATCGCCTTGAAATCGCTCGATATAGACAACTTTCTCGTGGAAGTGAGTGGAGAAGTTTACGCGTCCGGCAAGAAACCGGACAACGAAAGTTGGAAGGTCGGAATCGAGAAACCCGTTGTCGGAGTACGCGAGCTCTATTCCGTCATCGAGTTGTCCGAAAAGTCGCTGGCCACCAGTGGCGACTATCGCAATTTTTATGAAGTCGCTGGAAAACGCTATGCGCATACGATTGATCCGCAAACCGGAATGCCGGTCGAGGGTGGTCCATCCTCCGTCAGTGTTATTGCCGTCGATTGCATGACAGCCGATGCGGTTGCCACGGCGGTGATGGTGCTGGGCAAAAACGGTGGTCTGGAACTCGGTCGGGAATTGGGTGTGGAAGTCCTGGTTCTGTCGCCCGACTACAGCAATCCCGGTATGTTTCTGGCAGCGCAGACGGACGGTTTTCCAACTAACAAGTCAACGGCCAGGTTCGACGATGCAATTGACAATTCTTTTTGGCGGACACTCGTTGTTGCGAGCATCTTTTTCGCGGTAGCGATTATCGCGATGAGCGTTGGAGTGCTTTTGGGCCGACAACGCCTTCGCGGTTCTTGCGGCGGCCTGGCCACGCTCGACGATCCCGATGCCGATCCATCGTGTTCACTTTGCAGTGCTCCCGGCAAAAAATGTCGCGAACTCAAGAAAGCCATCACGAATAATCAACATGACACTACAACGGAGTAGTGTTTCCGATGGAACAAATTGTCGTTAGTTTGATCGTGTTGCGCTGCGTGAAGAATTGCGCTTTCCGCTAAGACCGGTATTACCCAACCTTGGGTGGCAGCCGCATTGATGATTTAACGATGGGCCGTTCGAATCTTTAATCCTATTATGGAAGCAGGCGTTTTTTTTGAGCCATTTCCTTGTCGTTTGTGAACTAGAGTTTTTGACACTCACCAATTCAAGAAGAGTACTGCGATTCACAAACGGATCAGGCATGTCACGAAAAATGAGTTTGGCAAAATGCAAAGTTCGTCGCCGCGGTACTGCGGCTGTTGAGTTCGCCTTTTGTGCGCCGATCGTATTGTTGTTGGTCTTTGGCGTGTTCGAATTTGCCCGAATGACTATGGTTCGGCAGGCAATGACGAATGTTGCCCGCGAAGGCTGTCGAAAGGCATCGCTTGTTACAACCCAGAGCACCAGTGCTGCCGAAGCTGTCATACGAACCAATCTTTCCGGTGTGGTAACCCATCCCAACGACCCGCAAAAAGTCCGGATACAGATAAGTCCGACGAATCTGTCCACGATGGCCTCCAAAACACCAATAACAACGACGGTTGAAATTTCGTACGCAGATATATCGCTCTTGCCAAATTGGGTACTTGGGGAAACGAGACTCAGGGTGGCAGCGACAATGGAGCGGGAATGACTCGATGATTAAATCAGAAAAGCAAATCAATTTGAATATTCCCGTAGCAAAAAAGCGATCCCGGCAGGCACGACGTAACAAGCAGTCATCGCGCCGCGGTTCCGCGGTCATCGAATGCGCTATGACCGCACCTTTGTTGATTGTCATCTTGTTTGGAACCATCGACGTCGGGCAATTTGTAAATATTTCCCAGTCAGTATCAAACGCATCCCGAATCGGAGGTCGGGCCGCTTCGCGACAAGATACCGTTACGGCAACGGCCGTTCAAACAAAAGTGAAGGACTATCTGTTCGCTTGCGGGATCCCGAGAGATGGCGTTACCGTAACGGTCTCAAACAGCGCAGGTCAAACGATTTCAAACCTAACAACGGTCCCATCAGGCAGTGCGATCAATGTTCGAGTGAGTGTTAGTTATGCGTCCAGTCGATTCATTCGATTCCTGCCTGATTTAGCGAACGCCGCCAATACCTCGACGACCACAATGCGACGTGAATAACGTCAACGTCAGCCAGCAGAACCAGGAAATGTAACGATGAAAACAAAACAAGATTTCGTGCGAAGTGGCGTAATTGTCACAAAAGTCGCTTTATTGCTGGTTCCGATGTTGGGGTTTGTCGCTTTGGCCGTCGATTATGGCTACTTGTTAAAAGTGAAAACTGATTTGCAGGGTGCAGCGGATGCGGCTGCAGTTGCCGCCGTGAGGGAACTGGTGCCAAATTCCAGCGGAGCCCAAAACGTAAATGATGTCAGGATGGTTGCAAAGTCCTATGCCGCTTCAAATATTTCATCGATTCCGAATTTTCAGGTTTCCAATTCGGATATTCAAACAGGACGATTTGATCCATCAACGATCTACACGAATGTTACGCTGTTAAATAACGGTACGTTGAATACGGTTCGCGTTACAGTTCGTCGCGATACGCAATTCAATTCGCCCGTGAAGCTGTTCTTTGCACCTGTGCTGGGTTTTTCCCGATGCGACGTTAGTGCGACAGCAACTGCCGTATTGCGGCGAGCCCGCTATCTTCCACCGGGTGCAAGAATTCTCCCATTTGCCGTTTCACAGCAGACGTGGAATTCATTTGATATCGGTGAGAACTTTAGAACTTATGGCGGCGGACGAGTTACAGATGACGATGGCGATACGATTCCAGGCAACTGGGGCACTGTTGACATTGGGCCGACCAACAACTCGACCGCGGACATCTCCAATCAAATTCGTGATGGTCTGACGCAACGCGACCTGAACTCGCTGGAATCGCAGGGAAAGATACCAAACAATGAGCACATCGACTCGGCCGCTCCCTTAAATGTTCAGGGCGACCCTGGACTTTCAAGCGGACTGAAGCACGCCTTGGAAACTGTTCATGGAGATATCCGGTACGTTCCAATCTTCAGCTCGGTTACCAAAAACGGTAACAATGCTTCCTACCAGGTTACCGGCTGGGGTACCGTCAGGGTTGTCAACTCCAAATTTCAAGGGAGCAATAATACATATATCGAACTTCAAAAGGCAATTACGTTCGATGCCAAGCTGAAACCCAACACCAATCTCAGCAGCACTTCCGGGACCATCGATGGCGCGTACACCTCCCCTGGTCTGGTTGAGTAAAAACCCGAAATGGCGGAATAGAGCACGTTGCGTCAGATTGTTTCGGCATAAGCCAGGGAAGGCCGCGATTGGTAGCCGTTAGTTGCGCGGCGGACCGGCATGCAAATACGGGTTATCGCCCGGGTTGTTTCCGCGCATTACAAAGGCTATCCAGCGATAGAAGGCGACGCCGACAATATTTCGATCGGCCCACAGGGTTGAATCGTCAAACGAGGAAAGATAGCCCCAGTTGCCGGGATCATATCCTGCGGGCCAGTGCATGATGTGATTGACCAGGGCTTGCAAATTGCCAACGGTTTCGAGCCCGGTATCACCCACCACTCCGCCTGTATCTTCGATCACGTAGATGCCGTGTTGATTGAGCTCCGGGAAGAGCCAGTTGAAGGTATTGAGTTGATGCTCGACTTTATGACTCCCGTCGTCGATGATGATGTCGAATTGGCCGCCCGTTTCTGAAACCAGCTCGCGACAAAATTCACGACTTCCCTGGTTACCAATCAACATCCTCCGTCTACCTCCATCGAATGCCTTGCAGGAGGGCTCGATATCCACTCCATAAATCGTTGCATTGGGAAAGAATTCCTCCCACATTTTCAGGCAACGATCGGTTTGCACACCAATTTCCAGGACTTTTTTTACATGCGTCCGGATATCGCGAAAATGCATCCAGTAATAGACCAGATAATTGTGATTGCGCTTCGACGGCTGATACTTGTTCCCAAGTTCTTCCAGCAAGTTGTTGCGGTCAACCCAAAACGGATAAGGACTGGGTGAGTCCGTCGGCCGGCTGTCAGGAAAAGTGAAGCCCGGCTGCCCGGTCGACCCTGTCGATGCATTGCGCAATCGGAACAGGGCGGCGATGTGTTTTCGTTTTGTTTGAGTCCAGGTGCTCATGGTTTTGCTCCAGCCTGACATTGAATCCATCCTGATTTCTGAATGCTGCGCGAAGGCAGGCAAATTGTCGAACTACGCGGCCCGGTTTTTTTTCAAGTCAGCGGTCGCCGGAAGTGCTTGCGTCGGCGCATCCACTGTTCCGAGCAGTTTGATTTGTCCAGTTGGGTAAATTCGGTAATGGTTTCCCCGCCATCGAATGCAGCGGCCAAATGCGGCGCAAATCATGACCGCGAAATTAACAGTCGCAACAATGGGCCAACCAAAGATATCAAACGCTGCGGCGATCTTGTAATGGCGAAACAAGGTGCTATCGCGGCAATACAGGACGTGTTGGCGAAACACGTTACGAATCAAACTTGTGAGATACATGGCCACCAGTCCGATCATGGCGGCGATGAACACCGATCCATGCGCCGTGCATGCCAGCCAAACCAGCGGCCACCAGGCAACCATCAGCGCGCCGTTCAGCGCCAGCGAGGCTCGAAACAGCCCGGAAGAATAGAACTTTCCCTGGACATACTGTCGCCTGAGAAACTCAATTGCTCCATAGATGTTGACATCGAATTCCGTTTTGGACAGGCATCGCGGATCGAAGACGACTTTGTTGCCACTGCGAGCGACGATGCGTGAGGCAACAAGGTCGTCACAAAGTGTTCCACGCCACGCATGTCGAATACCAAGCTTGTGGAAATTCGATCGGCGTATTGCCCATGAACCGCCCCAAACCGGAAAGTGTTTGCCTGCGCCCATCATTCCGGCAACAGTGGCGTTGATCGAGTAAACAAGCAAATTGGCCAACGTGTTTCGCTTCGGCAAGATCAAGCGGTAGCCCGTATTGGCTGTGTTGGTCCGGGATCGGGCGACCGTGTAGCATATCGTATGCAGCCAGACAGGTGAAGGGGCGATGTCGGCATCGGCAAACGCAAGAATTCCAACGTCATCTGGAATGTTCGCTGTTGCCGCAAGCAGGTTATGAACCTTCTGCCCGCTTATCAAGGCAGGTCCCGCAACCACAAGTCGACAACTTGTTCGCGGGTGCCGCGTGATCAAATAACGAATGATTCCACAGGCCGGATCCCCAACGGATTCAACAACGAATACGAGTTCATAATTCGGATGTTGTTGATTAAAAAAACATTCCAGGTTTGTTTCCAGGTCGTTATCGGCTCCTTTAACCGGAACAACCAGCATCGCCCGGTGTTCGCGACTTCGTACCGGTCGGACCTTGCGCAACTTTCGCGTTGAGTACCGGTGATTTTCGTACGACAACAATAAGGAACAAACCAGCCAAATCGCGGTAACAGCGAGGCAGATGAAAAAAAACGTATTAGCAACAACGATAATCACTGCGGGTCGTTTGCCATTGGAATTAGCCGGGCGATTTGTGGATAGGCGCAGTTGTTTGCTTTACGGAATTGTCATCTATTCACCATTTTTCGAAAATATCGAATCGCCGTTAAATTCCATGGATCGCAGACAATCAAGGCCGTACGTCGAATGACTTACAAGCCTGTCAATAGGGACTTTTACAATCCCGTTTGCCAATGCAAGCAGAACAAATGTGCCTTAATATGCCGGTCAGAATTTTTGGCAAAACTCAGTATTGGCAATCATGAAGGTTTCGTTTAGTGTTTACGTCGTCACGATGAAAACGGGCGTGAACGAGTTTGTTTTCGCGGAATGACGTCGCGATTTGGTTGAGACAATGGATGCTCAACCTGGTAAGGAAACCGAAACCCAACCTCGTTCTTGAAATACGAGTCACAGGAGTCCACGATGGATTCGTTAACGACAGGCGGCATTGATGTCCAGATTCGCTGGATGATTCGACGGGACATGCCGGAAGTTTTGAATATTGAACAGGGAAGTTTTGAGTTTCCCTGGTCGGAAGAAGATTTTATTCGATGCCTGCGACAGCGAAATTGCATCGGTATGGTTGCCGAGCATGACAATCGCGTCGTGGGATGTATGATTTATGAACTGCACAAAAACCAGTTGCACATTCTGAATTTCGCTGTCCGTCCGGACTATCGACGGCGAAACATCGGCCGCAAGATGGGTGAAAAACTGATTGGCAAACTGTCGCAACAACGCCGCAACCGCATTGTCCTGGAAGTTCGCGAAACAAATCTCGCCGCCCAAATGTTTTTTCGGCGAATCGGATTCAAGGCAATGTCAGTCCTGCGTGACTACTACGATGACACAACCGAAGACGCATACGTAATGCACTTCAGCGTGACCAATGAAACGGGGGCGTTTGCGCCCAGCAACCGGATCGCTCGACTGGCCGGCTAGTGTCCAAACAGGAATATTTCGAAAAACCTGACAAGGCAAAGCCGTTACTTCAGGATTGAAGTAACGGCTTTCTTTATTTGGGCTAGTTGATTGAGTACGTCGCTTTCGTTGTCGCCTTCGGTACGGATTGAACAAACCGGACTGCCGGGAATTGCGGTCCAGTCGGGACACGGCACATCACACACAGTGCTTTTGGCAGATTGATTGAGGCGCCATAGCGCGTCACTTTTGCGCGCGTCGATAAACAAGTCTCGATTTGTGCCATTGAAAAAGGTGGCCTTGGCGGCGACTGGTCTCTTTGCCTGGGAGTGCTCGTCAGTCGATGGGTTCAATACATCGATAGGAATCAAGTCAAAGGACGCAAGGTGGGTTTCGAACAGTGATGGAACTGAACGCCCATCCAATAGTTCCATTGAGGACGTGAATCGCGGGTTGATTTCGAGTAACCAGACTTGTTCCATATTGACAACAACGTCCATTCCAAACCAGCCTCGAAGCTCAAACTTGTTTGCGAGGACGTTTCCAATCGCGCTTAATTTCCGTGTCACCAGTTGCGTCATTGACATCGGTCCTATGGAACCTTCGTAGCGAAACGGCGATTTCGACGACGTCGATAACAAGTGCCTGCAACAGCCGATCAATTCTGCAGATTTTCCCCGTCCGATAAATGAGGCTCCATACACGGGCCCGTGAACCAACCGTTGAAGGTATTGATAGTCCGGGTCGAATGGCGCTTTGGCATCCTCAAGCAAATGAACCTTGTCGCCGCCGCCGGACTTCAGCGGCTTGACGATCCATTGCGATTCTTCGCCTGCGGCAAGCGTGGATCGAATATCGAGCGCGGGAATGCCTGCTTGTTTCAGTGCATCGGCAACGGCGTGAGGATCGCGTACATTTTTCATCGATTCGAAGCTACATCCCACATTCCGAAGCTGCCGACAATGCTCTACCGACCGGGCAACTTCAATATTGTTTTCGATGCCGCCAGCCCACAAGATGCCCGTTCGCCGCATTGGGTCGCCTTCACGTACACAATGCAATAAGGCATCCGCGAAATCGTGGATACGAATTGAATTCAACAAGCCGGAACGGGTATCGCGGTCCGAGAAAAAGTCGATTGAAAGGCAGTTGGAGCGCGCTTGACCCACGCTCTCCAGCAGCGCGCGCGTCGAGATACCGACAGCTATGAATTGAGGTTTATTCAAGGGTCTGAAAAAGTCGTCGAAACAGCAAGGTTGGAAATCCCCGGCATCGTTGTCGGGTGCTTTGCAATACGATAGACATTTGATAGCCTTTGTTACAGGTGAGGCGGCAATTTGACCCGTCGCAAATCCACAACACAAATATTATTTGGCATTTCACTGGAGAATGAAGATGGCGATGTTTATCGGCGAAGCTTTGGACGGTGACGGAAACGAAATCGCACACATTGATTTGTTGATCGGCAACAAGGATGGTCCGGTTGGAAATGCTTTCGCAAACGCTCTGGCAAGACAGAGCGAAGGCCATTCGAATTTGCTGGCAGTGCTGGAACCAAACCTGGCTGTCAAACCCGCGACCGTTATGGTTACGAAAGTCACGATCAAGGGTATGAAACAAGCGGTGCAAATGTTCGGGCCGGCTCAGGCAGCGGTTGCCAAGGCCGTAGCCGACAGTGTCGAAGCTGGCGTCATTCCGAAAGACAAGGCCGAGGAATACGTGATTGTTTGTGGTGTGTTCATTCACCCGGCCGCCGAGAACGACAAAAAAATCTACGATTACAACTATAGCGCAACTAAAATGGCGATTGCCAATGCCATGGGCAACAAGCCATCGTGCGCGGAAATGCTGGCCGGCAAGGAAAAAGCCGCTCACCCGTTCCGCGGATTCTAGTACTGTGTCAAGTTGCCATAAATTCACAGCCTCTCCGTGAAAAAGCGGGTCGCCTTTTTGTGAGGTCGTTGTCGTGCCGTCATCAAGTCACCGGCCAGGCGTGCTGATTCAGCTCGATTCCGACCAGCATCCGAGTGTGTTTGATTCGATAGTTGCGATCGATAGCGGGATCGATTACCTGCTGCCGTTCGGAAATGTCGAACCGCTGGACGTCCGCAACCTTGTTTATGGCGCGATGTTTACGCGTGGAGGCAAAAGCCTTCAACGAACGGCGATTTTTATTGGCGGTTCGAACGTCGAAACGGGCGAACAGATTCTCAAGTCGATTCAGGATACTTTTTTTGGACCAGTCCGCGTTTCCGTCATGTTGGACTCCAACGGTGCGAATACCACGGCCGCAGCAGCGATCATTTCGATGCAGCGGCACATGGAACTGTCGGGCAAGAAAATCGCCGTGCTTGCCGCTACCGGTTCGGTGGGCAGGCGCGTGACGTGGCTTGCTGCAAAACTCGGGGCGACGGTAATTGTGTTTTCCCGTAGTACCGAACGTGCCACGAAGCTTTGCCACGAACTTGTTGCCAGGTCCCCGGATGTCCAGGTGCGGCCTGCCGATAGTGACAGGATCGGCGATAAAGCAATTGTCGGGAAAATCTCCGAATGTGATGGGGTCGTCGCGGCAGGAGCGGCAGGTGTCGAACTGCTGGTATCTGGCTCGCTTGTTACATTGCCAAATCTGAAGGTTGCGATCGATTTGAATGCCGTTCCACCCGCAGGAATTGCCGATATTCAGATCAGCGATGCAGCGCGTGTCATCGGGAATACGACTGTCTACGGAGCGATTGGCGTTGGCAATCTGAAAATGAAAATTCACCGTCGATGTTTGCAACTGTTGTTCGAATCAAACGACCGGGTTTTCGACATCGATGAAATTCATGCCGCAGGACGAGAAGCGGCCAACGCCGATCAATGAGATTCTTCGAATGCGGGCGTCAAGGCGTTTCCATGTCGCTGCGACCCAGCAACCACCAAAAAACAACTAGCAATACGATCACGCCGGACAGATAGACGAAGGCCACGCGTAGTCGTTTTCGCTGATCCCTGCTTTCTCGCGTCAAGGATTGGACTTGCGCAACCCCGTCACCATCAGGCAATCGTATTGTATTCGTATCGATCTCGAACCCGGTACTTTTTCGTTCAATTCCGGTCTTGAATTCTCCAACCGGACTGATCGCCGACAATTCAAGTGACTCCTGGACAAGGTATTTCGGTGGTAACAATTCCAGGATATTGTTTGCGTTGCCGCGAACGGGTGCGGACTGCCGCGTCTTGCAATGCGGACAGGCGATTTCCTTGCCAGCCGAGCGGGCTTTAACGCCGAACTTTTTTTGACATTGGCTACAACGTATCGGGATTATGTCGAGCGCGTCCGTTGGCTGTTTTTTTCTCCCTGACCGAGCCGCTGCGGCATTCGAAGTAAATGAATGCCCGCATGATGCGCACGTAACGATGACTGCTGAATCAGCGTTTTCCTGTGTATTGTCATGCCGGCATTTGGGGCATGAAATGAGTTTTCCTGAGTTCAAGAGATTGCCCTTTGATTCCATCAATTCTCAAAGTGTATTGAAAACGCGATCACCGGCGTCCCCAAGTCCAGGAACAATGAACTTGTTCTCGTTCAGGTATTCGTCAATACAACAGGTAAACAGGCGAGTCGCCGGAAATGCTAACGACAATGCCTCGATTCCCTCGGGCGCTGCGATCACGGAAAGTAATCGCATCTCGCGGACACCCCAGTCAACCATCGACTGGAATGCCATGCAGGCCGAACCGCCCGTTGCAAGCATGGGATCGAGTATCAGGGCCAGATCGACCGGACTCCCTTCCGGCAATTTGTTGTAGTACCGAACGGGCAAGGCGGTTTCTTCATCCCGATAAACGCCCAAATGCCATACTTCGGCATGCGGCAACAGCTCCAGAATCGGATCGACCATAACAATCCCGGCCCGAAGGATTGGAATCAGGCCAATGCTACCGGTAAGCACTTTGACAACACACGACTTGACCGGCGTTTCGATTGTTTTTTGTTCAAGAACCAAATCTTCCGTCGCCCGCACGGCGAGCAATCCCGTCAATTGCCGCATTGAATGTCGAAACTGCCAAGGCGGGGTTGTGCGGTCACGAACAATTGCCAAATGGTGTTGGACTAATGGATGATCAATCTGAACGACATTTGCACTCATTGCTTCATTTTGGTCCAAACCGACCCTTCACGCCAGCCAGCAGGAATTGTAGATTTAAACGATTGGGTATGACCGGAGTTAAAATGTTACGCAGCGAATGTCGCTGCTTGCTGGCCACCTGGTTGCCATGTCATCGAAAATCAAAAGCCCGTATAATCCAGGCGGGCCCCAGCGTCCCGATGCCCGCATTCCAAACACCCGCGACCTGAGAAAAACAAATACCTGGAAATGTCAGCTACTTACACGCGCCGCGATCATTTTGCCGAACCGTCCACAATTTCCCGCTGGATTCGAAGCTCGGAAGTCCGCGAGTCATTTGAATCCATCCTGATCGCCGTGCTTTTGGCGTTGATGTTTCGCTATTTTGAAGCGGAAGCGTTCGTGATTCCCACGGGTTCGATGGCACCGGATTTGCAAGGCGATCACCTGGATCTTGAATGCCCGCAATGTCAGTACCACTACCTGACCGGTGCCAGCCCTGATGCTGACGGCCACCCTGCCAAGGTCATATCGACAGGATGCCCGATGTGCGGATTCGAACTGGAACTCAAGCCCACGCAGTTCCGCGAGCATAAGTCCTGGTCCGGTGACCGAATCCTGGTAAACAAATTTGCGTACGACTTTAGTCCCCCACAGCGCTGGGATGTAATTGTTTTCAAATATCCATTTAATGGTAAACAGAATTTCATCAAACGATTGATTGGATTACCGGGCGAGTCCATTCTTATTGAACGTGGTGACATTTATACCTACGACTCGGCAAACGGATCGTTTGACAATCGAAAGATTGCACGGAAGCCTCCGCGCAAACTTGAACCTATGCTTATGATCGTCGACGACACGGACTATTTCCCGGAAACACTGGAATCGTCGGGATGGCCAAGTTTGTGGAACCAGTGGAACAACTCCGGTACGAAGCCAGTATGGAAGCGAAATTACGACAAGGGACATCAGTCTTTTGCAATATCACCGTCCACGGATGCGAAATGGTTGCGGTACCGCCACTTGAAACCGCGGAGTACCGATTGGAAAGAATTCAATTCCGGGATTTCCGGTACCAGGCTATCACGTTTAGCCGCCGGTGTCCCTACAGGTGAATTGATCACGGATTACTTCGCCTACAACGACTCGTCCAATTATTTCATCCAGCGAAGGCCGGGCGGTGCCGTGGATCAAATGCAAAAATATAAAACCGAGAACGGTATGCACTGGGTCGGTGATCTTGGCCTGTGTGCCTGGATCGAATCCAGGTCGGACGTCGGAACGGTGATGCTTCAAACGGTTGAGGGAGGAGCTGCATTTACCTGCTCGGTTGATCTGGCGACCGGCCAGGCGACTTTTTCTGTGACAGGCGACGACTCGGTCAAGTTCGATCAACTGCCAACGGCGGAAACGTCAATTCGAGGTCGCGGCTCCTGGAAACTGCAATTTGCCAATGCCGATGACAAATTGTTTCTGTGGGTCGACGGCAAAAGCATCGAAATTGCCGGATCCGAGTATACGCGTACCGGTCCGGTCGTCCCGGTTTATCGCAAGGATGGGCCCAGCGACTCGGAACCGATCGGTATTGGCGGATCGAACGTGGAATTAATCGTCACTCGGCTGCAAGTGCTTCGCGACCTGTATTACACCTCCAAAAACAACTCGGCCGAACTGGACTCCAATACCCGACCGCAAATCGAATACATTGGATTTCAGGATGCCAAAACAATTGAAAGCGTCTTGAGAAATCCGGATACATGGGACTCCACCCTCGCGCGAGATTTATTCGCGTCGCGTAACCGCGATGAGAAATATGTTTTTAAACTGACGGAACACCAGTTGTTGCCGATGGGTGATAACAGTCCACAAAGCAGTGATGCACGAATCTGGAACGGCGAACGCTTTGTTGACGATTCATATTTGCTTGGCAAGGCCCTGTTTATTTACTGGCCACACGCCAAATCGAAGCCAGTACCGTTCTGGCCCAATTTTGAGCGAATGAAACTGATTCGCTAACCCCAACCCGTTCTGACATGGAAAGGACTCGAAATGTCAGTATTACAAGTCAACCAGTTGGTCAAATCATTTGGACGACGTCGGGTTGTCGATGGAGTGAGCCTCACCGTCCACTCCGGTGAAGTCGTTGGGTTGCTTGGCCCCAACGGTGCCGGAAAAACCACCACCTTTCGAATGATTTGCGGATTGTTGCGGCCGGATTCGGGCAGCGTAACGCTTTCCGGAACCGATGTCACGGAATGGCCCATGTACGAACGGGCACGCAACGGCGGCATGGGCTATTTGCCACAACAATCGAGCGTCTTTGCCAAGCTGACCGTTCGGCAAAACCTGGTGGCCATGATGCAATTGCTGAAAATGGACCGGGCTACCCAGAAAAGTCGTTGCGAAGAACTACTTGAACAATTCAAAATTACCCGGTTGGCAAAGGCACGCGCTGGCAGTTTGTCGGGCGGGGAACGAAGAAGGCTGGAGATCGCCCGCTGCCTCGTTTCCGACCCTGAAATCATCATGCTCGACGAGCCCTTTGCCGGAATTGATCCTGTCACAGTTCAAGGCATTCAGGAAGTGATCCGTGAACTGGCTGCGACCGGAATTTCGATCCTGATTACGGACCACGCCGCACGGGAAATCCTGCAGCTTACCGATCGGACCTACGTTGTCAGTGACGGACAGATTTTGTGCAGTGGCACAACCGCCGAGATCGTTCGGCACGATGAAGTAAAACGAAAATACCTGGGCGAGATCGATATTTCCGATACCGATATAATCGTGACACGTCCTGACAAGCCACAAATGCGTGTTCGTCGTCCCAATATTCCCGATTCACCTGTACGCCGCGAAGAAATCGTCGCGCCCTTCGACGCGTCCGACCTCGAATGATTGTGTGACCTCCGCTGCCTGGCTCGCTTTCGGGCAATTCGTGAATTCCGGATTGACAGCCTGTCAACGACTGTTAGTCCCCACCATCCATGGGGGTGTCGGTGAAGTAATCTCGAAAGGCAAACCGGTTGCCGGGTGCCTGAATTGCAAGTATTCCGCATGCAGACACATGCGCGGAGCATTCACAGGGAGAGTCTGGGTTTCGGAAAGTCCTTTATCCATCAAATAGGTCGGGTCGCCAACAATCGGCAAACCGATACTCCAAAGGTGAACGCGGATCTGGTTGGTCCGTCCTGTTCGCGGTGCGGCATGAAGCAATGTCGTCCCATCCCCGAGTTGGGTGACGACCTTGAACTCGGTTACGCAGGCGCGCCCGTTGTCCTGTGTGGTTCGTCCGCCTGCCGATACCGGTTGATCCGAAATCGGTGTATCGATCGTGAACTCGTGTTGGGCAGGCAAGCCATGAACTTTCGCGAAATAGCGTTTGGTCACTAATTGCCGTTCAAATTGAGGCTGAAGGATTCTTGAAATGCGTAGCGTTTTTGAAAACAGAACCAATCCAGTCGTGTTGGCATCGAGTCGGTGGGCTGCTCGCAAGGGACTCTCATAAACACTCCCCAATATCCACGTCAGCGTATTTCGGTTGAATCGACCGCTGGGATGCATCGGCAGTGGAGCCGGTTTGTTAACGACGACAATCCATTCGTCTTCGAACAAAACTTGAATATCCGAGGATACTTCCGGTTCGATGGTTCCGGGGATCAAGTGAACAAGTCGCTGGCCGCCGCGAACAATGTGCCCGGTGGACAGGCTTCGTTCATCCAGCATTATCATGCCACTTGCGATTTTGACTTCCCATACTTCGACCGGTATGTGCGGGTGAAATTCCGAAAGGAATTCGATCAGTCGTTTTCCATCAAACCGCTGCGGAACATTCAACGGTCGCTGGTTGCTATATGGAATCGAGCCCGGCAGGGGTTGGCAAGCGATTTCAATGGCGACCTGTCGAGAATCGATCAGCTCGCTCATTACCGATTCCGGTGACTCGAAACAGAACCGACAATGCTTGCCCACAACATACTTTTCGGATCGCATGTCTTCCGGATGCAGGATGTGCTGACAAGCGAAACAGACTTCGAGATCGGATTCCTGCAAGTCCGGACTGACGGCGACTCGTTGGTCGAAAACAAAACAGTCACCCTGATAATGTGCCGCTCCGCAATCCTCAAAGTACTGAAGGATTCCGCCATCAAGCTGAAAGATATTCTCGAAACCGGCTTGTTCCATAAATGGCCCGGCCTTTTCGCAACGGATTCCGCCGGTGCAGAACATCACTACGGGAACATGCTTCATCGACTCAGGAAGTCTTGAGACGGCGTCAGGGAACTCGCGAAAATTGTCAATATCAACGGTGATGGCGTTTTTAAAAGTCCCTAATCCCACTTCATAGTTGTTTCGAACATCCAGTAACGTGACTTGGCGCCCGTCGTCCAGCCAGCGTTTTAGTTCATTTGGAACAAGTTTTGGCGAGGTGCATTTCGCTGGATTTATTCCCTCAACTCCAAAAGCGATTATTTCTTTTTTCAGGCGAATGAGCAGACGAGTGAACGGTTGCCGATCGCCGGGACTCGTTTTAACACGAAAGTCGCTGAAGGAGGGATCGGATCGTAAGTCGTCCAGAAACTGTTCCGTCGACGCGAGCTTGCCAGCCAGAAACAAGTTAATCCCTTCAGGGCTAAGTAGTATCGTTCCCTTAAGCTGATGCGACTTGCACAATTGGCGAAGCTCATTACGCCGGGATGGAAGATCATCAAGCGGCACAAACTTGTAACCGGCGATATTGACGATCGCTTCGCAATCCGATTTCTTGATCGATACATTCACAACAATACATCCCATTGGGCGCAAACCAATAACCCTCGGTTTCGAAGACTCATGATACCTGGATAATGCTTCTACCACTCCTTCAAAATGCCTGTTTTCACGAGTGTTTTACTTTGACCAATCTTCGACATTGATACAACCAGATGTTGATTTTGCTCATTAGTGGGGGGATTAGTGGGGGGAACAAATTGCTACCAAATCTGGTATTCAGCGGTCAACATTCAAGCTTGTTTAACCAACAAGAACCGTTATTTTACCTTCTTCAAAGTCAATTCAAACCTGAAGACTTCCTTTTCCCCGCGCCTTGTACCCAAAGACTCAATGGCCGCGCTTTCTTCGTTTATGGAATAAATGAAAGGCAGTCCTGTGCCTGGATCGAACGGTATCGGTAATACATCTGTTTCCAATTCTTCCGGAAGCTTGCCGTTATTCCTGGCCGCGTAATCACGCAATGCCTCAACTCCAATCATCATCTTAATGCGACGGTCTAATTGGTTTCCTCGTTCCCAAATGACAGCAGTTTGGCCCATCGTTGGATCCAATTGCGACATTAGTCCACCGGTCAATACTCCATCAAACTCGACAAACGCAGTTAGATATTCTTCCTCGGCCTCAACAAACCATGGGTATGCTTGATGATAAGGCAGCGACAGCCATGCCTTCATTGCTTTGTTGGCTTCTTTTAGGCACGTTTCCAGGTGCCATCGGTCCGGCACTCGGCAAACTTATTTGGAGTGTCTTGTTGCCAATCGATGGTGTGTATCCACAAAGGCATCCAGCACAAGTCGGACCCGTAGTTCCACCACCACCTCCAGATATGCCGTCAACGCAAATGACACCCTTGTTGGGAGGCATGGGTTTTCCTGCTTCGGGACATTCGGGTCCACCGTCCCCGCCATTACCGCCGCTATCGCATTTTCCGCCTCCGGTTGTGATAACTCCATCTCCCGGTCCGCCCCCTCCAGAGCCACCACCCCCACCGCCGGGTGGAGGACTCAACGAATTCGGAGGATTGCATCCACTGCATCCGTCCAATGTGGCGTCGGGTGGAATGAGGGCGATTAACTTCGGACGACATCCGAATTCGTTTTCATTGGCCATTCCGATGTACCTCCACCGCTTGAGAGTACCGAATCGCAGCAGCGCGATTCCCATCGATCAATAGACGAGTAGAAGCTGAATTGTATTCGTTGCCTTTTGGCCACGTCAAAACAATTCCTGGAATAAAGAGACGCTTTTCCAAAAAGGGAAATAGACAGCATTCCCGTACATTCATGAGCCAAACTTGCCAGCCTGTTGTGCCAGAAAAATTGAGACTGTTGAAAAAAGTTATTTCAAACTGTCGCTAACTTTGGATACGGCTAACAGTTACGTTGCGTAACGGTTGGGCGCGACGCGGCGTAACTCCTTTGTCGTTGTAAGGCGAAAAAATATCGGCATCGCATTTGCGAACCGAAGGCATGCTTACAACGGGTTGATGGGGATTCGCCCCGCATTGATCGCGAGGAGTGCGCCCTGCTCGACGCTGCCAACTGCCGCGCGATGTTCTGTCACAGCGAGTGGTATCGCGACTTGATCACCAAACATCGTGGGCCTGCCAACCGGTCGCCCATCGTGCTCTGGCCGTACCCGATCGATCCCTGGCCCGGAGAACCGCGGCCCGATGAATACGACCTGCTGATCTACGCCAAGAACGGCCATCGGCCGCAATTGCTTGAGCACCTTGCCGAGCTGTTCCCACGGCACATTCAGATTCACTACGGCCGCTACCGCCGTGAGGAGTTGTTCGAGGCGGCACGTCGATCGCGAGCCTGTGCTTACCTGGCCGACGATGATCACGGCCCGCTCGCGCTCCAGGAGATCCTCCTCGCTGGATGTCCCACAGTTGGCGTCCGCACAGGTGCTTCATTCGTCCGCGACGGTGTGACCGGCTTCGTGGTCGATCGGCTGCCGCCGGGGCTTCAGTGTGTGGCGAACGAAAACGACGCGGCCTTTTTACGTTTGTACTTGGATGCCATCCATCAGGCCAAGTCGCTTGACCGCCATGAAGTGCGTTCGCATGCTTCAGCCGACTTCGCCACGAACTCCATCCTCGGCGAGCTCATTGCCACCCTTGATGAGAAACGAACCCTGGTGCGCAGGTAGTTTTCAGTTGTTGACAAGCCCAGTCAGCGCGAGCAAAGCGAAACCGGCGGTCCGCCCGCCCGATATTGGGCCAATCACTGAACGCGGTGCGTTGCGGCCGAAAGAGCCGAGGCTCAGTTTTCGCTTGCGTCTTACCCAGAGAATTAAGGGCCCGAGCTGCCTCCATCCTTTACTAATCGCTACAACCGGACCTCTCCGAGCACAATCCAATTCTGGCCGCCTGTAACGCTTGTACCGTCCATTGGGGACATGCCGATAAAATCGATGACTCCGTATCTCCCATTGGCGCGGGCAGCGGTCTCAGATTGTTGCCGAAAGGCGTTGATTTGACGGTACAACGTAGGGATGGACCGAGGCAATGAAACAACCACCGCTCTTTGCGATGTTCGCCACACTTGCGCTGATGGCACTTACCTGCGCAACAGGCTGCGCGACATCAAAACGGCACGTTCGATCCAGTTTGACACTCGCGCAGCAGCCAATGGATCCTAACGTCCCAAGTGTCCCTGCCAAAACGGAGTCCACAGTACGCTTGGCATCGCATCAGCAGCAAGAGGAAGCTCCTCAGCAATTGCCGCCGCTCGAACAAGGCGATTCTAAAGAACCCATTCCTCCGCATCCGCAGACTTCTGAAACGCTGCCGGATCTTGAAGCCAACGCATTGGCAAGCAATCCAACCCTACGGCGCATGCAGCACGAGGCGGGTGCTGCCTGGGCGAAGACCGGCTATGTCAGTAAGCTTCCAGACCCAACGGTCTCCACGATGTTCTTCACGCCGCCTATGAATTTCGAGCCAGACCGGCAATTGGCGGACGTGCAAGTCATGCAAATGATCCCTTGGCTGAGCCGGCTGAAAGCAGAAGCGCAGCGGGCTCACATGGAAGCGCTAGTTGCTGAGACACAGTACCAAGCAGAGCGATTGCGGGTCATCGGGGACATTCGAGCCACATGGTTCAAGCTGTACGTCCTCCGCAAGCAAATTGAAACGATTGAAGCGGACCAGTCGCAGCTCGAGTCGCTCATCAAGACCTCCAATGCTCGGGTCCGAACCGGCGACGCCCAACCAGGGGACGTACTCATGGCGACGCTGGAGCTGAGCAGTCTTCAGGAGCAACTTCTAAGTTATCGCCAGCAGATTGCATCGACGACGGCAGAACTCAATCGGTTGGTCGGTCGCGATGCCAGCATGCCCGTCGTGCCGCCAACTCAAATTGCCGCTCAGCTCCCCGATTGGAATCATGAACTTTTAAAGCAAATCGCCATGGAAAACCAGCCCGAGCTAAACGCCGCACGATTGCAAATGGCGGCCACACGATGGGGGATCGAAATTGCTCGCCTCAAGCGAAGACCTGATTTGACCTTTGGAGTGGGCTGGATCGTCATGGATGCACCGGTCGCGATGATTCCAGGCGATGGAAGAGATTCGTTAACTCTGAGCGTTTCCGGCAACGTCCCGATTTCGCACCGCAAGTATGACGCAATGGCTTCTGAAGCCTCACGCGAGCATTATGCCGCCCATGCGTCCGAAGACGAGATCGCGCTTCGTTTGGACGCTTTGTTGCTGGACCTATGGGAGCAGGCCCGCGCCAGTCAGAAGACCGTTGAACTCTACGAAACATCGATCCTGCCGCAGGCTCGACAGACCTTCGAGGCAGACCAAAAGTCTCTTATCAACAACACTGTGACTTTCGACCGAGTAATCCGAGACTACCGGACACTTTTGAACCTGGAAATGGGATACCACCGTGCATTAGGCCAGCTGGCAACGACGCTCGCCCGCATTCGTCAGGCGGCTGGCGTTGACCTGTTGGCTTCCCCAGAGCCACGTCCGCAACACTAATCGGCACTTTTGACAGGGTAGACAGTTGCTGCGTCGCCTAGGATAATCAATCTGAATTGTCCTCGGTTGCAAGCCATTCTTAGACCGTGCGAAAACCGGAATTCCGCGACAACGCTCATCACTGTGGTGGCAATTGTTGCTATTGGTATTACGCCAGTGGCAGATACAGTTTCTCGCCTTGAGCAAGTTGGCTTCAAACCAGCGGCGGTCTGTTGCCACTGGTGGGGAACGTCGAGGGACACTCGGGTGTGTTGCTGCCACATAACCTTCAGGCGTAGCAGTACTCCCGTTAACGCCTGAACTGCGGTTTTTGGTTTGCTCCGTCTAAGCGAAGGAATTCATAAAGGTTGCATCATGTCAACGAACGCTTCAGCGACAAATGTATCTCCTGCAACTTCGCCCTATCGCAAGTGGATCGCTTGGTTCGGAAGAAAGCTCCTGCCAGTCGGCTTGTTCCTCGCGACCGGCGTTGCACTCATCGTACTGCTTGGCGTCGCACAGCGTGTCGGTTGGATTCGGGCTGTTGAAAACGCTTCGAAGTCCTCAGAGACTGCAGTGGGGGCGATCTTTACCTGCCCCATGCATCCGCAAATCCGCCAGCCAGCTCCGGGACGCTGCCCGATTTGCGGCATGGAACTGGTCCCGGCTTCAAGCGGAACGGCCGACCTGAATGAGTTCTCTGTCAAAATTGAACCGGCACAGCGGCGACTCGCAAACATTCAGACAGCCCAAGCGGAATCTAGCATTTTGAATGCTACCCTCCAAACGGTAGGCGCTATCGCGATTGACGAGAGCCGCCAAGCGACTATTGCCGCCTACATCGACGGTCGCCTGGAGCGTTTGTTTGCCGATTACACGGGCGTTGACATTGCGAAGGGAGATCACCTCGCTGTTATTTACAGCCCTCAACTTTATGCTGCGCAGGTTGAGTATGTGGAAGCCCGACGTGCATCAGGCGCGTCGGGCGGTTTAGCTGCGGTTCGTCAAGCTCAGGAAGCACTCGCGGCGAATACGCGTCAGCGGTTGCGCGAGCTGGGGATGACCGACGTGCAGATTACGGAGTTGGAAAGTACGGGGAAGGCGGAGTCTCGCCTGACGATTTTCGCGCCGCAGGGTGGAACGGTGGTCGAAAAGCTGGCCGTGGAAGGCAACTACGTGAAGTCGGGTGATCCGATCTATCGCATTGCCGAACTCTCTACGGTTTGGCTCATGCTCAAACTGTTTCCAGAGGACGCTACCCGCATCCGATTCGGGCAAAGTGTCGAAGCGGTAGTGCAATCGCTGCCTGGCGAGACGTTAATTGGACGAGTCGCATTCATCGATCCGACGGTTGATCCAAAAACGAGAAGCGTGGGAGTGCGCGTCGAACTGCTCAACGAACACGGCCGACTTCGTCCTGGCGACTATGCCGCCGCGAGCATTCGACTGCCGATTGGACCTCAAGGCAAAGTCTATGATGCGGATCTGGCTGGCAAGTGGATCAGCCCCATGCATCCCCAGATTGTTCGCGAGGAATCTGGGCAGTGTCCGATTTGTGGGATGGACCTCGTGCCCACGTCGAGGTATGGCTTCGCCGACGAACCGCTTCCCCAACCGGAATCGCTGCATGTTCCGCGGCCGGCAGTGCTGCTCGCCGGCGGGAACAGCGTCGTTTATGTCGAGATCAAGCCGGGAGAATTTGAGCTTCGCCCGGTCACCGTTGGTCCGATCTTGCGAGACAAGATCGTCATACTTGAAGGCCTAAAGGCCGGGGAACACGTGGCCACCGCCGGTAATTTTCTCATAGACTCGCAGATGCAATTGGCGGGGAAACCTAGCTTGATCGATCCAACACGAACCGTGGCCAGGAGCAACGAGCAAAAGGGACCGTTGGTGCTTGAACAGGTCGGCGTGATACAGATCGGAGGCGAGGCCGGCAAGAATCTTGAAGCTCTCTACTCGGCTTACTTTGACGTGCAACAGGCACTCGCCAGCGATCAAAAGCCGTCCGCCGGCTCGGCCCAAGCACTACTCAAGACGGCTCTGGAACTGAGTAGCGACGCTTCGCTTCCAGCAGCATTCGCCAAACTCGCGCAGGCGATTGCCGCCAAGTCAGAGCACTTGCATCACATGGATCTGACCGGCGCTCGCAAAGACTTTAAGTCGATCAGCCACGCCATCCTGACACTTGCCTCTCAGGTTCGTAGCGAGGGAGCACAGAATTCGTTCACCCATTTTTATTGCCCAATGGTCAAGGATGGGGGCGGTGACTGGCTTCAGCCCGGAGGCGAGCTGCTCAATCCTTACTTCGGAAGCGAGATGCTTCGTTGTGGCGAGAAGGTGCAGGAGTTTCCCCCACAAGGCAAGGCAACAATCGAAGTCCAGCCGCATCAGAATCACCAGCCCCTGCCGCTCAACAAAGGAAGAGAATAACCATGCTGCGGACGCTCATTGAGTTCTGCGTTCGGCAGCCTGTGTTGACGCTGCTGGGAGCCGTAGTCGTTGCTGCGATCGGTGGTTACTGCGCGATGGTCGTCCCTATCGACGCCATTCCCAACGTCGGCGAGAACCAGGTCATCGTCTTCACGGAGTGGCCTGGGCGCTCGCCGAAGGATGTCGAAGATCAAGTCACCTATCCTCTGTCGGTCGCCTTGCTCACGGTTCCGCATGCGGAAAGCGTGCGTGGCAAGAGCATGTTCGGATATAGCTTCGTGCAAATCACGTTCGCCGACGGGACCGATTTCTATTGGGCGCGTTCCCGCGTCTTGGAGCGACTGGGCACGGCCATCGCGACCTTGCCGGTGGGGGTGACGCCCACGCTAGGCCCGGACGCGACAGCTCTGGGGCAGATCTTCTACTACGTGCTGGAAGGCCCGCCGGAAATGAACTTGGCGGAGTTGCGGACGCTTCAGGATTACGTCGTCAAATACGAGCTGCAGTCCGTGCAAGGCGTCAGCGAAGTTGCCAGCGTCGGCGGCTACGTGCGGCAGTACCAAATTGAGGTGAATCCCGATGCGCTGCGGTTCCACGACATTCCGCTCGACCGCCTGATCGCGGCCGTCAAGGATTCGAATATTGACGTGGGAGCTAAGACGGTCGAATCGGGCGGCATGGAGTACATCATTCGAGGGCTGGGCTTCATCGGACAGAACAAGGACACCGTGCAGGCGCTGGCCGACATCGAGAAAACGGTGGTTCTTTCGCGGGACGGCGTTCCGGTACGGATTCGTGACCTCGCTCAAGTCCAGCTTGGGCCGGACCTTCGTAGTGGTGCAATTGACCTAAACGGCTCAGAGGCAGTCGGTGGTGTCGTGGTGATGCGGTTTGGCGAGAATCCACGCGAAGTTATCGAGCGCGTGCGGCAAAAGATTGAGCAAATCGAACCGAGCTTAAAAGGGGTTAAGGTTACCGCAGTTTACGACCGGACGGGACTGATCAATGAAACGGTGGAGACACTGACCGGATCGCTGCGCGAGGAATTGGTTATCACTGCCGTAGTCATCGTGCTGTTCCTGCTGCACTTTCGCGCGAGCCTGATTGTTGCCGTTACGATGCCGATGGCCGTGCTGATGGCGTTTATCGGGATGGAGTGGTTTCATATCGACGCCAACATCATGTCGCTGGCGGGGATCGCCATTGCCATTGGGGAAGTGGCGGACCTGGGAATTATTATTTCGGAGAACATCTACCAACACCTCGTCAAATGGGAAGCCAGTCAAACCACGAAAGTTCAGGCAGCTGATGGAACTCCTAGGCAGCCAGACACGCGAAGTCGCACAGACGTGATTATCGACGCAACGCATGAGGTGGCCCCGGCCATCATGACCGGCGTCTCCACGACCATCGTGAGCTTTTTACCAGTATTCTTCTTAACCGGTCGGGACTTTAAACTCTTCGCGCCGCTGGCCTGGACCAAGACATTCGCAATGGTTGCGGCTCTCTTGGTGGCGGTATTCCTGGTGCCGGCGCTATGCCGGATGCTTCTTCATAGCTCACGGTGGCCCTTGTGGCGCGGCTTGGTGGCGGCCGTCGTCGCCGGAAGCGCTGGAATCATGGCCAGCATCGTGTTTTGGCATCCCTGGGTGGACGAGGTTTCTCCGCTTCCGCTGTGGGCGACAGCCGCTGCTTTCGGACTTCTCGTGGGATTGCTGGCCTTCTTCATGACGCGCGAGCGTCTACGGCCGATCGAAGAGAATCCGACGAGCCGCTTAATTCTGTGGGTTTATGAGCCGACGTTGCGGTTTCTGTTGGCGCACAAGTTCATATTCATGGCGGTGCCACTCCTAATTATTCTGCTTGGGGCTGGTGCATGGTTGGGACTGCCCACGCTCCTCTATCCGGGCGAGCAGTTTGCTCGCGGTTTGGGGGCGGAGCCCAATGCGCTCCCTGGGTACGTTGACCTGAAACATCGCTTTCCGGGGCTGCGCACCGACGACTGGATTGCGTTAGACGAGGGAACCTGGTTCTATATGCCAACCCTCTATCCGGCAGCCAGCTTCTCGCAGGGGATGGCGGTACTTCAAACCCAAGATGCCCTAATTAAAGAAATTCCTGAAGTTGAGAACGTTTTGGGCAAGATCGGTCGCGTGGAATCGGCGCTCGATCCTGCCCCCGGCGTGATGATTGAAACCTATGTGATGCTCAAGCCGGAGGCCGAGTGGCGCGAAGGCGTCACCATCGACAGTATCTGGAGCCAGATCAATGCGGTGGCCACGCTGCCTGGCGTCACGCCCGCTTCCCCGCTCCAGCCAATCGAGGGGCGCGTGGTTATGCTGCAAAGCGGGATTAAGGCTCCGATGGCGATCCGTGTCTATGGCGACAGCCTCGATGGTTTGGCTGTGGCCGCTCGCGATGTGGCCGAGCGTCTTCGGCAGATTCCGCAAATCAACGCGGCCACGGTCAATCCCGATATCGTGCTGGGCATGCCTTACGTGGAATTCAAAGTGGATCGGGAATCTGCCGCCCGTTTCGGGATGACCACGATGGGAGTGAACCAGGTCATTGAAACAGCGGTCGGCGGAATGAATCTAACGCAGACGGTCGAAGGTCGCGAACGCTATCCCATTCGTATCCGCTACCAGCGCGATTTGCGGGAGCGAATCGATGACCTGTCGCGCCTCCCGGTGGTGACGGAGTCGGGCGAAGTGGTGCCGCTGGAAGTCCTCGCCAAGATGAAAACGACCTGGGGGCCGGGAATGATCAGCAGCGAAGATGCGAGGCTGGTCGCCCACATCGCGTTTGCCCCCTCGGGAATGGCCGGCGACTTGGAAACGGTCGAAGCTGTAGAAGCTCAGCTTCGGCAAGCTCAGGCGGATGGCACATTGACATTACCTACTGGCTATGCACTGCTTCCTGTCGGCTCGTTCGAGAATCAGATCGAGGCAAACAATCGCCTGTTAGTCCTTATCCCCATCGTCATCCTACTCGACCTGCTGATCATCTATCTGAACTTTCGCAATCTGCCCCTGACGCTGATCATTTTTTCACAGATTCCGATTGCCGTTTTCGGCGGAATGATCGGCCTGGGAATCTATGGCATTGAAATGAACACCGCGATCTGGGTTGGCCTGATCGCGCTCATCGGCATCGCGGAAGACGATGGCGTGGTCATCGCTACATACATGGAGCAACTATTTGCCAAGCGGCCAATGCGGACGGTCGCGGATATTCGCAACGCCACCGTGGAAGCAGGCCGTCGCCGCATTCGCCCTTGTTTGATGACAGCATTCACAACCTTCGCGGCGCTGCTTCCTGTCATGCTGGCGACAGGTCGCGGAGCGGATGTTGCACGCGCAATGGCCCTGCCCGTCTTCTTCGGGATGTTCATCGAGTTGGTTTCGCTTTTTGTCGTGCCGGTGCTCTATTGCGGATACATGGAAATGAAGTTGAACCTGGCAGGTCCACAGCAAGGAGCTACGGAAACTCCCAACGCGATGTTGCTCGAAACCACGAACGCATAAAACACCGCGACCAAAAGCACTTAGATTGGCAAAGAAAGACGGACGGTAACTATGACATCCGAATCTGAATCGTTTGCACAAACTGCCACGACGGAACCAGCAGCTATTCGGACATGGCCGGCCTTGGCCATAAAAATCGGTGTGATGGGGGGCGCTGGTCACGACATTCCCCTGGAATTCCTCCAGCGAGCGGAATTACTCGGAGAAGCAATCGGATTGCAAGGCTGTGTGCTGATCACGGGCGCCTGTCCCGGACTGCCTTTGCGTGCAGCCAGGGGAACAAAACGGCGAGGCGGCCTGGTCGTAGGAATCTCACCTGGTCTTAGCTTTGACGAGCACATTTACAAATATGAATCGCCTTCTGTTCACCATGATGTGATGATATTTACGGGCAGCGGCCTGATGGGACGCGAGGTCGTCAACATCCGCAGTTCGGACATCGTGGTTATCATTGGCGGAGCTAGTGGAACGCTTGGGGAGTTGGCGATTGCTTATGATGAAGGAAAGCTCATCGGTGTGCTGACAGGCACCGGTGGAATCAGTGATCATGTTGCGGACATCCTCGCCGCATGTCGCAAGGAAACAGGGGCTCGCGTCATCTACGACAGCGACCCGGCAAAGCTGGTGAATGAATTGGTCCGCATCTATCAAACGGACCATTACCGGCGGCCTTCGTGCTTCTGCCATGCCTGCGATCTGATTGAACCGTCAGCCCCTTCCGCTGGATATTTGCGGGACGTGGTCTGCGGGATGTGGCTTGATCCCCCTCGCGCCGTCGCCAAAAGGACGATTCGAGAACGACGATTCGTATTCTGCTCGGTCGCTTGTGCTGAACGGTTCGACGATGACACCGCTACCTACCTTAGCCGGGAGTGAAGAATGCGAGTCCGGCCCGCTTCAACAAATGGAACAGTGCAAAGCCGACTAGAGATCTGTTCGGGTTGCTGCCTACGGCAGGTTCTCGATTGGTTTCATTGCCAGCGCGCGGTGATCTACCTATAAGAAAGGCATCCAATCATGAGGACAATCGACGAATTCAAACAGGAGCTGCAAAACCGAGTGAGCGCGGCGGCGAACGTGCCCCGATTGCCGGAAACCCTGTTTGTGGCATGCGTCTTGTTCGTTCGGATGCCCACGAACAGGCTAGTTATCGGGGCCATCTATATTTTTGGCAGCCGAGATTGCTGCGAGAGATTCAAGGGCAAACCGACCGACTTCGTGTCGTTCCGCACCATGTAGACGCCTGTTTTCAACACGACAAACGACACATCAGTATCGGACTTGCGTTGCGATCACTGCCGACTGTTGTGGCGTTTCCACTAGGAAATTTCCATGACAACTGATCCAAGAGCATTTGCCGAATGTCCAATCGCCACTTCGCACTCGCAATCGGCAGATGCCGTTGTGCAACATTTCGGTGGCTCGCGTGACAACGGCTTGTCAGATTCCGCGATCGAGCGGCAGCGTGACAAATACGGAATGAACCAGCTCGCTGAAAAACCGCCGATTCCAGTTTGGACCAAACTCATCGGGCAATTCAAGGAGTTGGTAATCTGGATACTCATCGTCGCCGCAATTGTGTCGGGGGTCATGGGTGAGTGGGTTGATGCAATCGCCATCCTGTCCATCGTCTTGCTCAATGGCGTGATTGGTTTTATGCAGGAAGAGCGGGCGGAACGCACAATGTCTGCCCTGCAAAAACTTTCGGCCCCCTTGGCGAAGGTAGTCCGGAACGGTCGCCTGCTGTCAATTGCAGCCAAAGAACTCGTTCCTGGCGACACGATCCAACTCGAGGCTGGCGATAATATCCCGGCCGATGGCCGACTCCTTCAGGCTTTTAGCCTTTCAGTGCAAGAGGCTGCTCTTACAGGCGAATCAGTGCCTGTTGAAAAGAATTATGTGGTTCTGCTTCCAGAACAAGCGCCATTAAGTGACCGTCGGAACATGGTCTACATGGGTACGATTGCAGCGGCTGGTAAGGGGCTGGCCATCGTCACTGCGACGGGAATGCACACCGAGTTGGGGCGCATCGCGGGGATGCTCGAACGACACGAGGTTCAGCCCACTCCATTGCAGCGTCGACTTGCTGAACTTGGACGTGTCCTTGCCCTTGTTTGTCTACTCATCGTCGCTGTGATCTTTGCTCTCGAAATCCTCCGTGACGGCCAATTCCTTGGCGCATTCCTTAATTCCGTAAGCCTCGCGGTGGCCGCGGTACCTGAGGGGCTGCCAGCCGTCGTCACCATTGCACTGGCACTTGGCGTACAACGGATGGTCAAGCGGAACGCACTTGTCAGGAAGCTGCCGAGCGTCGAAACGTTGGGTTCCGTCTCCGTGATCTGTACCGATAAAACGGGGACACTCACGCGAAACGAGATGACAGTCCAAGAAGTGGTTACTCCTGACCATCATTATAGGGTCACCGGAGTCGGCTATGCTCCGCGCGGTCAGTTCCTGGATACGCCCATTCTTCCAGAATTACATCAACTCTCCGCGGACGGATGTGCGGCTGGGCCGGTGGAAGCCGGGGCACGCGGGGACTTGATTGCGGCTCTGACCATTGGCGTTTGGTGCAACAATGCGCAACTCGTACCTCAGGCAAACGGCGGAGAACAAAGCTGGCAAGTTATCGGTGATCCCACGGAAGGAGCGCTGCTTGTGGTGGCCCTGAAGGCCGGCATTGAGGCCAGCCATCCGCCGCAGGCTCTCGTGCTCGAAATACCATTTGATTCGACTCGCAAGGCAATGTCGGTCGTGGTTCGTAACGGTGAAGGAGCGTTGACGCTGTATTGCAAAGGAGCACCCGAGGTCATCGTCGCGAAGTGTGTCACAGAGCTACGTGACGGTCGAATTGAACCCTTATCGGACCAGCGGCGCACCTCAATTCTAAATGCGAATGCCGAAATGGCGGGGCGAGCGCTCCGAGTCTTGGGCCTTGCGTATCGCCCTTCGGCTTCAGAGAGGGTGGACGAAACCTCTGAATCAGATTTGATTTTCGCCGGGCTCGTCGGGATGATCGATCCTCCGCGCGAGGAAGTCAGGCTCGCCGTCGCGAAGTGCCGTCAAGCGGGAATTCGCGCAGTGATGATTACGGGAGACCATCCCGCGACGGCTCTTGCTGTCGCTCAGAAGTTAGGCATGGCGGAAGTGAGCGATCGTGCGATGTCTGGTCCAGAGTTGGAGCAAGTTACGGATGAAGACTTAGCGGCGATGGCAGACCGCATCAGCGTGTACGCGCGGGCTTCAGCAGAGCACAAGCTGCGGATTGTGAAAGCCTGGCAATCGCGAGGACACGTTGTTGCCATGACGGGCGACGGCGTGAACGACGCGCCGGCGATCAAGGCCGCTGATATCGGCATCGCCATGGGCATCACCGGAACGGATGTCACGAAAGAGGCTTCGGACATGGTGCTGACGGATGACAACTTTGCTTCGATTGTCAGTGCCGTCGAAGAAGGGCGTGGGATTTACGATAACATTCAAAAGGTTCTTATATTCCTGCTCTCCTGTAACGCAGGTGAGATCCTGCTCATGTTTGTCGCCAGCATTCTCGGCTGGCCTGCGCCGCTGTTACCAATACAGTTGTTGTGGATCAACCTCGTGACCGACGGCTTGCCGGCGTTAGCGTTGTCGCTCGAACCTCCGGAGCCCGACGTAATGCAGCGTCAACCCAGGCAGCGGAACGAGTCGATTTTGTCCGCACAGTTGGGGTGGGCGATCCTCTGGCAAGGCGTGCTGGTCGGGTCGGTAGGATTGATTGCGTTCGGCTACAGCTATTTGAGTCATGGGCAGGACGTGGAGCGAGCCCGTGCCATGACTTTCTGCGTGATTGTGTACGCCGAGTTGCTGCGAGCCCTGGCGGCGCGAAGTGCGCGGCTGACGTTGTGGCAATTAGGGATGTTTACCAATCCTTATCTGCTGTTGGCGATTGCCGTCTCAGGAATGCTCCAAGTGAGCGTCGCCGTGTTCCCCTTTACCCAGCGGGTTTTCGATGTGCCCGCGCACACGATTTCCGAGTGGGTGATTATTGCGACGCTAACGCTCGTGCCTGTCACCTTGATCGAGGTCGGTAAATGGATTGGAGTTTTCGTGCGCGGTCGTACCTCACTGTCCGATACACACCGCTCGTCACTCGGCACGACGTGAATTCAACCGCTTCGGTCTATGTATGCAACGATGATTGGAGTACAAGAAACGCAGGCCGCTTGACGTATGAGCACGCTTGCGTTACTAACCCCAGGTGGAGTGTGAAGAAATATCCTGCGCTGAGCACTGAATAATGGCAAGAGATCCAATTTGCGATATGACGGTGGATGAGTCGTCTCCGCTGCGAGCCGAGAGTGGCGGACAAACCTATTTCTTTTTAGCGAGCATTGCCAAAAGAAATTTGAGGTTTTTACGAAATGCAGCATGGCGCTGGAGTGCAATTCAGCTTGGGTCGCGCCCGCGTCAGGCAAGACGATCTACACTTGCCCGATGCATCCTGAAGTCCAACAGGATCCCTTCACACCCCAAAATCTCGCCCCAAAACTCTCCGAATCTCTGATTAACAGACCCCTCGGAGTTAACAGGTCGGTTCCAGCGACCCACCTGGCTGCCGGAAGCTGGGCCGTGCAGTCGTAGACGAACTTTCGAATGGTCCACTCTCCGAAAGCAACCCTGGGAGGTCGTCATCGGGTCGTCGCAGCCAACAACCGTTAACCCCGGCGGCGCGACGGGGAGAGCAGCGAGAGTTTCCGCCGAGAGCGGGTGGCGGGGGTGGCGACGCGGGCGCGAGCCGGCGTCTGTGGACGCCGGCCTTTCGAATAACCCGACGGTAGCCGAGTTTCGCTACCGTCGAAACAAGTGGCGGGAACGGGATTCGGACCTAAGACTGCTGGGTTATGAGCTGCTGGCTCGGAGTTCGAACAGGGTTCCTTTCGGTTTCGAAACCGAACAGGTCTCGAAATCAGCAAGTCTTTGCCTAAGAAGCACGTACTCAGCCAAAAAAAGAGAGCAGTGATTCGAAGAGGGTTGGTTTCGGGGAGTTGATTTTTTGGCGTTGAAAACTGACCTACCTACTGGCAAACTCAACCCCGTTGCGAGTCCACGAACCCGCCTCCGTAAAGTGCCGAGTGACAACTCGGCTCAGCGAAAATCAGGCCCGGCAGTGAACGACTGTCGGGCTTGTTTTTTGCGCCACCTATCGCGGGATTTTGCGCGAAGCGCTGATATCGGCCTCGTCGATCGCGGGACTCAGCCGCAACAACACGAACCATACGCCGTCCATAATAAACGACCAATCGCGGAACACATCGAGGAGTGGGTCAAATCACGCAAGGGGCGAATGAGTGAAAAACAAATCGAGGAGACAAGGAAGAAGATTCTCCGCATTGTTGATGGTGCGAAGATCAAAACACTAAAGGACTGGACGGAAGATCGGGTCGAGGAATTCTGCATGAACCTCGTCAAGAAAACAGCGGCAAAGGATTTTGACCCGAAGGTAGCTGAACCATCTACGATGCGAACCCGGAATTTCTATCGATCGACGGCACACACTTTCGATCGATGGCTTTACGAAAAGAAGCGGCAACTAGAGCTGGCAATGCGGGGTTTGAAGAAGGAATTCAACAAGGCATACGTTCCATCACGGACTCGCAAACCTCTTGAATGGGACGGTCTTGTGAAGTTGTGGGAAACGGCTCGTGATAGCGAACGGACCATCGAGGGTTACGCGGGCCACATGCGGTACATGCTCTATATGACTGCTGCTGCGACCGGGTTTCGCAGAAGCGAACTTCAACAACTAACACCAGAATCGATCTTGCTTGATTGCGGGGAACCGGGAATCACTCGTCCGGGGCAGATCACGAAAAACGGGGATGATGTTGATTTACAAAACTTGCCGGATTATTTGGTTCCGGTTTTCCGGGATTGGCTTGCTGATAAGCCAGCGGGAGAACCTCTGTTCCCGGATGTCGAGAAAAAGAAGACTGCGAAGATGATGAAACGAGACCTTACCGAGGCCGGGCTCGAATACAATCCTGAAGGTACGAATCAGTTTTACGATTTCCACGGGTGGCGGCACCTGTTCATAACCAACGCCTGGCAAGGTGCGGATGGCAATCCGCTTGTCGTGCAGGTCCGTGCCCGGCATGCCGATATCAAGACGACTATGGGCTACTCGCACACGAACGACCGGCAGCTGTACGTTGCTACCAACAAGGCTGGCCGTTTGCCGGTCCTGCCAAGTAAAGCCAAATGACCTTCGGTCAAAAAGCTGTCCCTGTAGTCAATTTGAGGGCTGTCCCTTTGGCTGTCCCTCGACTGCGGCTTTCGTCACGAAGTCCATTTCGTACGACGAAAACCGATACACCCCAGTGGGCTCGAACCACTAACCTTCGGTTCCGTAGACCGATGCTCTATCCAATTGAGCTAGGGGTGCATGCGATGTTGAATGGCATTTGGAAAACGCCAAGAGATTTTTTACCTGTTTTCCAGCGTTTTGAAAAGTCCCAGGTGGGACTTAATGCGTGAGTACGTCATTCTTCGGCAATTTTCTTGAAATAGTCCATGAGCCAAATCCTTCATGTCCTTTATGACGCTCACTGATCGTGTCCGTTCCGCGAACCGCAGGTGATTGGAATTCGCGGGGCGCGATCAGGATGTCGGGATGGGTTCGGCGGCGTCTTCGCGTTTCCAGTTGTCGGGGAGGAATTGGTCCAGCTCATCGGGTGGCGTCAGGTGAATTTTGG